>NZ_VIUJ01000002.1:0-693007 GCF_007993905.1 Pseudomonas sp. SJZ077
CGAGGGGACTCGGAGTTCCGGCGCTTGTTTCACAATAGCGCTATGGCTGCCAGCCGTTCGCCGACCTGGAAGCCGTACTACGAACGCTATCTGGCCAGAGGTCTAAAAGGCACTCAGGCCTTGGTTATCCTGGCACGCAAGCTGGCCAGAGTGATGTTTGCCCTGATGAAAAACCAAACCGAATACAAGCCAAATTCTATGTTTGGGTGTTCCCCCCAAACATAGAATCTCCCACAGTTGATCGGTGGTATGCACGAACCTTGTGTTCACTGCAGATCCCTTGTGGGACCGAGCCTGCTCACGATGGCACCACATCGGGTCAACAGGAAACAAACCGAATATCTGCTTCGCTAACTCTTCCCCCTCCCGCTGATCCTCGCGCAACCCCACCGACCGGCTCATTCCACCGCCCCCAGATCAAACGCCAACGGCTTGGCAGGCTTCTGCCCGATCCCGTACCAATCCAGCTTGCGGGTCAACACCATGAACACGCCGAGCAAGCCGAACAGTAACAACGAGCCCATCAACAGAGCGTAATCCTCGGCACTCAACAAGCCGTAGAGCAAGCCATACAACGCCGCCAACCCCGCCGAAAAGCTCAAGCCGTGACGCACGCTGCGCAGCACATGGCAGACATAGAACCCGATCAGCAACACGCAGCCGCCGGCCGACAACAGATAGGCCAGGGCAAAGCCGATGTGCTCCGACAACGACAGCAGCAACAGGTAGAAGAACGCCAGCGCCACGCCCACCAATGCATATTGCACCGGGTGCACCGCCAGGCTTTTCAGCACTTCGAAGAGGAAGAATCCGGCGAAGGTCAGCACGATGAACAGCAGTGCGTATTTGATCGCCCGATCGCTCTTGAGGTATTGGTCCACCGGATCAATGAAACTCACGCCAAAGCTGCGGCCGCTGTACGCCTCGCACCCACCGCCGGACACACAACTGCTCAGCGCTTCCTGCAGGTTCGTGGAGAAAAACGAGGTCTGCCAGTTGGCGGTAAACCCCTGATCGGTGACTTCACGCTGGGCCGGCAGGTAGTTGCCGATGAAGCTTGGGTGCGGCCAGTTGGCGCTCAGCGACACCTTGCTGGTCTTGCCCACAGGAAGGATCTGCAACTGACCGGTGCCTTGCAGCCGCAGGTCGAAACCGAAGGTCAATTCCGTGGCTTGCCTGGTATCCAGCGCTGGCAATGTCACGTGTACACCTTCGCCTAACCAGCCCACCTGGGTCCCCGGAACAAAGTCCAGCCGCTGGTCATTGAGTTCGAGTTTCAGGGCGTTTTCGATGCCGCGAATGTCGCTGATCCCGACCGCCAGAAACGGCTGGTCGAACTGGTAATCGGCAAAATCTTCCTTGATGCCCAGTTGCGCCGGGACCGAGAAATGCCCGCTGATGCGGTTGTCGGCGTGGAACAGTCGCGCCTCGTAAATGCCTCGGGAGCGCAGTTCGGTCTGCACCTGGCCATCGAGTTCGAAGCGTTCCGGGAGGAAATACAGACGACCGCGCTCCTCACCGACTTCCTGATAACGCTGGTTGGTTTTTTCGTTGAGCTTCCAGGTGCGCACCACTTTGCGATACGGCACCACCATCAGCGGCCCGTTCAGTTGCTGGCTGTAGCTGGAGCTGCGGGCAATGTCTTCAAGCACACCGTCGCGCAATTGCTGGCGGTCCTGGATGACGCCGTTGATCATCAGCAACGGGATCAGCAATAGCAGAATCAGAAGGGCGATTGCCCCGAGTTTTAGGGTCAGGCTGCGGTTCATGGGACTCTCCCTGTTTGGATGGGGAGAGTCTGGGATGGGTGTGTGGAGGCTTTGTGGGGGGAATATGGAGATTATGTGGAGAACGGACTGGCCTCTTCGCGAGCAGGCTCGCTCCTACATGGGTTCTGCGCTGGACACAAATTCTGAGTCCCCCACACATCAACTGTGGGAGTGAGCCTGCTCGCGATTGGCCGCGACTCGGTCCTAGGCCAGGTGCAATAGGACTTCCACCCCACCCTCGACATTGCCGATGCTCAATGCCCCACCATGCAGCTTCACCACTTCTTCCACAAAGTTAAGCCCCAACCCGGTGCTCTTGCGCCCACTGTCCGGGCGCGGCAGCGAGTAGAAACGCTCGCTCAAACGCGGTAACGCATAGTCGGGAATCGCCTCGGCCTGATTGAACAACCT
Organism: Pseudomonas sp. SJZ077; assembly: GCF_007993905.1. Classification (NCBI taxonomy): domain Bacteria; kingdom Pseudomonadati; phylum Pseudomonadota; class Gammaproteobacteria; order Pseudomonadales; family Pseudomonadaceae; genus Pseudomonas; species Pseudomonas sp. SJZ077. The sequence continues at coordinate 2,181 of NZ_VIUJ01000002.1, forward strand.
GAACTCGATCTGCTCGCCGACCCTCTCGGCGCTGAACCGCAGCAGCCCCTGAGGCGGGGTGAAATCCAAAGCATTCTCCAGCAGATTCCCCAGCGCCTGCCGCAACAGAAACGGCTCGCCATGCAGGGTCATATCCGGCGCGATCCTCTGTTCCACGCGCAACTTTTTCCCTTCGATCCGCGCGGCCTGGGCGTTGAGCAACTCATCCACCAAACCCGCCAACGGCACCGCCACCCGCTCTTCCAGCCCTTGACGCTGTTCGACCTGGGCCAGGTTCAGCAACCGCTCAATCAACTGCTGCATCCGCACACTTTCACTGTCGATGTTGCTGACGAAACGCTGCTGCTGAGCCAACGGCATTTCACCTTGCAGCAACTCAGCTGCACCGCGAATCGCCGCCAATGGGCTTTTCAATTCATGGGTCAGGGTGTGCACATAACGCTCGACGTAGGCTTTGCCTTCCAGCTGGGTTCGCATCTGTTCCACCGCCGTCGCCAGTTGCTCCAACTCCCCGCCGCGATAATGCGGCACCTCGACGCGCCGGCCCTCACTCACCGCTTGGGCATAGGCGGTCAACCGCCGCAGCGCCGCGCTCAGCCACCATGACAACAGCGCGCCGAACAGCAGGCCCAGGCCGATCAACCCGGCACCATAAGCAAGCAATCGACGTTCGGTGCGATCCACGTAAGGCTGCAACGAACTGTTGGGCTTGGCCACAGTGACCACGCCGATGATCTGGCCGTTGTCGCGAATCGGCGCGCCGACGTGCATCACCGAAGAGGTCGCATCGTTCGGATCGCTGCGGGTGGAACGTGCGCCGTATTCACCGCGCAACGTCAGGTAGACGTCGTTCCATCGTGAATAGTCCTGCCCCACCGCTGCGCCACTGGAGTCCAGCACCACGAGGCCTTTGGCGTCGGTGACGTAAATCCGGTGGTTGACCTGGTTCTTCGGCAAGCCCCAGATGCTTGCCTTCGGCTGCCGTTCGCCATAGGCCCTGAGCAGCTCGGGCCAGCGGTTCTGGTTGAGGGTGCCGGCCTTGAAATCGTCGCGCAGGATCTCGGCCATCAGATTGGCGGTGTCGACCAGGGTTTCTTCCGTGGACTGGCGCACCCCTGGGCGGATTTCTTCCATCACGGTGTTGAGCACGAAGTAACCGGTCAGGCCGATAAACAGCACGTAGACCAGGAAAATCCGGATCCCCAACGGCATCAGCTGTGCCCCGGGCTGTAGCTGTAACCGAGGCCGCGATGGGTCTGGATCGGTTCGGCGTCAGCCTTCACCAGACGCAATTTGGCGCGCACGCTTTTGATATGGCTGTCGATGCTGCGCTCGTAACCGGCATCGGCGGCCACGCCCAGCGCATCGAGCAATTGCTCGCGACTGAAGACGCGTTCGGGTTGTTCCAGCAGGCATTGCAGCAGACGGAATTCGTGCCGGGTGAGATTCAATGGTTGATTGCGATAGCTGATCTGCACGCGTTGGCAGTCGACCCGAAACAACGCCGATGAGACTTCGGCCACCGGTCGCGGCGCCATGCGCTTGAGAATCGCCCGGACCCGCGCCGCGACTTCCCGGGGACTGAACGGCTTGACCACGTAGTCGTCGGCGCCGATTTCCAGGCCCACGACGCGGTCGATTTCCGCGTCACGGGCGCTGAGGAAGATTACCGGCACTTCGCTGAAACGCCGCAGTTGCTTGCAGGTCTCAAAGCCGCTGATGTCCGGCAGGCCGATGTCGAGAATGATCAGGTCGGCCGGGGTCTGGCGCTGATGCTCCAGCGCCGCCGCGCCGAGGCTCAACCAGGTCGTGGTGAACCCCTCTCCCTGCAACGCGAATATCAGGGTGTCGGCAATCGCCGCTTCGTCTTCGACAATCAGGATATGAGGCATGGCGTCCGAGCCCGGCAGTTAAGTGGGCGAACGGTGCCCCAAGCCTCTCGTTCCGTCAATCAGCAGTCGGGTTTGTCGGCCGTGAAACGCCGCGCCGGGTTCACCGCCGCACCGAATTCACGCAAGGCCTTGGCACCGATCAACAGCGGATAGTTGAAGCTGCTGCGGTCGGTAAGGTTGACCTCGACGGTGCGCTTGACGTTGCCCAGGCACAGTTCCAGATCGACTACCGGGCGCTTGGTCGGCTCGACAGCTTCCTTGTCATCGTCATCCTCTTCGGAGCGGGTCTTGATCTTGCTGATCCGCGCAACCTTGTGCTCGTAGACCTTGTTGCTCGCATCTTTGGTGGCGAGGCGGAAACGGACCCACTCGTCGCCGTCGCGGGTGAAGGTTTCGATGTCCTTGGCCGACAGCGAGGCCGTCAGGGCGCCGGTGTCCATTTTGGCCTTGAGGACTTCGCCGCCGATTTCCGGCAGCGCAATGTATTCGTAACGCCCGTACAGCGTCGGCTCGGCGGCCAGGACCGGCAGGGCCACGAGAGAAAGCAGTGCAAGGAGGGATTTCACGTAATGGGCATCCTTTGGGAATGGGGGCGCAGTGGCCAAATTCTAGACCGCAAACAACAAAGATAGTTGGACGGCCACCTAGCTTTGTGGCGAGGGAGCTTGCTCCCGTTGGGCGGCGAAGCCGCCGTAAATCCATTCAACTCGGTGTTCCTGACACGCTGCGTCACATTAGTTTTTGGGGCCGCTTCGCAGCCCGGCGGGAGCAAGCTCCCTCGCCACAGGTGATCTCATCAGGCGGCAAGCATAACGATGTAAAGGTGAAACATTCGTCACCGCCGATTTGGCCTGCGGCCCGAAGCTGAATATCATGACGCGCCCAAACGCTTTCAAGAGTTACTTATGCGCCGCCTGCTCACCGGCTGTTTCGTTACCCTGCTGCTGTTGCTCAACACCCTGGTCCTGATCGGGCCGCTGATGGTGTTTGCGCTGCTCAAACTGGTCTTGCCTGGTCGCCATCGCGACTACGCCTCATGGGCGGTGATGTGGATCGCCGAAACCTGGGCCGAGATCGACAAGCTGATCTTCAAGTGGTGCATCCCGACCCAGTGGGACATTCGTGGTGGCGAGGGTCTGCGCGTCGATACCTCATACCTGGTGATCAGCAACCATCAATCCTGGGTCGATATCCCGGCGTTGATCCAGGCCCTGAACCGCCGCACGCCATTCTTCAAGTTCTTCCTCAAGAAGGAACTGATCTGGGTGCCGTTCCTGGGGCTGGCGTGGTGGGCCCTGGATTATCCGTTCATGAAGCGCTACACCAAGGCATTCCTGGCCAAGCACCCTGAGTTGGCCGGCAAGGATCTGGAGATCACTAAAGCGGCGTGCGAGTTGTACAAGCGTCAGCCGGTGACCGTGGTCAATTACCTGGAAGGCACCCGATACACCGCAGCGAAAAGCACTCAGCAGCAGTCACCCTTCACTCACCTGCTCAAGCCCAAGGCCGGCGGAGTGGCGTTTGTCCTGGCGGCAATGGGCGAACAGCTGGATGCCGTGCTTGATGTGACGGTGGTGTATCCGCAGCAGCAGATTCCGGGGTTTTGGGACTTGCTCAGCGGCAACGTGCCGAGGGTCATCATCGACATCAAGACCCGAGAGCTCGACCCGGCATTGTGGCAAGGCGATTACGAAAACGATCCGGTGTTTCGCGAAACGGTCCAGAATTGGGTCAACCAGCTCTGGATAGAGAAGGATCAACGCATCGACGCGTTGCGCGCCGAGCGCCGTTGAATCAACTGCCGGTGCCGGCGCCCCAGATCCCGTCCAGGCTTTCCAGCAACGAGCCACCAACGCCCTGCTGACCGAGGTATTGCAACAGCACCGGGGCAAACTGGCCGATCATGCCGCTGTCCATGCCCAACGCGCTAAACGCGTTGTTCAGATCGTTGGTGTTCTTCACGGCACCCAAGGCATTGTCCAGACCGGCCGCCTTGCCGGAAGACCCAAGCAGGCCGGCCAGCGCACCCAGCTCACCGCCGCCGGACAACTTGTCGATGCCCGGAACGCTTTTGGCCAGTTCCGAGTAATCGGTCGAGCTCAACTGATTCTTCGCCAGCCCCAGCATCGCCCCAGTCCCGCCGACGGCCTGTTGAGGTGTCACGTTCAATTCGCTGAGCGCGCTCAACAATCCGGCCGTTTCTGACGTTGGCGCAGCCGCTGCGGCAGCATTACCCCCCTGCATGCTCGAAGCCGCTTTGGTCACATCGTCCAGGCTGAAACCGGCGAAGACCGGGCTGGCCGCGAGGGTCATCAGCGAAGCCAGTGCTAAACCGCGTGAAATCTTCATCCAGACATCCTCTTGCGCCGTGAGAGCCACCCGTGTGTGGGCGGGAAAACTGCCGATTTGACCGGGGTTTGGGGGGTGTTGTTCCTTGCTGGCGCAGGCATTTTTTGCCTTTGGAAGTGCATAGCATGAGATAGACCAGTTAATTGACTGCTATAAGAAACAACCTGACTACATCAAACTGGTATAAAAATCTGTCATATCTGACAGTTGCGACCGTTTCGCAGCACAAACTAAGCTGAGTTTGTAACAACAGCAATCGGGAGTGAGTTATTAAATAGCAGCTCGCACCTCTTCGTTTTCGATCTGGTAGGAAGCATTAATATGGCTGGCAGAGAAACAGGTATAGTTAAATGGTTTAACGATGAAAAGGGCTTTGGATTTATCACTCCAGATAGTGGAGGAGCGGAACTTTTCGTACACTTCAAAGCAATTGAATCAGACGGCTTTAAAAGTTTGAAAGAGGGACAAGCAGTATCTTACGTTTCAGAAAAAGGGCAAAAAGGTCAACAGGCTGCGCAGGTTCGCACCGAATAAATAAACAATGACCAAAGTCGTTGAAGACTCGACCAGGCCTGCTTCCACCTAGTGGTTAGGGCAGGCCATTCTTATCGGAGACACGGCGATGAGGCGAAAAACAGAAAAGTTCGATACTACAGTCATTAACGAACCTACTTCGTCGCCATCGAAAAGTTTGGAACATATAGAACTGGAGACTCAACCAATTATCTTTTGCATCAACCCGGGCGACCGTCATCCAAAGGTCGGCGATAAGGTGACGTATGACCTAGTCCAAGGCGATAACGGACAGTGGTACGCAAAGAACATCATAGTGGGAAGCGACAAAAAGCCTCATTAAATCTATTTGGCTTTGACCGTAAGTCCAGCTTCTCTTGTGCGTACATACCAACTGAAGCTATTGTTTTTCTTCACTTACGGCAATTAGCTGGCAATAGGTATCAACGCGAGTGTTTATTACGGACAAACAAACGGGGGTTAGACACCATGCAGACAAAGATTATTGCCAGCGTTTTAGCAATCCTGACCGTGAGTAACTATACCTACGCAGATACTTGCCCTGAACCCTCATCTATTTACAAAACAATGAGTGGCTTTGAAGCCAAGGACAGATCCGGCCATATCTGGAAAGGAGAAGATCCGGGACAACCGGTCGATATTAAGACTCTGGTTTTTGAAGATGCGGCGTATATCACTGAAGACGAAACCGAAAACGGGCCAGTGAAAGTCAGTCAGTTGAGTTGCCGCTACCAAAATCTGGCCTTGTTTCTAGACAATGTAGTCAACTGGAAAGCCGGGGCGCCTGCGAATTGGGACGAATCGAATCGCTGTTATTCTAAACCCAACAATGACTGCTCATTCTCTTTGAGCAATTAGGTGTCACCGGACAGCCATAAAAAAGGGCGACATCACTGTCGCCCTTCTCCCGTCTTGCGTAACGCTTACGCCGCACTGAACAACTTATGCGGATCAATCACAAACTTCTTCGGCACGCCCGCATCGAACTCGCCATAACCGCGTGGCGCGTCATCAAGGCTGATGACTTCCACGCCAACGATGTCGGCAATGTGAATGCGGTCCCACATGATCGCCTGCATCAGCTGGCGGTTGTACTTCATCACGGGCGTCTGGCCGGTGTGGAAGCTGTGGGATTTGGCCCAGCCCAGGCCGAAGCGGATGCTGAGGCTGCCCATTTTTGCGGCGGCATCGACGGCACCTGGATCTTCGGTCACGTACAGGCCCGGGATACCGATTTTGCCGGCAACCCGTACCACGCCCATCAGCGAGTTGAGCACGGTGGCCGGGGCCTCGTGTTTCACGCCGTCATGGCCGTGGCCGCGCGCTTCGAAGCCTACGGCGTCGACGGCGCAATCCACTTCTGGTTCGCCCAGCAGCGCAGCGATTTGTTCATGCAGCGGGGTGTCCAGGGACAGGTCGGCGATTTCGAAACCCTGGGCCTTGGCGTGTGCCAGGCGGACGGTGTTGACGTCACCAACAATCACCACCGCCGCGCCCAGCAGGCGGGCGGACGCGGCAGCGGCCAGACCGACAGGGCCGGCGCCGGCGATGTACACGGTGCTGCCTGGGCCAACGCCAGCGGTGACTGCGCCGTGGTAACCGGTCGGCAGGATGTCGGAGAGGCAGGTCAGGTCGCGGATTTTTTCCATCGCGCGATCACGATCAGGCAGTTTCAGCAGGTTGAAGTCGGCATACGGCACCATCGCGTATTCAGCCTGGCCGCCGGTCCAGTCGCCCATGTCGACATAACCGTAAGCACCGCCCGGACGCGCCGGGTTAACGCTCAGGCAAACACCGGTATGCATTTCCTTGCAGGAACGGCAGCGCCCGCAAGCCACGTTGAACGGCACGGAGACCAAATCGCCGATCTGCAGGTTTTCGACGTCGCTGCCCTTCTCGATCACTTCGCCAGTGATTTCGTGGCCCAGCACCAGACCGGTCTGAGCAGTGGTGCGGCCGCGCACCATGTGCTGATCGGAACCACAGATGTTGGTGGAAACCACACGCAGGATGACGGCGTGGTTAATCTTCCTGCCGCGCGGGTCCTGCATTTTCGGATAGTCGATTTTTTGCACCTCGACCTTGCCATTGCCGAGATACACCACACCACGATTGCCAGACATGCTTTCACCTCGCTGTTGTTTTTATGTAGCGGTCGCGTCGCCATGAAGCGGCGGCGCGTTGATTGCTCTGGTTGTTGCCTGTGTGTCTTGTGTTGCCTGATAGGGCCTCTTCGCGAGCAGGCTCGCTCCCACATTTGATCGGGGGTGTACACACGTCTGTGACCAACACAAAACCTGTGGGAGCGAGCCTGCTCGCGAAAGCGAATTAGAGAACGACCGTGCGATTGGCGTTGAGAAACACTCGTCGTTCAATGTGATACCCGACGGCCCGCGCCAGGGTCAGCCCTTCGATATCCCGACCTTTGGCGATCAAGTCTTCCGGGTAATGACTGTGGTCCACCGCCTCCACGCCCTGGGCGATGATCGGGCCTTCGTCCAGGTCGTTGTTGATGTAGTGCGCTGTGGCGCCGACCAGTTTCACGCCCTTGTTGTAGGCTTGGTGATAAGGCTTGGCGCCCTTGAAACCCGGCAGCAACGAGTGATGGATGTTGATCGCCTTGCCGTCGAGTTTGCGGCACAACTCTGGCGACAGGACTTGCATGTAGCGGGCAAGGATCACCAGTTCAGCGCCGGACTCTTCGATCACCTGCCACACCTGACGCTCTTGCGACGGCTTGTCGTTCGGGTCCAGCGGGAAGTGGTAATACGGAATCTGATGCCAGTCGGCCAACGGTTTGAGGTCCGGGTGGTTGGACACCACGGCGGCCACGTCCATCGACAATTGGCCAATGCGTTGGCGGTAGAGCAAATCGTTGAGGCAGTGATCGGCCTTGGAGACCATGATCACCACTTTTGGCCGGTAGTTCGGCGGTGTCAGCTCGAAGACCATGCCGAAGGCTTTGCCACGCTCTTCCAGTCCGGCGCGGAAGGCTTGCTCGTCGAAGCCATCGGGCTGGCGGAATTCCACGCGAATGAAGAAACGGCCCGAGAGCCGATCATCGAAGGAATGGTGCTCGGTGACGTAGCAGCCCTGCTCGAACAGAAAGCGGGTCACCGCGTCCACGGTGCCGAGGACGCTTGGGCAGTCGGCGGTCAGAATCCATGTGTCTGGGGCGCGGCTCATAGTGCGGTGACTCCTGCTGCTACAACTGTGATCAGAGATAACTCTGTGGCGAGGGAGCTTGCTCCCGCTGGGTTGCGAAGCGACCCCAAAATCAGCGACCGCATTCACTCAGGAGGAATGCGGGCTCAGGTTTTACGACTGCTGCGCAGCCGAGCGGGAGCAAGCTCCCTCGCCACAGGGGAACGATCATTAAGCCTGGACGCTCAGGCCGTATTCCGCCGCCGCATCCTGCAACCACAACCACCAGTAATCCGAGAAGCTGCGACGGATCAGCAGTTCCCAGGTGTCTTCGGCGGTGTGGCGGATCACCAGTTGCGACTTGGCAAACACGGTGCCGACAGCCTTGCCCACCGGGAAGCTGTTGGGGTGCACGTCGTAGCTGGTGGATTTCATCAGCACCTGGCGCACGTTCGGGCCGCTCAGTTCGAGGATCTGCTGGCCGCCGCTGACGTTGGTGATCGCGATGTGCAGGTCGCCCAGCGCTTCACGCAGTTTTTGCTCGGCGGCGAATTCTTCACCGGTCGGCACGATCAGCAGCCATTCATCCGGCCCCATCCATTGCAGGCTGGTTTCGCCTTTGACGACGACGGTCAGCGCGGCCGGCAGTTCGATCCCGAGGGCCTTGTGCACGCCAGCGGCGAACGCCGCATCGTGGCCATCACCACGAATAGTCAGGTGGCCGAGGAGTTTTTTCTCACGCACGATCACGCCGGCGCTTTTACGGCCCTTGCCCACCAGACTGGCGAGGTCGGCATGATGCAGCGACGACTCGGCCTTGGCCCCGGTGGTTGGGCGTTGTTGGTAAACATTGGCTGCGGTCATAAAGCACCTTTCCTGAATTCTGTTGGTTCCTGTGGTGGCTGCACTGCCGTCATCGCCAGCAGGCTAGCTCCCACATTTGACCGCGATCTCCTGTGGGAGCGAGCCTGCTCGCGAAGGCGGTCGCAGGCACCCCACAGGACCCGAAGCCATTAGATGTTCTGGCGATCACCCTTTGGATCGAAGAACACCGAAGAAACGATTTCCGCCTCGATCACGCTGCCATCGGCCAGCGGTGCGAACACGCGCTCACCGATGCGCTTCAAACCGCCCTTCACCACGCCCATGGCAAACGAATAGCCCAGGGAGTTGTGCAGGTAGCTGGAAGTGACGTGACCGACCATCGTCATCGGGATCGTCTGCTTGGTGTTGAACACCAGTTGCGCACCTTCCGGCAGCCATTTGGTCGGGTCGATCGGTTTCAGGCCCACCAGCTGTTTGCGTTGATCACGCACGCAGTCTTCGCGGTTCATGCCACGCTGGCCAATCCACGAGAACGGTTTGGTGCGACCGACACACCAGCCCATGTTCAGGTCGTCCGGGGTCATCGAGCCGTCGGTGTCCTGACCCACGATGATGAAGCCTTTCTCGGCCCGCAGGATGTGCATGGTTTCGGTGCCATACGGGGTCAGGTTGTACTGCTTGCCAGCCTCGACGATTTTCTCGAGCACGCCCATCGCATAGTCGGCTTGCACGTTGACTTCGTACGACAGCTCACCGGTAAACGAAATCCGGAAAATCCGCGCCGGCACACCGCCGACCAACGCTTCTTTCCAGGTCATGAACGGGAAGGCTTCGTTGCTCAGGTCGGCGTCGGTCACTTCGCTGAGCAGCTTGCGGCTGTTCGGCCCGGACAGGGTCATGGTTGCCCAGTGATCCGTCACGGACGTGAAGTACACCTTCAGGTCTGGCCATTCGGTCTGGTGGTAGATTTCCAGCCATTGCAGCACGCGTGCAGCGCCGCCGGTGGTGGTGGTCATCACGAAGTGGTTATCGGCCAGGCAGGCGGTCACGCCGTCGTCGAACACCATGCCGTCTTCTTTGCACATCAGGCCGTAGCGGGCCTTGCCCACGTCGAGCTTGGTCCAGGCGTTGGTGTAGATGCGGTTCAGGAACTCGCGGGTGTCCGGGCCCTGGATGTCGATCTTGCCCAGGGTCGAAGCGTCCAGCAGGCCGACGCTGTCGCGCACGGCTTTGCATTCGCGTTTAACGGCAGCGTGAATGTCTTCACCGTTTTTCGGGAAGTACCAAGGACGCTTCCACTGACCGACGTCTTCAAACTCGGCGCCGTTTTTCACGTGCCAGTGATGCAGCGCGGTGTGACGCACCGGTTCGAAGATGTGCCCACAGTGACGACCGGCCACGGCGCCGAAGGTTACCGGCGTGTAGTTCGGGCGGAACATGGTGGTGCCCATCTGCGGGATGGTCACGTTCAGCGAACGGGCGGCGATGGCCAGGCCGTTGACGTTGCCGAGCTTGCCCTGGTCAGTGCCGAAGCCCAGTGCGGTGTAGCGTTTGACGTGCTCGACCGACTCGAAGCCTTCGCGGGTCGCCAGTTCGATGGCGGCGGCGGTGACGTCGTTTTGCAGGTCGACGAATTGCTTCGGTCCGCGTGAGGTGCCTTTTTCGTGCGGCACCTGGAACAGCGCCAGGGTGGGCTCTTCGAGACGGCTCAGGGCTTTCGGCAACGTGCCTTCGACCACACTGAAACCGGCTTCGCTGGCTGCGCGAGCGCCGCCTTCAAAACCATCGGCCAACGAATCGCCGAGGCCATAGACGCCGTTGATGCCACCGACGCACACGCGTTTCTGCGGTGCTTCGCCCGGTACGAAACCGAGGATGTCTTCACGCCAGATCGGTTTGCCACCCAAGTGCGAAGCCAAGTGAACCACCGGGCTGTAACCGCCGGAACTGGCGATCAAATCGCAATCAAGCCACTCGCCAGGGCTGGTCACCGCGTGTGCTTTGACATCGATCGCGGCAACGCGAGCGGCGGTCACATGCTTGCTGCCACGGGCCTCGATCACGGCGCTGCCGGTCAGGATGCGAATGCCTTTGGCGCGCGCCTCTTCAACCAGTGCACCGCGCGGATTGCTGCGGGCGTCGGCGATGGCCACCACTTGCAGGCTGGCATCGAGCCAATCCAGGGCAACGCGGTAGGCGTGATCGTTGTTGGTCGACAGCACCAGTTTCTTGCCCGGTGCCACGCCGTAACGGCGAACGTAAGTCGAGACAGCGCCGGCGAGCATGTTGCCCGGCACGTCGTTGTTGCCGTAGACCAGTGGGCGCTCGTGAGCGCCGGTTGCCAGCACCACACGTTTAGCTCGAACCCGATGGATGCGCTGGCGCACCTGGCCAATCGGAGCGCGGTCGCCGAGGTGATCGGTCAGGCGCTCGTGAATGGTCAGGAAGTTATGGTCGTGGTAACCGTTGACCGTGGCGCGCGGCAACAGCAGCACGTCCGGGGTGTCTTTCAGTTCGGCGATGACGCTGGCGACCCACTCGGCCGCTGGCTTGCCGTCGAGGCTTTCGCGGGAGTCGAGCAGGCTGCCGCCGAACTCTTCCTGTTCATCGGCGAGGATGACACGAGCACCGCTGCGCGCAGCCGCCAGTGCAGCGGCCAGACCTGCGGGGCCACCGCCGACGATCAGCACGTCGCAGTGCTGGTTCATGTAGTCGTAGGTGTCCGGATCGTTCTCGGTCGGCGAGCGGCCAAGGCCGGCGGCCTTACGGATGTACTTCTCGTAAGTCATCCAGAACGATTGCGGGTACATGAAAGTTTTGTAGTAGAAGCCCGGCGGCATCAGCTTGCCGCCGACCTTGCCGAGAATCCCCATCATGTCGTTGTTCACGCTTGGCCAGCCGTTGGTGCTGGTGGCGACCAGACCTTGATACAGCGCTTGTTGCGTGGCACGTACGTTCGGGATCTGCGTGGCTTCGGTCGCGCCGATCTGCAGCACGGCGTTCGGCTCTTCAGCGCCGGCAGCGAAGATGCCGCGCGGACGGGAATACTTGAAGCTGCGACCGATGATGTCGACACCATTGGCCAGCAGGGCAGCGGCCAGCGAATCGCCTTCAAAGCCTTTGTAGACCTGACCGTTGAAGGTGAAGCTCAGCACTTTGTTGCGGTCGATCCGTCCGCCGTTGGACAGGCGATTGATCTGGCTCATACCTTCTCTCCCAGAGCCGTCGTGGCCGCTTTCGGGCTATCGGTCTTGTCGGTGAACTGCGGCTTGGCGCCGATCTTGTAGGTCTCGAGAATCTCGTAGGTCACGGTGTCGCGGGTCGCGTTGAAATACTGACGGCAACCGGCGACGTGATCCCACAGCTCGTGGTGCAGACCGCGAGGGTTATCGCGGAAGAACATGTAGTCGCCCCACTCCTCGTCGGTGCAGGTGTTCGGATCCAGTGGGCGCGGAATGTGCGCCTGGCCGGATGCGTGGAATTCCTCTTCGGAGCGCAACTCGCCGCAGTGAGGACAGAAGATATGCAACATGGGGATTTCTCCTGTTAGTGGGCAACCGCAGCAGCGCCGTGTTCATCGATCAACGCACCGTTGTGGAAACGGTCGATGGAGAAAGGTGCGGCCAATGGGTGCATTTCACCCTTGGCCAGACTCGCGGCAAACACGTTGCCCGAGCCAGGTGTGGCCTTGAAGCCGCCGGTGCCCCAACCGCAGTTGAAGAACATGTTCGGGACCGGGGTTTTCGAAATGATCGGGCACGCATCCGGTGTGGTGTCGACGATGCCGCCCCACTGCCGGTTCATGCGCACGCGGGACAACACCGGGAACATCTCGACGATGGCCTGGATGGTGTGTTCGATCACCGGGTACGAACCACGCTGGCCGTAGCCGTTGTAGCCGTCGATACCGGCGCCGATCACCAGGTCGCCCTTGTCGGACTGGCTGATATAACCGTGTACGGCGTTGGACATGATCACACTGTCGATAATCGGTTTGATCGGCTCGGACACCAGCGCTTGCAGCGGGTGGGATTCGATCGGCAGGCGGAAACCGGCCAGCTTGGCCATGTGCCCGGAGTTACCGGCGGTCACCACGCCGACGCGCTTGGCGCCGATGAAGCCTTTGTTGGTTTCAACGCCGATGCACACGCCGTTTTCCTTGCGGAAGCCGATCACTTCGGTCTGCTGGATCAGGTCCACGCCCAGGGCGTCGGCGGCACGGGCAAAGCCCCACGCCACGGCATCGTGACGGGCCACGCCGCCGCGGCGCTGAACGGTTGCGCCCATCACCGGGTAGCGGGTGTTCTTCGAGCAGTCGAGGTACGGAATTTCGTCGGCCACTTGCTTGGCATCGAGCAGTTCGCCGTCGACGCCGTTGAGGCGGTTGGCGCTGACCCGACGCTCGGAATCACGGATGTCTTGCAGGGTGTGGCACAGGTTGTAAACGCCGCGCTGGGAGAACATGACGTTGTAGTTCAGATCCTGGGACAAACCTTCCCACAATTTCATCGCGTGTTCGTACAGGTGCGCCGACTCGTCCCACAGGTAGTTGGAGCGAACGATGGTGGTGTTGCGCGCGGTGTTACCGCCGCCCAGCCAGCCTTTCTCGACCACGGCCACGTTGGTGATGCCGTGCTCTTTGGCCAGGTAGTAAGCCGTGGCGAGACCATGCCCGCCACCGCCGACGATGACCACGTCGTAGACCTTTTTAGGGGTCGGCGTGCGCCACATTTTCTGCCAGTTTTCGTGATGGCTGAGGGAGTGTTTGAAGAGGCCGAAGCCCGAGTAGCGTTGCATAGTCATTTACTCCAAAACCGCGCTCAGCGATAAACCGGGAAGTCCGCGCACAGGGCCGACACTTGCTGGGCAACATTCGCTTCCACGTCGGCGTCGCCGAGGTTGTCGAGGATGTCGCAGATCCAGCCGGCCAGTTCCACGCACTGGGTCACCTTGAAGCCGCGCGTGGTCACCGCCGGGGTGCCGATGCGCAGGCCGGAGGTCACGAACGGCGACTGTGGATCGTTCGGGACAGCGTTCTTGTTGACGGTGATGTGGGCGCGACCGAGTGCTGCATCCGCCTCTTTGCCGGTGAGGCCCTGACGGATCAGGCTGACCAGGAACAGGTGGTTATCGGTGCCGCCGGACACTACATCGTAGCCGCGTTTGATAAACACGCCGGCCATGGCCTGGGCGTTGTCGATCACTTGTTGCTGGTAAACCTTGAAACCAGGCTCCAGCGCTTCCTTGAAGCACACGGCTTTACCGGCGATGACGTGCATCAGCGGGCCGCCCTGTGCGCCGGGGAATACCGCAGCGTTGAGCTTTTTCTCGATTTCTTCGTTGGACTTGCACAGGATCAGGCCGCCACGCGGACCGCGCAGGGTCTTGTGGGTGGTGGTGGTGACCACGTCGGCGTACGGCAGCGGGTTCGGATACAGGCCAGCGGCGACCAGACCGGCCACGTGGGCCATGTCGACGAACAGCAGCGCACCGACCTTGTCGGCGATCTGACGGAAACGTGGGAAGTCGAGGGTCTTGGAGTAAGCCGAGAAGCCGGCAACGATCATCTTCGGCTGGCATTCGACCGCCAGGCGCTCGACTTCGTCGTAATCGATCAGCCCGGTTTTGGTGTCGATGCCGTACTGCACGGCGTTGTACAGCTTGCCCGAGGACGACACTTTGGCGCCGTGGGTCAGGTGACCACCGTGGGCCAGGCTCATGCCGAGGATGGTGTCGCCCGGCTGGATCAGGGCCAGGTACACAGCACTGTTGGCCGAAGAGCCGGAGTGCGGCTGGACGTTGGCGTAGTCGGCACCGAACAGTTGCTTGGCGCGTTCGATGGCCAGCGCTTCAACTTTATCGACGTGCTCGCAGCCACCGTAGTAGCGCTTGCCCGGATAGCCTTCGGCGTATTTGTTGGTCAGGCCGCTGCCTTGCGCTTCCATGACGCGTTTGCTGGTGTAGTTCTCTGACGCGATCAGCTCGATGTGATCTTCCTGGCGTTGCTCCTCGGCATTCATCGCCGCCAGCAGTGCATCGTCGTAACCCTGGATCTGGTCTTGCTTGCTGAACATCGCGTCTCTCCCAGCGGCATCTATGCGCCATTCGTCTCGGTAAGGCACCGGTGTTTCGACAGTGCCCTTTGATGCGATGGTATGACCGGCGCAGACAGGCCAAATGCCTACGGACGCCACGCAAAGGTGCGTTTACGACATGGCGGGAAATGGCATGCCGAACACACTCCTCAAATCACCAAGGAACCCCTGTAGGAGTGAGCCTGCTCGCGATAGCGGTGGGTCAGGCAACATCAATGCTGGCGGTGACGGCCTCATCGTGAGCAGGCTCACTCCTACAGGGGTCAGGCGATTGCCTGGCGCATTGCGAGCAACAGCAGAAAATGCAGCGGATACAAGGCATACGCCCAACGCCGCATTGGCGGCGGCTGGAAATGCCGGGTATGTCGCAACAGGAACAACCCGAGCAATGGCGCAATCAGACAAGCGGCAATGCCGAGGAAGGCTGCTCGGTTGCCGATCCGCGCGGAGTAAAACAGCACCTCCCATTGATTCGCCGCCAGGCACACCAACCCCGGCAACAGGCTGAAATACCAGGGCCGGCGGATCACCAGCAACGTCGCCAGCGGCAGCAGCACACCGAAGAATCCAAACATCAGCCACTGCGGGAACAGCGCCGCCAGCGCCAGCGCGACCACCGCGAGCAGTCGTGATTGCAGGCGTTGATCCTGCCAGCCGCGGGCCACCAGCAATCCCAGCGCCAGCGTAGGCAACACGTTCAAGGTGTCGGGATCGGGAATGTACATCCGGTAGGGAATTTCGCTCAGGGCGCTGAACAACAGCAACCAGCCCAGGTAACGCCACTGGCCGTCGGTCGTCGTGGCACCAGTGCGCGCAAGGTTGGCCGCCATCGCCAGGCAGAACCACGGAAACGCCAGCCGTCCCGGCACATACAGCAGATCGACGGAGTAACCGACATATCGCAGGTGATCGAGCACCATGCTCAATAGCGCCAGCCACTTGAGCAGATCCAGTGCCCCATCCCTTTGCGTCATGTGCATAATTGCCCGTCGTCTTTGTAGTGTTCTGTCAGACGCATCCCGTGTGCTCGCCGGATGATCTTCGGTAAAGTGCGCACCATCATTGACCACGAGGCGCTTCACCATAAGCGTCTCGACCACGGAAAGCAGGGCCATGACCGATAAGAGCCAACAATTCGCCAGCGACAACTATTCCGGTATCTGCCCTGAAGCCTGGGCTGCCATGGAACAGGCCAACCACGGCCACCAACGCGCTTACGGCGACGATGAATGGACCGCACGCGCGTCCGATGATTTCCGCAAACTGTTCGAAACCGACTGCGAAGTGTTTTTCGCCTTCAACGGCACCGCGGCCAACTCGCTGGCCCTGTCGTCGCTGTGCCAGAGTTACCACAGCGTGATCTGCTCGGAAACCGCCCACGTCGAAACCGACGAGTGCGGCGCGCCGGAATTCTTCTCCAACGGTTCCAAGTTGCTCATTGCCCGCACCGAAAACGGCAAGCTGACCCCGGAATCGATCCGCGAAGTCGCCCTCAAGCGCCAGGACATCCACTACCCGAAACCCCGCGTCGTGACCCTGACCCAGGCCACCGAAGTCGGCAGCGTCTACACCCCGGAAGAAATCCGTGCCATCAGCGCCACCTGCAAAGAGCTGGGCCTGAACCTGCACATGGACGGCGCGCGCTTCTCCAACGCCTGCGCATTCCTCGGCTGCTCCCCGGCCGACCTGACCTGGAAAGCCGGCGTCGATGTGTTGTGCTTCGGCGGCACGAAAAACGGCATGGCGGTGGGTGAAGCGATTCTGTTCTTCAACCACAAACTGGCCGAAGACTTCGACTACCGCTGCAAACAGGCGGGGCAACTGGCCTCGAAAATGCGTTTCCTGTCGGCACCGTGGGTCGGGATTCTGGAAAACGACGCCTGGCTCAAATACGCCCGCCACGCCAACCATTGTGCGCAGCTCCTGGCAGAACTGGTCAGCGATATTCCCGGCGTGGAACTGATGTTCCCGGTACAGGCCAACGGCGTGTTCCTGCAACTGTCGGAGCCGGCCATCGCTGCACTGACGGCCAAGGGCTGGCGTTTCTACACCTTCATCGGCAACGGCGGCGCACGCTTCATGTGCTCGTGGGATACCGAAGAAGAACGCGTACGTGAATTGGCGGCGGATATTCGCGAAGTCATGTCCCACTGATTCCTTCAAACAGCAACCCGATCCCCTGTGGCGAGGGAGCTTGCTCCCGCTCGGCGGCGCAGCCGTCGTAGAACCAGCCAATGCGGTCTGCCAGACAGACCGCATTCTCAGTATTCGGGGCCGCTTCGCAGCCCAGCGGGAGCAAGCTCCCTCGCCACAAAACCCCTTTCCCCCTCCCCTGATCACTCACCCTGAAACTCTTGGTCTACATTGATTGGCGAGCCGCTTCTATCCGCTCAGACAATAATAATCAGGAGCGTACGCATGTCCTTACAAGGCAAAACCCTGTTCATTACCGGTGCCAGCCGTGGGATTGGTCGTGAGATCGCGCTGCGAGCTGCGCGGGATGGGGCCAACATTGTGATTGCCGCCAAAAGCGCCGACCCCCACCCCAAACTGCCCGGCACGATTTTCAGCGTGGCCAAGGAAGTTGAAGACGCGGGCGGCAAGGCGCTGGCCTTGCAGGTGGATGTTCGCGATGAACTCGCGGTACGCGAGGCGCTGGCCCAGGCCCACGAACATTTCGGCGGCATTGATGCGCTGATCAACAATGCCGGGGCGATCAAGCTGACCGGCGTTCAACACATCGAGCTCAAGCGCTTCGACCTGATGCACCAGATCAACACCCGCGCCGTGTTGCTGTGCAGCCAGGCTGCCCTGCCCTATCTGAAAAAAACCAAGGGTCACATTCTTAACCTGTCGCCACCGTTGAACCTGGCGACGAAATGGTTCGCCCAATACAGCCCCTACACGGTGACCAAATACGGCATGAGCATGCTGACCCTGGGCATGAGTGAGGAATTTGCCAGTTATGGCATCAGCGTCAATTCGTTGTGGCCGCAGACGATGATTGCGACGGCGGCCATCGAGTTTCAGCTTGGCTCGAGGGAATCCTTCAAACACGCACGAACGCCGGCGATCATGGCCGATGCTGCTTACGCAATTCTGGACAGCAGCAGTCGCAGCATTACCGGGCGGTTGCTGATTGATGAAGAGATTCTGAGTGAGCACGGGGTGACGGATTTTGAACGGTATCGGTTCGCGCCCGACACCACTGACCCGCTGATGCCGGACCTGTTTGTCGACTGAAGAAAACAACCGGTCAGAAAAGATACAAAACCTGTGGGAGCGAGCCTGCTCGCGAAAGCGCCGGATCAGTCAACAACGATGTTGAATGTCCGTATGCCTTCGCGAGCAGGCTCGCTCCCACAAGGGATTGGCGTTGCTTAGAACTCGATGCGCACGTCACCCTTCGGCACGCTGCAGCACGACAGGATGTAGCCTTCGGCTTCGTCTTCCTCGGTAATCCCGCCGTTGTGATCCATTTCGACCTCGCCGCCCAGCTTCAATACCTTGCACGTGCCGCAAATGCCCATGCCGCAGGCCTTCGGAATCAGCAAGCCCAGCTTGGCCGCCGCCGCATGCACGGTTTCACCCGGCGCCACGCGAATGCTCTTGCCGGAGGAGATAAATTCGACTTGATGCAGGTCCGCCAGATCAACTTCCGGCGCGTCGGCAGCAATTTCGGCCTGTTCCACCGCATCGGCACGGGCTTCCGGCGGCGTGGCACCGAAGGATTCCTCGTGGTAACGCGACATGTCGAAACCGGCGGTCTCGAGCATGCGCTTGACCGCGTTCATGTACGGCGTCGGGCCGCAGCAGAACACTTCGCGCTCCATGAAGTCCGGGGCCATCAGTTCGAGCATCTTGTGGTTCAGGTAACCGCGATAACCCGCCCACGGCTCACCCAGACCATGCTTCTCGCAGATCAGGTGAAGGCTGAAGTTATCGATCCGCGACGCCATGTGTTCCAGCTCGCGGTGATAAATGATGTCTTTGGGCGAGCGGGCGCTGTGGATAAACACCATGTCGACGTTGCCGTTGGTGTCGTAGAACCAGCGCGCCATCGACATGACCGGCGTGATGCCGACGCCGCCGCTGAGGTACAACACCTTCGGCGCGGTGAAGTCCATGGCGTTGAACAGCCCGACCGGCCCGTGCACCGCCAGCTCCTGACCTTCATGCAGCGTGTCGTGCAACCAGTTCGAGACTTTGCCGCCCGGTACGCGCTTGATCGTCACCGAAAAGCTGTACGGCACCGATGGCGAGCTGGAAATGGTGTAGGAGCGCATGATCGGCACGCCTTCGATTTCCAGCTCCAGGGTGACGAACTGCCCCGGCTTGAAGAAGAACAGGATCGGCTGGTCGGCCATAAAGCAGAAGGTGCGCACATCCCAGGTTTCCTGGATGACTTTGACGCAACGGACGATGTGTCGACCGTTGGCCCAGGTCTGGGTGGTTACCGGATTCAGGAAGCTGTTGGACATGCTGTTCTCCACCGCCGATGGTCGGCCTTATGTTGGCGATTCTGCGTATAGCGCGAGCCACCCATTTACCTATCTGCGACATTCACATACTTATCGCGACCAGCCCCCAACTACCGGGGGTTGCGCGTCGGGAACAGATTGGGCCATGTCGCCCATGGATAAGGTTCTGCCCAGCGCCGGCCCCACACTCGCTCCATACCAAGACACAATCTTTACACCTTGCTTTACACCTTGCGTAGCAAACCGGTGGCCGGTGTAACGGGGTTGGGTGGAGCAGGTCCGGATGCATGAAATTCTGAGCCAAGGCGCCGCGACGACTCATAGCGCGCTATGGGGAGGAGCGGCAACGCAGGATCAGAACTTCATGCGCCGGACCTGCCCGCCCAACCCCGTTACACAGGCCACATAGCCACTTTCGCCGGCCACACAGAATGGCCTTGAGGATCAAATCGATGGACGTCACCGCAAAAATCAGCCTGGGCGATCCGCTGGAACCCGCACGCAAGGCCACCGCGCAGATGCTGCAAGAGCGCGAGCGCACTTTCTCGCTGCCGCAGCCGTTTTACTCTGACGAGCGGCTGTTTGATATCGACATGCAGGAAATCTTCCAGAAAGAGTGGTTGATCGCCGGCATGGCTTGCGAAATCCCGACCAAGGGCAACTACCTGACCCTGCAAGTCGGCAAGAATCCGATCATCGTGATTCGCGGCGCCGAAGGCGTGATCCATGCGTTCCACAACGTCTGTCGTCACCGCGGCTCGCGTCTGTGCACCAGTGAAAAGGGCAAGGTTGCCAAACTGGTCTGCCATTACCACCAGTGGACTTACGAACTGGACGGTCGCCTGCTGTTCGCCGGCACCGAAATGGGCGCCGACTTCGACATGAAGCAGTACGGCCTCAAACCGGTGAACGTGAAGACCGCCGGCGGCTACATCTTCATCAGCCTGTCGGAGAACCCGCCAGCCATTGATGACTTCCTGTCGACGCTGAACCATTACATGGAACCGTATGACATGGAAAACACCAAGGTGGCGATTACCACCACCTTGATGGAAAAGGCCAACTGGAAGCTGGTGCTGGAAAACAACCGCGAGTGCTACCACTGCAACGCGTCGCACCCGGAACTGCTGAAAACCCTGCTGGAATGGGACGACGTCACCGACCCGCGTGCCGACCAGGCCTTCAAGGACCACGTCGCGGCCTCCGCCGCTGCCTGGGAAGCCGAGAAGATCCCTTACGCCCACGCCAGTTTCGGCCTGCGTAACCGCATCGTGCGCATGCCGCTGCTCAAGGGCACCGTGTCGATGACCCTGGACGGCAAACAGGGCTGCGCCAAACTCATGGGCCGCATCAAGAACCCGGACCTGGGCTCGATGCGCATCCTGCACCTGCCGCACTCGTGGAACCACTGCATGGGCGATCACATCATCGTCTTCACCGTGTGGCCGATCAGCGCTCAGGAAACCATGGTCACCACCAAGTGGATCGTCCACAAGGACGCGGTTGAAGGCGTGGACTACGACGTGGAGCGCATGCGCCAGGTCTGGGACGCCACCAACGACCAGGACCGCCGCCTGGCCGAAGAGAACCAGCGCGGGATCAACTCCACGGCGTACCAGCCAGGGCCTTACTCCAAGACCTATGAGTTTGGTGTGGTGAACTTTGTGGACTGGTACAGCGAGCGTCTGTTGAGCAACCTCGGGGCCGAGCCTGCGCCTTACCTCAAGGGCGTTCCGGTTCAGGGCTAACAGCAAAAGCATCGCGAGCAGGCTCGCTCCCACAGGGGATCTTTGGTGCGCTGAAGATCGAATGTGGGAGCGAGCCTGCTCGCGATGACGGCCTCACATTCACCCGATCAACTTGAAGACCACCGCACGCTGCCATCCTCCCCGAAAAACGTCTCTTCGATGTGCTCCCCCACCAACCGCACCTTCACATACCCATTCAACACCCGATCCGGGTACGCCTCATCCCGCGCATTCTCGGTTTCCGACCACAACACCCGTGTATGCCCGTCCAGCTCGCTGGCATTGCCATACGGAATCGCCCCATGCCCGGCGCAACGCGCATGCAGTCCACCCTGGGCCGCATAGCAAATGCCATTGTGCAAATGCCCCCAATACCAGTAATCAGGCTCCCGACCCAACGCATCACAGACCGGCTGATACAACGCCGTCTTGTTGTGCCCGGAAATATCGAACCCCTGATGGTGGCTGAGCACCATGATCTTCTTGCGCTGGGGCAGTTCTTTCATCCAGGCGATCTGCTCCTTGTTCAGCGTGCCGTCCATGTACAGATTGATGGCGTCTGACGCATAGGCCGTGTCGAGCCCGACCACCAGCCAGTCGTCGTTGTACAACGCGAAATAACTGGTGCCCTGCTGCGCCGGAAAACGCTTGGCCAGCTCCTTGAAATAACCGTGGGCGCCGCTGTACATCTCGTGATTGGAATTGAGGGTGAACGAGCCGTGCTTGCCCATGGGCCAGCCGACCATGTCGACGTCTTCCTGGGAATGGGTACCGGCGTAATACACATCCCCCAGGTGAATAGTGAAATCGGCCTGAGCCAGTTGCATCTGGTTGGCCACCGCCACTGCCGGGGCGTGGCTGTCGAACGGACCGGTGCCCCAGTCGCCGGCGATCGCCAGCACCACGTCACTGTCCATCTTCATCAATGCCGGGTTAGTGGCGAACGGCGCGTGATGGCGCAGGTTTTCGATCCACTTGAGCAGCGCTTCGCTCCACAACAGATCCAGCAGTTCCCACTTGCGACAGCCCAGCAGACTGCCGTCCTTGAGCACCCGGGTCTGCAACTGGTCGACCGATTGCGGTAAAGGCGTGGCGTTGCCGATGTGCAGGATCGACAAACCGTGGGACAACTCCCACGGCACGCTTGGCTGATCGACCGGCAGATCGCCGTGTTTGAGCACGTATTGCGCCTGATCGTGGCCACGCTGCAACAGGGCGACGATGGCCTGGAACTCCTCGGGCTCAAGCTCGCTGATGAGCTTTTTCCAGGACATTTCCAATCGCGTGAACAGCCCATGCACGCGAACTTTGACCTTGTCGTATTCATGTTCCCAATGAGTAACTAATGACATGTTGGCATTCCTCCATCCGTAGTGGGATCACAGGGTTTTCATGAACTCGATGAGCGCCCGTTTATCGATGTCCGACAGTTGCGTGCCGTACAGGTGGCCGCTGTTGTGGTTACCCTCCAGGCGCGTGTCGTATTTGAAGTCCGCCGAGGCCTTGGCCTGCGCCCCGCTCGTGACGAAGCCGACCTTTTCCTGGTCGTACACATCGGAGCCGGTGTAGAACACCGACGGCCGCTGTTCCGGCGTCTGCAGCAAATCCCACAACGTGGGCACCGAACCGTTATGCAGGTAGGGCGCCCGCAGCCAGACACCATCGGTCGGCGTGTTGCTGTAGCTCTGGGTCTTGCGATAGGCGTTGAAGTCGAATGGCGGTTTCTTGAAGGTGTGGAAGGCCTCCACCAACCCCGTGGTGAACGAGTTCAGGCGATGGGGATCGGTGCCCAGTTCGTCGATGTGGGTGGTGACCTGGCCGGTGTCGGTGCGACCGAAGTCGTGACAACCGGCGCAGTTCTGATCCCAGAGCGGTTTGCCCTGGGCGACCTTGGCCTGGTCCAGCGCGAACGGCCAGGCGGGTGGCTTGGTGCCGAGCAGCCAGTTGGTCACGCGGTTGAAGCTTTCCGGCAGCACCGATTCCGGCGTCGCGCCCACGGCCATCGCCGCTGCGTAGTTGCGCTCATGGATATCGTTGTTGTTGCCGTCCCAGTGCAAGTACAGCGACTCCCGGGGTTTCTGGTTCCACACTTGCGGCAGGTCGACGGTGCCGATGGTCGAGTCATCCGGGAAGCCGAACACCACCATTTTCGTCGGGTTAAAGGTGTCGGTGCGCCCCGGCCCCTGTTGCGGGCGCAGCTTCTGCCAGGCGTAGGCCTGTTTCTGTTTGAGCAACGCGCTCTTGGCCATCGGAATGATCAGGTAGCGGTTGTACAAGCGCTCGAAAAACCCGAGTTGGAACTTGCCGTTGATCGCAGTCATCACCGCGTCGGTGGTGAATGTCGGATCGCTGGCGCAATCGTAGGCGAACCACTGAAAGGCTTGCAGTTGAAGGGTATTGGCCGGGGCGGTGGCCACCGGGGTGGCAACGTCGCTGGCATTGGCCCGGTAGGAACCGGTGTGACACAGGGCGCAGTTCGGCTCCACGGTCGGGTAGCCGATTTGCCGCTTGGCCATGCCGATGGGCAGGTCCTTGCCGTTCTCAAAGAGGAAACCGAAGACTTCATAGCCGCCGGGTTTCGGCAGTTTCTCGGGGCACATCTGCGGCAGCACGGCGAACAGGTAATACGGGATGCGTGCTTCGATGCCGAGGCCGATGGCGGCGTACTTGTAGTGGTCTTCGTCGGAGGCGTACTTCTCAGCTGGCACCACCCGCAGCATCTGGTACCAAGTCTCGTAACCGATAAATCCCAGCACCAGGACCACGATCAGCGTGCCGACCTTGAAACTGTGCCGCTGCCAGCGCAGCGCCCAGCCGGCACGCCATTCCCGCCAGCCGTCACAGAGCAACGCCAACGGACGATTGGCCGGCGTGCTGCCCAGGTACAGCAGGATGCCGAGGATCAGGAACATGCTCAGATCGCCCATCAGCATCGGCACGAACACTGATGCCTGGCTGCTGGTGTTGATCAGGTAGATCCAGAACGCCACGGCGATCAGTCGCGACAACACACATAACCAGGAATGCACCACAAATCGCGGTGCATTGAAGCCCGACGGCATGTAGAACACGCTGATACCCACCAGCAGCATGCCGGCGTTTTCCAGCCATGGATCGGAGAGTTGCGGTGGCATGCCGAGCATCGAGGTCAGCAGCGCCGGAGCGAAAAGCGCCGGGATCGCGAAGACCATGTTCATCACGATGCCTAGCCAGATGAAGCGTTGGAACCAGCGGATGTAACTGTCCATATCATCCATTTCCTTCTAATCCTGAACACCGTCCACTGTGGGAGCGAGCCTGCTCGCGAAAGCGGTGTATCAGGCAACGTCAATGTTGACTGTGCCGCCGCTTTCGCGAGCAGGCTCGCTCCCACAGGTTGTGCGACAAATCTCCAGCCACCGGCGGTATTAGCCGAGGGCGGTTTTCTCGAGGTGTTGCAGGATGATCGGGTACACATCGACCACCGCGTCCTTGCCGAACATGCAATCGATATGACCGTACCCCGGCACCACATGCCGGCTGTAACGCTCCGGCCCATGGACCTTGCACACGCGGTCATAAGTCTTGAGCGTGCTTTCCGGCAGGTAGCACTGGTTGTCCGCGCCGCTGATAAAGCAGATCGGCATGCTCAGCCGGTCGAAGTGCGGCATGTAGACGTCGTCACCCTTGAAGTCCACCAGATGGCCTTTACGCACGATCAGCGCCAGGTGCTCGAAGGTGTGCATGTTCGACTCGCCAAACAATTCGTGCAGGTTGTCGTGCAAGGTTTCGTTGAGGGTGTCGTGGCGATACAACGACGCGTACATGAAGGTGATGCGATGGCACACCGGGTTGGTGCAGTAGCCTTGGGCCTCGATCCGGGCGTAGCCGTTGAGCGCCTTGTCGTAGAGCTTGTTGAACCAGTTCTCCTTGTTGTCGGCATACGCCGTGAGGGATTTGATGCCGATGGCGTCGAGCATGCCCGGCAGGTGCAAACCGGCCTTGAGCCCGGTTGCCGTGGCGACCACCGTATCCGCCGCGATCTGCGAGCAGACCACCGAGCGCACGCCCTGCAGCCCGGCCAGCAACGACATGAAGAAGGTCGTCGCGCCGTAGCAATGCACCACGCACTGCACGTCCGCCGCCTCGGTTGCCTGGCGGATCTGCGCGATGGCCGCCTTGAAGTCGTACTGGGCGATCTGGTCGCCGTTCCATTCCTTCTTGCTCGCCGGCAGCAGGATGCTCACCCGCAAATCCAGGAGCCAGACGTCGTACTCGTGCTTGCACATGTACTCCAGCAGGTTGGTCTGGATGGTGTCGGTGGAGAAAATATTCGAGCCTACTCCCAACCCATGAACCAGCATCACCGGCCCTTTGCTGCCGCCCTGATAACGGGTCAGGCGCAATTCGACGTTGTCTTCGGTCTGGAAGAAATGCACCACCGGCGACGGCGCATCCAGGGGTCGTTTGAGCCGTGGCGGTGCGTCGGGATTGAAGTAGATGTCGCCGGCGAACACGCCGCCATAGCTCTCCCAGAGAATCCCGGCGAAGAACTTGCCGAACCGCGCCAGGCCTTCGATGCGTTCGCGTTCGTTGCGGGCGTTGAGCACCTTCATGGTGGTCATTTGCTTGGCAAAGTCGGTCGGATGGATGTGCATCACCCCGCTGCCGATCACCTCGCCGGTCTTGTCCGGCCCGCGATACAGCGTCACGTAGAGGGTGCTGGTGTCGTGCCAGATGTTCAGCACGCCGTTGTCCTCGGGCACGGTTTTGAAGGCGCTGAAGTAAAAGTCGCTGCCGTCCTCGGCGGTCAGTTTCATGTCGTACTTCATGTGGCGCACGCCGACCTGCTGCTGATACTGCTCGAACAGGTTGAACACGCCGTTGCTGGCGGTCAGCGGCTGCGGCGACAGGCTCGGGGCGTTGACCGTACCGACCAGCGTCGCGGCGTGCTCCGGCTCCTTGATCATGCGATTGAGGTCGTTGGCGGTGATGGTCAGGGTGAAATCGATGGGCGAGTTATCTGCCTCGCCGCGTTTGGCCGCCGCTTCGTAGACCTTCAGGTCAGTACTTTGGGCTGCGGTGAAGGCCCGGGAAAAGTAGCCTTTCATGGTTTCGGTGAATTGCACGCCGAGCGTTGGCGGCGCCACTTGTTTGCGTGGTGCCGAAGGCAGCGTGTAGTCGATCTGCCAGCCGCGATCGGCAGCCAGCAGGCCCATGTTGCGCTCGCTCACCGCCGAAATCGTCAGCAGCGGATTGACCGCCAGGGACGTCGGAATTACCGCGCCGTCGGTCACGTACAAACCGACATACACGTCAGTCCCGCTGGCGCCGCTGAACACCTGGCCCTTGTGGTTGACCACGCCCTGCCCCGCGTCCTCGCCCATGACGCAACCGCCCAGGGGGTGTACCGAGACGATGCTGTGTTTGAGCAATTTGGTCCAGATCGGGTTCTCGACCCAGATGCCGCCCAGTGCCTTGGTGCTCAGGTGCAGCCGTTCATTGCCGATCTTGACGTTTTCCTGCTCGCCAACGCCCGGCCAATCGATGCGCAGCTGATCCTTGCTGTCCAGCACCATCCGGCCCTTGCCGTCGTCGTGGCTCATGATCAGGTACGTCTGCATGTTGTGCAGCGCGCCGTAATACGGGCCACGGAGGAAGCTTTCGGCTTCGCGTTCCTTGTACTTCAACTTGCCGGTAAAACTGTCGTCGGTGGGCTGACCGATCAGCTCGGCGAACCCGGCCATGCTCGGCACCATCGGCCGACCGAGGGCACCGGGGATCGATCCTTCTTCGATGACCATGCGGCTACGCCAGTCGCCTTCGGTGCGCATGTCGATGACCGAGGTGATGCACGGGCCGACCGGCTGCAATTCCTTCGCCGGATGCGCGCCGAAACCGATGCCATTGATCGGTTGTGCGCAATTGTGACCGAAGCCGAGAATGTCGCCGTTGCCACTCATGTTCTCGCCGAGCTGGCCGGACATCGACAGGCCTTTGTCCCGGGAGCGCAGGAGGATTTCGGTGGAGCCGAGGGTGCCGGCAGACACCACGACGATGTCGGCTTTGACGAACAGCGTCGGCGCCGAGAACTTCTCGCGGCCACTGTCCAGGTACTGGAAGTGCACGATCCAGCCATCGCCGTCGCGTTCCAGATGCCGCACTTGCGCCTGGCAGAAAATCTCCGCGCCGTGGTTCCAGGCGTCCGGCAGATAATTCATCAGCGTGGTGTTCTTGGCCTTGTTGTTACAGCCCGAGACGCAGTCGCCGCAATGGTTGCAAGGCAGTTGTTCAACACCGACATGGTTGAGGTTGTTCGGCAGTTTGTCGAAGGTCACGTTGATCGGCGGCCGGTAAAAATGCGCGCCTTGCTTGAGGTAGTCCGCCGACTTCTTGTTGGCTTCGAGTTTCGGCAACACCGGTGAAGTGCTGGGATACGGATTGGGCTTGAGCATTTCCCGCGCCCGGGCGTAACCGTCCTTGAGCAAGGTGTCGCGATGTTCGCGCACCGCCAATGGCCAGCGCGGATCGTCGAAGACACCGGGCTCCGGTTCGAGGGCGACGTTGGCGTTGATCAGCGACGTACCGCCCAGGCCGCAACCGACCACCACGTTCTGCTGGGCGTTGACGTGCAGATCGAACAACCCGGTGCGCGAACCGATGTGGCCGTCCGGGTCGTGCACCTGCAATTCCTCGGTGGCTGCCAGCATCGTGTTCGGGTATTCGCCGGGTTGTATCTCCCGGCCCCGTTCCAGCAGGCAGACCCGCTTGCCGGCGCGGGACAGGCGCGACGCCGCGATCCCGCCGCCGTAACCCGAGCCGATGACGATCACGTCGTAATGTTCCTTGATGTCGCTGATGGGCGTTGCGATCCGTGTCATGGGACTTTCCTCTATCAGGCAGATAGGGCAACTCTGCGGTTGCCTGCAATCGATGGGCGAACGAGTACCTGGCCACTGAGTGAACTCAACGGCAGCACGCGGGTGTCACTACGAAAGGTCGGGCGCTATAGGCGAGCGCGCTGATTGGCGGCGCGGCGGTGAATGCGTTTGCGCAACAAGACCGCCGGGAGGGGCACGCACGTTGCGAAGAAAATGGGGGCGGGCTGGCTATCCATCACGCGTTCTCCCTGAACCAGATGTGGATAAATGACGGCGGTCCTTGTGACCTGTGAGTGAAGACAGGCGACCGATCGAAGTCAAGCCAGCGGCTTAGAACTGTATGAAATCTGATCTATTCCATTCAAGCCTATACGGGACGTGGCTTTCAGGGTTTGGCGAACAAGTTATCCACACCTCCACCCACAGCTAATGGGGACAAGTGTGGATAGGCGGGAAACTTTCTCCATAGAAACCGAAGAAAAACCGTGACTTATCCAGAAGCCCGGTTTTCCACAGCGATTGGTTGTTTTTTGATCTAAAGCTTGCAGGGCACGTTATACGTGGCTTGCGGCGGATGGCGAACACCTTATCCACAGAAGCGCCAACAGACTTTGGGGGCAACTTCCGCCGATCTGTGGAAAACCTCTGAAAACCGCAATATATCGGGCTTTGCGGGTGATTAGTCGCGCAAAACCGCTGATTTGATCGTTTTTTAACCATCTACCTGACAAGCCCGTTTTATAAGGCCTGTAGCGGACAGCGAACATCTTATCCACAGATGCGCTAACAGAGATTGGGGGCAAGTATTGGCTAGCGGACAAACTTATCCTCTGGAAAAAGCCTGTAAAAACCGCAAGTTAGCCTGGTTGTTTTTTGTACGAAGGTTTGCAGGGCTTGTTTTGTATGGTGTGTAGCGAAGGGCGAACATGTTATCCACAGAAGCGCTAACAGGGATTGTGGGTAACCATGGGTTTCCTATGGGATGGAAACGCCAGCCTGAATCTGGCGCAACATCGGGTGAATGTTCATGGCCGATACATCAGGTAGGCCTCCCCCGTGACCCGAATCATTGGATGGGGCGTGATCTGGCAGCTGTCGACGATGCGGAAGCCATGACGCTCATAGAACCGACGCGCGCCAGTGTTGGCGGCGTAGTCGATCAGGCTCAAGCCGTTGAGCCCGAGCCGGTTGGCACGGTCGTAGGCGTAGGCAAGGAATTGCTTGCCCAGGCCCAGGTTGCGCCAGCCTTCATGCAACGCCAGGCTGGAGATGTAGAGGGTGTCGGGGATTTCCATCTTCGCGTAGGGCGCCAGGACCGGATCGGTCGTCGGCTCTGCCAGCGGATCGTGACGCATCACGTAACTGTGCAGCATGCCGATGACCTGGCCCTCCGACTCTGCGATAAGGCAGTTCTGCCAGGAGAAATCCACGTCGTCGCGGGCGTAACGAATGGCGCCGACGTCCAGCAGATCCTGACCGGGCCGGGCGAGTTGGCTCCAAATGTAATCGGCAGCCCCCTCCGATGTGATTTGAAACAGACGCGCAATCTCACGCGCATCGGCGCGCACTGCCGAACGAAATTCTACTGCCATTGTTTTCCCATAATGTCGGTGACACGGACACCCTGTAGGAGCGAGCCTGCTCGCGAAGCGGTTGATCAGTCGCAGGGATGTTGAATGACCCACCGCTTTCGCGAGCAGGCTCGCTCCCACATGGGTTCTGTGCTGATTTTCGGTTAGCGGACGACGCCTTCTTCGATCAGCAACTTGAGAATCGCCTCAGCCCCGGCCTGTGCGGTCACGCCTTTGAGCACTTGCCCACCGCCGCCACTGGCCTTGGCCGTCGCAGCTTTCATCCGGTCCGCGCCGCTCTTGGCCTTGATCACCTTCAAACGTTTTGGGCGTGGCTTGGCCGGTTGCAGCGTGGCGACGGCCAACAATTCATCGTCGATCACTTCGACTTCATCGGCCTGCAGCACACCACGCCGCGCCGGACCGTAGGCGCTCTGCCGAGGTTTCGGTGCAGCGTTATCCACAGTTGCGAGAAACGGCAGCCGCACTTTCAACCGACGGCGTTGACCGCGAGGCAAGGCTTGCAGCACCAGCGCTGAATTACCGTCGATGGATTCCACCTGAGCCAGCCCCACCACCAGCGGCCAGCCGAGGCTTTCCGCCAGCAGGAACGGGAGCATGCCCGAGCCTTCGCCGGTTTCCGCCTGACTGCCGGTCAGCACCACTTGCGCCCCGGCGTCGCGCAGGTACGCAGTCAATGCCGGCAGTGCATCGGCGCCTTGCGGTTGTTCGAGCACATGCAGTTGTTCCAGGCCCATGCCCAGATAAGCGCGCAACGCCGGCTCTGCGACATCGCCGGCATGCAGCACGTGCAAGTTATCCCCAGCCAGTTGCAGACCCAGTTCCACCGCCCGCGCATCCTGCTCCGCGCGACGTGGCCGGCCGGAGGTCGGGTGGGCGCCGATGGACACCAGGCTGATGATTTTCGTGCTCATAACCCTTTCCTTTCCTTAAGCCGCATCGCGCTTGGCTTCGTTGCGGTAAGCCTCTACCGCCGCGATCAAGGCTTGAAGAATTTCGGCGCTCTCACCGATCACCGACAGGTCGGCTCGTTTGATCATGTCGCAGCCAGGGTCGAGGTTGATTGCCACCACCTTGTCGCAGGCACCAATGCCTTGCAGGTGCTGGATCGCCCCGGATATCCCCACCGCCACGTAAACCCGCGCGGTGACCCAGGTACCGGACGCGCCGACTTGGCGATCGCGCGCCATGAAGCCATCGTCCACCGCCACCCGCGACGCGCCTTCGGTGGCGCCAAGGGCTTCAGCGGTCCTGTGGAAAAGTCCCCAGTCCTTGACTCCGTTGCCGCCGGAGAAGATGAATTCGGCTTCGGCCATCGGAATCGCCGCCGGATCCACCGCCACCGCGCCCAAATCTTCAATGCGCGACAAGCTGCGTGCGACGGCTGTGGATAACTCCACGGGCAACGCTTCGTGACGGGTTTCGCTGACCGGTTCTGCGCACTCGACAGCGGCCAGAATCAAGCGTGCGACCGGACGCGCAAGGTCCTGTAAACCGGCACCGGCGCGGCCGATGCATTCCTGATCCTTGACCTGCCAGACCCGCGTGGCCGGGCGTTCGCCCAGTGCGGCGGCAAAGCGCCGACCGAGTTCACCGCCACCGCTGCGGCTGTCCGGCAGCAGCCAGTGACGCGGACTGAACTGGTTATCCACAGCCCGCAGGCCCTGGACCCGTTGCTCCGGTGCATAACCGCTGAATTCATCGCCGTCCAATACCAGCAAGCGATCGACGCCTGCGGTAGTGAAAGCGTTTTCTTTGTGTTCGCCGAAAACCACGGCCAACACCGCGCCTTCCTTGCCGGCCAGTTGATGAGCCAGACCGAGCAAGTCGCGGTCGTGGCTGCTCAAGCGGCCGCCGACCATGTCCGGCACCACGCTGATGTAAAACGCAGGTGCAGGCACTTGATGCAGTGGCAATTGCACTTCCACGGCCGCCGAGCGTTTGGTCGCGCCGCCCTGCTGAGCGCCGCTGCGGTCAATGCGCTTGATGCCGTTGGGACCGATAAAACCGATGCCGTGCAGGTTCTTGCGGATGACGCCGTTAGGGCCCATCCAGCTGTGTTGCGCCGGTTGCATGGCCGCGTGCAGCGGGTGCAGGCGGTTACGGGCAATCCATTCGGCGCGGGGGTCGCGGCGGATAATGTCGCTCATCAGTGGGCCTCCGCAGGTTCACGTTGGGCCGGTTTGGTCGGCTTGCTCGGCGCCGCGTCTTCGAGCAGCGCGTCCGCCACCAATTCGGCGATGTCCTTGATCAGCGGACGCGGTTCGACCACGCCTTCGAGCATCGCGGTGCATTGCGGGCAACCCACGGCCACCAGTTCGGCGCCGGTTTCGCGGATGTCGTCCATGCGCATGTCAGGGATCCGTTGCTTGCCCGGAATGTCGGTGATCGGCGCCCCGCCACCGCCGCCGCAGCAGCGCGAGCGGAAACCGGAGCGTTGCATCTCTTTGACTTCAATGCCGAGGGCGCGCAGCACTTCACGCGGCGCCTCGTATTCGCCGTTGTAGCGGCCGAGGTAGCACGGGTCGTGATACGTCACGCTGCTGCCTTTGTGCTGGCCAAGGTTCAAGGCGCCAGCGCCGATGATTTCGGCCATGTAGGTGCTGTGGTGCTGCACCAGGTAGTTGCCGTCGAAGGCGCCGTACTCGTTTTTCAGCACGTGGAAGCTGTGTGGATCGCAGGTGACGATGCGGTTGAAGCTGTACTTGGCCAGGGTCTGGATGTTGCGTTTGGCCAACAACTGGAACGTCGCTTCGTCGCCCAGGCGTCGGGCCACGTCACCGCTGTCGCGCTCTTCGAGCCCCAGCACCGCGAAGTCGACCTTGGCTGCTTTCAACACTTTGACGAAAGCGCGCAGGGTGCGCTGGTTGCGCATGTCGAAGGCGCCGTCGCCAACCCAGAACAGCACGTCGACGGACTTCTTCTCGCTCATCAGGTTGAGGTTCAAATCCGCCGCCCAGTTCATCCGCCCGCCCGGCGTGAAACCGCCCGGGTTATCGGTGGCGATCAGGTTTTCCAGGACTTCGGCGCCCTTGTTCGGAGTGGCGCCTTTTTCCAGGGTCAGATGGCGGCGCATGTCGACGATGGCGTCGACGTGCTCGATCATCATCGGACATTCCTCGACACAAGCCCGGCACGTGGTGCAGGACCACAGGGTCTCGGCGTCCACCAAACCGTTGACGATCGGTTGATGCGGGTTGCCGGCGTGCTCGCCGATGGCCTTGCCCGGATACGGGCTGCCAGCGAACTTGGCGTCGGTGCCACCGGCCAGGCCGACGACCATGTCCTGTATCAGTTTTTTCGGGTTCAGCGGCTGGCCGGCGGCGAATGCGGGGCACGCGGCCTCGCATTTACCGCACTGCACGCAGGCGTCGAAGCCGAGTAGTTGGTTCCAGGTGAAATCCTTGGGTTTTTCCACGCCCAACGGTGCGCTCGGGTCGTTCAGGTCCAGCGGTTTCAAACCGGTGGAACGGCCGCCGCCAAAGCGTTCGGCGCGACGGTGCCAAGCCAGGTGCAGGGCCCCGGCAAAGGCGTGCTTCATCGGCCCGCCCCAGGTCATGCCGAAGAACAGTTCACTCACACCCCACAAAACACCGAGGCCGAGGATCGCTGCCACCACCCAACCGCCGAAGTTTTCCGGAAGAATGCCGGCCACCGGCAGGGTCAACAGGAAGAAGCTCGCCGAGAACGCCAACAGGCTTTTCGGCAGGCGCATCCATGGCCCTTTGGACAGGCGCGCCGGTGGGTTGCGACGACGCAGGTACACGAAGATCGCACCGACGAACATCACTACCGTCATCAACAGCAGCGCGTAACCGAGGATGCGGTTATGCAGGCCGAAACCGTGCACCAGAATCGCCAGCACGATGGACGCCACCGCACCACCGGCCGTGGCCACGTGGGTGTTGGCGATGTATTTGTCCCGCGCCACGACGTGGTGCAAATCGACCATGTAGCGCTTGGGCATGGCGAACAGGCCGCCGATCAGGTCGACCTTGGAGGCACGGCCCCGGCGCCACATAGCCACCCGCCGCAACGCGCCGAGGACGGCAAGGCCCAGGGCAGCGAACAACAGGATTGGAAGAAGGGTGTTCAACATCAGAGTCACCTCTGGCGAGGTGCAAGCTACAAGCTACAAGCTGCAAGAAAAAGCGGCGGTGAGGATGAGCTTTTACTTGTAGCTTGCAGCTTAAGGCTTGCAGCTAAGCCGTCAAAAATCCTTACAGAGCCGGAGTGCGTCATAAATGGCGGCGTGTGTATTGCGCTGCGCCACGCAGTCGCCGATGCGGAACAGCAAGTAGCCGTCGCCCGCCTGGCTCAGCGAAGGTTGCGGCTTGATCGCGAACAGGGCTTCGATGTCCATCTGGCCTTTGTTGCGCGAGCCTTCCTTCATGGCGTAGTAGATCTCTTCGTCCGGACGCACGCCGTTTTCAACGACGACCTGGTCCACCACTCGCTCCTCTTTGGCGCCGGTGTATTCGTTTTCCAGCACCGCCACCAGCTTGTCGCCTTCGCGGTAGACCTTTTCCAGCATCATGTCGCCGGTCATGATCACTTCTTTGGGGTACATGCTGCGGTAGTACGTCGGGAACGACGTACCGCCAATCGCCACGCCCGGCTTGATGTCGTCAGTAACGATCTCGACCTGGCTGCCTTTGTCAGCGAGGAAGTCGGCGGTCGACATGCCGGTGAATTCGCAAATGGTGTCGTAGACCAACACGTTCTTGCCCGGCGCGACCTTGCCGTCGAGGATGTCCCAGCTGCTGACCACCAAGCCTTCAGCCGCGCCCCAGTGTTCGTTTTGTTCCAGGAACGGATGACCGCCAACGGCGAGCACCACCACGTCCGGACGCAGGTCGAGAATGGTTGCCGCATCGGCCGCCACGCCCAGGCGCAGGTCGACTTTCAGACGCGCCAATTCCAGCTGGAACCAGCGAGTGATACCGGCGATCTGGTCCCGTTGCGGGGCTTTCGAAGCGGTAGTGATCTGCCCGCCAATGAATTCTTTCTTCTCGAACAGGGTCACGTCGTGGCCACGTTCGGCCGACACACGCGCCGCTTCCATCCCGGCAGGACCGGCACCGACCACCACAACCTTGCGCTTCACACCGGTCGATTTCTCGATGATGTGCGGCACGCCCATGTATTCACGGGAAGTCGCGGCGTTCTGGATGCACAACACGTCCAGGCCCTGATACTGACGGTCGATGCAGTAGTTGGCGCCGACGCATTGCTTGATCTGGTCAACCTGACCCATTTTGATCTTGGCGATCAGGTGCGGGTCGGCGATGTGGGCGCGGGTCATGCCGACCATGTCCACGTAGCCACCTTCCAGAATACGGGTCGCCTGGTTCGGGTCCTTGATGTTCTGCGCATGCAGGACCGGGGCCTTGACCACTTCCTTGATACCGGCCGCCAAATGCAGGAACGGCTCCGGTGGATAACTCATGTTCGGGATAACGTTGGCCAGGGTGTTGTGGGTGTCGCAACCCGAACCCACCACGCCGATGAAGTCGATCATGCCGGTGTCGTCGTAGTACTTGGCGATCTGCTTCATGTCCTCGTGGGACAAGCCGTCCGGGTGGAACTCATCACCGCACAGACGGATGCCGACGCAGAAATCCGGGCCGACTTCAGCCCGCACAGCCTTGATCACTTCCAGGCCGAAACGCATGCGGTTCTCGAAGCTGCCGCCCCATTCGTCGGTACGCTTGTTGACCCGCGGGCTCCAGAACTGGTCGATCATGTGCTGGTGCACGGCGGACAGCTCGACGCCATCCAGGCCACCGGCCTTGGCCCGTGCCGCAGCGCTGGCGTAGTTGCCGATCACCCGCCAGATTTCTTCCGGCTCGATGGTTTTGCAAGTCGCACGGTGCACCGGCTCGCGGATGCCCGACGGCGACAGCAGAGTTGGCCAATGCTCGCCATCCCAGCGGGATCGACGGCCCATGTGGGTAATCTGGATCATGATCTTGGCGCCATGCTTGTGCATGGCATCGGCCAGGTTCTGGAAGTGCGGAATGATCCGGTCGTCGGCCAGGTTGACCGACTTCCACCAGCCTTGCGGGCTGTCGATGGCCACGCTGGAGGAACCGCCGCAAATCGCCAGGCCGATCCCGCCCTTGGCTTTCTCTTCGTAATACTTGACGTACCGGTCGGTGGTCATGCCGCCGTCGGTCGCGTAGACCTCGGCGTGCGCGGTACTGAGCACGCGGTTGCGGATGGTCAGTTTGCCGATCTGGATCGGCTGGAACATTGCTTCGAAAGCCATGGCGGGTTCCTCGACTTACAACGGCTTGACGGTGAACAAACCGTCGTCGTGACCTTCTTCGGAGCCACCGTAAACCTGTTCGGCAACAGTGCGGATCTTGCTGCCACGGGCTTGCAGAATCTGGTCCATGGCCCCGGCAAACCAACCGGTGAACATGTAGTCGACCTTGCGCCCGACCTTGCCGTACACGTAGACGAACGCCGAGTGTTCGAGCTTGACGCTGGCGGTGCCCTTGTCGAGGTCGATGTCCTGGATCTTGAACAGGCCCCAGCCGCGTTGCGACAGGCGCTTCATGTAGTGCTCGAACACCGCGACGCCTTCCAGGCCGTGGCATTCGGCTTCTTTTTCACACCAGTGCCAGGCGGATTTGTAGCCGGCCTTGTAGAGGATTTCGGCGTAGGCGTCGGCGCCCAGCACTTCCTCGATGCCCATGTGGTTGTTGACGAAGAAGTGACGCGGTACATACAGCATTGGCAGGGCGTCGGAGGTCCAGACACCGGTTTCGCTGTCGACTTCGATTGGCAATTGCGGGGCGATCTTGGCCATGGAAACTTAACTCCAGAAAATTTTGGGTGTTGCCCCCGGCGCGGACGGCCGGGGGAAAGAATTCTTCAGATGCGGCGGCTTATTCGCCCCAAACGTCTTTCAAGACGTTGACCCAGTTCTCGCCCATGATCTTGCGCACCACACGCTCGGAGTGGCCGCGCTTGAGCAGGGTTTCGGTCAGGTTCGGGAACTCGCCGACGGTGCGGATGCCCAGCGGGTTGATGATCTTGCCGAAGCTGGTCAGGCGGCGGGCGTAGCCCTTGTCATGGGTCAGGTATTCAAAGAAGTCCTGGCCATGGCCCTGGGTGAAGTCGGTGCCGATACCGATGGCGTCTTCACCAACGATGTTCATGGTGTATTCGATGGCCTCGGCGTAGTCGTCGATGGTCGAATCGATGCCCTTGGCCAGGAACGGCGCGAACATGGTCACGCCGACAAAACCGCCGTGATCGGCGATGAACTTCAGTTCTTCATCGGACTTGTTGCGCGGATGGACTTTCAGGCCCGACGGCAGGCAGTGGGAGTAGCACACCGGTTTCTTCGATTCGAGAATGACTTCTTCAGACGTCTTGGAGCCGACGTGGGACAGGTCGCACATGACCCCGACGCGGTTCATCTCGGCAACGATTTCACGACCGAATCCCGACAGGCCGCCATCGCGCTCGTAGCAGCCAGTCCCTACCAGGTTCTGGGTGTTGTAGCACATCTGCACGATACCGACGCCGAGCTGCTTGAAGACCTCGACGTAGCCGATCTGGTCTTCAAACGCGTGAGCATTCTGGAAGCCGAACAGGATGCCGGTCTTGCCCTGCTCCTTCGCTTTACGGATGTCGGCGGTAGTGCGAACCGGAATCACCAGGTCGCTGTTCTCGCGGATCAGCTTCTGGCTGGCGGCGATGTTGTTGACGGTGGCCTGGAAGCCCTCCCACACCGACACGGTGCAGTTAGCCGCGGTCAGACCGCCCTTGCGCATGTCTTCGAACAGCTCACGGTTCCACTTGGCAATAATCAGCCCGTCGATAACGATGCTGTCGGCGTGCAATTCGGCTGGGCTCATCAGGCTGTCCCCTATTAGCGATTCATGCGCCGAATCGTGTGCCGGCGCTTTGGGGCCAGCATATGCCTGAGGACCGGGGCAGCCGGGTGCAAAAACGACAGGGGGTTTGCCGAAAGCGTCAATCCGCGACAAAGGGTCGTTGATCGACGCAATCGCCCACCTGTTCAAGGGCCGCTGCTTGGGCCAGAATCCGCTGCATTACTGAATAGGCACTGAAAAATAGGGGCTGCGTCGCAATGAGAACGATCTTCCTGGCTTTGGCACTGATAGCGACCGGCGTACACGCAGCTGAAGAGGCCGACGACAACCCCTGCGACAAGGTCGAAAACGACGTCCAGACCCTGGAATGCTCCGCCTTCAGCAGAACCACCGCCGAAGACCTGCTCAAGGACAATTACCAAAGCCTGACCGAGCGCATGCAAACGGCCTACGGCAAGAACCCGGCGCAACTGAGCGACATCACCGCCAAGCTCAAGGCCGCGCAGCAGCAGTGGCTGAAAACCCGGGATGCGGATTGCGCGGTGGAAGCGTTTCCGGCGACCAGTGGCAGCAAGGCGTTCACCATTGCGCAGAACGATTGCGTGGCGCGGATGAGTGATGAGCGGTCGGAGTTTTTGGAGTCGATTGGGCAGGAGTGAAAACATAAATATGGAGAATGATTTGATCCCTCACGAAGTAGTCAGCCTTATCGTTGATGGCGCGTTACCGGTCAGGGCCTGGCGCGAACACCTGAACCTTACACAGGATGAGGTGGCCAAACGCATGGGCATTTCTCAACCTGCTT
Source organism: Pseudomonas sp. SJZ077 (assembly GCF_007993905.1). Lineage (NCBI taxonomy): Bacteria > Pseudomonadati > Pseudomonadota > Gammaproteobacteria > Pseudomonadales > Pseudomonadaceae > Pseudomonas > Pseudomonas sp. SJZ077. The sequence goes on from NZ_VIUJ01000002.1 coordinate 40,359, forward strand.
TTGCCCAGCAAGAGACTGTAGCGAAGCCTCGCAAGGCCACCCGCGAGAAAATTGCCGCGGCGTTTGGCATCACGGCTAATCAACTTGAGCTGTAGGCTGCACACAACCATTTGTGAAAGGGATCGAAATGAAAATCTGCGGCATCGAAATCAAAGGCAGCGAAGCGATCATTGCCGTCGCGTCCCTGGACGGTCAGACGCTGAGTCACGCAGCCCTGCCCACCAAGAAAATCGCCCTCGACGATGACGACGAAGCCGCGAACGTCAAAGTCTTCGCCGCTCAGGTGGCGTCGTTTGTACGCGAGAACTCCATCGACCGGATCGCGATCAAGAAGCGCAGCAAGAAAGGCGAGTTCGCCGGTGGACCGACCACGTTCAAGATCGAGGGTGTGTTTCAGCTGCTGGAAAATTGCGAGGTGACGCTGCTGTCGCCGCAAACGATCAATGCGCAGAGCAAGAAGCACAACGTGGAACTGCCAGCGACGCTGAACAAGTATCAGCATGAAGCCTACAAAGCAGCCTGCTCGGCCTTAATGAAGAAATAAGATCCACACCAAATCATAACTGTGGGAGCGAGCCTGCTCGCGAAAGCGGTGGGTCAGTCGACATCAATGGCGGCTGACAGATTGCATTCGCGAGCAGCCTCGCTCCCACAGGGTTTTTGGGTGTTGTTGGAATCTGTGCTCAGACCAGCTCTCGCCCATCACCTAGCCGTCGGCGATCCTCGCGCGGGCACCGCGCAAACTTCGCCCGATAGCTGCGGGTGAAATACGACGGCGATTCAAAACCGCACGCAATGCTCACCTCCAGCACACTCATGTCCGTCTGTCGCAGCAACTGCCGGGCCTTCTCCAGCCGCAAGCGCAGGTAGAAATTGCTCGGCGTGTCGTTCAGGTGCAACCGAAACAGGCGCTCCAACTGGCGCCGCGTCACCTTGATCGATTCGGCTAACTCAAGCGTACTCAGCGGTGGTTCACTGTGCTGCTCCATCTCACCAATAACGTGAACGAGCTTCTTGTTGCTGATGCCATAGCGCGTGGCGACTTCCATGCGCTGGTGGTCTTTGCGCGGGCGGATGCGCCCGAGCACGAATTGTTCGCTGACCTGGATCGCCAGTTCCGGGCCGTGGGCCTGGGCGATCAGGTCGAGCATCAGGTCGATGGAGGCTGTACCGCCGGCAGAGGTGATACGGCGGCGATCGATCTCGAACAGCTCCTGGGTGACGCTGAGCTGTGGATAAGACTCCTTGAACGCGTCGATGGCTTCCCAGTGCAGGGTCAGGCGATGGCCGTCGAGCAGGCCGGCTTCGGCGAGGACGAAGCTGCCGGTGTCGATGGCGCCGAGGGTCACGCCCTCGTTGTCCAGACGGCGCAGCCAGTGCTCCAGCACGGGCGTGGCGAATTTCAGCGGTTCGAAGCCGGCGACCACCAACAGGGTTGCACCTTTCTTCAGCGGCTCCAGCGCCGCATCGGCGTTGACCGACATGCCATTGCTGGCCAATACCGCCCCGCCATCGGCACTCAGCACGTGCCAGCGATACAACTCGCCGCGAAAGCGATTGGCGACCCGCAGCGGCTCGATGGCCGAGATAAAACCGATGGCCGAGAAACCCGGCATCAACATGAAGTAGAAGTCCTGGGACATGGAGCGCACTCGACTGGCAGGTAACGAGAGGGCGGGTAGCGTGTGGACGTTGATACGCCACTTGCAACAGGCTTTCAAGAGCGCAGGTCGCTGCAGTGCAAGAGCTGGTCGCCGCAGTGCGCTTTCACGGGGCCTTAGCTGCGTAACTTGGCATCACCGGCGCACAAAGATGCCGGAACCCACAATAACGTCTGCCGAGGAACCCCGACATGAAACGACTGATCAGCAGCTGTGTTCTTGCACTCAGCGGTACCGCCTTCTTGAGCGCCAGCGTCATGGCGGCCGAACCTGCTTCATGCCAGAACGTGCGCATGGGCGTCGTGAACTGGACCGACGTGATCGCCACCAGTGCCATGACCCAGGTCCTGCTCGATGGCCTCGGCTACAACACCAAACAAACCAGCGCCTCCCAGCAAATCATCTTCGCCGGGATCCGCGACCAGCGCCTGGACCTGTTCCTGGGTTACTGGAACCCGCTGATGACCCAGACCATCACGCCGTTCGTCGACGCCAATCAGGTCAAGGTGCTTGAAGCGCCTAGCCTGAAAGACGCCCGCGCCACCCTCGCCGTTCCGACTTACCTCGCCGACAAGGGTCTGAAAACCTTCGCCGACATCGCCAAGTTCGAAAAAGAACTGGGCGGCAAGATCTACGGCATCGAGCCTGGCTCGGGCGCTAACACTCAGATCAAGGCAATGATCGCCAAGAACCGGTTTGGCCTCGGCAAATTCCAGCTCGTCGAGTCCAGCGAAGCCGGCATGCTCGCGGCGGTGGATCGCGCCGTGCGCCGCAAAGAAGCCGTGGTGTTCTTCGGCTGGGCGCCGCACCCGATGAACGTCAACGTGCAGATGACTTACCTCACCGGCAGCGAAGACGCTCTCGGCCCGAACGAAGGCATGGCCACGGTCTGGACCGTCACTTCGCCGAACTATGCGCAGCAGTGCCCGAACATCGGCAAATTGCTGAGCAACCTGACCTACACCGCCGAAGACGAGAGCCGGATGATGCAGCCGCTGCTGGATCACAAGGACGCCTTCGAATCGGCCAAACAATGGCTGAAAGATCACCCGCAAGACAAGCAACGCTGGCTCGAAGGCGTGACCACCTTCGATGGCAAACCGGCCGCTGACAATTTGAAACTGACCAGCAAATAAACCCCGATTGAACCACCGGATCGCAGCCCTGCGGGGCTGCGAACGGAATCATCACGCCTGCAAGGAACCCGCCTCATGAACCACGACGTCATCATCACCTGCGCACTCACCGGTGCTGGCGACACGACCAGCAAGAGCCCACACGTGCCGGTCACCCCGAAACAAATCGCCGCTGCCGCCGTGGAAGCCGCCAAGGCCGGTGCCACGGTCGTTCACTGCCACGTGCGCAACCCCGAAACCGGCAAATTCAGCCGTGACGTGGCCTTGTACCGCGAAGTGATGGAGCGTATCCGCGAGGCGGACGTCGACATCATCGTCAACCTCACCGCCGGCATGGGCGGCGACCTGGAAATCGGCGCGGGCGAGACCCCGATGGAGTTCGGTCCGAACACCGACCTGGTGGGCCCGTTGACCCGTCTGGCCCACGTTGAAGCACTGTTGCCGGAAATCTGCACCCTCGACTGCGGCACCCTGAACTTCGGCGACGGTGACACCATTTACGTGTCCACCCCGGCGCAACTGCGCGCAGGCGCCAAACGCATTCAAGAGCTGGGCGTGAAGGCCGAGCTGGAAATTTTCGACACCGGTCACCTGTGGTTCGCCAAGCAGTTGATCAAGGAAGGCCTGCTCGACGATCCGCTGTTCCAGCTGTGCCTGGGCATTCCGTGGGGCGCGCCGGCCGACACCACCACTATGAAAGCCATGGTCGACAACCTGCCCGCGAACGCGGTGTGGGCCGGCTTCGGCATCGGTCGCATGCAAATGCCGATGGCGGCGCAAGCGGTGCTGCTCGGCGGCAACGTGCGGGTTGGCCTGGAAGACAACATCTGGCTGGACAAGGGTGTGCTGGCGACCAACGGCCAACTGGTCGAACGCGCCTCGGAAATCCTCAGCCGCCTCGGTGCCCGCGTCCTGACTCCGGCGGAAGGACGGGCAAAAATGGGCCTGACCAAGCGCGGCTAATCCCCCACGCACATAACCTGTAGGAGCGAGGCTTGCCCGCGAAGGCGGCATTCCTGCCGGAAGAGATCCGTCGGATGTACCGGCCTCTTCGCGGGCAAGCCTCTCTCCTACAGAGATCACCGAATTCTTTTAGGACGACGCCATGAGCTTTATCACCGAAATCAAAACCTTCGCAGCCCTGGGCAGCGGTGTCATCGGCAGCGGTTGGGTATCCCGCGCCCTCGCCCACGGCCTCGACGTTGTCGCCTGGGACCCGGCGCCTGGCGCCGAAGCCGCGTTGCGCAAACGCGTCGCCAATGCCTGGGGTGCGCTGGAGAAACAAGGCTTGGCACCGGGTGCTTCACAGGATCGGCTGCGCTTTGTCGCAACCATTGAGGAATGCGTTCGCGACGCGGACTTCATTCAGGAAAGTGCCCCTGAGCGCCTCGATCTGAAACTGGAACTGCACAGTAAAATCAGCGCGGCGGCCAAGCCCAATGCCTTGATCGGTTCCAGTACTTCCGGCCTGTTGCCGAGCGAGTTCTACGAGAGTTCGACGCACCCGGAACGCTGCGTGGTCGGGCACCCCTTCAACCCGGTTTACCTGCTGCCGCTGGTGGAAGTGGTCGGCGGCAAAAACACCGCACCGCAAGCCGTTCAAGCGGCGATGAAAGTCTACGAATCCCTGGGCATGCGTCCGCTGCACGTGCGCAAGGAAGTGCCGGGGTTCATCGCCGACCGCTTGCTCGAAGCGCTGTGGCGGGAGGCGCTGCACCTGGTCAACGACGGTGTGGCGACCACCGGAGAAATCGATGATGCGATTCGCTTTGGCGCGGGTCTGCGCTGGTCATTCATGGGCACGTTCTTGACGTACACCCTGGCGGGTGGCGATGCGGGTATGAGGCACTTCATGGCGCAATTCGGACCGGCGTTGCAGTTACCGTGGACGTATCTGCCAGCACCGGAACTGACCGACAAGTTGATTGATGATGTGGTGGATGGCACCAGCGATCAGTTGGGCACGCACAGCATTTCCGCGCTGGAGCGCTATCGTGATGATTGCTTGCTGGCGGTGCTGGAAGCGGTGAAGACCACCAAAGAGAAGCATGGGATGGCGTTCGCTGACTAAACACCCCACCTGTAGGAGCGAGGCTTGCCCGCGAAGGCAATTTCCCTGCCGCAAGAGATCCGTCGAATGTACCGGCCTCTTCGCGGGCAAGCCTCGCTCCTGCAGGCCTCAACCATTTCGGATGTGACGACATGCCCGCACTCACCACCTACCAAACCAAAATCATCCCCGACTGGGTCGACTACAACGGCCACCTGCGCGATGCCTTCTACCTGCTGATTTTCAGCTACGCCACCGACGCCCTGATGGATCGCCTGGGCATGGACAGCAACAACCGCGAAGCCAGCGGCAATTCGCTGTTCACCCTCGAACTGCACCTCAATTACCTGCATGAAGTAAAGCTCGACGCTGACGTCGAAGTGCGTACCCAAATCATCGGCCACGACAGCAAACGCCTGCACCTCTATCACAGCCTGCATCTGGTCGGCGACGACAAGGAACTGGCGGGCAACGAACAAATGCTGCTGCACGTGGACCTCGCCGGACCTCGCTCCGCACCGTTCAGCGAAGACACCCTGAGCAAGCTGCAAGCCATCGTCGCCGAGCAAACCGACCTGCCAACCCCCGCCTACATTGGCCGAGTGATCGCATTACCCCCTAAAAAATAACAAGGAGATCGCCATTGAACACCGCCGCTTTTGCCGACTTCCGTACCTACCCGTTGATCAGCGCGTTGTCCGCCGTGCAAACCCTGGCGGATCGAATTCAAGTGCAGTGGGCTGACGGCCGGGTCAGCCCCTTTCATCATCAATGGCTTCGAGATAACTGCCCGTGCCCGCAGTGCGTCTACACCGTGACCCGCGAGCAAGTGCTGGAAATCGTCGACGTCGCAGAGGACCTGGTGCCGACAGCGGCAAACGTCGACGCCGAAGGTTGCCTCAGCGTCGAATGGCAGGACGGCCACCTAAGCCGCTTCGACCCGGGCTGGCTGCGCGCTCACGCCTATGACGACGCGTCCCGTGCCGAACGCCGTGCCGGCAAACCAAAATCCAGGCTGTGGAAAAGCGACTTGCAGCTGCCGGCGTTCGAATACCAGGCGCTGATGAACGACAACGACGCCTTGCTGCAATGGCTGCTGGCGGTGCGCGATATCGGCCTGACTCAAGTGCGCGGCGTACCCACCGAACCCGGCTCACTTAAACTGATCGCCCAGCGGATTTCCTTCATCCGCGAGAGCAATTTCGGCGTGCTGTTCAACGTGCAATCCAAGGCCGATGCCGATAGCAACGCCTACACCGCCTTCAACCTGCCGCTGCATAGCGATTTGCCGACTCGAGAGTTGCAACCGGGGCTGCAATTTCTGCATTGCCTGGTGAATGACGCGGACGGTGGCGAGAGTATTTTTGTCGACGGCTTTGCCATAGCCCAAGCGTTGCGCGAGGAAGATCCCGAGTCGTTTAAAAGCCTCTGCGAAATCCCGGTGGAGTTCCGCAACAAAGATCGCCACAGCGACTACCGCCGTCTCGCGCCGATCATCGCGCTGGATGCCTTTGGGCAGGTGTCGGAAATCCGCATGGCGAACTTTCTACGCGGACCGTTTGATGCCTCGATCGAGGACATGCCCAAGCTGTACCGCGCTTATCGGCGGTTTATTGCGATGACCCGCGAAGCGCGATTCCGGGTGATGACGCGGCTCAATCCCGGTGAGCTGTGGTGCTTCGACAACCGCCGCACCCTTCATGCCCGCAATGCGTTTGATCCCGCCAGTGGCGCCCGTCATTTTCAAGGGTGCTATGTTGATCGGGATGAATTGTTGTCGCGGATCCTTGTGTTGCAACGCTAGACCGCGTCATCGTTCTTCGCGGGCAAGCCTCGCTCCTACAGGGGATCGCATATCCCCGTGGGAGTGAGCCTGCTCGCGATGTCGTCAGCCCGGACACCCCATCCCGCCCTGATTCACAGGCAAAAAAAACCCCGATCAAGCCGTGACAGGATCGGAGCTGAGGAGGGTACTGTTGAGGAGCCTTCGCGCGAGGGTGACCAAACCTTCGTGTTGCCAGCTGAATCCAGTGTGCCCACTCTCCCCTTTCGCAAGTTAGCCGAAAACGACCTGTTCATAGGTATCGCGGCCATTGCGACAAAACGTCCTTGCCGCCACCTCTTGCCCCGATGAGAATCGAATCACGACACCGTTCCCTGAAGAAGGATTGCGTCATGATGTACGCCGATTTGATTGACCAGGAAGACCTGTTGGGCCAGCTCAAGGCGTTAGGATTTGCAGTGCCCCCTGGCGCTAACGCCGAGCAGGCCTGCGAGTGCGCGGTACGGGGTTTGAACAACGAACGGGCAACGGATCTGCGAACTATGGTCAAGCAGATGTACACCAGCAGTGCGACCATCCTGCCGGCCGTGCGCCAGGCGATCGACAAGCAATTGCTGCCGGCGCTGGCGGAGTATCAACAAAGCCGTAGCGCCTGAGTAGCGCCTCACCATGATCGTTCCCACGCTCCGCGTGGGAATGCAGCCCGGGACGCTCCGCGTCCCTGCCGAAGCGGACGCAGAGCGTCCATTGAGGCATTCCCACGCAGCACATGGGAACGATCAGAGCATTAGAGCCTTACGCTGGCAAACGTCGACTCATTACGCGCCTGACTCAGCGCCGACAACGGCCCGGACAGCGGTGACAGCACCAGTGCTTGCGGCAACGGCATCATCGCCACCTGTTGCGTGGTGTTGGAACCTACGCGTTCGTCACGCGGCGGAATGCCGAAGTATTCGCGGTAGCACTTGGAGAAGTGCGGCGTGGACACGAAGCCGCAGACCGACGCCACTTCGATGATCGACATCGGCGTTTGCTTGAGCAGCTGCCGGGCACGGATCAGGCGCAGTTTGAGGTAGTAACGCGACGGCGAGCAGTGCAGGTATTTCTGGAACAGGCGCTCCAGCTGACGACGGGAAACAGCGACATACACCGCCAGTTCGTCGAGGTCGATCGGCTCTTCCAGGTTGGCTTCCATCAGCGCGACGATTTCCTGCAACTTCGGCTGGTTGGTGCCGAGCATGTGCTTGAGCGGCACGCGCTGGTGATCCTGCTCGTTGCGGATGCGTTCGTAGACGAACATTTCCGAGATCGCGGCCGACAGTTCACGACCGTGATCGCGGCTGATCAGGTGCAGCATCATGTCCAGCGGCGCGGTGCCGCCGGAGCTGGTGAAACGGTTACGGTCGAGGGTGAACAGGCGTGTGCTCATGGCTACACGGGGGAACGCTTCCTGCATCGCGGCCAGGCATTCCCAGTGCACGCTGCAATCAAAACCGTCCAGCAGGCCGGCGCACGCCAAGGCCCAGCTGCCGGTGCAGACCGCACCGAGACGGCGGGACTGACGCGCCTGGCTTTGCAGCCACGACACGTGCTCGCGGGTAACGGTGCGCTGGATGCCGATGCCGCCGCAGACAATGATGGTGTCCAGTGGGGGCGCTTTGTGCATGGAGCAGTCGGGGGTGATCTGCAGACCGTCACTGGCCCAGACCTGACCACCGTCGACGGTGAGCGTGGTCCAGCGATACAGCTCGCGGCCGGACAATTGGTTGGCCATGCGCAGAGGTTCTACTGCGGAGGCCAGAGAAATAAGCGTGAAATTGTCCAGCAGCAGAAAGCCGATGGATTGAGGCGCACGGTTCTGGGGTTGAGCCCCGGAGTTGAACGTCGTCATCGCGGTATCTCCTCACACAAAGCGGGTGATGGCCTCAGGCGGAGGCTCTTGTTATTGCCATCGTTCTCGCGTGGGAGACGGGCTTTGTAATGACAGAGCAATTGCCATGCCTAAAGTTGAATGGTCATTCAATAACTCCTGAAAACGACGTCGCGGTGTGTCTAAATAAGCCTTGCCGCGAGTGGGGGTTATAAGTGCCATTATCGGCGGGAGGCGCTCTGCCCCGTTGGGCTTGAGCAAATCGGTAGCACTTGTGGGAACAGGGCTACGGCGACTTATTGGAGAGTGTCACCACAAGCACAGGTGACAGGCGGTAATGGCCAGGTTGGATCCCTGTCCTGGGTGAAGCCGCTTATCTGTAAGCGACGCGCCAAAACGTGGCGCGTTTTAATTCCGGTGTTCACTTAGCGCGCAGTTTTGACTGGTCTTCTCTCGCAGATGACTTTTCTGTGGAGAGGGAGCTTGCTCCCGCTGGGGCGCGAAGCGGCCCTGAAAACTGCAAACGCGAACTTTCAGATATACCCGGTCGCGGGCTATTCGGCTGCTGCGCAGCCGAGCGGGAGCACGCTCCCTCGCCACAGATACTCATTTCACCAGAGAGTTAAGCGTTATCAGCACTCAACCGCGCTCACCGCCAACCCTCCCCGCGAAGTCTCTTTGTATTTGTCATGCATATCGGCGCCGGTATCACGCATGGTGCGGATCACCCGATCCAGCGAGATAAAGTGCTGACCATCCCCGCGCAGCGCCATCTGCGCCGCGTTGATGGCTTTCACCGCGGCAATCGCATTGCGCTCGATGCACGGCACTTGAACCAGCCCGCCCACCGGGTCGCAGGTCAGGCCGAGGTTGTGTTCCAGGCCGATTTCCGCCGCGTTGCACAACTGCTCCGGGGTCGCGCCAAGGATCTCTGCCAACCCGGCCGCAGCCATCGCGCAGGCTGAACCGACTTCGCCCTGACAACCGACCTCGGCGCCGGATATCGAAGCGTTCTTCTTGCACAGAATTCCCACTGCCGCAGCACTGAGGAAATAGTCGACCACGTTGGCGTCCGTCACCGCCTCGCTGAACTTCATAAAGTAGTGCAACACCGCCGGAATGATTCCCGCCGCACCGTTAGTCGGTGCCGTCACCATGCGCCCACCGGCAGCGTTCTCTTCGTTGACCGCCAGGGCGAACAGGTTGACCCATTCCATGGCGCTCAAGGTCGAGCCGATGACGTTGGGTTTGCCCAGCTCTTGCAGGCTGCGATGCAACTTGGCCGCACGACGGCGCACATTCAGGCCGCCAGGCAAGATGCCTTCGTGCTTGAGGCCCTGATCGACGCAATCCTGCATGGCGCGCCAGAGCTTCATCAGACCGCTGCGAATCTCTTCCTCGCTGCGCCAGACCTTCTCGTTAGCCATCATCAATTCGGCGACGCGCAGGTTGTGCTTCTGGCACAGGCTGAGCAGTTCGACAGCGCTGGAGAAATCGTAGGGCAACACGGTGCGATCCAGATCGACCACGCCGCTGGAAGCCTGCGCTTCATCCACGACAAAACCACCGCCGATGGAATAGTAGGTGTCGCGATGCAACTCACCGTGTTCGCCTTCGACGATCAGGGTCATGGCGTTAGGGTGGAACGGCAGGTTTTCGTCGATCAGGCGCATGTCGCGGGCCCAGATAAACGGCACCGACAAGCGACCGTCGAGCAACAGAGTGTGGGTCTCGCGCAAGGTTTCGATACGGATGCCGATTTGCGACGGATCAATCGCGTCCGGCCACTCGCCCATCAGGCCCATGATCACAGCATTGTCGCTGCCGTGACCGATTCCGGTGGCCGATAACGAACCATAAAGCTGAACTTCAACGCGCCGCACTTGTTCCAAAAGACCCTGCTCACGCAAACCTTGCACGAACAGCGCGGCGGCCCGCATAGGTCCCACGGTGTGCGAACTGGAAGGGCCGATGCCGATTTTGAACAGGTCGAAAACACTGATAGCCATTACTGCCGAACTCCTGGATGTGCCAACTCCAGACGCAAAAGCGCCCAGTGACGGAGCTGCTACGCTCAAGCTGCAATCCGCCGAGATTGGCCGCATCATCAGGCTTTTTCCGTGTCGTTCGACGTCTCACACCGACGCACTCATGCTCACTAACGCCGCAGGCGTTTTACGCTTCGTTTTCGCCGTTTTTTTGCGGATCAGGGAGGCAAAGGGGGCTGAAAAAAGCTGTAAACGACGTCACCGACACTGGATGCGACCATCCCTGTACTGGTTACGACGCACCCTGTAGGCGTCAGATTTTCACTGGTACATGATCGTATCGACTCGATTGCAAGGCGCCGTGGTAGAGCTGTCTCCAAAACGCCATCCAACCGCAACCTATAAGTGCGGTGGTCCAGTCGGAACACTGCCAAAAAAAACACCAAGGAGTCCATCCATGAAAGGTTCCCCGTCGTTGTTGTTGGCCGCCATGCTGAGTCTGCCGTTACTGGCTCAAGCTGCAGAACCCGCTCAGTGCAGCACCGTAAACTTCTCCGATGTCGGCTGGACTGACATTACCGTCACCACCGCCACCACCAGCGTCGTTCTCGATGCCCTGGGCTACAAGACCAAAACCACGATGATTTCCGTTCCGGTGACCTACAAGTCCCTGGCCGACGGCAAGAACATGGACGTGTTCCTGGGCAACTGGATGCCGACCATGGAAAACGACATCAAGGCTTACCGTGATGCCGGTACCGTGGAGACCCTGCGCGCCAACCTCGAGAACGCAAAATACACCCTCGCCGTGCCCGAAGAGTTGTATAACAAGGGTCTGAAAGATTTTGCCGACATCGCCAAGTTCAAGAAAGAACTCGACGGCAAGATCTACGGCATCGAACCGGGCAACGACGGCAACCGCCTGATTCAGAGCATGATCGACAAGAACGCCTTCGGCCTGAAAGACGCCGGCTTCAAGGTGGTCGAGTCCAGCGAGGCAGGCATGCTCTCGCAAGTCGATCGCGCCCAGCGCCGCAACACCGCCGTGGTGTTCCTGGGCTGGGAACCACACCCGATGAACACACGTTTCAAGATGAAGTACCTGACCGGCGGCGACGACTTCTTCGGCCCGAACTTCGGTCAGGCGACCATCTTCACCAACACCCGCAAGGGCTACGCGCAGGAATGCAGCAACGTCGGTCAGTTGCTGAAAAACCTGGTGTTCACCCTCGACATGGAAAGCACGCTGATGGGCAACGTCCTGGACGACAAAATGAAGCCTGACGCGGCCGCCAAGGCCTGGCTGAAAAAGAATCCACAGGTGCTCGATACCTGGCTCGCTGGCGTAACCACCATTGACGGTAAACCTGGCCTGGAAGCCGTGAAAGCCAAGCTCGCGCAGCCTTGATTTAGGAAGCATCGCTTACGCCGGGCGGGTTCGCTCGCCCGGGCTGTTTATTTCCTTGCATGCGGACGTTCACTACCATGCTGATTGATCAGAAAATACCTCTAGGCCAGTACATCGCGGGCTTCGTTGAATGGTTGACGCAACACGGCGCCAACACCTTCGACGCCATCGCCGTGTCACTGGAAACGATGATCCACGGCGTGACTTTCGCGCTGACCTGGTTCAACCCGCTGGCATTGATCGGCCTCATCGCACTACTGGCTCATTTCATTCAACGAAAGTGGGGGCTGACCGTTTTCGTCATTGCCTCCTTTCTGCTGATCCTCAACCTGGGGTACTGGCAGGAAACCATGGAAACCCTCGCCCAGGTGCTCTTCGCGACCCTGGTCTGCGTGGTCATCGGCGTACCGTTGGGTATCGTCGCCGCGCACAAACCGATGTTCTACACACTGATGCGGCCGGTGCTCGATCTGATGCAGACCGTACCGACGTTTGTGTACCTCATTCCTACCCTGACCCTCTTCGGGCTGGGCGTGGTCCCGGGTCTGATCTCCACGGTAGTGTTCGCGATTGCCGCGCCTATCCGCCTGACCTACCTGGGCATCCGTGATGTTCCCGCAGAACTGATGGACGCCGGCAAAGCCTTCGGCTGCTCGCGCCGCCAGTTACTCGCACGCATCGAACTGCCTTACGCCATGCCAAGCATCGCGGCCGGTATCACCCAGTGCATCATGCTGTCATTGTCGATGGTGGTGATTGCGGCTCTGGTGGGCGCCGACGGCTTGGGCAAACCTGTGGTCAACGCACTGAACACTGCTGATATCGCCCTGGGCTTCGAAGCCGGCCTGGCGATCGTACTGCTGGCGATCATGCTCGACCGTATCTGCAAACAACCCGACGCTAAAGCAGGGGGTGACGCATGAGCATTATTCGCTTCGAAGACGTCGACGTAATCTTCTCCAAAGATCCACGCGAGGCGCTCAAGCTCCTCGACCAAGGCATGACCCGCGACCAGATCCTGAAAAAAACCGGGCAGATCGTCGGCGTTGAAAAAGCCAGCCTGGACGTGGAAAAAGGCGAAATCTGCGTGCTGATGGGCCTGTCGGGCTCCGGCAAATCCAGCCTGCTGCGTTGCATCAACGGCCTCAACACCGTGAGCCGTGGCAAGTTGTTCGTCGAGCACGAAGGCAAGCAGATCGATATCGCTTCCTGTACCCCGGCAGAACTGAAAATGATGCGCACCAAGCGCATCGCGATGGTGTTCCAGAAATTCGCGCTGATGCCGTGGCTGACGGTGCGCGAGAACATCAGTTTCGGTCTGGAAATGCAGGGTCGCCCGGAGAAAGAACGCCGCAAACTGGTGGACGACAAGCTTGAGCTGGTGGGCCTGACCCAGTGGCGCAACAAGAAGCCTGACGAACTCTCCGGCGGTATGCAGCAACGCGTGGGCCTGGCCCGTGCGCTGGCGATGGATGCGGACATTCTGCTGATGGACGAACCGTTCTCAGCGCTCGACCCGCTGATCCGCCAAGGCCTGCAGGACGAATTGCTGGAACTGCAAAGCAAGCTGAGCAAAACCATTGTGTTCGTGAGCCACGACCTCGATGAAGCCCTGAAGCTCGGCAGCCGTATCGCAATCATGAAAGACGGCCGAATCATCCAGTACAGCGTGCCGGAAGAGATCGTGCTCAACCCGGCGGACGACTACGTGCGGACCTTCGTCGCGCACACTAACCCGCTGAACGTGCTGTGCGGTCGCAGCCTGATGCGCACCCTGGACAACTGCAAACGCATCAACGGTTCGGTGTGCCTCGATCCGGGCGGCGATTCATGGCTGGACCTGGCCGAAGGCAACACCATCAAAGGCGCCCGCCAGAACGGCGCGAGCCTGGATCTGCAGAACTGGATTCCAGGGCAAGCGGTTGAAGGCCTGGGTCGTCGGCCAACGCTGGTGGACTCGAACATCGGCATGCGCGATGCGCTGCAGATTCGTTATCAGACCGGCAACAAACTGGTGCTGCACGACAACAACAAAGTGGTCGGGATTCTGGGCGACAGCGAGCTGTATCACGCACTGCTCGGCAAGAACCTGGGTTAAGGCAACAGACACAAAAACGCCGCGAGAGGATCGCGGCGTTTTTGTTAGTGCAGATATTTGGCTTGGAATGCTGATAACTGTGGCGAGGGAGCTTGCTCCCGCTGGGTTGCGCAGCAACCCCAAAACCAGACACCACGGTCATTCAGAAAGACCGCGTTATCGTTAAATGCGACTGCTACGCAGTCGAGCGGGAGCAAGCTCCCTCGCCACAATGGATCTGCGGTGCAGCAACTTGCACCGCATGACCTCAAGTTTCAGCTATAGACACGGCCAAGGAGCTGCCGATGGCTTTCGAACTGATCGAGCACGTCACGGGTGATCTGATCCTGAGTGAAGCCCATCAAGTCGTAATCCTGGCTGCCGTTGTGCAAGTAAACCTCGGCGCGGTAATAGCGCGCACGCGGTTCGTCAGCGCTTTCGGCCGACACCGTTTCACTCGCCGCCGCCAGATAGCCATCCAGGCTCACTTCGTAGACAAAAGGGTTGCCCTCTTCCATCTCGATGCGCACACCCATGCAACGCTTGGACTTGCCCAGCAACGTTTGCACGTCCAGACCCTGGGCACGCAATTGCACGGCCGCATCTTCCAGCGCCGGGCTGACTTGCTTGTCCATGAAACGCTGAACGATCGACTGATTCGGTTGCAGGTCCAGCTGCGTCAAACGCTCGCTGAAACCACGGCGACCGCGTGCTGCGAGCTCCGCTTGCTCCTGTTCGATCTGCACGTCCTGGCGCATCGCCTTGTGCAGGCCAAACATGAAGAACACCAGCACCACCGAGAACGGCAGACCGGCCAACACCACCATGGTTTGCATCGCTTCGAAGTTACCGGCGAACAGCAGGCCGATGGTCACCAGGGTGATCACCGCCGACCAGAAGATCCGCAACCAGTGCGGCGCATCTTCATCGACGTTGCCGCCCTTGCAGGAAAGGTTGGCCATCATCACCGCGCCGGAATCCGCCGGGGTCAGGAACAGCACGAAACCGACGAAGATCGACACGCCGATCACAATCTTCGATGCCGGGTAATGCTCAAGCAATTGGTAGATCGCCATCGACGGCTGTTCGAGCGCCGTCTTTCCGAGCTCCACCGCCCCATGGTTCATCACCAGGTCCAGGGCCGAGTTACCGAAGATCGACAGCCACGCCAGGGTGAACCCCAACGGGATCAGCAGCACGCCGGCCACCAGTTCACGCACCGTGCGACCGCGGGAAATACGCGCGATGAACATGCCGACGAATGGGGCCCAGGAAATCCACCAGGCCCAGTAGAACAGGGTCCACAGGCCCAGCCAGCGGTCGGACTTCTCACTGTCGCCTTCGTAAACGTAGAGGTCGAAAGTCTTCAGGACCACGCCGTTCAGGTAGTCGCCGACGTTCTGCACGAAGCCGTTCAACAGGTGCAAGGTCGGGCCGAACAGCAGCACGAAAATCAGCAGACCGCTGAACAGTACGATGTTCAGGTTCGACAGACGGCGAATGCCGTTTTCCACACCCGACACAGCCGCGATGGTCGCCACGGTGCTCATCACGATGATCACGATCAGCAGGTTGGTGTTGCTGTGTTCCATGCCGAACAGGTTTTCAAGGCCCGACGACACTTGCAGCGAACCAATCCCCAGGTTCGTCACCAGCCCCAGCAGGGTCACGAACATGCCGAAACCATCCACCGCATGGCCGGCCGCGCCTTTGACCCAACGCTCGCCCACCAGCGGATACAACGCCGAACGCAACGCCAGCGGCTGGTTATGACGGTAGGCAAAGTACGCCACGGCCAGGCCGACCAAGGCGTAGATCGCCCAGCCATGCAGGCCCCAATGCAGGAATGTCAGCTGCACAGCCTGACGGGCGGCCATGTTGCTGGCAGCCACGCCTTCCGGCGGGTTGAAGTAATGGTCCAGCGGCTCGGAAGCACCGAAGTACAGCAGCGAAATGCCGATACCCGACGAGAACAGCATCCCCGCCCACGCGCCGTAGCTGAAGTCCGGGGTGTCATCCTTGCTGCCCAACTTGAGCTTGCCGTAGGACGAAAACGCCAGGCCGACGACAAATACCAGGTAGGCGGCGATCACCACCATGTAGTACCAGCCGAAGCTGCGGGACAACCAGGCCTGGGCGATGCCGAGCAATCTGCCGGCCTCTTGCGGGGCGATGATCAGAATGGCGGTCAACAACAGAATCAGCGCGGTAGAGGTGTAGAACACCCAACCGTTGACCGTCACCTTCTCGGGCGGGGTCTTTATTAGAGAGGCAGAACTCATGGCACAGATGCTCCAGGCAGTGCGAGAGAAGAACACAAGGCAACGCGGTACCCGACCAATCGGTTAGTTGGCAGCCGACCGACGGGTGATATAAAGACACCCCGAAAAAAGCCCGAAGCCCGGAACGCCAGTGCGTAGGGGTTTCGAGCCGTTTTGGATGTCGGTTTATCGTCATTTACACGTAGGAAAAATCTGTAAGCAGCGACGAATTGTCGCAGATCTTATTCTTTGTTGATTGAACGTTCAATCAAAACAAAATAGACTGGCCCTCAATCCGATAGACGTTTTACGTCCGCCGGAAGGCCTAAGGAGATGTGCAAGATGCCCAAGGTCGGTATGCAACCCATCCGCCGCCAGCAATTGATCGAAGCCACATTGCAGGCGGTTGATCAGGTCGGAATGGGGGACGCCAGCATTGCGCTGATCGCCCGTTTGGCCGGTGTCTCGAATGGCATCATCAGTCACTATTTTCAGGACAAGAACGGCCTGATTGCTGCCACGGCGCAGTACCTGATGAGTGTCCTGAGCGAGAACGTCACCGCGCGCCGTCAGGCGCTGGAGGACAGCAGCCCGCGGGCGCACCTCCAGGTGATCATCGAAGGCAACTTCGACGCCAGCCAGGTCAATGGCCCGGCAATGAAAACCTGGCTGGCCTTCTGGGCCACCAGCATGCACCACCCGTCTTTGCACAGGTTGCAGCGGATCAACGATCACCGCCTGTATTCCAACCTGTGCTGCCAGTTCCGCCGCGTATTGCCGCTCGATGACGCGCGCAGTGCAGCCCGGGGCCTGGCAGCCCTCATTGACGGTTTGTGGTTGCGCGGCGCGCTGTCGGGAGATGCTTTCGACACCGAGCAGGCGCACCGGATCGCTTACGAATACATGGACTTTCAACTGGCCAAGCAGGTGAGTTAGAGCACACATAAATCGCTCAACCCCTGAACTGCTGCTGATCGGTGTTGCCACAACCCTATGGCTTCACTCCAGTGGCCTACGCCAACCACTTATGCATTTGCGAGGACACTATGGCCCGTTTCGAACTGCAAAAACTTTACATCGATGGCGGTTACTCCGACGCCAGCAGCGACGCCACCTTCGAAGCCATCAACCCGGCTAACGGTGAAGTCCTCGCAACCGTACAGCGTGCGACCAAGGAAGACGTTGAGCGCGCGGTAGTCAGCGCCGAAAAGGGCCAGAAAATCTGGGCCGCAATGACCGCCATGGAGCGTTCGCGCATCCTGCGTCGTGCCGTTGACATCCTGCGCGAGCGCAACGATGAGCTGGCCGCCCTGGAAACCCTGGACACCGGCAAGTCGTTCTCCGAAACCAAGTATGTCGACATCGTCACCGGTGCCGACGTGCTGGAGTACTACGCAGGCCTGGTGCCCGCCATCGAAGGCGAGCAGATCCCGCTGCGTACCACGTCGTTCGTCTACACCCGTCGCGAGCCGCTGGGCGTCGTGGCCGGTATCGGCGCGTGGAACTACCCGATCCAGATCGCCCTGTGGAAATCCGCGCCAGCCCTGGCGGCCGGTAACGCGATGATCTTCAAGCCAAGCGAAGTCACTTCCCTGACCACGCTGAAACTGGCCGAGATCTACACCGAGGCAGGCCTGCCAGCCGGCGTGTTCAACGTGTTGACCGGCAGCGGCCGTGAAGTCGGCACCTGGTTGACCGAGCACCCACGCATCGAAAAAATCTCCTTCACCGGCGGCACCGACACCGGCAAGAAGGTCATGGCCAGCGCTTCCGCTTCGTCGCTGAAAGACGTGACCATGGAACTGGGCGGCAAATCCCCGCTGATCATCTTCGACGACGCCGACCTCGATCGCGCCGCCGACACCGCGATGATGGCCAACTTCTACAGCTCCGGTCAGGTCTGCACCAACGGCACTCGCGTGTTCGTGCCGACTCAGCTGAAAGCCGCTTTCGAAGCCAAGATCGCTGAGCGCGTTGCGCGCATCCGCATCGGCAACCCGGAAGACGAGAACACCAACTTCGGCCCGCTGGTCAGCTTCGCCCACATGGAAAGCGTGCTGGGTTACATCGCCAAAGGTAAGGAAGAAGGTGCTCGCGTGCTGTGCGGCGGCAATCGTCTGACCGAAGGCGAATTCGCCAAAGGCGCGTTCGTGGCCCCGACCGTGTTCACCGACTGCACCGACGAGATGACCATCGTTCGCGAAGAAATCTTCGGCCCGGTGATGGCGATCCTGACCTACGACACCGAAGAAGAAGTGATCCGTCGTGCCAACGACACCGACTTCGGCCTGGCCGCCGGCATCGTCACCAAGGACCTGAACCGCGCTCACCGCGTGATTCATCAACTGGAAGCCGGTATCTGCTGGATCAACGCCTGGGGCGAGTCCGACGCGAAGATGCCGGTCGGCGGCTACAAGCAGTCCGGTGTTGGTCGTGAAAACGGGATCAGCTCTCTCAATAACTTCACGCGCATCAAGTCCGTGCAGGTCGAACTGGGTGAGTACGTTTCGGTATTTTGATTAGCTGATCCAGCGGCAAGCTTCAAGCTGCAAGTAAAAGCAGTTTGGTTTGCCGCTCCATCTCAACACCGCTCGCTGCTCTCTTGCAGCTTGAAGCTTGAAGCTTGAAACTCCCGGAGGGCCTATGTCCCAAGAATTCGATTACATCATCATCGGTGCCGGCTCGGCCGGTAACACCCTGGCGACCCGTCTGACTGAAGACGAAGGCGTCACCGTCCTGCTGCTCGAAGCAGGCGGCCCGGACTACCGTCTGGACTTCCGCACGCAAATGCCGGCCGCCCTGGCGTTCCCGCTGCAAGGCCGTCGCTACAACTGGGCCTACGAAACCGATCCAGAGCCACACATGGACGGTCGCAAGATGGAATGCGGTCGCGGCAAGGGCCTCGGCGGTTCCTCGCTGATCAACGGCATGTGCTACATCCGCGGCAACGCGATGGACTACGACAACTGGGCCAAGCTTCCAGGTCTTGAAGACTGGGACTACCTGAACTGCCTGCCGTACTTCCGCAAGGCTGAAACCCGCGACATCGGCCCGAACGACTACCACGGTGGCGACGGTCCGGTCAGCGTGACCACGCCGAAAGCCGGCAACAACCCGCTGTTCCACGCGATGGTTGAAGCAGGCGTACAGGCCGGTTACCCGCGCACCGAAGATCTCAACGGTTACCAGCAAGAAGGCTTCGGCCCGATGGACCGCACCGTGACGCCGAACGGCCGCCGCGCCAGCACCGCTCGCGGTTACCTGGACATCGCCAAGAAGCGTTCGACCCTGACCATCGTCACCCACGCCCTGACCGACAAGATCCTGTTCGAAGGCAAGCGTGCCGTTGGCGTGCGTTACCTGATCGGTGCCGCTGAAGAGCGCGTTGAAGCCCGTGCCCGCAAAGAAGTGCTGCTGTGCTCCGGCGCCATCGCGTCGCCGCAGATTCTGCAACGCTCCGGCGTCGGCCCGGCTGAACTGCTGAACAAGCTCGACATCCCTGTGGTCCATGACCTGCCCGGCGTCGGCGAAAACCTGCAGGATCACCTCGAGTTGTACCTGCAATACGCCTGCACCCAACCGGTCTCGCTGTACCCGTCGCTGCTCTGGTACAACCAGCCGGCCATCGGTGCCGAATGGCTGTTCAACGGCACCGGCATCGGCGCCAGCAACCAGTTCGAAGCGGGCGGTTTCATCCGTACCCGCGAAGAATTCGATTGGCCGAACATCCAGTACCACTTCCTGCCGGTCGCGATTAACTACAACGGCAGCAACGGTGTGAAAGAGCACGGTTTCCAGGCGCACATGGGTTCCATGCGTTCGCCGAGTCGTGGTCGCATCCAGGCCAAGTCCAAGGATCCGCGCGAGTACCCGAGCATCCTGTTCAACTACATGGCCACCGAGCAGGACTGGCAGGAATTCCGCGACGGCATTCGCCTGACCCGTGAAATCATGCAACAGCCCGCACTGGACGCTTTCCGTGGTCGCGAAATCAGCCCGGGCATCGACGTGCAAACCGATGAGCAGCTCGACAAGTTCATCCGCGAACACGCCGAAACCGCGTTCCATCCTTCCTGCTCGTGCAAGATGGGCACCGACGAGATGGCCGTGGTCGATGGCGAAGGTCGAGTGCATGGTCTGCAAGCCCTGCGTGTGGTCGATGCCTCGATCATGCCGATCATCACCACCGGCAACCTGAACGCACCAACGATCATGATCGCCGAGAAAATCGCCGACAAGATCCGTGGTCGCCAGCCGTTGCCGCGCAGCAAGGCCGATTACTACGTGGCCGGCGATGCGCCGGTGCGTGGCAAGCCGTTGCGGGAAGTGAGCCTTACCGCTCAGTAAGACTTAATACCGAGGTGCGCCCTTCGCGGGCAAATCGAGTCGTCGCACCGCTCGCTCCTACAAGGGAACGCGATTACTTGTAGGAGCGAGGCTTGCCCGCGAAGGCGCCCGACCAAGCAACACATCTCTAACTGACACATACCGGTAATCCCTTCCTACACCGCTCCACCCTTGATCCTACCCCCCGCCCAGGCCTAATCTAGCGCCACGCAAACGTTTCACCCCCCCTTCGCAACACCGCTGCACCGCCACTCCAGACCAAGGAGGTTCCCGAATGTTCGATTTCCACCCCCAGCTCAAGCAGCGCTTCGCTGCCTTGCGCACGGGCGCTGAATTCTTTTCGCTGCGTTATGTACGCGAGTCCGGCCAGTACCTGTCGGTGCGCAAGAATGTCGCCGAACCTCCGAGCCTGAGCCGTGACGAAGGCGCGATGCTGACCGTGCGTGTCAACGGCGTCGAAGCCTACGCCGCGACCAACGACCTGTCGCAACAAGGCCTGCAAGCCGCACTGGAGAAGGCCGAGCAACAAGCGCGCCGACTCAAGCCCCACGCCCTGCTCGACCTGAGCGCACAGGTGGTCTCCAGCGACCGCGCCGACTACTTTTCGCCGAACCTCGACCAGCCCTTCCCTTCCCTGAGCGATTGCTACCAACTGCTCGGCGCCGAATCCGCATCCGTACCCAAGGACGAGCGACTGGTGAACTGGGAAGTGAGCATCGGCATCACCCATGTCGAACAGATCTACCTCAGCAACGCCGGTGCCGAACTGCGCCAGGCCCAGCGGTTCGTCTACCCGAGCCTGGAAGTCACGGCCTACGACGGCAACGACAGCCAGACCCGAACCCTGGGCCGCGAGAACTTCGGTCAACAGGGCGGTTTTGATGTGATCAGCCGCTGCGGCCTGGTCGGTGCCGGTCCGAAAATCGCCGATCAGTCGCTGCAATTGCTGCTGGCGCCTAACACCCCGAAAGGCCCGCGTGACCTGCTGCTGATGCCGGACCAGATGATGCTGCAAATCCACGAATCGATTGGCCACCCATTGGAACTGGACCGCATCCTCGGTGACGAGCGCAATTACGCCGGCACCAGTTTCGTCAAGGCAGAAGACTTCGGCAGCCTGCAGTACGGCTCGAAACTGCTGAACGTGACCTTCGACCCGGAGATTCCCGAACAGCTCGCCAGCTATGGCCATGACGACGACGGCACTGCTGCCAGCAAACAATTCCTGATTAAAGAAGGCTTGCTGCTGCGCCCATTGGGCGGCGCGCTGTCGCAGTTTCGCGCGGGCATGGATGGCGTGGCCAACAGCCGCGCCTGCAGCTGGAACCGTCCGCCGATCGATCGCATGGCCAACCTGAACATCGAGGCCGGCGATCAACCGCTGGAGCAAATGATCGGCAACATCGAGCACGGCATCTTGATGAGCACCAACCGGTCCTGGTCCATCGACGATGCCCGCAACAAATTCCAGTTCGGCTGTGAATGGGGCCAACTGATCGAAAACGGCGAACTCAAAGGCGTGGTCAAGAACCCGAACTACCGGGCGATTTCCGCGCAGTTCTGGAAAAACCTCAGCGCCGTTGGCGATGCCAACTCCGTCAAGGTCCTGGGCACGCCGAACTGCGGCAAGGGCGAACCGAACCAGGTGATCCGCGTCGGCCATGCCTCGCCGGCCTGTGTGTTCAGCAACGTTGATGTGTTTGGGGGGGATGCCTGATGAGTACTTCAAAAAGTCAGGCCGATGCGTTCAAGGCCTTGGTCAATTGGCTGCGTGATGCGATTCGCGAGCCGGAACAGTTCACTCTAAGTTACGCCGCCGAATCCTCGGCCTTCGTGCGCTTCAACCACGCCAAGGTGCGTCAGGCCGGCCAGGTGCAGCAGGCGAGCGTCGGTTTCAAGCTGATCAACGAGGGTCGGCATGCTGACCTCAACATCACGCTGGCCGGCGATCAGGAAGTCGACCTTCAGCGCCTGGCCGAAGGTCTGCAACAGTTGCGCGAAACCTTGCCGCTGCTGCCGCAGGATCCCTACCTGCTGCTCAACCACAACGGTTGGCAGAGCAAGAACGTGCAGGAGCATCCGCTGCCGGACACCGAGCAGGTCGTGGCCGAAATCACCCAGGCCGCCGAGGGGCTGGATCTGGTCGGCTTCTACGCCGCCGGCCCGATCAGTCGTGGTTTCGCCAGTTCTTCGGGGGCGCTTGGCTGGCATCAGGCCAACAGCTTCAACTTTGATTTCAGTCTGGTCCATGAAAACGGCCAAGCGGTGAAAGCCAGTTACGCCGGGCACGACTGGAACAGCGAGGGTTTTGCCAAGCGCTTTGCGCAGGCGCGTGAGCAGTTGGCATTCCTCGGCAGACCGCAACGCACCCTGGCGCCCGGTCAGTACCGCGCCTATCTGGCACCGGCAGCCCTGGGAGAAATAATGGACATGCTGGGCTGGGGCGGTTTCTCGGCACAGTCGATTGCCACCAAAAGCAGCCCGTTGCAGAAGCTGTATGCGGGCGACAGTGCGTTCAGCCCGTTGGTGTCGGTTGATGAAAAGGTCAGCGGTTCGTTGAGCCCGGCGTTCTCGGGCGAAGGTTATCCGCGCAGCGATCTTGGCTTGATCGTCGAAGGCAAGGCGGGCGCGCAGATGGTCAGTTCACGCAGTGCCGCCGAATACGGCCTGACCGCCAATGGCGCCAGCGGCGGTGAAATGCCGAGTGCTGTGAACATGGCCGCCGGTACGCTGCCCGATGCAGAGATTCTCAAGCAACTGGGCACCGGTCTGTACATCAGCAACCTCTGGTACCTGAACTACTCGGACCAACCGGCGGCACGCCTGACCGGCATGACGCGATTCGCGACGTTCTGGGTCGAGAACGGCGAGATTCAGGCGCCGGTGAGCACCATGCGCTTTGATGACAGTGCTTACAGTCTGCTTGGTTCCCAACTGGAAGCGTTGACCGAGGAGCGTGAGCTTATGTTGTCGGCCAGCACCTACAGCCAGCGGGCCACAGCCTCGGCGTTGTTGCCGGGGGCGCTGATCAGCAAGCTGACCTTGACCCTCTGACACCGATCGTGCCCACGCTCTGCGTGGGAATGCCTCAATGGACGCTCCGCGTCCGCTTCGGCAGGGACGCGGACCGTCCCGGGCTGCATTCCCACGCGGAGCGTGGGAACGATCATTAACTCCGACTCACACGAGGTCCCATGCCCAACCGCCCGCCTCTCGACGCTGTCACCGCCCGCTGGGTGCCGTGGGTCGTCGCCATCGCCTTCTTCATGCAGTCCCTCGACGGGACCATCCTCAACACCGCCCTGCCTGCCATGGCCCGGGATCTGGCCGAAGATCCGCTGCGCATGCAGGGCGTGATCATTGCCTACATGCTCACCGTCGCGCTGCTGATTCCTGCCTCAGGCTGGATCGCCGACCGCTTCGGCACCAAGAAAATCTTCTTCGGCGCAATCCTGCTGTTCAGCCTCGGCTCATTGCTCTGCGCCTTGTCGAGCACCCTGAGCATGCTGATCGGTGCCCGAGTGATACAAGGCCTGGGCGGTGCGTTGATGCTGCCGGTCGGGCGGCTGGTGGTGCTGCGCGCCTATCCGCGCTCGGAGCTGGTGCGGATCATGGGCTTCATCACCATTCCCGGCCTGCTCGGCCCGTTGATCGGCCCGACCATGGGCGGCTGGATGGTCGAATACCTGACCTGGCACTGGATCTTCCTGATCAACCTGCCGGTGGGCGCCATCGGCTGCTACGCCGTGTGGAAGTTCATTCCCGACCTGCGCGGCACTGAACGCACGCGCTTCGACAGCCTGGGCTTTTTGCTGTTCGGCGCGGCGATGATTCTGATCACCATCGCCATGGAAGGCCTCGGTGAACTGCACCTGCCGCACTTGCGGGTGATGTTGCTGCTGTTCGGCGGCATGGCGTGTCTGGCGGCGTATTGGCTGCGCGCCGGGCACATCGATAATCCGCTGTTCGCGCCGTCGCTGTTCAAGACCCGGACGTTTGCCGTGGGCATCCTCGGCAACCTGTTCGCCCGCCTGGGCAGCGGCGCCCTGCCGTTCCTCGTGCCGTTGTTGCTGCAAGTGGCGCTGGGTTATTCGCCGTCACAAGCCGGGATGAGCATGTTGCCGCTGGCCGCTGCGGCGATGGTCGCCAAATCGGTGGCGCGTCCGCTGATTGAGCGCCTGGGCTATCGCATCGTGCTCACCGGCAACACCCTGGCGCTGGGGCTGATGCTGGCGAGCATGGGCCTGGTCAGCGAGCAGACGCCGTACTGGCTGCTGCTGGGGATGCTGGCGATTCTCGGCGCGATCAACTCCTTGCAGTTCACCGCCATGAACACCGTGACCCTGATCGACCTCGACGACGCCAGCGCCAGCAGCGGCAACAGCCTGCTGTCGGTGGTCGCGCAATTGTCCCTGAGCCTTGGCGTTGCCTGTGCCGGCGCGTTGCTCGGCGGCTTTACCGCAGAGATCGGTAACGATGGCGTGGACACGGTGCTGGGTGCGTTCCAGCTGACGTTTGTGACGGTCGGAATCATGGCGATGCTGGCCGCGACGATCTTCTCCCAGCTCTCAAAGGAAGACGGACGGCGCGTCAGAAGCCCGGAAGAACACATAGAGCCTTAGTTTCCAGACGATAAGTGCCTGCGCTCGGCGACTTCTCGTCTGGAAACTACGGGCGAATGGCCATGGGACTGATACACTGCGCGACATTTTGTTTTGCAGGCCAGTCCCGTGACCACCATTGCCACCGCTTTTAATACTTTGCCGCTATCCGCCGCCATGCTGGCTAACCTCGACTCTTTGGGTTATGCCGAGATGACGCCGATCCAGGCGCAAAGCTTGCCGGTGATCCTCAAGGGGATGGACCTGATCGCCCAGGCCAAGACCGGTAGCGGCAAGACCGCCGCCTTCGGTGTCGGCCTGCTGAACCCGATCAATCCGCGCTTCTTCGGTTGCCAGGCGCTGGTCATCTGCCCGACTCGCGAGTTGGCCGACCAGGTCGCCAAGGAAATCCGTCGCCTGGCCCGCGCCGAAGACAACATCAAGGTCCTGACCCTGTGCGGCGGCGTGGCTTTCGGCCCACAGATCGGCTCGCTGGAGCACGGTGCGCACATCATCGTCGGCACTCCTGGTCGGATTCAGCAGCACCTGCGCAAGGGTTCGCTGATTCTCCATGGCCTGAACACGCTGATCCTCGATGAAGCCGACCGCATGCTCGACATGGGTTTCTACGATTCCATCGAAGAAATCATCGCCCAGAGCCCTGAACGTCGCCAGACCCTGCTGTTCTCCGCCACCTATCCGACGGGCATCAAGCAATTGGCGGCGAAATTCATGCGTAACCCGCAGATCGTGAAGGCCGAAGCGTTCCACGACGACACGCAGATTGAGCAGCGTTTCTACGAAATCTCCCCGGAAGAGCGCATGGACGCGGTGGTCAAAGTCCTCGCGCATCACCGTCCGGCGTCCTGCGTCGCCTTCTGCTTCACCAAGCAGCAGGTTCAGGAAACCGTCGATCACCTGACCTCCAAAGGCATTTCCGCCGTCGGCCTGCACGGCGATCTGGAACAGCGTGACCGTGACCAGGTGCTGGCCATGTTCGCCAACCGCAGTACTTCGGTACTGGTCGCCACCGACGTTGCCGCTCGTGGCCTGGACATCGATGCGCTGGACATGGTGATCAACGTCGAGCTGGCCCGTGACTCGGAAATCCACATTCACCGTGTCGGCCGTACCGGTCGTGCTGGCGAGAAAGGCATTGCGATCAGCCTGGTCGCGCCGTCCGAAGCGCACCGCGCCCAGGCCATCGAGCTCCTGCAGAAGTCGCCGTTGAGCTGGGATCAGCTGGACAACCTCAAATCCCAGGGCGGCGCACCGCTGCTGCCAGTGATGAGCACGCTGGTCATCGGCGCAGGCCGTAAAGACAAAGTGCGTCCGGGCGACATTCTGGGTGCACTGACGGGCGATGCCGGTATTCCGGGCGCTCAGGTCGGCAAGATCGCGATTTTCGACTTCCAGGCATATGTGGCTGTTGAACGCGGGATCGCCAAGCAAGCCTTGCAGCGTCTGAACGACGGCAAGATCAAAGGCCGTTCGTTGCGCGTTCGTATCCTCTAAGAACGCCGCAACTCCCCCCCTGCCTGATCGTTCCCACGCTCCGCGTGGGAATGCATCCCGTGACGCTCCGCGTCACAGAGCGGACGCAGAGCGTCCATGGCGGCATTCCCACGCAGAGCGTGGGAACGATCAATATAAGCTCCTGTGTGAGGACACCGTTTTGCGCTCTACCGAAGTCGTGATCATTGGCGCTGGCGCCGCAGGGTTGATGTGTGCGCTGACCGCCGCCGGGCGTGGGCGCAAGGTGATGTTGCTCGACCATGCGAACAAGGCCGGCAAGAAAATCCTGATGTCGGGCGGTGGCCGCTGCAATTTCACCAACATGTACACCGAACCGGGCAATTTCCTCTCGCAAAACGAACACTTCTGCAAATCCGCATTGGCGCGCTACACCCAGTGGGATTTCATCGGTATGGTCGCCAAGCACGGCGTGCCGTATCACGAGAAGAAACTCGGCCAACTGTTCTGCGATAACAAATCCAGCGACATCCTTGAGATGCTGCTCACCGAATGCGATCAGGTCGGCGTCAGCCTGCACCTGGACACCTCGATCCAGACCATCGAGAAGCTCGAAAGCGGTTACTTGCTGGACACGACGCTCGGTCAACTGACCTGTGAATCCCTGGTCATCGCCACGGGTGGTCTGTCGATTCCGACCCTGGGCGCCACCGGTTTCGGTTATCAGGTCGCCAAGCAGTTCGGTCACGAACTGCTTCCGACCCGTGCCGGCCTGGTGCCGTTCACCATCACCGATCAGCTCAAGGAACTGTGCACCGAGCTGTCCGGCACATCGGTGGATTGCCTGGTGAGCTGCAACGACCAGAGCTTTCGCGAGAACATCCTGTTCACCCATCGCGGCCTCAGTGGCCCGGCGATTTTGCAGATTTCCTCGTTCTGGGAATCCGGCGACACGGTCGAGATCAACTTGATGCCGGACCACGACGTGCCGAGCTGGCTGCAACAGCAGCAAGCCGAACGCCCGAACAGCGAACTGAAAACCCTTCTCGGTGAAATCTTCACCAAGAAGATGGCCAACTTGCTGGCGGACAACTGGTTCGTCTCCAAACCGATGAAGCAATACACCCACGCGGAAATCGCCGACATCGCCGAAAAACTGGCGAGCTGGAAAGTGGTTCCTGCCGGCACCGAGGGCTATCGCACTGCGGAAGTGACTTTGGGCGGTGTCGACACTCATGAAGTGTCATCCAAGACCATGGAATCGCTGAAAAGCCCTGGCCTGTATTTCATCGGTGAAGTGCTCGACGTCACCGGACACCTGGGCGGCTTCAACTTCCAATGGGCCTGGGCCTCGGGTTATGCCGCTGCGCAGTACGTCTGATATACCGCGTCATCGTTCTTCGCGGGCAAGTCGGATCGCGAAGGCGTCCGAACAGACAACACTGAACAATCAAGGAACAGATTTTGCTGTCAGATGTGATCGGCGCCATTGCGTCGGCGTCATTACTGGCTCAATTTAGCGGCATTGCCTCGGAAGGCCTTCGCACTTCATGTCATCGACCTCATTTCGTCAGTCGCTGCGCCGTCTCTGGGCGCTGGATAAATTCAGCTACAGCGTGCGGGTGTTCATCGCCCTGACCGGCAGCATGGCCGTCTGTTGGTATCAGGATGAAATGGGGCTGCTGATCCCGTTGTTCCTGGGGATCATCGCCAGCGCCCTGGCCGAGACCGACGACAGTTGGCAGGGCCGCCTCAACGCGCTGGCCGTGACGCTGGTGTGCTTCAGCGTCGCCGCCCTCTCCGTCGAATTGCTGTTCCCCTACCCCATCGTTTTTGTCATCGCCCTGGCCCTCGCCAGTTTCGGCCTGACCATGCTCGGCGCCCTCGGCGAACGCTATGGCGCGATTGCCTCGGCGACGTTGATTCTATCGGTCTACACCATGATCGGCGTGGATCAGCGCGGCGGCGCGGTCACCGATTTCTGGCACGAACCGGTGCTGCTGGTGGCCGGCGCCGCTTGGTACGGCTTGCTCTCGGTGCTGTGGCAGGCGATGTTTTCCAACCAGCCGGCGCAGCAGAGCCTGGCTCGGTTGTTCCGTGAACTGGGTTTTTACTTGAAGCTGAAATCGTCGCTGTTCGAGCCGATTCGGCAGATGGACGTGGAAGCACGCCGACTGGAACTGGCGCAGCAAAACGGTCGAGTTGTCGCGGCACTCAACGCTGCCAAGGAAATTATCCTGCACCGGGTCGGCAATGGACGACCGGGTTCGAAAGTCAGCCGCTACCTCAAGCTGTACTTCCTCGCTCAGGACATCCACGAGCGCGCCAGTTCTTCGCACTACCCTTACAACGCGCTGGCCGAGGCGTTCTTTCACAGCGACGTGCTGTTCCGTTGCCAGCGTCTGCTACGCCAGCAAGGCAAAGCCTGCCGGGCGCTGGCGGAATCGATCCAGATGCGCCAGCCGTTCATCTATGACGCCAGCTTCGCCGAAGCGTTGAGCGACCTGCACGCCTCCATCGAACACCTGCGCATCCAGAGCAACCCGGCCTGGCGCGGTCTGTTGCGCTCTTTGCGGGCATTGGCCGCCAACCTCGGCACCCTCGACCGTTTGCTCAGCGATGCCAGCAACCCCGACGCCCTGGCCGACGCCACCGACAGCAGCCTGCTCGACCGCTCGCCGCGCAACCTCAAGGATGTATGGATTCGCTTGCGCACGCAGCTGACGCCGACCTCGCTGCTGTTCCGCCATGCACTGCGCCTGCCCCTGGCCTTGAGCATCGGCTACGGCATGGTGCACTTGATTCACCCCTCGCAAGGTTACTGGATCATCCTCACCACGCTGTTTGTCTGCCAGCCAAACTACGGCGCCACTCGACGCAAACTGGGCCAACGGATCATCGGCACCGCGATTGGCCTGACGGTGGCCTGGGCGCTGTTCGATCTGTTCCCCAATCCGCTGGTCCAGTCGTGCTTCGCGATCGCAGCCGGAGTGGTGTTCTTTATCAACCGCACCACGCGCTACACGTTGGCAACCGCCGCGATTACGTTGATGGTGCTGTTCTGCTTCAATCAGGTCGGTGATGGTTACGGGCTGTTCCTGCCGCGGCTGTTCGACACCTTGCTCGGCAGCTTGATCGCCGGGCTCGCGGTGTTCCTGTTCCTGCCGGACTGGCAGGGCCGACGCCTGAACAAAGTGCTGGCCAATACCCTGACCTGCAACAGCATTTACCTGCGCCAGATCATGCAGCAATACGCCGCCGGCAAAAGCGACGACCTGGCCTATCGCCTGGCCCGACGCAATGCGCACAACGCTGATGCGGCATTGTCGACGACACTGGCCAACATGCTCATGGAGCCAGGGCATTTCCGTAAGGAAGCGGATGTCGGGTTTCGCTTCCTGGTGCTGTCGCACACGTTGCTCAGCTACTTGTCGGGATTGGGTGCGCACCGTGAAACCCAGTTACCGGCGGATGTTCGCGAGCATTTGATCGACGGCGCGGGCGTGAGCCTGGCGGCCAGCATCGACGAGATCGCCCAAGGGTTGGCGAGCAAACAGCCAATTGCGATTCAGAGCGATGCCGAAGAGGCGCTGGCCAATGAGTTGGAGCAAATGCCGGACGAGATCGATGAAGGGCAGCGGCTGGTACAGACGCAGTTGGCGTTGATCTGCCGGCAGTTGGGGCCGTTGCGGACGTTGGCGGCGCATCTGATCAAGGACACCAGTGAAGCCTGAGATCTGTAGTGACAGGCCGGGGCCCATCGCGAGCAGGCTCGCTCCCACAGATTCGGTGCAAATCCTGTGGGAGCGAGCCTGCTCGCAATAGGGCCATCAGCCACACCGAAGCTTACATCCCATGCTGCTTCATCAACCGCTCATAACTGCCATCAGCCTTCATCTCCGCAATCTCGCGATCGAAACCGGCGACGATCTGTTCATGCTGCGGATTTTTCAGGCTGACCAATATGTGCAAGCTGTTCTCGCTCAATGCCTTGGGCAGGAACTCCACGGCATTGCGCACCTTGGATGATTCCCGAGCCAGGTAATAACGGGCGACGTATTCGTCTTCCAGCGTCAACTTGACCCGGTCTGCCGCGACCATGCGCACGGCCATGGCGAAGTTATGCACGGGGACTTTCTGCAACGACACGTCCTCATCGAATTCCGGTGAATAGGCATAACCGCGCACCACTGCAATCGGGTAAGTGTGCAATTGCTGCAAGTTGTTGTATTCGATGGGCGCGTCTTTGCGCTTGAGAAAACGCACGCGGTTGAGCAGGTATTCGCCGGAAAATTGGCCCAGCTTGGTGCGCTCGTCGGTGTACCAGGCGTTGACCAGCACGTCGTAACGGCCTTCACCGACGCCGAGCAACGCTCGCGCCCAGGGCACCTGCTCGAAATCACTGGCGTAACCGGCCCGTGCCAGCGCAGTGCTGACAATGTCAGTGGCCAAGCCACCGTTGACCAGCGTGGCGTCGGTAAACGGTGGCCAGGCGTCGGCGACCAGACGCAGCTTCTCCGCTGCCGCGCTCTGTGTCAGCAACAGCAGAACGATCAAAGCAAACGCTCGATGCAATCGCGGCATGCTAGAAAATCCTTAGCGGGCGGGCTGCCCGACGCATTTTTCTGCCAAAACTCCAAGACACATGTATCAGCACCCAAGTACTCAACATTAGCTCATTGAAGCCACTGCACTGCGCTCAATCGCAGATTACACAAAGAAGACAGTGCCGCGAGAAATGAATGATGGCATTTTGGCCTTCGTCACAGATTGCTCCGTCATAAAGACATATCTCGCCGGGACGCTTAGTATCCGAAGGACGTTGCTCAAGGAAAGTGAAGATGACAATCGATTGGGTCTGCAAACACCACAGCGATCTGGGGAAAGAGCAGCTGTACGCCATTCTCCAGTTGCGCGCAGAAGTGTTCGTCGTCGAACAGAAATGCGCTTATCAGGATGTCGATGGCCAGGATCTGGAAGGGGACACCTGCCATTTGATGGCGTGGGATGGGGATCGGCTGGTGGCCTATCTGCGCTTGCTCGACCCGGAAACGCAGGGCGGCGACGTGGTGATCGGGCGGGTGATTATCGCGCCTGGCGCCCGTGGCACCGGGCTGGGGCACGAGTTGATGGCCCAGGCGTTGAAGCAGGCCGCGAAACGCTGGCCTGAGGTGCCGATCTATCTTTCGGCCCAAGCGCATTTGCAGGGGTATTACGGGCGGTACGGGTTTGTGGTGTCGGGTGAGGAGTTTCTGGAGGATGACATTCCGCATATCGGGATGCGTCGCCCCTGAGGGGCTCTTCGCGGGCAAGCCTCGCTCCTGCAGGGATTTCACCGCACCTGCAGGAGCGAGGCTTGCCCGCGAAGGCGTCATTGGCAACGCCACAAATCACGGGTATTCCAGCACCGCTTTAATCTGCCGCAGATTCCGCTCGATCCACCCCCGATCAATCGCCCCCCACTCGCGAATCCGATAGCGCCCCGCATGGTTGCGCGCGCCCTCTTCCTGCTCGAACTCGCAAATGATGTCCAGGTCCGCCAATGCGGCAATTGTGTCCTGCGCCGTGCGCCGGGGCATGCCGGTTGCTTCGGTCAGCGCCGGGACGCTGCTGGCCAACCCGCTGTCGATCAGGTAGGCCACGTACAACCGGCGATAAAAGCTGCTCTTGGTCTTGCTTACATCCATTCAAACACTCCCTTTACTGCATATCCCGCCACGTCAGGTACACCCGCAGATCAAATTCCACCTGGTGATACCCCGGCAACATGTGTTCGCAGAGCTTGTAGAACGCCTTGTTGTGATCCGACTCTTTAAAGTGCGCCAGCTCATGCACGACGATCATTTTCAGAAACTCGGAGGGTGCTTCCTTGAACAACGAGGCCACCCGGATTTCCTTCTTGGACTTGAGCTTGCCGCCCTGCACCCGCGAGATTGTCGTGTGCAGGCCAAGGGCGCGATGGGTCAGGTCGAGGCGGTTGTCGAACAGCACCTTGTCGATGGCCGGCGCGTTGCGCAGGTATTCCTGCTTGAGGTCCAGCGCGAAGGTGTACAGCGCCTTGTCGCTCTGCACCGCGTGTTTTTCCGGGTAGCGCTTGCTCAGGTAGTCGCCCAGCCGACCTTCGGTGATCAGCTGGCGCACCTGGTCCTGCAACGCAGCGGGATAGGCCTGGAGGTATTTCAACGCGGTCATCAGGGTCGGCAACACGAATCACGAAAAGGTCGCCAGTGTAGCGAATTCAGCGGATCAGCGCGCTCCAGTCAAACGGCGTCACAAAGTCGCCGGCATCCTCGGCCATCATCGGCCGCCCCACCAGAAAACCTTGCACGTACTGGCAGCCGTTGGCTTGCAGCCATTCATATTGCGCGATGGTTTCCACCCCTTCGGCAATCACCAGCATCCCGTATTGCTTGCACAGGTCGATCACATTGCGCACCAGCGCCGCATCCCGTTCTGACGCCGGCAATCGGGCGATCAAATGCCGGTCAAACTTGAGCGTGTCCAGTTCCAGATCGCGCAGATGCGCCAGCGAGCACGGTCCGGAGCCGAAGTCATCCAGCGCCACCCGCACTCCAAGATTGCGCAGCAAGCGCAGGGTCTTGCGGGTTTCTTCGGGGTTTTGCATCAACGCTTCTTCCGTCACTTCGACTTCCAGATAACGCGGCTGCAAGCCGTGACGCTCCAGCACCTGGCGCAATTCAGTGACCAGGTTGGGCATGCCGAACTGGGTGCTGCTCAAACTGACGCCCAGCACCAGGTCTTCGGCAAACAAGGTTTCCCACGCTTTGCGCTGGCCGGCCCCGCGATGGTAAATCCAGCTGCCCAGACGACTGATCAGCCGCGCCTCTTCCAGCAACGGCAAAAACAGCCCCGGCGGCACGTCACCGACGCTCGGGTGCTGCCAACGCAGCAGCGCTTCGAAACCACGAATCTGCCCGCTGTCTATCGCCACCTGCGGCTGATACACGAGGTTGAAATCACGGTTCTCAATGGCGGTGCGCACGCTATCTTCGAGCATCAGCCGCGAGCGCGCCCGGCCATTCATGTCGTGATCGTAGAAACGGTATTGCTGACGGCCGGCCCGTTTGGCTTCGTACATGGCAATGTCCGACGCACGCAGCAAGCCGTCGAGGTTCGAACCGCAATCCGGGTACGTGGCGATGCCGATGCTGGCGCCCAAGGCGATATCCAGACCATCAATCTGCTGACAGATCGACACCCGCTCAATGAGCTTCTCGGCGATCTTCGCCGCTTGCTCCGGGAACTCCAGATCCAGCAGCGCCGTGAACTCATCGCCGCCCATGCGCGCCAGAATGTCAAAGGGCCGCAGACAGGCTTTCAATTGCTCGGACACCCAGCGCAGCACCCGGTCGCCGGCATCGTGTCCGAGGGAATCGTTGACGCGCTTGAAGCCGTCGAGATCCAGGTACAGCAGTACCCAGGCGCTGTCGGACCGTTCACCGCGCAACAGCAGATTCTCCACCGTCTGGTAGAAACCGCGACGATTGAGCAGCCCGGTCAGCGGATCCGTCACCGCCTGGAATTCCAGTTGCTGATGCAGATGGCGCACCACCGACATATCCAGCACCGTCACCACCATCGCATGTTGTTCGCTAGGCAATGGCGCACAAGACAGCGCCACCGGCACTTGCTGGCCGGGCGCCGTTCGCAGCAACGCGTCGTGCAGGCGCAGGGTTTCGCCGCGCCGGTAACCGGTATAAAAGTCAGAGTCCGCCCAGACCGGGATGTGCGGCTTTTGCAGGAAATCCAGAAACTCTTTGCCTTGCAGGTCTTGCACCGTGGCATTGAGCAACCGGGACATCGCCGGGTTGGCAAAGCGGATCACACCGTCCTCACCCACCACCAGGATGCCTTCGGCGGCGTTGTCCAGCACCGAGGCATTAAACGCGCGAGCGACCTCCAGATCGTGGCTCAGGCGCTGCAAGGCACGGCGATTGCGTTGATGCTCGAGCAACGCCTGAACTTTGGGCTTGAGAATTTGCGGGTCGAACGGCTTGAACAGGTAATCCACCGCACCACTGGCATAGCCCTTGATCACGGCGTCCTGGGACTGTTCGTTAGCGGTCAGGAAAATAATCGGTGTGAGACGGGTTCGCTGACTGCCGCGCATCAGGCGCGCCACTTCAAAACCATCCATGCCCGGCATCTGCACATCCAGCAGCACCAGGTCGACATCGTGTTCGAGCAGCAGACTGAGCGCTTCGAAACCGGAAGCTGCGGTAATGACCTGCCAATCCTGGCGCTGGAGCAACGCGCGCAAGCTGATCAGGTTTTCAGGGTAATCATCGACGATTAAAAGGATCGAGCTGCCTTCAGCTGGCGTGGGGTGCGCGCATTCCATGCTGCTTCTCTTATTTCGGGGCGTCAGGCCAGTCTCTCGTGAAAACCGGCCAAATACTGAGCCTTCACTCTAGACCGGGATCCGCAAAAGCAGAAGCTGCCAGTGCGCCATCATTTAACCATCACGTACATTTGCCGACTAACGGTCGCTTCTACAGCCCCCTGAAACCGGGGAAGATGGCCTTTTGACAGGATTTTGACGCCATCCATCTGTCATTTTCGCATTAACAAATTGAACTTCTACGCTTATAAGGATGGCCCCCAAGGCGCGCGCCAGAGCTTCTGGCACGGGCGTGCAGCAAAAAAAATCGTGGAAGCTTTTGACTATGATCGATCTCGCAACCTGGAACCTTAGTGTTCCTGTCGGCAGTCCGCCGTACACCGTTGACACCCCCAAACTGGTGAACGGCTTCAAGGATCAATACTTCCACTCCGACACCGGCACCCTGTTTTTCTGGTCCCCGGTCACCGGCTCCAAAACCGCAAATGCAAAATACCCCCGCACCGAACTGCGCGAAACCTACAGCAACGGCACCCTGAAAAACTGGCTCTACCCGGACGCCGACAACTCCCTGCGCGCCACCCTCGCAGTCAACCAGGTACCGAGCACGGGCAAAATCGTCATCGGCCAGATCCACGCCTATGAAAGCCAGAAACCCATGGTGAAGCTCGAGTATCAGTACAAGACCAGCACGCAATCGGGCAACATCGTCGCCAAGGTGCGCATGCGCCCGGATGACGACGAAGGCCGGATCATCACCATCGCCACCGGGGTGAAACTTGACCGGGAGTTCTCCTACCTCATCCACCTGAGCCCGGGCGGCGCGCTGGGCATCAGTGCGGCGGGGTATCAGTGGGACACCGACATCAGCAAGACCTGGCGCGACAAGCCGCTGTATTTCAAGGCCGGGGTCTATGTGCAGGACCACACCGGGTACACCAGCGAGGGCGGGAAAGTGACGTTCAGCAAGTTGGATATTGATCACGATAAGTAAGAACACCTCTGCCCCTGTAGCAGTTGTCGAGCAACGCGAGGCTGCGTTCGAGGATGAAGTCCTCTCAATCTCGACAGCTGCTACATCGTCCGAAAAACGCGTAGGACGCCTCTGACTGTGGCGAGGGAGCTTGCTCCCGCTGGGCTACGAAGTAGCCCCAAATCCTGCCACCTGATTCCCACAGACACACCACGCCACCGATTCACGGCGCCCGCGTCGCCGAATGGGAACGAGTGCCCTTGCCACAATGACCGCATACACGTCCTACAGCCCGGTTGCGGCTACCCGAATCGCTGTCTTCTAAAGTTGGCCTGTCGCTGACATTGTTAGCGATAGGGTTTCGCAGCCCTGACGATACGTGTAGTAACCTAGCGCCTCGAAAAAAGGGGCACGTAAACGCTCGCCCTCCTTTGTTATGGTGGCTTTGTGTGGGAGACCTTCGGGTCTGCCGGGTTCCTCGTATCCTCGGTCTGCGAACCCGACTACCCCGTGCTGCTCATCGACAACGACGCCCCATTACGCGAACTCCACAACTGCGTCAGCGAACGCCTCAACGCCGTCCTCAAATATTTGAATCTGATGGCGTGCACCAGCCTGCCGGACTACGCCGAGAACAACATCAACACCGTCACCAACATTGCCCGGATCATGGTTCAGGACGTCGCCGACGTTTTTGGGGTCATTGAACAGCGCGGATTTGATACACCTAAGCAGCAGTAAAAATCAGGCAATAAAAACCCGCACCACTGCGGGTTTTTACTTAAATCAAGATAAAAATCATGGCGGACCGAAATACTCACAGCCGACCCGCAGCGCGCCCTGACTTTCATCTTGCTTTTGCTGTTATCTGCGGAACACGCAGGTCCTTTATAGTTCCTCCTAAGATCTCTTTATCATGACCAGTGCCAACCAACGTCAACTTCAGCTTATTATCTTCATACGAAACAAAAAGACCTGACAATGTGGTGCCATCTTTCAGAGTTACATCAATCCGCTCCCCGCCATTCAGCAAACTCAATCGAGCCGGAATAGAAAGTTGAGTATTACTCCCGCCAAATTTACTATTTTCCATGACCCTGCTCTCCTTCAATAATAGTAAAAAGAAACCGACCAGCCTTATGTTTCAAAGAAAGGGGGCAGATTTATTTAACACTTCCCTTCCTTTTCTCTCGGTTACGCATTAAACAATAGGCGGCAGCCAGCATTAAATCACCTGTAATAAATGACAGTTTTTTATACATTTTTGCGATAACGGAGTTAACTAAAAAGCAAGCGACAACTCGAAGCAAACAAAGGGGACAGATTTATTTAATCGATTATTTGCTGCTATGCTTCACCCATCACTACAAGGACGTAGGAGGCTATATGCCCAGAATGGGACGAGTTGTTTTACCCAATTATCCGCATCATGTCGTGCAACGAGGCCACAATAGGCAGGTCGTGTTCGCCGAGCCAGGCGACTTCCAGCGCTACCTCGAAGATCTGCGAGAGCTCAAAACGCTATACGACGTTAAAGTCTATGCCTTCTGCTTGATGACCAATCATGTCCATCTACTACTCGCACCAGGTAACTCCGTTGCGAGTCTCGGACAATTGATGAAAGGCCTGGCAGGCCGCATGACGCGCTATCGCAACAAGCTGGAAGGACGCTCCGGAACCTTGTGGGAGAGCCGATACAAATCCAGCGTGGTTCAGACCGACACCTATTTGCTGGCTTGTAGTCGATACATCGAGCTAAATCCGGTGCGAGCGCAAATGGTACAGCGTGCACAGGATTACCCTTGGTCGAGTCTGCACCTTCGCCTCAACGAAGCAGCCGGAAATCATTGGCTTGATGAAGATCTTTGCTTTACCGAACCGGGCAACACTCACGCCGAGCGCCTTGCCCGCTATACCTCATTTATGGAACAAACGATTCCTTCCACAGAGTTGCAGTTGATCAGAGGCGCCCTTCAGCGCGGACAGCTGACGGGCAATCCCCGATTCACAGATGAGATTGAAAAAATCACCGGTTTGCGAATCTCACATCGAGTTCAAGGCAGACCTGCAAAACGACTCGAACAGAAGAACGCCGGGGACGATTACTAAATAAATCTGTCCCCTTTAAGTTAAAGAAAACGACTTTCAGAGAGCAAACAAAGGGACGGTCAAATAGATCCGCCCCCTTTTTTTCAGATCTTCATTTATGCTGTCTTTCCAAGACTTGCACTAAACACCGTGGCACCGCCGCCAAAATACGAAACAGTACCTTGCAGCAGTGAATAAGTTTTATCAGGCGACATTAATTTCATCTCATAACTCGGAGAGTCGTCACGAGATGCCAATACCAGATTAATAACAACCTTTGTATTGGGCTGACTCATATAATAAAAATTACCCCTTACATCATAGACCTTCCCCGCATACTCATATGTTCCGCCATTTATAATATCGCGACTAGCATCTGAGTCTGTGATCTTCAGAATAGCTTTGCTGTCACCATCTCCGCCTTCATATGCTCCATTCAACATTATATTAATCTCCATAATTGCAAATCAACAGAGCTAGCGAAATGAGTTCATTCACATCGCTTGCCCCTTGGATACGGCATATGAACGATATGTCAAAATAACTTGCGGATCACCTGTAACAAATTACAGTTATTTATACAATTTCGAAATAACAAAAAGCGCGAAACACATGCTATCGCAACAATACCAAGACAACGCGACCACTTAGGAACTATTCCAAAAATCAAGGTCGTACAAGATAAACATTATCGAGACAGAAAAATCGAATCAACTACGACTTCCTTACAAGCAAAAAACCCGCCTCTCGGCGGGTTTCTTATGCGACTCAAACGCTAAAAACTTAGTTAACCTTAGCGTTCAACTCACCCTTCAAATAACGCTGGTACATCGCTTCCAGCGAGATCGGCTTGATCTTCGAAGCGTTGCCAGCGGTACCGAATGCTTCGTAACGAGCGATACACACATCACGCATGGCAGTCACAGTCGCGCCGAAGAACTTGCGCGGATCGAACTCGCTCGGGTTGGTCGCCATCAACCGACGCATCGCACCGGTCGAAGCCAGACGCAGGTCAGTATCGATATTGACCTTACGCACGCCGTGCTTGATGCCTTCAACGATCTCTTCAACCGGCACGCCGTAGGTTTCTTTGATGTCGCCGCCGTACTGGTTGATGATCGCCAGCCACTCTTGCGGAACCGAAGAAGAACCGTGCATCACCAAGTGGGTGTTCGGGATGCGCTTGTGGATCTCTTTGATGCGGTCGATGGCCAGCACGTCGCCGGTAGGTGGCTTGGTGAATTTGTACGCGCCGTGGCTGGTGCCGATGGCGATGGCCAGGGCGTCGACCTGGGTGCGCTTGACGAAGTCAGCGGCTTCTTCCGGGTCGGTCAGCATCTGGCTGTGATCCAGAACGCCTTCAGCGCCGATGCCGTCTTCTTCACCGGCCATGCCGGTTTCCAGCGAACCCAGGCAGCCCAGCTCGCCTTCTACCGAGACGCCGCAGGCGTGAGCCATGGCCACGGTTTGTTGGGTGACACGGACGTTGTAGTCGTAGTCGGTCGGGGTTTTGCCGTCTTCGCCCAGGGAACCGTCCATCATGACCGAGCTGAAGCCCAGCTGGATGGAGCGCTGGCAGACGTCAGGGCTGGTGCCGTGGTCCTGGTGCATGCACACCGGGATGTGCGGGAATTCTTCGATGGCGGCCAGGATCAGGTGACGCAGGAACGGTGCGCCGGCGTATTTGCGAGCACCGGCCGAGGCCTGGACGATCACCGGGGAGTCAGTCTTGTCAGCGGCTTCCATGATGGCGCGCATCTGCTCAAGGTTGTTGACGTTGAAGGCTGGAACGCCGTAGCCGAACTCGGCTGCGTGGTCCAGCATCTGGCGCATGCTGATAAGTGCCATTGTGTGTGTCTCTCCCGGTTTGGGTCGTTAATCGTGCCAGCCTGCCGGAGCGGCGGCGGCTATTCAAGTTATTGCAGATCGGGGGTTGGCCCGGGCTGCGAATTCGGTGTTGCCTGAATCTCTACAAGCCATCGAATTCCCGTAGGAGCGAAGCTTGCTCGCGAAAGCAGTTTAACTGGCACCCCATGTGTTGAATGTGATGACGTCTTCGCGAGCAAGCTTCGCTCCTACAGGTTTCTCACAGGCCTTCAATTACTGCGCTTTACAACCGCGGCCAATCAAATCATTGGTGGCGACCCAGTACACCAGGCCTTCCTCACCTTTTACGTGAAACGCCAGCATGTCGTTGCTGTACAGCGAACCTTCGGCGCCCGGTTCAAGCTTCAAGCGGTAGACCTGATCGGCCCCGCCGAGGCGCGCGTCGACTTCCTTGCGGCTGTCGTCGGTGTAGCGCCAGAGCACTTTGGCCTGGCTGTCGCAGGTCCAGGTGGTCCAGTTGTCCGTCGATTCGGCAGGCTTGAACAGGTTGAAATTCGAGCAACCGGCCAGCAATGCCAACGCCGTAACGGCGATAAAACCTTTCATCCATGTTCCTCGACTGATGGCGCACGCCGCCAGCCCTGAGTAAAGTGTCTGACCCGTCAAGGGCAACCATGTTCCTTGGCCGGGGTCTGGGTCTCGTATTTCTCCAGGCCATCAGGCCCGGAACGCTTGTTGATCACCGGGTTGGTTTCCGCTTGCCAGTCGGCCTGGTAGCAACCTTTTTCCACTGACTGCGGCGCAGGTTCCGGCTTGGCTTTCGGGTTACTCCCGCAAGCCACCAGCATACCCGCGGCGATCAACAGCGCTAATGGCTTGACCATGAGAACACTCCTTTGCGTGGCCAAATGAATGACCTCAGCCCTTGGCCCGGCTTTCCAGGACTTCAACGGCAGGCAAGACCTTGCCTTCCACGAACTCGAGGAACGCGCCGCCGCCGGTAGAAATGTAGGAGATCTGGTCGGCAACGCCATATTTATCGATGGCAGCCAGGGTGTCGCCGCCGCCAGCGATGGAGAATGCCGAGCTTTCTGCGATGGCCTGGGCCAGCACTTTGGTGCCGTTACCGAACTGGTCAAATTCGAACACGCCCACCGGGCCGTTCCACAGGATGGTCTTGGACGACTTCAGCAGCTCGGCGAAATTCGCCGCGGTCTGCGGGCCGATGTCCAGGATCATGTCGTCGGCGGCTACGTCAGCAATCAGCTTGACGGTGGCGGTCGCGCTTTCAGCGAATTCCTTGGCCACCACGACATCGACCGGCAGCGGCACGCTGACCTTGGCGGCGATGGCGCGAGCGGTGTCCAGCAGGTCCGGCTCGTACAGCGACTTGCCGACCGGGTGACCGGCAGCGGCCAGGAAGGTGTTGGCGATACCGCCGCCGACAATCAGCTGGTTGCAGATCTGGCTCAGGCTGTTCAGGACGTCGAGTTTGGTCGAGACCTTGGAACCGGCAACGATGGCAGCCATCGGCTGGGCCGGGGCGCCAAGGGCTTTGCCCAGTGCGTCCAGCTCAGCAGCCAGCAGAGGGCCAGCGGCCGCGACTTTGGCGAACTTGGCTACGCCGTGGGTCGAACCCTCGGCGCGGTGAGCGGTGCCGAAGGCGTCCATCACGAACACATCGCACAGGGCGGCGTATTGCTGGGCCAGTTCGTCAGCGTTCTTTTTCTCGCCTTTGTTGAAGCGCACGTTTTCGAACAGCACGATGTCGCCCGCTTTCACGTCAACGCCGCCCAGGTAATCGGCGACCAGCGGCACTTCGCGGCCCAGGGCCTTGCTCAGGTAGTCAGCGACTGGCTTGAGGCTGTTCTCGGCTGAGAATTCGCCTTCGGTCGGACGACCAAGGTGCGAGCAGACCATCACGGCCGCGCCTTTTTCCAGGGCCAGCTTGATGGTCGGCAGCGAAGCCAG
Source organism: Pseudomonas sp. SJZ077 (assembly GCF_007993905.1). NCBI lineage: Bacteria > Pseudomonadati > Pseudomonadota > Gammaproteobacteria > Pseudomonadales > Pseudomonadaceae > Pseudomonas > Pseudomonas sp. SJZ077. The sequence goes on from NZ_VIUJ01000002.1 coordinate 82,235, forward strand.
GATTCGCGCATCGCTGGTGACAACACCGTCCTTGACTGGGACGTTGAGGTCTTCGCGGATCAGTACGCGCTTACCTTGCAGATCGAGGTCGGTCATCTTCAACACGGTCATGGGTCGCAATTCCTGGGTTACTGTTTTTTGGAAATAGCTGTTTGCAGATAGTGTTCTGCAACGTCCAGCATTCGGTTGGCAAAACCCCATTCGTTGTCGAACCAGGCCAGGATGTTCACCAGCCGTGGGCCGGAAACTCGGGTCTGACTGGCATCGACGATGGCCGAATGTGGGTCATGGTTGAAATCACAGCTTGCATGGGGAAGCTCGGTGTAGGCCAGAAGGCCTTTGAGCGGGCCGCTGGTGGCAGCCTCGCGCAGAATCCGGTTGACCTCGGTGGCGTCTGTGTCGCTGACGGTCTGCATCGTTATGTCGAGGCAAGACACGTTAACCGTCGGCACCCGCACGGCTTTGGCCTGAATTCGCCCGGCAAGTTCCGGCAGCAGGCGTTCGATGCCACGTGCCAGACCAGTGGACACCGGAATCACCGACTGGAACGCCGAACGCGTGCGGCGCAGGTCTTCGTGATGATAGGCGTCGATGACCGGCTGATCGTTCATTGCCGAGTGAATGGTGGTGATCGACACGTATTCCAGACCAATGGCCTGATCCAGCAGGCGCAACAGCGGAACGCCGCAGTTGGTGGTGCAGGACGCGTTGGACACCAGCAGCTCATCGCCGGTCAGGCAATCCTGGTTTACGCCGTAGACGATGGTGGCGTCGACATCCGCCTCACTGGCCATCGGCTGGGAAAACAGTACGCGGGGTGCGCCGGCGTCGAGGAAACGCTGGCCATCGGCACGCGTGTGGTAAGCGCCGGAGCACTCCAGCACCAGATCGACGCCCAGGGACGCCCAATCGATGCCTTCGGGGGTGGCACTGCGCAGGACTTTCACGCAGTCACCATTAATATGCAGACAATCGCCCTCTACTCGCACTTCGCCGGGAAAGCGCCCGTGAGTGGAGTCGAAGCGTGTCAGGTATTCGATGCTGGCCATGTCAGCCAGATCGTTGATCGCAACAATTTCAAACCCGGCCGCCGAGCCTCGCTCAAACAACGCACGCAAGACGCAACGACCAATCCGGCCGTAGCCGTTGAGTGCAACTTTGTAAGGACGCGGTTGAGGCATGGGGTTCTCGATGACGCTTGGGAATGAGGTTGCCAGGACTGCCGCCTTCGCGGGCAAGCCCGCTCCTACAGGTCTTCAGTTGTCTTGAAAACAACGCGACCCCTTGTAGGAGCGAGGCTTGCCCGCGAAGACTTCAGCCCCGATAACGCTACTTCTGGATCAGTCTTCCAGCAGCTCTTCAGCCTGACCCAGGATGTTTTCCAGGGTAAAGCCGAACTCTTCGAACAAGGCAGGCGCAGGCGCCGACTCGCCGTAGGTGGTCATGCCGATCACGCGGCCTTCCAGGCCCACGTACTTGTACCAGTAGTCCGCGTGCGCGGCTTCGATGGCGATTCGGGCGCTGACTTGCAACGGCAGAACCGCTTGCTTGTAGCCGGCGTCCTGGGCATCGAACACGCTGGTGCACGGCATCGAAACAACACGCACCTTGCGACCTTGCTCGGTCAGCTTGTCGTAAGCCTGAACCGCCAGACCGACTTCCGAACCGGTGGAGATCAGGATCAGCTCAGGCTCGCCTGCACAGTCCTTCAACACGTAACCGCCACGGGCGATATCAGCGATCTGCAGCGCGCTGCGTTCCTGATGCTGCAGGTTCTGACGCGAGAAGATCAGCGCCGAAGGGCCGTCCTTGCGCTCGATGGCCTGTTTCCAGCAAACGGCCGATTCAACGGCATCGGCTGGACGCCAGGTGTCGAGGTTCGGTGTGCTGCGCAGGCTGGTCAGTTGCTCGATCGGCTGGTGAGTCGGGCCGTCTTCGCCCAGGCCGATGGAGTCGTGGGTGTAGACGAACACCACGCGCTTCTTCATCAGCGAAGCCATGCGCACGGCGTTGCGGGCGTATTCCATGAACATCAGGAAGGTGGCGCCGTAAGGCACCAGACCGCCGTGCAGGGCCACGCCGTTCATGATCGCGCTCATGCCGAATTCGCGAACGCCGTAGTACATGTAGTTACCGCTGGCGTCTTCAGCCGAAACACCTTTGCAACCTTTCCACAGGGTCAGGTTGGAACCGGCCAGGTCAGCGGAGCCGCCGAGCAGTTCAGGCAACAGCGGGCCGTAGGCATTCAGTGCGTTCTGGCTGGCTTTACGGCTGGCGATGGTCTCGCCCTTGGCCGCAACTTCAGCGATGTAAGCCGAGGCTTTTTCCGCGAAGTCTTCTGGCAGATCGCCGCCCAGGCGACGGACCAGTTCGTTGGCCAGCTCAGGGAAAGCCGCAGAGTAGGCAGCGAAACGCTGATCCCACTCGGCTTCGGCCGCGCGGCCAGCTTCCTTGGCGTCCCACTCGGCATAGATGTCAGCCGGGATTTCGAACGGACCGTGGCTCCATTTCAGCGCGGCACGGGTCAAGGCGATTTCCGCGTCACCCAATGGGGCGCCGTGGCAGTCTTCTTTACCTTGTTTGTTCGGCGAACCGAAACCGATGGTGGTCTTGCAGCAGATCAGGGTTGGCTGATCGCTTTTACGCGCGGTTTCGATCGCGGTCTTGATCTCTTCCGGATCATGACCGTCGACGTTGCGGATCACCTGCCAGTTGTAGGCTTCGAAACGCTTAGGCGTGTCGTCGGTGAACCAGCCTTCGACTTCGCCATCGATGGAGATGCCGTTGTCGTCGTAGAAAGCGATCAGCTTGCCCAGGCCCAATGTACCGGCCAGGGAGCCAACTTCGTGGGAAATGCCTTCCATCATGCAACCATCACCCAGGAAAACGTAGGTGTGGTGATCGACAACATTGTGGCCAGGACGGTTGAACTGCGCCGCCAGGACTTTTTCAGCCAGGGCGAAACCGACGGCGTTGGCCAGGCCTTGGCCCAGAGGACCGGTGGTGGTTTCAACGCCCGGGGTGTAGCCGAATTCCGGGTGACCCGGGGTGCGGCTGTGCAGTTGGCGGAAATTTTTCAGGTCATCGATCGACAGGTCGTAGCCGGTCAGGTGCAGCAGCGAGTAGATCAACATCGAGCCGTGACCGTTGGACAGCACGAAGCGGTCACGGTCGGCGAACGATGGATTGCTCGGGTTGTGCTTCAGGTAGTCACGCCAAAGTACTTCGGCGATATCCGCCATACCCATCGGGGCACCGGGATGGCCGCTGTTGGCTTTTTGCACGGCATCCATGCTGAGGGCACGAATGGCGTTGGCACGCTCACGACGGCTGGGCATCGCTGTTCTCCTGCGGGTTCTGTATCGAGAGTGAATAAAACGAAACGGAAAAAAGGCGAGCATTTTCCCTCACCCACCCGCCTCGGGGCAATGACAGATAGTCATCTGGAGGCGTTTTTCCAATTGTTAACAGCGGTTTCGACTGATGAAACCTTTCTGCAGTTCGTTTGTTGACTGAACCTAACGTCTGGAAGTGCCATCTATCGACCAATATCAAAACTTTTTGATATTGCCCTTGCGGTGATTTCTGAGCGTCACTAGACTGCTGGCCTTATGAATTTACGCGTGCCTTCCATTCAACATGACGATTGCGATGAGCTGGCGGCCCTGTGCAAGGCCGGCGGTGATCCTCTGCGGCTGAATGTATTGCGTGCGCTGGCCAACGATTCGTTTGGCGTACTGGAACTGGCGCAGATCTTCGGTATCGGTCAGTCCGGCATGAGCCACCACCTCAAGGTCCTGGCCCAAGCCGACCTGGTGGCGACTCGCCGTGAAGGCAACGCGATTTTCTACCGTCGCGCCCTGCCCCACACCGACCTGCTGGGCGGCAAGCTGCACGCCGCCTTGCTCGAAGAAGTGGACAACCTGACGTTGCCCGCCGATGTGCAGTCGCGGATCGCTCAGGTCCATGGACAACGAGCGGCGGCCAGCCAGGACTTTTTCTCACGGGTGGCGGAGAAGTTTCGTGCCCAGCAAGACTTGATCGCCGGCCTGCCGCAATACCGCGAAAGCGTGGTGGCGCTGCTCGACAAGCTGAGTTTCAGAGACGGAGCGACGGCCATTGAAGTCGGCCCCGGCGACGGTGAATTTTTGCCGGAACTGGCGCGCCGCTTCACCGAGGTCACGGCGCTGGACAACAGCCCGGCGATGCTCGAACTGGCGCGCCAGGTCTGCGAACGTGAAACGCTGGCTAACGTCAGCCTGCAACTGGCCGATGCATTGAATGGCGTGAGCCTCAAGGCCGATTGCGTTGTACTGAACATGGTGCTGCACCATTTCGCCGCGCCGGCCGAAGCGCTCAAGCACATGGCCGACTTGCTGCAACCGGGCGGTAGCCTGCTCGTGACAGAGTTATGTAGCCACAACCAGAGTTGGGCCAGGGAGGCCTGCGGTGATCTGTGGTTGGGGTTTGAACAGGACGATTTGGCCCGTTGGGCCACCGCTGCGGGACTCGTTCCCGGGGAAAGCCTCTATGTAGGCTTACGTAATGGTTTCCAGATCCAGGTCCGCCATTTTCAGCGACCGGCTGGCGACACTCACCATCGGTAAATTCAGGAAAAAATCGAGATGAGCGAATACTCCCTCTTCACCTCCGAGTCCGTGTCCGAAGGGCACCCGGACAAAATCGCCGACCAGATTTCCGATGCGGTGCTGGACGCCATCATTGCTGAAGACAAGTTCGCCCGCGTAGCGTGCGAAACCCTGGTTAAAACCGGCGTGGCAATCATCGCAGGTGAAGTCACCACGTCGGCCTGGGTCGACCTGGAAGAGATCGTGCGTAACGTCATTCTGGACATCGGCTACAACAGCTCCGATGTCGGCTTCGACGGTGCCACTTGCGGCGTGATGAACATCATCGGCAAGCAGTCCCCTGACATCAACCAGGGTGTCGACCGCGCCAAGCCTGAAGATCAGGGCGCTGGCGACCAGGGCCTGATGTTCGGCTACGCCAGCAACGAAACCGACGTGCTGATGCCAGCACCGATCACCTTCTCGCACCAGCTTGTGCAGCGCCAGGCCGAAGCCCGTAAATCCGGCCTGCTGCCTTGGCTGCGCCCGGACGCCAAGTCGCAAGTGACTTGCCGTTACGAAGGCGGCAAGGTCGTCGGTATCGACGCCGTTGTACTGTCGACCCAGCACAACCCTGAAGTGTCGTACAAAGACCTGCGCGAAGGCGTGATGGAGCTGATCGTCAAGCATGTGTTGCCTGCCGAACTGCTGACCAAAGACACCCAGTTCCACATCAACCCGACTGGCCAGTTCATCATTGGCGGCCCGGTGGGTGACTGCGGCCTGACCGGTCGCAAAATCATCGTCGACAGCTACGGCGGCATGGCCCGTCACGGCGGCGGCGCGTTCTCCGGCAAGGATCCATCGAAGGTTGACCGTTCGGCAGCCTACGCCGGTCGTTACGTGGCCAAGAACATCGTTGCGGCCGGCCTGGCCGAGCGTTGCGAGATTCAGGTTTCCTACGCGATCGGTGTTGCCCAGCCGACTTCGATCTCGTTGAACACCTTCGGCACCGGCAAGATCAGCGACGACAAGATCGTCAAACTGGTTCGCGAAATCTTCGACCTGCGTCCATACGCGATCACCACCATGCTCGACCTGCTGCACCCGATGTACCAGGAAACCGCTGCGTACGGCCACTTCGGTCGCACCCCGGCAACCAAGACTGTGGGCGAAGACACCTTCACCACGTTCACCTGGGAAAAGACCGACCGCGCCGACGACCTGCGTACTGCAGCCGGCCTGTAAGACTTTCCTGGCGGTACCAAAAGCCCCGCACGGTTCGCCGTGCGGGGCTTTTTATTGGTTTCGCTTTACACCGGATCGCCCCCATCGCGAGCAGGCTCGCTCCCACATTAGTCCTGTCATGCGCCAGCTTTGCCCTCACTGAAGATCCAGCCCGGAAACACCAGGCAAAACACCCACTCCTTCCTAAAAAAAATACTGACTAACCTTCAAGCATCCCCCCTGAGCAAGGACGCTCACGATGCTTCTGCGCCTGTTTTCCGCTTTGTTCCTGACCCTGCTTTGCCTGAGTTCGAAAGCTGCCGACTGCCCCGACTGGTCACCCGCCCGCGCCCTGGACGAAATCACTGCCCTGCAAAAACAGATCGATTTCTGGGACGACAACTATCACCGCCACGGACGCTCGCTGGTCGCCGATGAAATCTATGATCAATCCCGCGCGCGATTGAGCGAATGGCGTGAGTGCTTTGATTTGAGTCTGGCGCCCGACCCCTTGCGCACGGCGGGCGGCAAGATGGCCCACCCCATCGCTCACACCGGCCTGGAAAAACTGCGTGATGGCGGAGCAGTCGAGCATTGGCTACGCGAGCGCAATGACATCTGGATACAACCCAAGGTCGACGGCGTGGCCGTGACGCTGATCTATCGCAACGGCTCGCTGCATCAGGCGATCAGCCGCGGTAACGGCGTCAATGGCCAGGACTGGACCGCCTCGGCCCGACAGATTGCGGCCATTCCCCGGCATCTGCCGCAACCATTGGATGTGCTGGTGCAAGGCGAACTCTACTGGCGCCTGAACGACCATGTGCAAGCCAAGGCAGGCAGCCTCAACGCCCGCTCCACGGTGGCCGGGTTGATGGCCCGCAAAGAGCTGACCGCCGAGCAGGCAGGTGGTATCGGGTTGTTTGTCTGGGATTGGCCGCAAGGTCCGGCAAGCCTGCCGGCGCGCGTGGCGGCTCTCGATGAAATGGGTTTTCCGGGCACGGCGCCCTACAGTCAGCCGATCAAGGTGTTCGCCGACGCTGAACGATGGCGCGATCACTGGTATCGCACGCCACTGCCCTTCGCCAGTGACGGCGTCGTTTTGCGTCAGAGCCAGCGACCACCGGCAGAACGCTGGCAGGCGCGCCCCTCCTTCTGGAGCGTTGCCTGGAAATATCCGTTCGCCCAGGCACTGGCCGAAGTGCGCAAGGTCCACTTCAAGATTGGTCGCACGGGGCGGATTACTCCGGTGCTGGACCTGACGCCGGTGAAGCTGGATGACCGACAGATCAAACGGGTAAGCGTCAGCTCCCTGCGACGCTGGGAAGAGCTGGATGTCCGCCCTGGGGATCAGGTGTCCATCAGCCTGGCGGGACTGACCATTCCAAGGCTCGATGGCGTCGTGCTGCGCAGTACCGAACGCACTGAATTAAACGCGCCATCGGCAGCAGACTTTCACCATTTGAGTTGCTGGCAACCGACATCAGGCTGCGAGAGCCAATTCCTAGCGCGCCTGACCTGGCTCAGCGGCAAGCAAGGACTGGCTTTGCCCCATCTCGGCCCTGGCACCTGGGAGAAACTTTTCGAAACAGGCCGCCTCGACAGCCTGTTGGATTGGTTGACCCTCGATGCTCAAGAGCTTGCTAACATTGATGGCTTCGGCGAACGCAGCGCGGCTCGTCTTCTAAACAGCTTCAACAGTGCCCGGCAACGCCCTTTCGCTCGCTGGCTCAAAGCCTTGGGGTTGCCGCCGACCGGCCAGGCACGGCTTGCCGATTCATGGCAGGAACTGGCGAATAGAAACACCGAACAATGGCAGGCAGAAGCAGGTATCGGCCCGGGACGCGCAGCGCAATTGAGCGCCTTTTTCCGCGACCCGCACGTCCTGGCACTGAGTCAAACATTACGTATGGCCGGGATTGACGGCTTTTAAACACCGAGCCCCCGGCAGCCCGGGAACCCAAAGGGGCCGACGGGCTCAAACGCCCATCGCCACATCGACCCGATTGTCTTCGCACTTGGAGCTTTTATGAAATTTCTTTCACCACTCGCCTTGCTGACCCTTTGCAGCGTGATGGCCGCTCCCCTGATGGCCGCCGAAGAAGCCCCGGGGCTGACCGGCTGCGCCGCCAAGAAACAGGGGATCATCAATCAGATCGAACTGGCCAAATCCCACGGCAATGCTGAACAGCAGGCTGGCCTCGAAACGGCCCTGAGCGAAGTCACCACCCATTGCACCGACGCCTCGCTGAAGAAAGAACGGGAAAACAAGGTGCTCGATGCCAAGCATGAAGTCAGCCAGCGCCAGGCCGATCTGGACAAGGCCATGAAGAAAGGCGATCCGGACAAGATCAACAAGCGCAAAGACAAACTTGCCGAGTCCCGAAAGGAATTGCAGAACGCGCTCGACGAGTTGGACAAGTAACCCCCGAATTGAGCGAGGGCGCTTTTGTGACGAGGGGCTTGTCGGAACGCCCCCTCGCGACAGGAATGCATTGCCTATCAATGATCCCGAAACTCTTTATGGCAGGCACTACAGGCATCTTCGACTTTCTGCACCGCCGGGCCCAGGTTACTGGCCTTGTAAGGCTGAACCTTGCTGGCAATCACCAATTCACCGGTGGCGGCTTCAAGGGTGCGGGCCATGTCCTGGAAGCGTGCCTGCTGCTGCCACACATTGTCCTTGGCGCTGCTGTGATCTTCTTCACGCACTTGCGGGAAATGTTTCCAAGGCTCACGGGACAAGGTGTCAAGTTTCACGGCGCCTTCGGCAAATTTCGGACCGTCGAACGGGATACGACCACGCAACATACCGCCCAGGTCTTCACCGGTCTTGAGCATCTGTTTGAAGATCGCCTTGCGTTGTCCCAGCGGCGAATTCGGATCAACGCCACCGCAGGCAGACAAGGTCAGGCAGGCCAGCAATACAACAGAAAGTCTTTTAAGAGTCATGGTGGCTTCAGGTCACGGGAAACGGCGGCCAGTATCCTCGTGTCATCGGCAAAGACCAATAGCCCTATTATCAATACGGGTTGTTTGAGCGCATGGAGCACTCAGGCAACCGACAAAGGAATTACTCCATGAACAGCCGTTTCAAGGCATGGCGTCACCACCTCGTGTGGACTCTTCCAATGGTGGCCGTGCTCGCCGGCTGCACCGGCGGCGATAAAGACACCCCTAAAACCCACGCCCTGGCGACCTACTCCAGTACCAGCTGGGAAGCATTGCCGGCGGTGTCCGACAATGACCTGGTCGCCGGCTTCGGCTCGTGGCGCAGCGCCTGCACCCGACTCAAGGCCGACCCGGTCTGGGGATCGACCTGCGCGGCTTCCGCCAATGTGCCGCAGACCGCCAGCGACATTCGCGGCTTCCTCAAGCAGAACCTCGACGTCTACGGCCTGCGCGCCGCCAATGACAATCCCAACGGTTTGATCACCGGCTATTACGAGCCGGTCTACCCGGGCAGCCTGACCCAGAGCGAAGTGGCGAACATTCCGGTGTACGGCGTGCCCGAGGACATGATCATTGTCTCGCTGGACAGCATCTACCCGGAACTCAAAGGCAAACGCCTGCGCGGACGCCTCGAAGGTCGCGTGCTCAAGCCTTACGACGATGCGGCAACGATTGAGACCAATGGAGTAAAGGCGCCAGTGGTTGCGTGGCTGACCGACCCGATGAACCTGCAATTCCTGCAAATCCAGGGTTCGGGTCGCATCCAGCTCGACGACGGCCGCCAACTGCGCATTGCCTATGCTGACCAGAACGGCCATCCCTATCGCCCCATCGGGCGCTGGCTGGTGGAGCAAGGCGAGCTGAAGAAAGAAGACGTGACCATGGGCGCCATCAGCACGTGGGCAAAAGCCAATCCGTCGCGCATTCCGGAACTGCTGGGCAGCAACCCCAGTTACGTGTTCTTCACTCGCAACCCGGACAGCAACGAAGGGCCACGCGGCTCGCTGAACGTTCCGCTGACGGCCGGTTACAGCGCGGCAGTGGACCGCAAAGTCATTCCGCTGGGCAGCCTGTTGTGGTTATCCACGACAAAACCGGACGGTACGGCACTGGTACGGCCCGTGGCGGCGCAAGACACTGGCGGCGCGATTGCCGGCGAAGTGCGTGCGGATCTGTTCTGGGGCACTGGCGAGGCGGCCGGGCAATTGGCCGGGGACATGAAACAGCAAGGGCAGATCTGGATGCTCTGGCCTAAAGGCGCGGCGTTGCCGCAAGTGCCGCAGGTTGCCGATGCGGCGAAGGCCAACCCGTAAGCCTTGTATTTGCAGTTAGATAGTCATCGCGAGCAGGCTCGTTCCCACGGTGGATCTCGGTTGTACACAGCGTTTGTGTTCACTGAAGATCAACTGTGGAAGCGAGCCTGCTCGCGATGAGGCCAGACAAATCACCGCAATACTTTCAGACCGACACCACAAAGAAACTGGCAATCAACCCCATCCCCACAAACCACACCAGCGACCGCAATATCGCCCAGTCCGCCAGGTAGCAAATGATGTACAGCAGCCGACTGGTGATAAACAGCACCGCCAGCACGTTAACCGTCACCAACTGCGCCGTGCCCACCAGATGCGCAACAATCACCGCGATCGCAAACGCCGGGGTCACTTCAAAGCTGTTCAGTTGCGCCGCATGCGCGCGCCTGCCCAGACCATTGAGCGACTCGAGAAAGTCCCGGGGGTCATGGTTGTCTTGCAGCCTGAACCTGCCACTGACCTTGGCGATGACCGTGCAGAGATAGGGCAGGAAAATCGCGATCAAAACGCACCACAGAGCAACCGTCATAAAGCAGTCCTTTCTTCAGTTTTGGAATGTTGAGTGCCCGTTAGAACTTCATGACCAAAATACCGATCAGTACGAGCCCACAGGCTAAGAGCCTTGGCCTGCCGAAAGGTTCTTTCAGGTAACGCATGCCGAACAGCACCACCAGAATCACGCTGATCTCGCGCAACGCCGCCGCTTCGGCAATCGACCCCAGTTGCATTGCCCACAGCACCAAAGCGTAGCTGAACAACACGCAGAACCCGACCGCCAGCCCCAGTCGCCACTGTTCACGCCAGAACAGCATGAACGCCGTGCGCTTGCTTACCAGCGCCAGCAACGGGAACGGCCAAGCGCTGAGCAACGTGACCCAGACCAGATAGTCCAGAGGGTGCGACCAGCGCCGTAACGCCTGGCCATCGATGAAGGTGTAGCAGCCGATGCACAGGCCGATCAGCGCCACCACCGGCAACATCGACCACGGCAGACGCGCACCACCACCGCCCTGCCAGAGCAGGCACAGCATGCCAAACGGAATCAACAGGATTCCGAAAATCTGCTGATTTGTCAGGACTTCGCCAGCGAAGATCAGCGTCAGTGCCAGCACCACCAGCGGCGACAGCCCACGCATCAACGGATAGACCAACCCGAGGTCGCCGACCCGATACGCCTGGATCAGCAGATAGCGATAGAGCAGTTCGAACGCCGCCGACGCCAGAATCCATGGCCAGATTTCAATCGGTGGCAGCGCCACGAACGGCAGCATCAGAGCGACAAACAGCATCGCGACGCTATCCATGCAGGCCACCACCAGCAGCCGTTCGGCACTGAATTTGATCAGGGTATTCCACGCCGCGTGCAACAGCGCCGCCACCAACACCAAAGCCGTCGCAAGCACGGCACGCTCCTTTTATTGACCGCCGCGCCCCCCTGTAGGAGCCAGGCTTGCCGGCGAAGGCAATCTCAAGGACGCCTTCGCCGGCAAGCCTGGCTCCTACAGGACGCGCGTGGATAATTGATTCGCCATATGTCAGCAGCTGTTTATACTGCAAGCGACCACGCCGCACTCAGTTGCGCACAGACTAATTCCAATAATTTCTGCCCCTGCCCGCTCTCTTCGAGAACGGTCATCGGCATGCGTATGCCTGATCAAAGCGTCAAGACTACCGACAGAGACCTTGCGCATGCCACTCGCCTTGCTCGCCCTCGCTGTTGCCGCGTTCGGCATCGGCACCACTGAATTCGTCATCATGGGTTTGCTGCCCGACGTCGCCCGCGACCTCGCCGTGAGCATTCCCCACGCCGGCCTGCTGATCACCGGCTACGCCCTGGGCGTGGTGTTCGGCGCGCCGATTCTTGCGATCGGCACCGCCAACATGCCGCGCAAAGCCACGCTGCTGGGCATGACGCTGATGTTCATCCTCGGCAACGTGCTGTGCGCATTGGCACCGAACTATGCCACGTTGATGGCCGCGCGAGTGGTCACCGCGCTGTGCCACGGTGCGTTCTTCGGCATTGGCTCGGTAGTCGCGGCGGGCCTGGTTGCACCGAACAAAAGGGCGCAGGCCATTGCCATGATGTTCACCGGCCTGACGCTGGCCAACGTGCTCGGCGTGCCGTTGGGCACCGCGCTTGGGCAATACGCCGGTTGGCGTTCGACGTTCTGGGCGGTCTCGGTGATCGGGGTGATTGCAGCGCTCGCGCAGTGGCTCTGGCTGCCGAAGGACATCGCGATGGACAAAGCCAACCTCGCCAGCGAGTTCAAAGTGCTGGGCAAGGTCAATGTGTTGTTGGCATTGGGCATGAGCGTGCTGGCGTCGACCAGTCTGTTCAGCGTGTTCACCTACATCGCGCCGATTCTGCAGGACATCACCGGTGTCAGCCCCCATGGCGTGACAATCATGCTGTTGTTGTTTGGCGTCGGCCTGACGGCGGGCAGCATGCTGGGCGGTCGCCTGGCGGACAGCCGATTGCTGCCTTCATTGGTGGGCATGGCGCTGGCCGTGGCGGTCGTATTGGCTGCCTTTAGCCAGACCAGTCACTCGGTGATTCCGGCGGCGATCACACTGGTGCTGTGGGGGATTTTCGCGTTTGCCCTGTGCCCGATTCTGCAACTGCTGATCATCGATCAGGCGCATGAAGCGCCGAATCTTGGCTCGACGCTGAACCAGAGCGCCTTCAATCTCGGTAATGCGGCCGGTGCGTGGATCGGCGGGCTGGTGGTTGCCAGCGGTGCGGATCTGGCGGATCTGCCGTGGACCGGTGCGCTGGTCAGTGGCCTGACGGTGCTGACCGCGCTGTTCTACATCTATCTGCAACGCCGCGGTGCGACTGCGGTCAATGTGTCCGGCTGAATCATTGCGTCGCTGCTGACACCGCTATCGCGAGCAGGCTCGCTCCCACAGTGGATCTCCAGTGCACTCAGATTCTGTGTACGACCGAACTCCATGTGGGAGCGAGCCTGCTCGCGAAGAAACTGACTCGGTGCAACTGCCTTAAACCCCACCCCCCCATCCAAGGACCCCGGATGCTCGAACTTGTCGCTGCCTTTATCTGCCTGACCATACTCCTCACCTACGTGAATTTCCGCTTCATCGGCCTGCCTCCGACCATCGGGGTCATGGTCACCGCGCTGATGTTTTCCCTGCTGCTGCAAGGCCTGAGCTTGCTCGGCTACCCCGGCCTCGAAGAGCGCATTCAGCAGCTGATCAGCCAGATCGATTTTGGCGATCTGCTGATGAACTGGATGCTTTCCTTCCTGCTGTTCGCCGGCGCCCTGCACGTCAACCTCAATGACCTGCGCAGCTACCGCTGGCCTATCGGGCTGCTGGCGACCTTCGGCGTATTGATCGCCACGGCGGTGATCGGCAGCCTCGCCTATTACATTTTTGCCCTGTTCGGCTGGCACGTGAGCTTCCTTTATTGCCTGCTGTTCGGCGCGCTGATTTCCCCCACCGACCCGATCGCGGTCCTCGGCGTGCTACGGACTGCCAATGCGTCCAAGCCTCTGAAAACCACCATCGTCGGCGAGTCGCTGTTCAACGACGGCACGGCCGTGGTGGTGTTCACCGTGTTGCTGGGCATCGCACAACTCGGTGAAACCCCGACCGTCGGCGCCACAGCGATGCTGTTCGCCCATGAGGCGATTGGCGGCGTGCTGTTCGGTGGGCTGATCGGTTATCTGGTGTACCTGATGATCAAGAGCATCGAGCAGCATCAGATCGAGGTCATGCTGACCCTGGCGCTGGTGATCGGCGGCTCGGCCATGGCGTCGGAGCTGCATGTGTCCGCCCCCATCGCGATGGTCGTCGCGGGTCTGATCATCGGTAACCTGGGCCGCAACCTGGCGATGAACGACATGACGCGCAAGTACCTGGACGGCTTCTGGGAATTGCTCGATGACATGCTCAACGCCCTGCTGTTCGCTCTGATCGGCATGGAGCTGTTGCTGCTACCGTTCAATTGGCTGCACGTGCTGGCGGCGAGTTTGCTGGCACTGGCGATTCTGCTTTCGCGCCTGCTGACGGTCGCGCCGGCCATCGTGCTGCTGCGGCGCTGGCGCACCGTGCCGCGCGGGACAATCCGGATTCTGACCTGGGGTGGTTTGCGCGGCGGTGTTTCGGTGGCCCTGGCCCTGGCCCTGCCGCTGGGCCCGGAGCGCGACTTGCTGCTGAGCATCACCTACATCGTGGTGCTGTCGTCGATCCTGCTGCAGGGTTTGAGCATCGGCAAACTGGTCAAGCACGTGACCCGGGATGAGCCTGCGCCAGCGGCACAGGCCGAGCATCACTGATTACTTTTTGCTCTTCTGCGGATCAGGCTCCGACGCCTGATCCGCCGTCTTCTTCGGCGGACCGCTCTCGCTACGGATCTGCGCGTGGCTGATCAGCGCGAAGATGAAGCTGCCGCCGATGATGTTCCCAGCCAGCGTCGGCCCGGCGAACACCAGCCAGAAATCCTTCCACGGCAACTCGCCGGCAAACACCAGGTACGAGACCTCGGCCGAACCGACCACGATATGGGTGAAATCCCCCAGCGCCATCAGGTAAGTGATGAGGATGATGATCCACATCTTGGCGCTCTCCATGGACGGGATCATCCAGACCATGGTGGCAATCATCCAGCCCGACACGATGCCTTTGGCGAACATCTGGCTGGCGTCGTTTTCCATGATCTTGCGCCCGATATCGAGGAAGGCCAGGTCGGTCTTGCTGTCGAAAATCGGCAGATGGAGCATCACGTAGGCCACGAGCAGCGTGCCGCAAAGGTTGCCGACCAGCACCACCGACCACAGGCGTAGCAATCGCCCGAAATTGTTCAGTGTGGGTTTGGTCATGATCGGCAGCACGGCCGTCAGGGTGTTCTCGGTGAACAACTGCTGACGGGCGAGGATTACCGCAAGAAAGCCAGCGCAATAGCCGAAACTGGCGATCACCTTGAAGCCTTCACCGTCCGGCAGTCGAGAATTGAGCAGTCCCATGGCCATCAGCGACAGGCCCATGGTCAGGCCGGCGGCGAGTGCCGACCACCACAAGGCGGCGACGCTGCGTTCGAGCTCCTGATCGCCCTGGGTGCGGATGATTTCATGCAGCACCGCAGCCCGCGGTGGCTGGTTTTTGTCGACGTCGTGCTGTTCTTCCGGCGACAGGTTTGGGGTCTTGCCGTCTTGCTTGATGTCCATAGCGCTCCGGAACAGGTGATGTGTCATGTAGGTACGACACGCGCGGCCCGGAGCTGTTCACTGACCGTCCAACGAAACTGGCTCTGTAGGAGCGAGGCTTTCCAGCGAAGGGTTCACCTCGGTATTGCTGGTGACACAAATGACGCCTTCGCGAGCAAGCTTCGCTCCTACGGGGCTCGCATTACTCGCTGGCGACGTCGTCCTTGAACTGGTCTTTGACGTACTTGATCTCGGTCTGGCCGTGCGGCGCGGGCAAGCCGTCTTCACCCAGGTTGACGAAGACAATCTTATCCACCGTCAGGATGCTTTTGCGGGTGATCTTGTTGCGTACTTCGCATTTCAGGGTTATCGAGGTACGACCGAACTCGGTGGCAGTGATGCCCAGTTCGATGATGTCGCCCTGGCGCGAGGCGCTGACGAAGTTGATCTCGGAAATGTACTTGGTGACCACTCGCTGATTGCCCAGCTGGACGATGGCGTAGATCGCCGCTTCTTCGTCGAGCCAGCGCAACAGGCTACCGCCGAACAGTGTGCCGTTGGGGTTGAGGTCTTCGGGTTTTACCCATTTGCGGGTGTGGAAATTCATAGGGGGCTCCAGGATTGAGACGTTTGAGCGATAGGGTTCTGCCCCCAGCTTCAAGTTTTAAGCGCCAAGCTGCAAGTAAATGCAGATTCGCTGTTGCTTGCCGCTTGTAGCTTGTCACTTGCCACTAGCCGGACAAAGGAAGCTATAATCGCCACCGATTTAAAACGGCTACTACCGTTTTCCCGCCACCTGTCCGAGGGGCGCTGCAGCAGGTTCGACCTGTCAGGCTCGGATGGGGCGTTGACTGGCCATGATCGGCCGGACACTAAACGCACAACGGCGCCCATTCGCATACATTACGAATGGAGGCTCATCATGAGCGCTGTTATCACGCCTGCAGATTTTAACGATTACAAAGTGGCCGACATGTCCCTGGCTGCCTGGGGCCGTCGCGAAACCATCATCGCCGAATCCGAAATGCCAGCCCTGATGGGTCTGCGCCGCAAGTACGCCGGTGAGCAGCCACTCAAAGGCGCCAAGATCCTTGGCTGCATCCACATGACCATTCAGACTGCCGTGCTGATCGAAACCCTGGTTGCCCTGGGTGCCGAAGTGCGTTGGTCGTCCTGCAACATTTTCTCGACTCAAGACCAGGCCGCTGCCGCTATCGCAGCTGCCGGTATCGCGGTTTATGCCTGGAAAGGCGAAACCGAAGAAGAGTACGAGTGGTGCCTGGAGCAAACCATCCTCAAAGATGGCGCGCCTTGGGATGCCAACATGATCCTCGACGACGGCGGCGACCTGACCGAGCTGCTGCACAAGAAATACCCGGCGATCCTGGACCGCGTCCACGGCGTCACCGAAGAAACCACCACTGGCGTTCACCGCCTGCTGGACATGCTGGCCAAGGGCGAGCTGAAAATCCCGGCCATCAACGTCAACGACTCGGTGACCAAGAGCAAGAACGACAACAAGTACGGCTGCCGTCACAGCCTGAACGATGCGATCAAGCGTGGTACTGACCACCTGCTGTCCGGCAAGCAAGCGCTGGTCATCGGTTACGGTGACGTGGGCAAGGGCTCGGCTCAGTCCCTGCGTCAGGAAGGCATGATCGTCAAGGTCTCCGAAGTCGACCCGATCTGCGCCATGCAAGCCTGCATGGACGGCTACGAGCTGGTTTCGCCGTTCATCGACGGTATCAACAACGGTACTGAAGCCAGCATCGACAAAGCCCTGCTGGGCAAGATCGACCTGATCGTGACCACCACCGGCAACGTCAATGTTTGCGATGCAAACATGCTCAAAGCCCTGAAGAAGCGCGCTGTTGTCTGCAACATCGGCCACTTCGACAACGAAATCGACACCGCTTTCATGCGCAAGAACTGGGCATGGGAAGAAGTGAAGCCGCAGGTTCACAAAATTCACCGTACCGGCCCTGGCGCATTCGATGCCCAGAACGACGACTACCTGATCCTGCTGGCCGAAGGCCGTCTGGTTAACCTGGGTAACGCTACCGGTCACCCAAGCCGCATCATGGACGGTTCGTTCGCCAACCAGGTTCTGGCGCAGATCTTCCTGTTCGGCCAGAAGTACGCCGACCTGTCGCCAGCCCAGAAAGCCGAGCGCCTGACCGTTGAAGTACTGCCGAAGAAACTCGACGAAGAAGTGGCCCTGGAAATGGTCCGAGGTTTCGGCGGCGTTGTGACTCAACTGACCAAGACCCAGGCCGACTACATCGGCGTGACCGTCGAAGGTCCGTTCAAGCCGCACGCTTACCGCTACTAAGACAAAGCAGCTGCGAGCTTTAAGCTTCAAGCGGCAAGCAAGGTCAAAAGCCGAACTTGCCGCGCGAAGCTCGAGAGCTCTGCCCCTATTCCAAAACAGTTTCAGGCAGCAGGCTCCAGGCACAAGAGATCAGCGCACCTCCGCTTCTCTTGCAGCTCGCAGCTTGCAGCTTGTAGCTGGAGGTTCCCTCCATGTCCCAAGACCGTCGCTACAGCTTCGAGTTCTTCCCTACGAAGACCGACGCTGGGCATGAAAAGCTACTCGCCACTGCCCGTCAGCTGGCCACGTACAACCCCGATTTCTTCTCCTGCACTTATGGCGCTGGCGGTTCGACCCGTGATCGCACGCTCAACACCGTATTGCAGCTCGAAAGCGAAGTCAAAGTCCCGGCCGCGCCGCATCTGTCTTGCGTTGGCGACAGCAAGGACGACCTGCGCGGCCTGCTGGCTCAATACAAGGCAGCCGGCATCAAGCGTATCGTTGCCCTGCGCGGTGACCTGCCATCCGGCATGGGCATGGCCAGCGGCGAAATGCGCCACGCCAACGACCTGGTTGAGTTCATTCGTGAAGAAACCGGCGATCACTTCCACATCGAAGTCGCCGCCTACCCGGAGATGCATCCGCAAGCGCGCAATTTCGAAGACGATCTGAACAACTTCGTGCGCAAGGCTAACGCTGGCGCCGACAGTGCGATCACCCAGTACTTCTTCAACGCCGACAGCTACTTCTACTTCGTCGAGCGTGTACGGGCGATGGGCGTGAACATCCCGATCGTGCCGGGGATCATGCCGATCACCAACTACAGCAAGCTCGCGCGTTTCTCCGACGCTTGCGGTGCGGAAATCCCGCGCTGGATCCGCAAACAGCTGGAAGCCTACGGCGACGACACCCAGAGCATTCAAGGCTTTGGTGAGCAAGTCATCACCGAAATGTGCGAACGCCTGCTGCAAGGTGGCGCACCGGGGCTGCACTTCTACACACTGAACCAGGCTGAAGCGAGCCTGGCGGTGTGGAACAACCTGAAGCTGCCGCGCTGAAACAGTGCAGCACTCCAATGAAGGCTCTGGCGCAATCCAGGGCCTTTTTTATGGATTGCGCCTCGGGCCAGAGCTTCTGGATCCGATTTCTGGCTCTTTATGACTTCTCGTCGTAATCTCAAGCCATGCCTCTGATCGCACAGTTACTCACCGTGTTTCTATTCTCTTGCCTGAGCTTTGCCGCCCGGGGCGAGAAGTTGCGCATTGTCACCGAGCCGTGGGCGCCTTATGTCTATGAGGAAAACGGCAAATCCCTGGGCCTGGATTACGAAACCACGGCGATCGTGTTCAAACGCCTGGGGATCGAAGTGGACTGGCAGTTCCTGCCATGGAAACGCTGCCTGTCGATGCTTGAAACAGGCCAGGCGGATGGAGCGCTGGACATTTTTCACAGCGATGAACGCGACGCTACCTTGCTCTACCCCAGCGAACCGCTGTCGGAAGTCGAGTTCGTGATGTTCTACGCTAATGAGCGGCCCCATCCGTTCCGCACCCTCGACGACCTGAAAGGCCTGACCGTCGGCACCTCGCCGGGCTACCTCTATAGCAAGGATTTCAGCGAGTCGACTTTGTTCACCCGGGAGCCGGCGCCAACCCATGAAGCCAACTTCGGCAAACTGGTGCGCGGGCGGATCGACCTGCTGATCACTGATCGCCGGGTCGGGCAGCACTTGCTCGACGAATTGGGCATCCGCGACAAGATCACCGAAAACCCCACCGTCATCAGCCGCCAGAGCCAGTTTTTGGCGGTACGCCGTAACGCCGGCATGGATTTGCTGGTGCAGCGTTTCGGTGCCGAACTCAAGCGCTTCAAGCGCGAGCCCGCCTACGCTGAGCTCAGCGCCCGTTATGGTGCAGGCCCGGGGGTGCAAGCCGCCGCCACCACCACCGAAAAAACCGTTGAGCAGCAGGAAAGCGGCGCGCAGTGATTGCTCTGTTATACTCCGGCCTTCCCGCCAGGCTCACGCCCGGACGCTCGGACTTGTTCAAGGCATCTCGATCCGCTACAGCGCAGCTTTTCAGCCCGCGCGAGCGCTCCAGACGAGCTTTCAAGACCCAGCAGGACCGGACGGGATTGCGTTCCTCTTAAACGCCATTCGCGCCAGGCAAGACTCCCATTGGGCCAAGCCCTAACTAAAACAGGATTACTCATGTCCTTTGCTTCCCTCGGTCTCTCCGAGGCTTTAGTCCGCGCCATCGAGGCAGCGGGCTATACCGAGCCTACTCCGGTGCAACAGCGGGCTATCCCCGCCGTGTTGCAAGGTCGCGACCTGATGGTCGCGGCTCAGACAGGTACTGGTAAAACCGGCGGCTTCGCCCTTCCGATTCTGGAGCGGTTGTTCCCCAACGGTCACCCGGACAAATCCCAGCGTCACGGCCCGCGCCAACCGCGCGTACTGGTCCTGACCCCTACCCGCGAACTCGCGGCTCAAGTCCACGAGAGCTTCAAGGTGTATGCCCGTGACCTGAAGTTCGTCAGCGCCTGCATCTTCGGCGGCGTCGGCATGAACCCGCAGGTTCAGGCCATGTCCCGTGGTGTCGACGTGCTGGTGGCCTGCCCTGGCCGCCTGCTCGACCTCGCCGGCCAAGGCAGCGTCGATCTGTCCCACGTGGAAATCCTCGTGCTGGACGAAGCCGACCGCATGCTCGACATGGGCTTTGTCCATGACGTGAAGAAGGTCCTGGCTCGCCTGCCGAGCAAACGTCAGAACCTGCTGTTCTCGGCGACCTTCTCCAAAGACATCACCGACCTTGCCGGCAAGCTGCTGCACAACCCGGAACGCATCGAAGTTACGCCGCCGAACACCACGGTCGAGCGTATCGAGCAACGCGTCTTCCGCCTGCCAGCCAACCACAAGCGTTCGCTGTTGGCGCACCTGATCACCGCTGGCGCCTGGGAACAGGTCCTGGTGTTCACCCGCACCAAGCACGGCGCCAACCGTCTGGCCGAGTACCTGGACAAACACGGCCTCAGCGCCGTCGCGATCCACGGCAACAAGAGCCAGAACGCCCGCACCAAAGCCCTGGCCGACTTCAAGGCCGGTGAAGTGCGCATTCTGGTCGCCACCGACATCGCCGCTCGCGGCCTCGACATCGACCAGTTGCCACACGTGGTCAACTTCGAGCTGCCGAACGTCGACGAAGATTACGTTCACCGTATCGGCCGTACCGGCCGTGCCGGTCGTTCGGGCGAGGCGATCTCGCTGGTCGCCCCGGACGAAGAAAAGTTGCTGAAAAGCATCGAGCGCATGACCAAGCAGAAGATTGCCGATGGCAACCTGATGGGCTTCGACTCCAGCGCTGTAGAAGCCGAGAAACCGGAAGTTCGCGAGCGTCCGGATGTGCGTAACCCACGCAACCCACGTGGCCCGCGCGGCGACGGCCCGAACGGCACCGGCGGTGGCGGCGGTCGTAAAGACAAGGGCAAGGACAAGGGCGGCAAAGAAAAAGCGCCTGCCACTGGCCGTGGCGATCGCCCGGCCCGTGAACACAAGCCACGCGAAGGCACCCCGGCTCGCGAGCAACAGCGTCCGGCTCCTCGTGCCGCCGTTGATCGTGCTCCGGATGAGTTCCTGGACGACGATGTGGATAACTTCGGTAACCGCGTTGACTACGTGCCTCAAGCCAAACCGGCTCAGGGCCGTGGCCGCCGTCCGGGTGCTCCGGCACCAGGCGCGGCAGCCGGCGCAGGTGCTCCACGCACCGGCGGCAAGCCTCAGGGTCGCCAAAGCGGTCCGCGCAGCAGCGACGGCGCCACCACCGGCACGCCGCCGGCCAAGCGCAGTGGCCCACGTAACGGTGCTCCACGTGACGGCCAGGCCCGTCGTGAAGAGTCGCGCAACCGTCGTCCGGCTCGCACCGACGACCAGCCGCGTTCGGAACCGGCCGTGCAAAACCCGCGCGGCCCGGCACCGAAGATCATTCACAAGGAGTCGAAAACCGATCGTTTCCCGACTCCAGAGCAACTTGATCAACTCCCAGGCCGTCCACGCGGTGAGAAGCCAGCGTTGCTGACCCGCAATCGCTGATTTAGCACTGCCATAAAAAATGCCCCGGCTCTCACGACCCGGGGCATTTTTTTGGCCTGACGCAACCCCCTGTAGGAGCGAGGCTTGCCCGCGAAGGGGTCAACCGGATTTCTGTGGAGAGGCCGCTGGCGCTTTCGCGGGCAAGCCTCGCTCCTACAGGATTTTGGGTGCGACGCAGATTATGTTCGGCCATAAAAAACGCCCCCGATCGCGAGATCGGGGGCGTTTTCGTGTCAGGGGCGAAAATTACTTCGCCTTCACACCTTCAAACGAAACGTACAACTCGACGGCATCGGACGCTGGGCCCAGGTCTTTCTGCTTGCCGAAGTCGGAACGCTTGATGCTAGTGGTGCCTTCGAAGCCGGCACGGTAGCCGCCCCATGGATCCTTGCCTTCGCCCAGGAAGGTAGCCTTGACCACGACTGGCTTGGTCACGCCAAGGATGGTCAGGTCGCCGGTCACGTCGGCAGTGTCTTTGCCAGCGGCGTTTTTGCCGGTGGATTTAACGCTGGTGGAGACGAACTTGGCTTTAGACCCGTCCAGGAAGTCTTTGCTGGCGATGTGCTTGTCGCGCTCGGCATGGTTGGTGAACACACTGGCGGTGTTGACGTTGAACTCGATCTTGCTCGCTTCCGGCTTGGCCGCATCGAAGCTGAACTTGCCGTCGATGTCCTTGAAGGTACCGGTGATGTAGCTGTATCCCAAGTGGCTGATCTTGAAGTCAACGAAGGCGTGCTGGCCTTCTTTGTCGACGACGTAGTCAGCCGCCATCACGTTAGCGGACAGCAGAGCCGAACCGATTGCCAGAGCAGCGAGTGTTTTTTTCAACATGCTTTCTATTCCTTTGGAGTCGAGGTTGAACTTCAGGCTTTGCGGCCCAGCATTCGATTGAGGGTCGCATCACGATCGATAAAGTGGTGCTTCAATGCTGCCAACGCGTGGAGACCGGAAAAAATTACCAGCGCCCACGCCAGATACAGATGAATCACACCGGCGGTGTCTGCCTGGTCCGGTAGTCCGGAAACCAGCGCAGGAATTTCAAACAGGCCAAACACCGAAATCCCGACACCGTCTGCGGTGGAAATCAGGTATCCGGCAATCATCACAGCAAACAGGCTGAAGTACAGGAACGAATGACCGAACTTGGCGCCGAGACGCGTCATGCGGCTATATGTCTCCAGTGTCGGCGGTGGCGGGCTGATAAAGCGCCACAACACCCGCAGGACCATGACAGCCAACAACACCAGGCCAATGCTCTTGTGCAATTCCGGCGCGTCTTTGCGCCAGGTGCTGTAGTAGTCGAGACCGACCATCCACAAGCCCAGCGCGAACAAACCGAAGACCGCCAGCGCCACGCCCCAGTGCATAAAGACGCTGACCCAACCGTAGCGGGAAGAAGAGTTACGTAGCTGCATTGCCCAAATCCTGTGAGAACTGCGACCAAGACTATCGAGTTATCTATCGAATTAAAGCGGAAAATTTCGCTTTGAAATATCGAGAAATACGATCAAGAGTCTGAAATAGAGTCGTTAAGGAAAGATTAAAGACCAATGTGTAATAAAAAATGAAGTCCAGCCATGGAACACCTGCGCCACAAGATTTATTCGATTCTTGTGATTGGTTTCTTTCAGGCATAAAAAAACGCGGCATGTCTGCCGCGTTTCTTTGAGTGCCAAAAGCTTACTGCGCTTTGGTTTCCGTCGCCGGGGTCGTAGAAGTTTTTGCCGCTGGTTTCTTCGCGGTTTCAGCCTTCTTCGCCGGGGCTTTGGCCGGCGCTTTTTTGGCTTCGGTCTTGGCAGCAGGCTTTTTCACCGGGGCTTTCTTGGCCGGCTCGGCTTTCACCGGGGCCACAGGCTTCGGCGCTTCAACCGGTGCAGGTGCTGGAGTCGGTGCCGGCGTTGGAGCAGGTGTCGGCGCCACTGGCTCTGGTGCCTTGACCGGTTCCGGCTTCTTGTCGTCATCGGACGAACCACCGAACAGGTTAGTGAAGAAGTTGCCTTTCTTCGCCGCCACCGCGCCGGCCGCTACAGCGGTCGCTGCCGGCACAACCTTCGCAGGCTCAAACGACTTGCCCGCCGCCAGGTCTTCAACCTGACTGGCTGCACGTTGACCGGTGCGCAATGCGCCTTCCAGCGTGCCTGGGTACAAGGTGTCGGTGTGTTCGCCAGCGAACGCTACGCGTTGCAGCGGACGTTCCCACAGGCGCCAGTATTTGCTGATCTGGCCCGGGCCGAAGGCCAGGTAAGCGCCGCCCATCGACGGGTCGGTGCTGTAGCGGCGGATTTCATAACCGGTGAAAGAACCGCGTGCCTGTGGATAAAACGCGTGCAGACGAATCAGCACCTGGTCGACCATCTGCTTGTCGCCGAACGCCTGCATCACCCGTGCGTTGTCGCCGGACAGGTTGATCACCACGTTGGCGCCACCCTTCAGCGCCGGCTCGACCCACAACATGCCCAGGCCGGTGTTGCTGTAGATCTCGCCGGACATGCGCGCCTTGCTTTCCCACACTGGCGTCTTGAACTTCAGCATGATCTGGTCACGCCAGCCGTAGTTGGTGCCCTTGATGGCACCAAGGTGCTGGGCGTCCAGCGCCGGGATCATCTGAATCTTGTTCAGGGCGCGCAACGGCACGGCCACCACCACATAGTCAGCCTGATAGCCGACGCTGCCGACTTTGACGGTCACACCGTCCTTGTCCTGGTTGATGGACGACACCGGAGAGCTGGTCTTGATGGTTTTCAGCTGTTTGACGAAGGCCTGGGCCAGTACCGGGCTGCCGCCGAGCAGGCGCGAAGCGCGCAGGTCACGGTCGGAGACGCCACGGTAAACACGGCTCTGCTGTGCGAAATACAGCAACGACAGGCGCGAAGGTTCGTCGTAACGGGTACGAATCTGCTGGTTCACCAACTGACGTGCCGTGGCTGGCAGGCTCAGACGGTCGAGCCAGTTGGAAACGTTGATCTGATCCAGAGCGTGCAGCGTACTGTTGGCCGCCGGGTTCTGTGGATCTTCGATCGAACGCGCCAGATCGTCCAAGGTCTTTTCGTAGCGCTTGAGGGCTTCGGCGGTGGCCGGTTCCTTGGTGGCCAGGTCGGCGGCGGTGTAATACACGCCATCGATCAGGTAGCTCGGGGTCCGCACGAATTCAGGGGCTGGCGTGGTGCTCAGCTTGAAGGTCGATACGTATTTGTTCAGCACCGGTTGGGTCTTGTCGTTGCCGATCCACTCACTGGTGGCCATACCGGAGCGACCGCCCAGGCTCGGCTTGGCTTCCAGCAGGGTCACCTGCCAGCCTTTGTTCTGCAGTTCATAAGCGGCAGTAAGGCCCGAGAGCCCGCCGCCGATCACGATCGCCGTTTTATCCTTGGCCAGCGCAGACACGCTGAACAGCCCCAACATCACCAGCGCACAGGCGCGCAGCCAACCAGCAGACATTCAGCGAACTCCGGAAATACACGAGGAAATAGCGGTTTTACGAGTCAGACGACTCAAAGAACCGCGAAGAATACGTCAGCCATCAAAAGGCCGCCAGCGACGTCTATCGACCTATACAAAGTAGCTCAATCGACACAATGGGTTGTCCCCGTGCGATGCATTGCATAGGCTTGCGCGATTGTTTGCCCGCGAAACCAGCGAGCCGCCTCGAGGAGACTGAACATGGGCCTGAATAATCAGTGGATGCAACGCGATCTTGCGGTGTTGTGGCATCCCTGCACCCAGATGAAAGACCACGAACAGCTGCCACTGATCCCGATCAAGCGCGGTGAAGGCGTATGGCTGGAAGACTTCGAAGGCAAACGCTACCTCGACGCCGTCAGCTCCTGGTGGGTCAACGTGTTTGGCCACGCCAACCCGCGCATCAACCAGCGCATCAAGGATCAGGTCGATCAGCTGGAGCACGTGATTCTGGCCGGTTTCAGCCATCAGCCGGTGATCGAGCTGTCGGAGCGTCTGGTGAAGATGACGCCGGAAGGCCTGACGCGGTGCTTCTACGCCGATAACGGTTCGTCCTGCATCGAAGTCGCGCTGAAAATGAGCTTTCACTACTGGCTCAACCGCGGCCAGCCGAACAAGAAGCGCTTTGTCACCCTGACCAACAGCTACCACGGCGAAACCATGGCGGCGATGTCGGTGGGCGATGTACCGCTGTTCACCGAAACCTACAAGGCGTTGCTGCTGGACACCATCAAGGTGCCGAGCCCCGATTGCTACTTGCGCCCCGAAGGCATGAGCTGGGAAGAACACTCGCGGAACATGTTCGCGGCCATGGAACAGACGTTGGCCGAGAACCACGACACTGTCGCGGCGGTGATTGTCGAGCCGTTGATCCAGGGCGCCGGCGGCATGCGCATGTATCACCCGGTGTACCTCAAACTGCTGCGCGAAGCCTGTGATCGCTATGGCGTACACCTGATCCACGACGAAATCGCCGTCGGCTTCGGCCGCACCGGGACGATGTTCGCCTGTGAACAGGCCGGCATCCGCCCGGACTTCCTCTGCCTGTCCAAGGCCCTGACCGGCGGCTACCTGCCGCTGGCGGCCTGCGTGACGACCGAGGATGTCTACAGCGCGTTCTACGACGACTACCCGACCCTGCGCGCCTTCCTGCATTCGCACAGCTACACCGGCAACCCGCTGGCGTGCGCGGCGGCTTTGGCGACGCTGGATATCTTCGAAGAAGACAACGTCATCGAGAACAACAAGGCATTGGCGCAGCGCATGGCCAGCGCGACCGCGCACCTGGCCGATCACCCGAACGTTTCGGAAGTGCGCCAGACCGGCATGGTGCTGGCCATCGAGATGGTCAAGGACAAGGCAACAAAAGAAGCTTATCCGTGGCAAGAGCGTCGCGGTTTGAAGGTGTTCCAGCACGCGCTGGAGCGCGGTGCTTTACTTCGACCGTTGGGCAGCGTGGTGTATTTCCTGCCGCCGTATGTGATTACACCGGAGCAGATCGATTTTCTGGCCGAAGTGGCCAGTGAAGGGATCGACATCGCGACCCGTGAAGGCATCAGCGTGTCGGTGCCGAAGGACTTCCACCCCGGCTTCCGCGATCCGGGCTGAGTCACCGAAAAACCCTGTGGCGAGGGAGCTTGCTCACGCTCGGCTGCGAAGCAGTCGTACTCCGGCTTGCGCGTTTTAACTGACAAATCGCGGTCGCCGGGTTTGGGGCGGCTTCGCAACCCAGCGGGAGCAAGCTCCCTCGCCACAAAAGCTGATTGAGCACGCTGCTATATTCGACTTTTACAGAGATCCAAGATGAGACTGTCCCGCTTCTTTATCGACGCCCCCTTGAGCACCGGCGAACACGAATTGCCCGAGGCCCAGGCCCATTACATCAGCCGCGTGCTGCGGATGGCCGAGGGTGATGCGCTGCAATTGTTCGACGGCTCAGGCCATGAGTTTCGGGCCACGCTGGTGGAGGTCGGCAAGAAGCGCGTCGTCGTGCAGATCGATGAAAGCTTCGCCGGGCAAATCGAGTCGCCCTTGCAGATCCACCTCGGCCAGGGCTTGTCCCGAGGCGAGCGCATGGATTGGGCGATTCAGAAAGCCACTGAACTGGGCGTCACCGAAATCACCCCGATCTTCAGCGACCGCTGTGAAGTCCGCCTGAAGGATGAACGCGCCGACAAACGCCTGATGCACTGGCGCCAGGTGGCGATCAGCGCGTGCGAGCAATGCGGGCGTTCACGGGTGCCGGTGATTCATCCGCCGCTGTTGCTGGCGGACTGGTTGAAGCAGACCGAGGCTGAGTTGAAACTGGTGCTGCATCCGGTGGCTGAGCCGTTGGTGAGTCATGCCAAACCGACAACCTTGGCGTTTCTGATCGGGCCTGAGGGCGGGTTGTCCGATGCTGAAGTCGAGCAGGCCAAGGCTGGCGGTTTTCATGCCGCCCGCCTCGGTCCTCGCGTATTGCGCACCGAAACCGCACCCGTCGTGGCATTAGCGGTGGCGCAACAACTGTGGGGCGACTTCTAGGTTCTGATCGTTCCCACGCTCCGCGTGGGAATGCAGCCCGTGACGCTCCGCGTCACTGGACGCAGAGCGTCCCTAGAGGCATTCCCACGCAGAGCGTGGGAACGATCTGTCCGCAACTACTGCACCGGATCACTCACCGGTTTGGCGATGATGGCTTTCAGCTCGCTGGTCATCGGGAATTCCAGGTTCAAGCCTTTGGGCGGGATCGGCTGTTGGAACCAGCGGTTATAGATGCCGTTGATTTCTCCCGAGCTGTACAGGTCGGCCAGCGTGGAGTTGACCAGTGCCAGGAACTGCGGATCATCCTTGCGCACCATGCAGCTGTAGATTTCCCGCGACTGCTCCTCACCCACCACCACCCACTTATGCGGATCGCGGGCCTTCGCTCGTTCACCATAGAGCAGCGCGTCGTCCATATAGAACGCCGCCGCCCGACCCGACTGCAGCATCTGGAAAGCCTCGCCATGGTCCTTGGCGCTGATCACGAACATATCGATCTTGTGATCGACGTTGTAACTCTTCAGAAACCGTTCATTCGTTGTGCCCGCGGTGGTCACGACGTTCTTGCCGCGCAGGTCAGCGAAACTCTTGATGCCGCTGTCCTTCGCCGTGAGCAACTGACCCTTCACGTAGATAAACCCGTAGGAAAACGCCACTTGCTGCATGCGCTCGGCGGTCACGCCGGTGGAGCCGCACTCAAGGTCGACCGTGCCGTTCTGCACTAGCGGAATGCGCGTTTGCGAGGTCACCAGGTTGTACTTCACCTGCAGATCCGGCAGTTCAAGCTTTTGCTTGATGCGCTCGACAATCTTGCTCGCCAGGTCCACCGAATACCCCATCGGCTGCCCCGTGTGATCACCCACGTAGGAGAACGGCACCGACGCGTCGCGATAGCCCAGCGTGATGCTCTTGGCATTGGCAACCTTGTTCAGCGTACCGGTCAGTGGCGTTTCGTTGGCCTGGACCTGACTGGCGAGCAGCAGACCGAGGGTGCAGCCGATCAACGTGATTTTTTGCATTGTTATTCTCCGTTGTGGGTTGAGCGATTAGCGGCGCGCTGCGATCACGGTGATTTCCACCAGGACCTCGGGACGGGCCAGTTGCGCCTGCAAAGTAGTGCGGGTTGGCGCTTTGCCCGGTGACAGCCACTGCGACCAGACCTCATTCATGGCGGCAAAATCGCGGCCAATGTCGTTCAGGTAAATGGTCGCGTTGAGCAGATGATCCTTGTCGCTGTCAGCTTCGGCCAGCAACGCATCGATCTTCGCCAGCACCTCGGCGGTTTGGCCGGTGACGTCGAGGCTGTCACCCGGAACCTGTCCCGAGAGAAACACCAGATCGCCAAAGGTCACCGCGCCAGAGAGCCGGCTGTTGCTGTTGATACGGTTGATGCTCATCGGTTTTTCCTTTTCAAGTCAGGCGACGCGGGGGGCGAGGCCCTGCATTTCAATCGAGGGTGCGCGCCGGGCGATCAACTCGCTGAGCAACCGGGCGCTGCCGCAAGCCAGGGTAAAACCCAGGGCGCCATGGCCCAGGTTGAGCCACAGGTTGCGGTACGCCGTGGCCCCGATCAACGGCACGCCGCTGGGGGTGGCCGGGCGCATGCCGGCCCATTCGATGGCGGCGGTGTAATCGCCGGCATTGGGTAAGGTTTCCTGCGCCTGGCGCTTGATCAGCGCCAGACGTTTGGGGTCGAGTGCCGGGTCGAAACCGACGATGTCGACCATCGCCGCCACGCGCAGTTGATCACCGATGCGGGCATAAACGATCTTGCGGTTGTAATCGGTGATGCTCAGCTCCGGCGCGCGATGTTCGGTGCGCACGGGCAAGGTCAGGCTGTAGCCCTTGAGCGGATACAGCGGCAGGTGCATGCCGGGCAGCGCCAGCGCCGGACTGCGATGACCGGCGGCGATCACCAGTTGCTCGACCGGCAGCACGTGCGAACCCATTTCTACAGCCTGCACCGCGCCATCCGCGTGGCGAATGCCGGTGACCTTGCGTCCCAGCAAAAACTCGCAACGCCCCGACGCCTGGAGCCGAGCCAGCAGTTGCTGGCAGAAAGCATGGCAATCGGCGACTTCTTCATCAGGCGTATAAATCGCGCCCACAAACGGCGCCTCGGCAAGCGCAGGCTCCAACTGTGCGCATTCGGCACGCGACAGCACGTGCTGCTGTTGCGGATCGGCCAGGCCATGGCGCGCATGCTCAAAACTTGCGGCTTCACGAAACGTCACCAGTTTGCCGTTGCGCCGCCAAGCGAAGCCGTCGAGACGGTCTTCGTCCCGCCAGCCTTGCAGCGTGGACTGGCTCAGCAGCGCCAGACGCAGCAGGTGCGCGCCGTTGCGCTGATTCACAGAACGACGGCACGCCGCCAGGAAGGACCCCATCCAGCGCCATTGCGCCGGGTCCAGGCGCGGACGCAACTTCAGCGGAGAGTCACCGCGCAGCATCCAGCCAAGCGCCTGCAACGGCACGCCGGCATCGGCCAGAGGCGCGACGTAACGGTAGGACAACTGGCCGCCGTTGGCGAAACTGGTCTCGCTACCCAGCGAATCCCGGGCCTCGATCAGCGTCACGTCGATGCCGTCGCGAACCAGTGCGTAAGCCGTCGTCAGGCCGATGACGCCGCCACCGATGATGCAAACCCGCTGAGCCATGTCTGTCCTTAACCGTTGTTGAAACAGGCTTCAGGTTAGGACCAGGTGACAGACCTTGAACAATGCATAAAGATGCCTGACCCATAAACAAAGGTTATGGACTTGCCATGCGACTGCGACACATCGAGATTTTCCAGGCCATCCGCCAGACCGGTTCGGTCAGTGGCGCCGCGCAGTTGCTGCACGTGTCGCAGCCGGCGGTGAGCAAAGTGCTGCAACACGCCGAGCAGCAACTGGGCTTCCCGTTATTTCTGCGGGTGCGCGGTAAATTGCAGGCCACGCCCGAAGCGCTGGAGCTTGAGCGCGAAGTCGACAAGGTCACCGAAAGCCTGCAAGGCGTGCGACGTCTGGCTCAGAGCCTGCGCCGCGAGCCGGGTCACAGCGTAAGGATCGGCGCGATCCCGGCGCTGGCCTTGTCGCTGCTGCCGCCGGCCATCAACGAGTGGACGCAACGCTACCCGGACATTGTCTGCGAGCTGTCCAGCGCCCACAGCCGTGAGTTGATGCAGAATTTGTTGATGCGCGAAGTGGATGTCGCGCTGACCTTGCAACCGCCGGATCATCCGGGCCTGAAGGCGCAGCCCCTGGCCTGCGGGGTGTTGGTGGCGCTGGCGCCGTTGGGCTATTGGACCGACGACGCCTTGGGCCAGCCATTACCCTTGATCGAACTGGCCGGCGCGCCGCTGATCGGCCTGTCCAGCGCCGATCCGCTGGCGGCCAGGCTCGACAGCTACCTTGAGGCGGTCGAGCCGCCACCACGGGTTCGCATCGCCGTGCAGACCTATTCGCTGGCGCGGGCGATGGTTGAATCCGGTGCCGGGCTGGCGGTGATCGACCCGTTTACTGCGCTTGGCGCATCCCCCGCCACCACGGCGATTCGACCTCTGGCGCCAGCGTTACCGATCACGTTGTATGCGGTCACCCGCGCCGACGAACCGCCGCCCCATACCTTGAGCGACTTGTTGCAGGTGTTCAGCCGACGGGCGCAGGCACAACTGGATCGCCTGTGTTCCTGAGGGAGCATGCCTGCTCGCGAATGCGGTGGATCAGTCAGCGATGATGTCGACTGACCTGGCGCTTTCGCGAGCAGGCTCGCTCCCACAGGTTTTTCATATAGCTGCGGTGCGATCTACAAGACATAAAACATAATCGCCACGAAGTGCAGCAGACTCCCGGCGATCACGAACAGATGCCAGATCCCGTGGGCATGACGCAAACGACTGTCCAGCGCAAAAAAGACAATGCCCACGGTGTACAACACGCCGCCCGATGCCAGCCAGGCAAAACCTGTGCTGCCCAGCGCCGCCAGTAGCGGCTTGACCGCCACCAGCACGATCCAGCCCATCACCGCGTAGATCACGATCGACAGAATCCGCGCTTCCGAACGCGGTTTGATCTCTTGCAGGATGCCGATCAGCGCCAATCCCCAGACAATTCCGAACAAGGTCCAGCCCCACGGCCCGCGTAGCGTCACAAGACAGAATGGCGTGTAACTGCCCGCAATCAGCAGGTAGATCGAAAAGTGATCGACCTTCTGCATGATCGCTTTCTTGCGCCCGCGCACGCTGTGGTAAACGGTCGATGCGCTGTAAAGCACCATCAAGGTAAATCCGTAAATCGCCACGCTGACAATCTTCCACGGGCTGCCGTCCATGCTGGCAATCACCAGCATCCACACCACCCCGACCATCGCTGCCACCGCACCGACCAAATGCGTCCAGGCGTTCAATCGTTCCCCGTGATACATGTGTCGCCCACCTCAACATTCGTTACAACATGGCGCAAGGCTCAGCCCTTGAGCCTAAAAGCGCAATGTTTCAGATCACAAATCCGCGCATACGTGCACAATCGAGCCATTCGACCAAGAGTCACGCCCATGCTGATCGACGAAGAGTTGACCCTGAAAAAACTCGAGGTGTTCCTCGCCTTCATGCGCACCGGCAACCTGGCCCGGGCCGCGGCCGAGTTGCAGACCAGCAACGTCAGCGTGCACCGCGCCATTCACTCGCTGGAAAGCGCCTTGCGCTGCCCGCTGTTCAAACACGAAGGCCGCAACCTGACACCGCTGGAAAGCGCTTATGTGCTGGAAGAACGCGCCCAGAAGCTGATTCAGGACGTGGTCGAAACCGTGCGCCTGACCCGCGAAGCGGCCGGGTTCTCCGCCGAACGCTTCAAGCTCGGCTCGTTGTATTCGCTGACGGTGAAGACGGTGCCGCAGCTGATCATGGGCCTGAAAATCCGTCGCAGCGAGCTCAACATCGATTTGATCCTCGGCTCGAATTTCGACCTGCTGTACAAGCTCAAGAACATGGAAGTCGACGCGATCCTGGTGTCCCTCGACGACAGCGTCAACGACCCGGACTGCGAGCAGATTCCACTGTTCTCCGATGACATCTTCCTGGCCACGCCAGCGGATTCGAAGTTTGCCCAACGGGCGGAAGTCGACCTGGCCGAAGTGCGCGACGAAACTTTCATCACACTCACTCAGGGGTTTGCCACGCATCAGGACGGCAACCGGGTGTTCAAGCAGGCGGGGTTCGAGCCGAAGGTGGCGATGCAGGTCAACGACATCTTCACCCTGCTGAGCATGGTCAGCTCGGGGGTGGGTTATGCGTTGCTGCCGGGGCGGATTGCGGCGGTGTATGAGAACCGTGTGAAGCTGATTCCGTTGCAGGAAAAGTATCGGTTGCAGCAGCACATTGGCGTGGTGTTTTTGAAAGCCAAGGAGCGCGATCCGAATCTGCTGGCGTTGTTGGCAGAGTGTCGGATGTATGCCAATCGCCAGGCCTGAGACCCTGTCGCGCCCTTCGCGGGCAAGCCTCGCTCCTACAGGCATTGCGCAGATCCTGTGGGCGCGTGGCTTACCCTCTAGCGCATCAGCCCATTAATCCGCGCATGATCAGAAACAGTAACGAAGGCCCGAGTAAACAGCCCAATGCCGTGTAGAACGCGGCGGTCAGGCAACCATAAGGCAGCAGTTTCGGATCCGTGGCCGCCAACCCGCCCGCCACACCGCTGGATGTCCCCATCAAGCCCCCGAAGATCACCGCACTGCGTGGGTTGTTCAGACCAATCATCGGCGCCACGAACGGCGTCATGACCATCACCAGAATGGCTTTGATCAACCCTGCGGCAATCGACAGCGCCATGACCTCGGAACTGGCACCGATGGCAGCCCCGGTCACCGGACCGACGATATACGTCACAGCCCCGGCACCAATGGTGGTCAGGCTGACCGCATCGGTGTATCCGAAGGCCATGGCCACGGCGACACCGGCAATAAACGACGTCCCGACGCCGACGAACAACGCCAGTACTCCGACAAAACCGGCACGTTTGAGCTCATCGACACTGACGCCAAACGCCGTGGCCACAATGGCGAAATCGCGCAACATGGCACCGCCCAGCAGGCCGATCCCGGACAGCAACGGGATGTCCACCACGCCTTTCTGGCCACCGGTCAACGCACCACCGACATACGACAACAACAGGCCGAGCAAAATGGCGATGGCCGAGCCGTGCAAGCGGCCTTTAGTGAACGTATTGGAAATCCAGTAGGACACCCACATGGTCACGCCGACAATCAGAAAGCCACTGATCAGGCTGTAACCGGTAATTACCTTCATCATCGATTCGTACATGGCGATCACCCTACCGTCTTCGGAGGAATGACAGAGGCGGGTTCCTTGTTGCCGATGCGTACCAGCACCGGCACCAAGGCAAAGGCGATAACCACCGCTGCCGTCCCCGCCAGAATCGCCATCGGCCCACCCTTGAGTGCGCCATAGACGTTTTGTTGCGCCGCCATGGCGACGACGATCGGGATATAAATTGCGCTCCAGAACTCCACGCCCTGCTCTGTCTTGCCTTTGAACCAACCACTTTTATTCAGGTAACTGCCGAGGCCGATCAACAGAAGCATCGCAATACCTACACCGCCAACGTTGGCCGGTACGCCAATCAGCTTGCCGAGCAGTTCACCGACAAAAATACCCACCAGGGTACAAAAGGCGAGAAACGCCACACCATAAATAATCATTGTTGTTGTCCTCAAAGTGCATCGTCGAATGTTGTTTTTGTTGTTCGAAGGCTTGAGTCGGTGGTCTAGGGTTGGCGGCTTCCCTCCTCACGCAACAGCGCCTGCAAGGTATCGAGGCGAGCACCGTCGAAGGCAATGACGGTGCCCTGCTCGAACACCCGGCGCGCCAGCCCGGTCAGCACCGCACCGGGCGGCAGTTCGATCTGTAGACGTACGCCACGCTCGTAAGCGCTTTGCACCGTGCCGCGCCAATCCACCACGCGGCACATGTTGAAAGCCAGGTCATCGCGCAAGGCTTCGGTGTTGATGACGGGCCGGGCGCGACTGCCGCTCAGGTAACTCAATGTCGGTGTTTTCAGTTGCACATTGGCGAAGGCTTCGGCCAGGGTTTTCGCCGGAGCTTCCAGCAGCGGGCAATGGGAAGGCACGCTGACGGCCAGTCGTTTTGCCAGACCTGCACCGCGACCTCGGGCCAGTTCGGCGACAGCTTTCATCGCCGCATCGCTGCCGGCAATGACCACTTGGTTATCGGCATTGATATTGGCCAGGTAAACCGGCATATCGACGCGGTGAACCTGCGCGAGCAACTCTTCCACTGTCGCCAGATCCAGACCGATGATCGCGGTCATGCCGTAGCCCTGAGGATAAGCCTGCTGCATCAGCTCACCACGCAGGCTGACCAGATGCAGCGCATCGCTGAAGCTCAGGGCGCCCGCCACCACCGCTGCCGGGTAGGCGCCGATGGACAATCCCGCCACGTAATCCGCTGCCATTGATAACTGGCGTGAAGCCGCGACGCCGGCAATCAACAGGCAAAGTTGAACGGCCCTTGTCGATTTCAACGCCTCGGCGCAATCCAGCCGCAACACGTCTTCGCCCAGCACTTCACTGGCCTCATTCACCGTTTCGAGAGGCAAACGGTGGAGCATGCCCGGTTGCTGCGCGCCCTGGCCTGGGAACACCAGCAAACTGCTCACGCTGCTTGCTCCCACGGATCAATCACCAGGCAGGCTTCACGGGCGTTTTTCAGCAAAACCCGGCGGGCAGGACTGGCCCATTCGCGCAGGGCGACGGCGCCGAAAGGCGTCTGCAACTGCATGTCTACCTGGCACGCAGCCGTGTCCAGAATCTTCACCAGCGCCTGCGCTTTCAATCGATCCAACGGTTGCGGGGTGCGCAGGATCAAGTCGAGATCACTGCCCTCGTGCAACGCCTGAACACCGCTGGCCAATTCAAACCCGGCGCTGCCGCTGACGCCCCACGCCCAACCGAAGTCATCGAGCATCGGCCGCAAATCATTGAGGGCGCGTACTGCTGGCAAATCCCGCTCGATCAAGGCATGACAAAGCTCTTCCGGTCTGACGCGACGAGCAATCGCAGCGATCGACATCACCGCTGCAAACCGCTGCTCACGCAACCGCCCACGCACCCCGACCGCGACGTGATCCGGCGCACTCAACGCACGCCGAACCACCACCGGCTGACCTGCGCTGACCGACTCGATCGCCCATGCAGGCGCGTCCACCGGCAGCTGCTCCGGGGTCATCCCCCAAAGCAGGTCGTGGGCCAGAAACGTATTCACCACTGCGCTCTCAGCAATTGGCGAACGGTGCTTGATGCCGCACGGTTGGTCGCGCCCAAGCGGCTGCTCAGATCACGTCCGCTGGTGGCGACATCGCCAATGGCAAGGTTCAGGCATTCAGTCACCCGCGCCAGATCCGCCGCTGTCGGCTGCTCGATCTGCTCTACCGACAAGGTTTCCCAAAGCAATCCCAGACTCGCATAGCTGTCGATGTCATAAGCCATCGGCGGCACGCTGGAAGCCAGGGCTTCGAGTTCTTCGACGCTGCGCAACGTCACCCGCGCTGCCGATGCCTTGCCCATCGCATGGACCATCACGCCCGGATCACGCAAGGCAATCAAGCGATTGGCCTGATACCCATGGGCCAGAAACGCCCCGGACATCGCCTTGCCCACCAGCAAGCCAATCACCGCATGACCGGCCAACCGGGCGCGGGCATAACTGTCTGCCGCACCCGCCAGGGCCTGATGAATGCCGAGCGCTTCTTCGCGCCGACCGTAAGCCTGGCTCGGCACATCGACGATGGCGACCAAGGCGCGTTTGTGCGGTTTATCCGTGTCTTCGGCGATGACGTCATCCACCGCCTTGGCCAGGCCCCAACCTTCCAGCAGACCGACCTCGCCATTGCGGGCGCGGACGAAACGGTTGTCGGGATCAGCCACCACCGCGATAAACCGTACAGACTGATCACCCAATACACCGTCGGCGACCCTCAACGAAGCGGGCAAACCTTCGACCGGTTTCGCGCCCGCACTCAAGGCGTTGAACCAGTTCAAACCTCTCAGGGAATACGAACTCATGAGCGCTCTCCTTGATACAGATCGCGAACCACTGACGGCTCGATTTGCGGTTCGGCGTCCAGACGGGCCAGCCGCTGCAGGAACAGATCGGCCTGACGGCTGCGTTGTTGTGCCGGCAAACCTTGCTTGAGTAACTCACCGACCTGCTGCTGAATCTGCGCCACGTCGTCGGCGACATAACGGTCCACCAAACCGCTGGCAAAACGCTGCTCGCCACCGGTCAGGCTCCAGATGAAAGGACGGTCGCGGGAGTCGTATTCCTCAAGCCCGGCTTCCTGTTCGATCACTTGCGGACCGTTGAGGCCAAGCCGCGCTTCCTGAGTCACCAGCAAATAGCTGCACAACCCGGCGGCAATCGACATCCCGCCAAAGCAACCCACGCTGCCGGCGACCACACCGATAACCGGCTGGTACTGGCGCAGGTCGACAATCGCCGCATGAATATCGGCAATCGCCGCCAGCCCAAGATTGGCTTCCTGCAAACGCACGCCGCCGGTTTCCAGCAGCAACACGGCGCGAGTGGGAATGCCATTGCGGTTGTCTTCGGCGGCGAGTTCCAGCGCACCGGCAATCTTCGCCCCGCCGACCTCACCGAGGCTGCCGCCCTGAAATGCACCTTCGATGGCGGCGATCACCACCGGCAATCCACCGATGCTGCCCTTGGCGATCACCACGCCGTCATCGGCTTGCGGCACCACGCCCTGGCACGACAGCCATGGCGACATGACGCGCTGAAACGGGTCGAGCAATTCGCGGAAGGTGCCAGGGTCGAGCAAGGCTTTCGCCCGTTGCCGGGCGCCGAGTTCGACGAAGCTGTGCTTGTGTAGGAGTTCTTTACTGTCAGTCATGACCGATCTCCTCAAAGCCTTGTTCCAGACGCAAGCGCACCACGCCGGGGGTAGCGCCGAAATCGTGGATATCAATGGCCATCGCTGGCGGTGTCTGGCCGTCGAACATCCGTGCAAACAGGTGCTGCCAGCGTTGTTCGGCGCCATTGACCGAGGTCTGCACCTTGATCGTCAATTTGCCGGCCTGACCCGGTTCGATCAGCACTTCCAGATCGCCCGAACCGACACAGCCCACCAGCGTGCGGCCCCGTGGCGGCTGCCCGGCGGGGAATTCAAAGGATAAGGTTTCCATCAGAAAGCTCCCGACTCGATGCGGTCGATAAACAGGCAGGCGGCGAGCAAATCCGCGGCACCGCCGGGCGACGCATTCAATGCGATTAATTGTTCGTCCAATTCGTGCAGACGGCGGCGACCGGCGAGGCTGGCGCTGCCGCCCGCATCGAGTACCGCTTGGGCACCAAGCTGCATGGTTTGCAGGCCGTGTTCGCCGGCGCGGTAGAGCACGCAGGTGTCGGCCAGGTTCGTCATGATTGCGAGCAAGGCGTCGAGCCGGGCGTTCTGCTCGCCATGGCCCAAGGCGCGGCTGCGTTTGAGTTGTGGCAGTGCGCGTTGCAGAACCGAAGGAAAGCCGAGTTGGGCTTCTTCACGGGCACCGCGAGCGCCGTAGCGTTGGGCAACCTGGGCGCCATGGCTGAGTGGACGTGGTGCGTAACGGTCGTCGATTAACGCGAGTCGGGCAGCACGCAAAGCAATCGGGCCTGCGGCACTGGATTCAGGCTCAAGCGCGCAGGCGGTGACCAAAAGACCCAAGGCCCAGATCGCCCCGCGATGGGTGTTCACGCCAGCCGTCGTGGCGAGCATCGCTTGCTCCCCTTCCCGACCGATCCGTCCAACGGCTTCACGCAGCGGCACACCGACTTCGCCAGATTCAATGGCCGCTTGCGCCATTTCCTTGAATGCAGGCCACAGCGACAGCGCCGAGGCGTGCATCAGCCCGAGGTGCAAATCGGTATGAGCGCCATTGCCACGACGGTCGACCAACGCCGGTTTCGGCGACAGGTCCGCTTCGTCGATCAATGCGTCCACCGCCAGGTCCGCCAGCCGTTCAGCCAGGGAAAGCGTTTTCGGTTGCAGGTTGAATGCGTGCATTACCAGCTCCTGAACTTGGCGGGCGGGTTGTAGAGGCCACCGGACCACTCGACCAGATCAGCCACGCTCTTGGCCGCGAGCAATTCGCGGGTGGCGTCGGTGCGGCGGATGCCGAGGTCTTCGGGCAAGGCGATCAAGCCTTCACGGCGCATGCGTGCGGTGTCTTTCGGGTTGTGGCGCAGGCCGATGGCGGTCACTCCGGCGACGGCGGCGATCATCGCCTGGCGCTCTTCAAGGGAACGGGCCTTGTACAAATAGGCGATGCCTTCTTCGGTCAGCAGGTGGGTGACGTCGTCGCCGTAGACCATGATCGGCGCCAGCGGCATGCCGCTTTTCTTCGCCACTTCTATTGCATCGAGGGTTTCGACGAAGGTCGGTTTGCCGCCCTCCTGGAAGGTCTCGACCATTTGCACCACAAGTTTTTTACCGCGTTCGAGCAACGCTTCGGGCGCGTCGTCATGGCGCATGTCGAGCCAGGCCGGCGTGCTATGACGGCGACCGCGCGGGTCGTGGCCCATGTTCGGCGCGCCGCCGAAACCGGCCAGGCGCCCACGGGTCACGGTGGAAGAATGGCCGTCGCCATCGACTTGCAGGGTTGCACCGATGAACAGGTCCACCGCGTATTGCCCGGCGAGCTGGCAGAACATCCGGTTGGAGCGCAGAGAGCCGTCGCGCCCGGTGAAGAACACGTCCGGCCGCGCAGCGATGTAGTTTTCCATGCCCAATTCAGTGCCGAAGCAATGCACACTTTCGACCCAGCCGCTTTCAATCGCCGGGATCAGCGTCGGGTGCGGATTGAGCGTCCAGTTGCGGCAGATCTTGCCCTTCAGGCCTAGGGATTCGCCGTAGGTCGGCAGGATCAATTCGATAGCGGCGGTGTTGAAACCGATGCCGTGGTTCAGCGACTGAACGTTGTGTTTTTCGTAGATCCCACGGATCGCCATCATCGCCATCAGCACGTGCACAGGCTTGATGTGCCGTGGGTCGCGGGTGAACAGCGGTTCGATATAGAACGGCTTGTCCGCCACCACCACGAAATCGACCCACGACGCGGGAATGTCGACGCGTGGCAGGTCGCTGACATCGTCCACCAGTTGGTTGACCTGGACGATGACAATGCCATCGCTGAAGGCGGCCGGCTCGATCAAGGCGGGGGTGTCTTCGGTGCTTGGGCCGGTGTAGATGTTGCCGGCGCGGTCGGCCATGAAACCGGCCGAGAGCACGACGTTGGGAATCAGGTCGACCACCAGCCGCGCATAGAGCTCGATGTAGGTGTGGATCGCACCGATTTCCAGCAGGCCGTCTTCCAGCAATTGGCTGATGCGCAGGCTCTGGGTGCCGGCGAAGGAGAAGTCGAGCTTGCGGGCGATGCCGCGTTCAAACAGGTCCAGGTGCTCGGAGCGGCCGACGCTGGGCATGATCATGTGCAAATCATGCAGCTTGGCGGGATTGGCCTTGGCCAGGGAGCGAGACAGGAAATCCGCCTGCTTCTGGTTATTGCCTTCCAGCACCACGCGGTCGCCGGGCAGGATCAGAGCTTCCAGTGCCGCGACGATGTTGTCGGTGGGCAGGACCACACCGTCGGCCAGACCCCGCACCAGTTCGAGACGCCGCTGCTTTTCGCTGCGCCGCCGCGTCCATCGCGAGTCGGGGGATATTGTTGTTGTCATGACCACTCCACGGGTTCGCTGTCGTGGGAGTCACCTTAGGAGGCTTGGGTGGGGAGCATCAATCAAGCACAGAGACGGATCGTTACGGTCAGGGTAATGGTTGACCATGCCGACGCCATCGCGAGCAGGCTCGCTCCCACAGGAGAGCGCATTTCAATGTGGGAGCGAGCCTGTTCGCGAAGAGGCCAGAACGATCACCGCAGTTTTCAACGAGTAATAATTACAGCCCAGCCATCTGCTGCTGCACACGAATGGCTTTCAGCCCACCGCTACGTAACAGGTTTTCCAGATTCTCGTTGCTGCCCATCCTTGGACTCCAAAGGGTTTTCCCCCATCAGGTTGATCTTGTCCTGCTGCGCTACCCGCACGACGAAGCTGTTTTCAGCCGCCAGTTTTGCGGCCCAGTCTTCGGGGGTGTAGAGCGTCGGATTAAGGACGCGGCCTAATTGCTCCTCCAGAGGCATAAGCCGCTCCATCACTTCACTGTAGTGCAGGCCTTCACCGATCAGCATGAGATCAATGTCACTGGATGCGTTTGCCGAGTCCTTGGCGATTGAACCGTACACAAATGCCCAGGTGATCTGTTCGGCAAAGGGTTGAAGCGCCTGACGCAGAGGCTCGGCAATGCCAAAAGTCTTGCGGGCGATGCCCAACAGCTCAGCATAAATCGGGCACTGCGGATTGGCCTGATAGTGGGTCTGGTTGCCTTGGCGGCTCAAGGTCAACACGCCTGCCTGTTGCAACCGATCCAGCTCTCGCATGAGGCTGCCTTTACCCACTTGAGCCCAGCGGGCGATTTCGTTGGCGTAAAAACTTCGATCGGGTTTGCCGAACAACAAGCCCAGCACTTTTTGCTGGGTGGTGGTGAACAAGGCTTCGCTGAGGGAAAGGTTTTTCACAGTGGCAACCGATGAGTCCCAAAAAGGGAACGATAGGTCCCTTTTTGGGAATCTTCAACCTGTCGCGAGCCGAATAGGGATTTGTGTTTAAACATTTGTCCGCAGGAACGGTGCGAGGCTACACAGTCTGGCGTCGCCGCCTACAGCAATGCCGGAAGCCGATGACTGGTGGGGTTTTGCGCTGATCGTTATTGTTTATGGGTCGCTGCCAATCAGCGATCGGGTCTGGAACCCCCGAAAAGACGGAGAAAAAGCGCCATTCATTTCGAATGGACCAACGCCAATCTGTAATCGGAAACTCATTATGTCCAAGGTAAAGACCAACCCAGCAGATAACACTGACATCGATTCCCAAGCGTCCCTTGAAGCCGAGAAACTTAAAGAAGCTGCCGACCGCGTCTTCTCCTATTACTTTTCCCCTGCTCACGAAAAAACGTCGAGGCGCCGTAATAAGTCCCGGCTCTTCACTGTATGCCCCGACATCGAAGCCTTGCTGGCCAATGCCTCCGAAGACTTGCTGTCCATCAGCGCCATTGCGGCCGATCTGGCAGACGATGTGGAAGGCTCGGGCCGGGGTTTAGCCGTGAAGTATTCCGTAAGGTGAAGGCCGCCTTCGCGGGCAAGCCTCGCTCCTACAGGTTTGGCGCAGTCCTTGTAGGAGCGAGGCTTGCCCGCGAAGGGGCCCGTCAGACTAGCCCGACACTCACCAACAACTCCTCCAGCGCCAGCAAATCAGGCACCTTGGCCACTTGCTCCCCCACCTGCACCGCCGCCTGCTCCAGCGGACACAACGGCACATCGACGTAACTCAACTGACTGTCCAGTTTGTACGACCGCGGAATCCCCTGAACCAACAGCGCAATGAACTTCAGCTCCGGCCGCCCACCGAGGGCATTGAGAATCACGATGCGCGCGCGCTCGCCGATGACGGTTTTATTGCCGCACGCCGACTCGAAACTCAGCAACGGAATCTGCCGGTCCCGCCACGTCACCAACCCCAGGTACCACGGCGGTGTGTCCAGATCGAACGCCCCCGGTTGATAGTCAATCAACTCCGCCACCGCCACGTTGGGCAGAATCAGGTTGCGGTCAGCCAGGGGCAGCAGCAGGCCGGTGAGATTGCTGGTGCGATGTTCAAGCATGGGTTTTGCTCCACAACGCGATGCTGTCGAGCAGCACCGATTCCTGGTACGGCTTGCCGAGGTAGTCGTTGACGCCGATGGCCATGGCGCGGTCGCGGTGTTTCTGGCCGGTGCGGGAGGTGATCATGATGATCGGTAAATGCTGCAAACGTTCGTCGCTGCGCACCTGGGTCGCCACTTCGAAGCCGTCCATGCGCGGCATCTCGATGTCGAGCAGCATAACGTCGGGCATATGTTCTTCGAGCAGCAGCATGGCGTCGACCCCATCCTTGGCAGTCAGCACGTTCATGCCGTGACGTTCGAGCAGGCGGCTGGTGACCTTGCGCACGGTGACCGAATCGTCGACCACCAGCACCAGCAGCGGTTTATGCGGCTCGACCTCAACGTCCTGTGTCGCCGACTGTTGCGGCACTCGGGCCTGCATGGCGCGGATCGGCGCCAGCAAATCGAGAATCAGCACCACCCGGCCATCGCCCAGAATCGTCGCCCCGGATAACCCCTGCACCGACGCAAATTGCGGGCCGAGGCTTTTGACCACGATCTCCCGCGTGCCGGCCGTGGAATCCACCTGCACGGCGATGTGCCGCTCGTTGCATTGCACCAGCAACACTGGCAGCGGCAGGCTCTGGCCCAACAGTTTCGGGCGGGTGCTGGTTTTCAGCAGCTCGCCCAGATAACACAGTTCATAACGCTGCCCGGCGTATTCATAAGTCGGCGGATCGAGCCGGTAATGCCCTTCGAGCTCGTTGGGCAGCACGCGAACGATGCCGTCGATGGTGTTCAGCGGGATCGCGTATTGATCCTCCAGACACTGCACCATCAGCGCGCGGTTGACCGACACGGTGAACGGGAGGCGAATCCGAAAGTGCACGCCCTGCCCCGGTGTCGAGTCGATGACCATGGTGCCACCGAGCTGCCGGACTTCTTCGTGAACCACGTCCATGCCCACGCCACGCCCGGAAATCTGAGTGATTTTCTCGGCGGTGGAGAACCCCGGTTGCAGGATGAATTGCAGCACATCGCGGTCGCTGACCTCGGCGTCCGGGGCCAGCAAGCCGCGCTTGATCGCCTTGCGCCGC
Organism: Pseudomonas sp. SJZ077; assembly: GCF_007993905.1. NCBI lineage: Bacteria > Pseudomonadati > Pseudomonadota > Gammaproteobacteria > Pseudomonadales > Pseudomonadaceae > Pseudomonas > Pseudomonas sp. SJZ077. Next base: position 125,705 of record NZ_VIUJ01000002.1, read on the forward strand.
ACCGCGTCCAGCGGCACGCCTGCGCCGTCGTCGCGGATGTCGAAAATCATGTCGCCGCCCTCGCGGGACAGGTCGAGAGTGATTCGTCCCTGGGCCGGTTTGCCGGCCGCAATACGCACCTCGGCCGATTCCAGGCCGTGGTCCACGGCGTTGCGCAGCATGTGTTCCAGCGGCGCCGCCATGCGCTCAAGCACGTTGCGATCCATCTCGCCTTCGGCGTTGCCGACCACGAACTCGACGTCTTTGCCCAGTTCACTGGAGACCTGGCGGACGATGCGCCTCAAGCGCGGCAGCATGCGCTCGAACGGCACCATGCGCGTGCGCATCAGTCCTTCCTGCAATTCGGTGTTGATGCGGCCCTGCTGTTGCAGCAGGTTTTCCGCATCCTGATTGCGTCGATCGAGGGTTTCCTTGAGGTCGAGCAGGTCGGAGGCGGATTCGAACAGCGCCCGCGACAACTGCTGCAACTGCGAGTGACGGTCCATTTCCAGCGGATCAAACTCCTCGTAGCCCAGACGTTCCGCTTCGACTTGCTGGCGGCTGAGAATCCGTCCCTGGGTTTCGGTGTCGAGCCGTCGCAACTGATCGCGCATCCGCTCGATGGTGGTTTCCATCTCGCTCAGGGCCACCCGCGCATCGTTGACCTGTTGCTCGATACGGCCACGGAAGATCGAGGTTTCACCGGCCAGGTTGACCAGATCGTCGAGCAGTTCTGCCGAGACCTTGACCATGTCGACGCCCACTTCGGCTTGCGCCACCGGGGCGTCGGGTTTCGGCGTGGCGGGCACGATCACCGGCGTATCAAGAACAGCGGGATGGCTGAAGTTCTTGATCGCGTCGATCAACCGATCAGCCGGCGGCAAGGGCTGGCCGGCGCGGGCGGCGTCGAGCATTTGCGCCAGTCGGTCATGACTGCTTTGCAGCAGGGCGAACAGCGCCGGGGTCGGTTGCAGCACGCCAGCGGACAGACCTTCGTAGAGAAATTCCAGCTCATGGGCGAGGTCGCCGATGGGGGCAATTTCCACCATCCGCGCACCACCCTTGAGCGTGTGCAGGTCGCGCAGCAGGGTTTCCACTTCCTGACGGTTCGACGGTTCGGCTTGCCAGCGCACCAGCGCCGTGCCGGAGTTTTCGATGATGTCGAAACCTTCCTCAAGGAAGATCTCCAGCAGCTCGGGGTCATGCCCCGGCGAGTCATTGGCCGGCGCAGGTTCCGCCACTTCGGCGGTGTTGGCATTGCCTTGACGGAACTCGCGAATCGCCTCGATCAGCTCGCTCGGGGCACCCAGGGTATGCTGGTTTTTCAGCTGTTCGAGCAACACCGCGAGCCGGTCATGGCTCTGTTGCAGCAACTGCGCAAGGGTTTCGCTGTAGCTGTAACGGTGGTCCACCAGGCCTTCGTAAAGACTTTCCAATTCATGGGCCAGGTCGCCGACCGGCTCGACCTCGGCCATCCGCGCGCCGCCCTTGAGAGTATGCAAGTCCCGCTGCAAGGACGACAGCGGCGCGGCGTTATCCGGGTCGTTCAGCCAGCGCTGCAAGGCCTGGCCAGCACTCTCGAGAATATCCACCGCTTCTTCGAGAAAGATCGAAACGATCTCATCGTCCAGCTCGACCTGAGTCGCAGTCTGTTCCAGTTCTGCGGTGGCGCTGCCCAGTTCGCGGATGCTCAGGGTGCGGCTGCCATCGCTGCGGATCAGGCCCATGGACGATGGATCAAGGCTTTCATCGAGCAGGCCGCGCAAGGCCCGGATGCGTTCCGGTTGCGGGCTGACTTCCTGGCCGGCGGCCAGTTCGTCGAGCATATTGATCAGCGCTTCGTGGGCACTTTGCGCCTCGTGGAAAAACCGGTCGCTGACTGCCAGGCTGCTCTCTTCCACCGCGCCGTACAGGTCGAGCAACGCTTCGCACAATTCATCCACCGGGTGCAGATCGGCGAGGTGCGCGCCTTCGCCCAAGGTGGTCAATTCGTCCAGCAACGCGCTGAGTTCCTGGCGCTCGCCGGGGTGCTGCTGCCAGCGCTGCAACAGGCTTTCGGCGTCCAGCAGGATGTCCATGCCCTGGGCCAGGAAGTTGTTGATCAGTTGCGGATCACGTTTGATTCGCAGCGCGGTGTTCGGCGCTTTCAACAGCGCATCCAGACGCTCAGCGAGCAGCGCCTTGGTGCGCTCGATCAGTAAATCGGCATCCGGTATTTCGGCCAGCGGATCAGTCTTGAGTTGCCGCAGCCCGAGACGGAACAGACCTTCGGCTTCCAGCAGCAGTTCGACTTCGTCGAGGTCGAGGGCGATCAGGTGCGCTTTGTATTCGCGGGCCAGTTGATCCAGCGGCGTCGCCAGCTCGGCGATCGGCAATACGCCGGCCATCGAGGCGCTGCCCTTCAAGGTATGCAACGCCCGCTGCAACTCGTCGCTGGCTTGCAGCGGCACGTGCTCGGCGGCTTGATCAAGGAAACGGTTGAGGCTGGCGAGATGGGTCTCGGCTTCCTTGCGGAAGATCTCCAGCAACAGCGGATCGAGGGCCGCGACGTCCTGGGTGTCCTCATCGCTGGCGGGCGTATCGCCCTTGGCGAGGGCATGGGCGCGAGCGGCCAGTTGGTCGACCTGGTTGCACTGGCGCTGGGCATTGGCGGCAAACTCGGCCACCAGTTGCGGCAGCAGTTCCAGTGCATCGAGGAGCAATTGTTGCACTGCCGCCCCAGGCGCAACGCTGCGCTCCAGCACGCGGTTGAGCAGGTTTTCCACCGCCCACGCCAGCTCGCCCAGCACCAGCGCACGGACCATCCGGCCACTGCCTTTCAAGGTGTGGAAAGCCCGGCGCAATTCACTCAACGCGGCGTTATCGTCCGGGTTGGCCGTCCAGCGCGGCAAGTACTCTCGGAGGATTTCCAGGACTTCATCGGTTTCTTCGAGGAAGACTTCCCGCAGCTCTTCATCCACCGGTTCTTCGCCGGCGGGCGGTGGCAGCAGGCTGCCCGGAATGGTCAGCGCCGGCGGATTGACCGAAGACACCGGGCTGGCCAGGACATCGGCCAGCGACTGCACGGTATCGGGGTCATCGAGTTCTTGCAGGTCCTGCATCACCTGGGCTTCACTCGGGCTCAGCACATCCTCAAGCATCGGCACCTGTTGTTCACTGGGGAAAAACCCAAGGGACGCCAGGCTCTTTTCCGCCACGTCGAGCAGTTGTTCACCGGGTGCCTCGGGGTCGTCGCTGAGACGCTCCAGGTAATACTCGATGCTGGTGATGACGTCGGCCAGGCTGTCCAGTTCCTGCCAGCCGGGCTGGCCCGGGTCCAGCAGCAGATGCTCGCGAATGAAGTGGTTGCAGGCTTCGATCAGGCTCGCCGCACGACCCAACGGAATCATCGACAGCGCACCGCGTACCTGGGTCAGCAACGCCGGCAAGGCCTGCAAATGCTGGCGATCCCAGTCGGCGTCGATGTAGTCGACGATCATGTCCTTGGCCTGTTGCAGGCAGATGCGCGCTTCCTTGATCACGATCTGGTGGATCTGCGTCAGATCGGTGGTCGGCAGGTGGCTTTCTTCCCGGCTCTCCGGCTCTACGGTGCCGACCATGCCGGCCAGCGTCGCTTCGACGTAGAGCAAGGCCCCGGCAACGTCCATGAGAATGGCGTCGTTGGGTTCGCGCTGGCCTTGGGCGAGGCTCAGCACCACCGCCAGTTGATCGATGATGACTTTGCGCGGCTGGCCGAAACCCAACACCGCCAGGGTGTCGGCGATTTGCCGCAACGGCGCCAGCAGGGTTTCGAGGTCCGAGGTGTGCTGGCGGTCGCTGCGCACAAACAGGTCCAGGCGTTCCTTGACCCGCACCAGCTCTTCACACAGCGCGGCCAGCACCGAGCGCATGGCGTCACGGTCCGGTCCGGCCAGGCGGGCGCGTTCTTCGTCGACCATTGCGCTGTCAGGCAGCGCGTCGTCCAGTGAGTAACGATCTTTCATGGTCAGCATCTGCCCGGTGGGATGTTCGGCCTTGGCAATGTAGAACAGCAAACTCTTGAGCAACTCCGGCGGCGCCGGCTGATTGATGCCGCGTATGCCCTGTTCGAGCAAGCGCTTGAGTTCTTTGTCGGCGTCCTTGAACAGGCTGCGCAGCGCCGGGCTGTTGGCAATCGAGCCGCCGCGCATGCCTTCGACCAGCGCCGAGGCGACTTGCCACAACGGGCTCAAAGGCGCGTTGCCGCACAGTCCTTCCAGGCGTGAAAAAACCTTGGTCAGATAACCAAGGTTAGTCTCGTCATCCTGCTCGCGCAGCAACCCGACCAACGCCATTTGCAGCATCTGCCGCAACTTGCGCAGCACATTGGCAAAATCCGCCGGTTCCAGCAGGGCCAGCGATTCTTCGTCCAACACCGGCAGGTCGAGCAATTGCGGGCTGAACAGGCTGGTTTCCGACAACAGGCTTTCGCCCCGGGCACTGCGTAAATCGTTGATCAGCGGCAGCACCACCAAGGGCAGGTCACGGCGCGCGCCTTGCACCCGGTCGAGGTAGATCGGCAGTTGCCCGAGGGCTTGCAACAGCAGATGAAGCGCCTCGTCGCGATGGTTGATGCGGTCTTGCTGCAAGGCGGTGGCCAGGTGTTCCATTTCTTCGGCGAGCAGGGCCGCGCCGTAGAATTCGACCATCTGCAAACTGCCGTGGACCTGATGGATGCACGCCAGGCAATCGCTCAGGGCGTGCGTCGCCTGGGGATCATCAAGCAGGGTTTCGATCGCTTGATGAGCCACTTTCAGCGTTTCGGCAATCTCGCCTTTGACCCACTCGAGGGCCACATAGTCGTGCCGATCACCCATAACCACTCCAAATCACTGCTCTACTCAAAAAAACCCGAACGCCTGCGGGCGCTTCACACTCTATCCGCCGCCTGCGCCTTGGCCGCCGGCAAGGTAAAACCGGACACCGAGCGCCGCAGCTGACTGGCCATTTTCGCCAGGTTGCCAATGCTTTCGGCGGTGGCGGTCGAGCCCGACGAAGTCTGCGTGGTGATCTGCTGGATCACGTTCATGGTCAGGGAAATCTGACCGGCTGAAGACGTCTGCTGCTGCGCAGCGTTGGAAATACTCTGGATCAACGCCGCCAGGGTCTTCGACACGCCTTCGATTTCTTCCAGGGCCACACCGGCATCCTGCGCCAGACGCGCGCCGCGCACCACTTCGGTGGTGGTCTGTTCCATGGAAATCACGGCTTCGTTGGTGTCGGTCTGGATCGCTCGCACCAGGGTTTCGATCTGCCGGGTAGCGGCGGACGAACGCTCGGCCAGACGCTGCACTTCGTCGGCTACCACTGCAAAACCGCGCCCGGCATCACCGGCCATCGAGGCCTGGATCGCCGCGTTGAGCGCAAGGATGTTGGTCTGATCGGCAATGTCATCGATCAGGCTGACAATGTCGCCGATTTCCTGAGAGGACTCGCCCAGACGCTTGATGCGCTTGGCAGTGTCCTGGATCTGCTCGCGAATGTTGTCCATGCCGTGGATGGTGTTGTGCACCACCTCGTTGCCCTTGTTGGCGATTTCCACCGAACGTTCCGCCACCGCCGAGGACTCGGCAGCGTTGGCGGAGACCTGGTCGATGGACTGGGCCATGTCGTTGATCGCGGTGGAGGCTTCGCTGATCTGTTGCGCCTGATGTTCCGACGCCTGGGCCAGGTGCATGGCGGTGGCCTGGGTTTCCTGCACGGCGGCGGCGACCTGGCCGGCGGTGAGGTTGATGGTCGCCACCAGGTCGCGCAGTTGATCGACGGAATAGTTGATCGAGTCGGCGATGGTGCCGGTGAAGTCTTCGGTCACCGAGGCCGTCACGGTGAGGTCGCCGTCGGCGAGGTCTTCGATCTCGTCGAGCAGGCGCATGATCGCGGTCTGGTTGCGCTCGTTCTTCTCGGCGGTTTCGCGCAGCTGGCGGTTGGTTTCGCGCACCATCACCAGGCCGATAAGGATGATCGACATCAGCGCCAACAGGCCCAACACGTAGCCGCCAATGGTGTCGGTGTCGCGCCCGCCGGCAAGGTTTTCGAACCCGCTGGCCAGGTGCGAGGCTTCGTCGAGCAGGGTCTGCGACAAGGTGAAGATGTTGGTCGCCGATTCGCGAACCTTGAACAGCTCCGGCGAGGTTTCGAGGATTTCATCCACAGAGCCGGAAACGAATTCGAACAGCTCGGAAATCTCGGTCAAGCGGGCCCGCGCATCGCGGTCTTCGACCTGGCTGACCCGCAGCGACGTATTGCCCTGGAGCATGCCATTGAGTACCTGGCCGAATCGGGCAGCGTCGCGACCGAACGCGTCGGCGGCCTGTTGTGAATTTTCATCGCCGGACAGCACGGTGTTCACCGCGCCCAGGATGCGTTCGGCCAGCAGCGACTGACGCTGGGCCATGGCCACCTGAGCGGCCGGCGCGCCGCGCTGCAAGAGGATTTCGACGACTTTTTCGTATTCGACCTGCAACTGCGGCACGGTTTCGGCCAGCGTCGCGGCGACCTGATGCAGCGAGAGTACGGTCTGCTCGCTGGAGAGGATGGCGTCAGTGTTTTTCAGCAGCCGTTCCCAGTCCAGCTGAACGGCGCGCATTTCCGGGCGCACGGCGGACGGCGCTGGCGGCAGGCCGGTGGCCGGGTCGCCCTTCTTCAAGTAACCCCAGCGTTGGGCGAAGTCGTTGCGTGCATCGCTCAGCAGCTTGAACGCCGCCGCCTTGCCGGCAGCGGCTTCGGTGGCGTTTTTGGCGATGCGTTGGGACAGCACGCGCAGTTCGCCGGCGTGGCCGATGTACTGTTTGTCATACGTGGCTTGCGTGTTGAGGTAAGCGAAGTTGGCAAACAGCAGCATGATGAAGATGATCAGCGCGATGAACAGCACGATGATCTGCGAGCGGCTGCGCGATCCTTCTGGCTTGCCTGTTTTTGTTTTTATCATCGGTCCTCGCCTGTACTGCCTGATTCAACGACGCCCTTGCAAGAGCGAGGCTTGCCCGCGAAGCAGGCGCTACGGTCTTACGGGAACACCGCGTTTTCGTTCTTCGCGGGCAAGCCTCGCTCCTGCAGGATTGGGGCGTCGCCTTGATTACAGCGCTACATGCATAAAGCTTTGCGACTGCGCCAGCGTAAACGGACTGAATATTTGCCACGTCTGCTCACGCTGAAACCGGCCCTGGACGAACGCGGCAATCGGCCCGTGCAGATCGGCCATCGACACCGGTTCCAGACTGTCCTGGGCAAAGTGCTGCAAGCCGAAGACTTCGTCGACCATCAACCCGGCAAACACTTCACCGTGTTCCACCACTAACACCCGCCGCTGTTTGCGCAGGGTCGACTGCTCATGTCCGAAGAAGCTGCACAAATCCATGATCGGCAGCAATCGTCCGCGCAAGTTGGCCACACCCTTGACCCAGGGTTTGACGCCCGGCAATTGGGTGAAACGCGGTTCGTGCAGGACCTCGCTGACTTCGCCCATGGGCGCGACGTACCAGTTTTCGCCCAAGCGAAAGCCGATGCCGCTCCAGCGGTCCTGTCGGGTTGGCTGGGATGGCAGATCCGCCGCCAGCAGACGACAGCGCTGGTCAATCTGCAGCAGCAGTTCGAAAGCCGTCAGCGACTCGGTCATGGCCGGACGATCAACCGGCCAGCACGTTGTTCAGGGTTTTGATCAGGGTCTCTTCGTCGACCGGTTTGGTCAGGTAATCCTTGGCGCCCTGGCGTGTGCCCCAGACTTTGTCGGTTTCCTGATCCTTGGTGGTGATGATGATCACCGGGATGCGCCCGGTTTCCGGGTCTTTGGTCAACTGGCGGGTCGCCTGGAAACCGTTGAGGCCGGGCATGACGATGTCCATGAGCACCGCGTCGGGTTTTTCCTGACGGGCCAGGGCCACGCCGTCGGCGCCGTTTTCGGCTTTCAACACTTCATGACCGTGCTTTTCCAGCATGCCGGTCAGTTTGTACATTTCGGTCGGCGAATCATCGACGATCAGAATACGTGCCATGGTCTTCCCCATTCTTGTCAACGCCGGGCCCGCTGGCCGAGCGTCACTGTGCGTGTCCTACTGCGGCAAAACGGCGGCGAAGCCCGGTACATGGGCCTGGATCGCGTTCAGCAGTTCTTCCTTGCTGAAAGGCTTGGTCAAAAACTGGTCGGAGCCGACGATGCGCCCCTTGGCCTTGTCGAACAGCCCGTCCTTGGACGACAGCATAATCACTGGCGTGGACTTGAACGCACTGTGGTTCTTGATCAACGCGCAGGTCTGATAGCCATCCAGGCGCGGCATCATGATGTCGACAAAGATGATGCCGGGATGGTTATCGGCAATCTTGGCCAGGGCATCGAAACCATCGATGGCCGTGATGACTTCACAACCCACGTTTTTCAACAGCGTTTCGGCGGTACGACGAATCGTCTTCGAATCGTCGATCACCATGACCTTCAAGGCGCTGGAATGCTGTTCCATAAATGCTCTACCGTCGCCTTTGCGAATCAAATTGTCCGTTTACGGACCTTCGGTGGCTCGAAACCCTTGATGTTCAAGGGCCAGCACGACATGGCAGCCTTTTTAGCACAGTCTCCAACACCAATCTATCGGGCGACTGACACGGTGGTTTTTCCTTGACCGGGAACACACTGGGCGCCAATCTGACGCCACTTTTTCGTGTCCATCCGGACCACCCCAATTCGAGGAAAAACCCATGAGCGTTCGCGTCGGGATTGTCATGGACCCTATTGCCAGCATCTCCTATAAAAAGGATAGCTCGCTGGCCATGCTGCTGGCCGCACAGAAGCGCGGCTGGGAACTGTTCTATATGGAACAGAGCGATTTATACCAGGCAGAAGGTGAAGCCCGAGCGCGGATGCGTCCGCTGAAAGTCTTCGCCAACCCGGAAAAATGGTTCGAACTGGAAGCCGAGACCGACGCGCTGCTGAGCGATCTTGACGTGATCCTGATGCGCAAGGATCCGCCATTCGACATGGAGTTCGTCTACTCCACGTACCTGCTGGAGCAAGCCGAGCGCGCTGGCGTGCTGGTGGTCAACAAGCCGCAAAGCCTGCGCGATTGCAACGAAAAGCTGTTCGCCACGCTGTTCCCGCAGTGCACGCCGCCGACCATCGTCAGCCGTCGCCCGGACGTGCTGCGCGAGTTCGCCGATCACCACGGCGATGTGATCCTCAAGCCGCTGGACGGCATGGGCGGCTCGTCGATCTTCCGTCACACCGTCGGCCACCCGAACCTGTCGGTGATCCTCGAAACCCTGACCTTGCATGGCAAGCAGCAGATCATGATCCAGGGTTACTTGCCGGCAATCATCGATGGCGACAAACGCATCCTGATGATCGACGGCGAACCCGTGGATTACTGCCTGGCACGGATCCCGGCCGCCGGTGAAACCCGTGGCAACCTGGCGGCCGGCGGTCGTGGCGAAGCCCGCCCGTTGACCGACAAGGATCGCTGGATCGCTGCTCAGGTCGGCCCGACCCTGCGTGAGAAAGGCCTGCTGTTCGTGGGTCTGGACGTGATTGGTGAGCACCTCACCGAAATCAACGTCACCAGCCCGACCTGCATTCGCGAGATTGATAATGCGTTTGGCACCGACATCGGCGGCATGCTGATGGATGCCATAGAGAAGCAGCTGCAAGCTTCAAGCCGCAAGCTGCAAGCTTGAAGCTGACGCCCTACAGCTTGTCGCTTGATACTTGTAGCTTGAAGCTAAAAACCAACATTGCGTTATCATGCCGAGCCCGTAAAAACGCGATGTTGGTTTTTTTGTCATGACACTTCCGTCCGATCTGCCCCCTGAACTCGCCCATCGTGGCGTGCGCCCGGCCGATCGCCTCGGATTTACCCTGTTTCTAGCGGCGCTGATTCACCTGGCCTTGCTGTTGGGCGTCGGGTTCACGATGGTCGAACCCAAGCAGATCAGTAAAACCCTGGAAATCACCCTCGCCACCTTCAAAAGCGAAAAGAAGCCTGCGAAAGCTGATTTCCTTGCCCAGGAAAATCAGGAAGGCAGCGGCACCCTGGATAAAAAGGCGATTCCCAAGACCACCGAGGTCGCGCCCTTCCAGGACAACAAGGTGCAGAAAGTCACGCCACCGCCGGCCGCCAAGCCGCCAGTGCCGGAAGCCGCGCCCAAGGCTGCCGTGACCACGGTCGCGCCGAAGCCGAAAAAAGCCCCGGCCAAGAACGAAGAGATCAAGCCGATAACCAAGCCTGCGGTGGCGGCGCCGACGTTCGACACTGAACAGCTGTCCAGCGACATCGCCAGCCTGGAAGCGGAACTGGCCAACGAACAACAGCTGTACGCCAAGCGCCCGCGAATCCACCGCCTGAGCGCTGCTTCGACCATGAAAGACAAGGGCGCCTGGTATAAGGACGAATGGCGCAAGAAGGTCGAGCGCATCGGCAACTTGAATTACCCCGACGAAGCGCGACGCAAGCAGATCTACGGCAATTTGCGCCTGATGGTCTCGATCAACCGCGATGGCTCGCTGTATGAAGTGCTGGTGCTGGAATCCTCCGGGCAACCGCTGCTGGATCAGGCGGCGCAGCGGATTGTGCGGCTGGCGGCACCGTTTTCACCGTTTACCGGGGATTTGTCGGACATTGATCGGCTGGAGATCATCCGCACGTGGAAATTCGCCCGTGGGGACCGGTTGTCCAGTAATTGATCAATTGATTTGGGTGATTGAGCCGGCGCCTTCGCGTGCAAGCCTCGCGTCTACAGGTCATGCGCCACTTTTGCGGTACATACCGAACCTGTAGGAGCGAGGCTTGCCCGCGAAGAGGCCCTCAAGCAAAACCCGGATCAAAAGACGCCCGCCCAAGCATTTCCTGTGCATCCCCAGCTTGTCAGTTCGCCCCTCCAACGCCACACTAGCGCTCATGAAGAACGTCAGCCCCAGCTACCTCAAGCATCACTTCCTGATCGCCATGCCTCACATGGCCGACCCGAACTTTGCGCACACCTTGACCTACATCGTCGAGCACACGGCCAATGGTGCCATGGGGCTGGTGGTCAACCGCCCGCAAGACCTGAATCTGGCCGATATCCTCGAGCAATTGCGCCCCGACATCGAACCGCCGGTGCTCTGCCAGCATGTGCCGATCTTCATCGGCGGCCCGGTGCAGACCGACCGTGGTTTTGTCTTGCACCCTTCGGGCAAGACCTTTCAGGCGACCGTTGATCTGGAAGGCGACCTTTCCTTGTCCACCTCCCAGGACGTGCTGTTCGCCATCGCTGACGGCGTCGGCCCGGCCAAAAGCGTCATTGCCCTCGGTTACGCTGGCTGGGAAGCCGGACAGCTTGAAGCCGAACTGGCGCAGAACGCCTGGCTGACCTGTCCGTTTGACGCCAACATCCTGTTCAACACCAGCAGCGAACTGCGCCTGGATGCAGCGGCCAAGCACCTCGGGGTCAATCTCAGCCTGCTGACCAGCCAGGCGGGCCACGCCTGATGGCCCTGCGACTGATTCTGGGTTTTGACTACGGCACCAAACAGATCGGCGTTGCGGTCGGCCAGGTGATTACCGGTCAGGCCCGCGAGCTGTGCACCTTGAAGGCGCAAAACGGTATTCCCGACTGGAACCAGGTCGAAGCCCTCATTAAAGAGTGGAAGCCCGACGCCGTGGTCGTCGGCCTGCCCCTGAACATGGACGGCACGCCGAGCGACATGTGCCTGCGCGCGGAGAAATTCGCCCGGCGCCTCAATGGCCGCTACAACCTGCCCTTCTATACGCACGACGAACGCCTGACCACCTTCGAAGCCAAAGGCGAGCGGCGTGATCGCGGCGGGCAAAAAGGCAGTTACCGCGACAACCCGGTCGACGCCATCGCCGCCGCCCTGCTGTTGCAAGGCTGGCTCGACGAAAACACCGCACTGTTCGAATCCTGAAGCGCCGTCACAGCGTCTCTCTTAGCTAGAACCCGAGCCAAACCCCGCACGCACCGGCTCGGGCCCAAGAAGGAGCAACCATGAGCCTGCCCAATCCCGCCGAACTGATCAGCCAGATGGCGATCCGTCTCAAGGCACATCTGGAACACCGTGGCATCAGCGAACCGCGTTACATCGGCATTCGTACCGGCGGCGTCTGGGTCGCCCAGGCGTTGCTCGATGAACTGGGCAGTGATGCGCCCCTCGGCACCCTGGACGTGTCCTTCTACCGCGACGATTTCAGCCAGAACGGCCTGCACCCGCAAGTGCGCCCGTCCGCCCTGCCGTTCGAAATCGAAGGCCAGCATCTGGTGCTGATCGACGACGTGTTGATGAGCGGTCGAACCATCCGCGCCGCCATGAATGAACTGTTCGACTACGGCCGCCCGGCCAGCGTGACGCTGGTGTGCCTGCTGGACCTGGACGCCGGCGAGTTGCCGATCCGCCCGAACGTGGTCGGTGCGACGCTGACGCTTGCGGCCCACGAGCGGGTGAAGCTGTCCGGCCCGGAGCTCAAGCTCGAACTGCAAGACCTCGCCCTTTAATCCGCCCTATTGAGAGTCCCCCTCGCGATGACGCCTCTAGAAACCAAGCGCCCGCTGCAGCTCAATGATCAGGGCCAGCTGCGCCACTTCCTCTCGCTCGACGGTTTGCGCCGCGAGTTGCTGACGGAAATCCTCGACACCGCCGACTCGTTCCTCGAAGTCGGCGCCCGGGCGGTGAAGAAAGTCCCGTTGCTGCGCGGCAAGACCGTGTGCAACGTGTTCTTCGAGAACTCCACCCGCACCCGCACCACCTTCGAGCTGGCGGCCCAACGGCTATCGGCCGACGTCATCACGCTGAACGTGTCGACCTCGTCGGCGAGCAAGGGCGAAACCCTGCTCGACACCCTGCGCAACCTGGAAGCCATGGCCGCCGACATGTTCGTCGTGCGTCACGGTGATTCCGGTGCGGCGCACTTCATTGCCGAACATGTCTGCCCGCAAGTGGCGATCATCAACGGCGGCGACGGCCGTCATGCGCACCCGACCCAGGGCATGCTCGACATGCTGACGATCCGCCGGCACAAGGGCGGCTTCGAAAACCTCTCCGTGGCCATCGTCGGCGACATCCTGCACTCGCGGGTGGCGCGCTCGAACATGCTGGCGCTGAAAACCCTCGGCTGCCCGGACATCCGTGTGATCGCGCCGAAAACCCTGCTGCCGATCGGCATCGAGCAATACGGCGTGAAGGTGTACACCGACATGACCGAAGGCCTGAAAGACGTCGATGTAGTGATCATGCTGCGCCTGCAACGCGAACGCATGACCGGCGGCCTGCTACCGAGCGAGGGCGAGTTCTACCGCCTGTTCGGCCTGACCACCGCGCGCCTGGCCGGGGCCAAGCCGGACTGCATCGTCATGCACCCGGGGCCGATCAACCGTGGGGTGGAGATTGAGTCGGCGGTGGCCGACGGTCCGCACTCGGTGATCCTCAACCAGGTCACCTACGGCATCGCGATTCGTATGGCCGTGTTGTCCATGGCCATGAGCGGGCAGACTGCGCAACGTCAATTCGAGCAGGAGAACGCCCAGTGAAGCTCAGCATTCTCGGCGCACGTGTCATCGATCCGGCCACAGGCCTGGATCAAGTTACCGATATTCATATTGAAGCCTGCAAAGTCGTTGCCCTGGGCGCCGTACCCGCCGGTTTTGTGCCCGTCGACACCATTGACGCCAAAGGCCTGGTGGCCGCCCCTGGCCTGGTTGACCTGAACGTCGCCCTGCGCGAGCCGGGCTACAGCCGCAAAGGCTCGATCATCAGCGAAACCCGCGCCGCCGCGGCCGGTGGCGTCACCAGCCTGTGCTGCCCGCCGAAAACCAAACCGGTGCTCGATACTTCGGCCGTGGCCGAACTGATCCTCGACCGCGCCCGCGAGGCCGGCAACACCAAAGTCTTCCCTATCGGCGCCCTGAGCAAAGGCCTGGACGGCGAACAGCTGGCCGAACTGGTCGCCTTGCGCGATGCCGGCTGCGTGGCCTTCGGCAACGGTCTGGAGAGCTTCCGCAACACCCGCACGTTGTGCCGGGCGCTGGAATACGCGGCGACCTTCGACCTGACGGTGATTTTCAACTCTCAGGATCATGATCTGGCCGAAGGTGGTTTGGCCCACGAAGGCCCGACCGCCAGTTTCCTCGGCTTGCCGGGCATTCCGGAAACCGCCGAGACCGTCGCCCTGGCCCGGGACCTGCTGCTGGTCGAGCAAAGCGGCGTGCGTGCGCACTTCAGCCAGCTCACCAGCGCTCGCGGCGTGGCGCTGATCGCTCAGGCCCAGGCCCGTGGCCTGCCGGTGACCGCCGATGTGGCGTTGTATCAACTGATCCTGACCGACGAAGCGCTGATCGACTTCAGCAGCCTCTATCACGTCCAGCCGCCGCTGCGCACCCGCGCCGACCGCGATGGCTTGCGTGCAGCGGTGAAGTCGGGCGTGGTTTCGGCCATCTCCAGCCATCACCAGCCCCACGAACGGGATGCCAAACTGGCACCGTTTGGCGCGACCGAGCCGGGCATCAGCAGCGTTGAACTGCTGCTGCCGCTGGCGATGACGCTGGTGGAGGATGGGTTGCTGGATCTGCCAACGTTGTTGGCGCGCCTCAGCACCGGGCCTGCCGAGGCGTTGCGCTTGCCGGCGGGCAAGTTAGCCGTAGGCGGGCCGGCGGACATCGTGCTGTTTGATCCGGCGGCTTCGACCGTGGCCGGTGAGACCTGGCTGTCCAAGGGTGAGAACTGCCCGTTCATTGGGCATAGCCTGCCCGGCGTCGTGCGCTACACCCTGGTGGATGGGCGGATCAGCCACCAGTCTTGAGACTGAGCTGTCCCAATCGCTAGCAGGGCTAGCTCCCACGCAGGATCTGTGAACAACACAAATCCCCTGTGGGAGCTAGCCTGCTGGCGATGGCTTACTGGAAAGTGCCGCGATTCTGCGCGTTACGCACGGACACCTGGTCATTCAGCGTCCAGAAGTCATACAGCACCCCCAGAAAGAACAACCCGCCCGTCACCAGGTACAGCAATCCGCTGATCCACTTCCCCTGATACATCCGGTGTACGCCGAAGACACCGAGAAACGTCAGCAGAATCCACGCCACGTTGTACTCGATGGGTCCGGCGGTAAAACGCAGGTCCGCTTCACGGTCCATGGCCGGGATCAGGAAGATGTCGATCAGCCAGCCAATACCCAGCAAACCGAAGGTGAAAAACCAGATCGTCCCGGTCACCGGCTTGCCGTAATAGAAGCGGTGAGCCCCGGTAAAACCAAAAATCCACAGCAGGTAGCCGATCACTTTGCTGTGTGTATCTTGCTGCTGGCCAGCCTGTTGATAGGTGTTCATGAAGGACCTCGATTCACACGATAGATAAATATTCTTGAATTCTTTGTGACTTTTTTACAGGTTGCCGACGTATGGCACATGCTACCTTCGGTTGCGTCAAAGCCTTATACCACCTGACTTCTGTCCGACAATTGCGTCCATTTGCCGCTTATTTGGTTCCATTGACCACAAGTTGAATCGACCAACGGCCTCGGAAGGGCAAAAAAAGCTGTTATAAAGTTGCGCGCTAACCTATATGAGCCTTGCCTAATGCGTCCATTTTTCAAGACATGGCTAACCATTTGCCTTTTGATGCCACTGGCCGCCCACGCCACCAATCGTGAGCAACGTCTTCCAAACGTTAATGGTTACACCCAAAAATCCCATGTTTCTGCTCCTTCGAGCAAAAACAAGAAAACCGAAAAACGTGCTCCACAGCTGGCTAGTAAAAGCAGCCTTGTTCCGCCGATGGCGACCAAGGAAAGCAGCAACGTGCTGAGTCGCGCCGTCAACGTCCTCGGTACACCTTACCGTTGGGGCGGCAGCAGCCCAAGTAAAGGGTTCGATTGCAGCGGCCTGGTGAAATACGCGTTCAACGACGCCACGTTCGACCTGCCACGCACGTCCAATGCCATGGCCAGCGGTCATGGCGAGAAAGTCGATCGCAAGGATCTGAAGCCGGGCGACCTGATTTTCTTCAACATCAAGAGCCGTCGGGTCAATCACGTTGCCATCTACCTGGGCAACGACCGTTTTATCCACGCACCGCGCCGTGGCAAGTCGGTGACCATCGACACCTTGAAGAAACCGTACTGGGAAAGCCACTACGTGGTTGCCAAGCGGGTTTTGCCGAAAGAGAAGAACACACTTCAGGTTGTTCAGCGCTGATCTGAAGTCCCGGGGTCAGACCCGGCACTTGCTTCGGTCATGACGCCCTCTTCGCGGGCAAGCCTCGCTCCTACAGGTTACGTGCCATTTTTTGCGGCACATGCCTGACCTGTAGGAGCGAGGCTTGCCCGCGAAGGCGTTTCTGGCCTCCTCAGAAGTTATCCGGCGTCCGCGCCTTCTCCCGGGCATGCTCCCGGCTGATCAAGCCCTTGGTCACCAAGTCCTTTAAACACATGTCCAGCGTCTGCATCCCCAGGCTACCCCCGGTCTGAATCGACGAGTACATCTGCGCCACCTTGTCTTCGCGGATCAGGTTACGGATCGCCGACGTGCCGAGCATGATTTCGTGCGCCGCAATGCGCCCACCGCCGATCTTCTTGATCAGGGTCTGCGACACCACCGCCAGTAACGACTCGGACAGCATCGACCGCACCATCGATTTCTCGTCCCCCGGAAACACGTCCACCACCCGGTCGATGGTCTTCGCCGCTGACGTGGTGTGCAGCGTGCCGAACACCAGGTGACCGGTCTCGGCGGCGGTCAATGCCAGGCGAATGGTCTCCAGGTCACGCATCTCCCCCACCAGAATCACGTCGGGGTCTTCCCGCAGCGCCGAGCGCAGGGCCGTGGCGAAGCTACGGGTATCACGGTGGACTTCGCGCTGGTTGATCAGACATTTACGCGATTCATGGACGAATTCGATGGGGTCTTCGATGGTGAGGATGTGGTGATGGCGATGGTTGTTCAGGTAATCGATCATCGCCGCCAGGGTGGTGGACTTGCCGGAACCGGTGGGGCCGGTCACCAGCACCAGGCCCCGCGGGGCCTCGGTGATCTTGCGAAACACCTCGCCCATGCCGAGGTCGTCCATGCTCAGGACTTTCGACGGGATGGTCCGGAATACCGCACCCGCCCCCCGGTTCTGGTTGAAGGCGTTGACCCGGAAACGCGCCACGCCGGGCACTTCGAAGGAAAAATCAGTCTCCAGGTGTTTCTCGAAGTCCACCCGCTGGGTGTCGTTCATGATGTCGTAGATCAGCTCATGCACCTGTTTGTGGTCCAGGGCCGGCAGGTTGATGCGCCGCACGTCGCCGTCGACGCGAATCATCGGTGGCAGGCCGGCAGACAGGTGCAGGTCGGACGCGCCCTGTTTAGCGCTGAAGGCCAGCAGCTCAGTGATATCCATAGCGCTCCTCAATTCCAGTAGAATGCCGCCAACCTTCAAACCGCCGGCGCCTCTTTGATGTCCACGATAGCAGACAACATTCTTCAGGTTAGTTCGCGCATCCGCGCCGCCGCCCTTGCCGCCCACCGCGACGAGCACAGCGTTCAACTGCTGGCGGTGAGCAAGACCAAGCCTGCCGAGGCCGTGCGCGAGGCGTATGCCGCAGGCGTGAGCGATTTTGGCGAGAATTACTTGCAGGAAGCCTTGGGCAAACAGCTCGAATTGGCCGACCTGCCCTTGATCTGGCACTTCATCGGCCCCATTCAATCGAACAAGACTCGCGCTATCGCCGAGCACTTCGCCTGGGTGCATTCCGTGGATCGCTTGAAAATCGCACAACGCCTGTCCGAACAACGCCCTGCCGATCTGCCGCCCTTGAACATCTGTATACAGGTCAATGTCAGCGGTGAAGCCAGCAAATCCGGCTGCACCCCGGCCGACCTGCCGGCCCTGGCCAAGTCCATCAGCGAATTGCCGCGCATCAAGTTGCGAGGGTTGATGGCGATCCCTGAGCCGACTGAAGATCGCGCCGCCCAGGATGCCGCTTTTGCTGCCGTGCAAAGCCTGCAAACCAGCCTGAATCTGCCGCTCGACACACTTTCCATGGGCATGAGCCACGACCTCGAGTCGGCCATCGCCCAGGGTGCCACTTGGGTCCGCATCGGTACGGCCCTGTTTGGCGCCCGCGACTACGGTCAACCATGACAATGGCTGACGCCTCTCTTGATAAGGACCTGACATGAGCAAGACTCGTATTGCCTTTATCGGTGCCGGAAACATGGCCGCCAGCCTCATCGGCGGTCTTCGCGCCAAAGGCCTGGACGCCGCACAGATCCGCGCCAGCGATCCGGGCGCCGAAACCCGCGCCAAGGTGCAGGCTGAACATGGCGTTGAAGTATTCGCCGACAATGCCGATGCCATTCAAGACGCTGACGTGGTAGTGCTGGCGGTCAAGCCGCAGGCCATGAAAGCCGTGTGCGAAGCGATTCGCCCAAGCCTGAAACCGAATCAACTGGTGGTTTCGATTGCGGCCGGCATCACCTGCGCCAGCATGAACAACTGGCTCGGCGCCCAGCCGATCGTGCGCTGCATGCCCAACACCCCGGCGCTGCTGCGTCAGGGCGTAAGCGGTTTGTTTGCCACCGCCGAAGTAAACGCTGAGCAACGTCAGCAAGCCGAAGAGCTGTTGTCGGCCGTCGGCATTGCCCTGTGGCTGAACGAAGAGCAGCAACTGGACGCGGTCACCGCCGTTTCCGGCTCGGGTCCGGCGTACTTCTTCCTGCTGATTGAAGCCATGACCGCCGCTGGCGTGAAACTCGGCCTGCCAGCGGACATCGCCGCACAATTGACGGTACAAACCGCGTTGGGTGCCGCACACATGGCGGTTGCCAGTGATGTCGACGCTGCTGAATTACGCCGTCGCGTGACGTCCCCTGCGGGCACCACGGAAGCAGCAATCAAATCGTTCCAGGCCGGCGGCTTTGAAGCGCTGGTCGAAAAAGCACTCGGCGCCGCTGCTCACCGTTCGGCCGAGATGGCTGAGCAACTTGGCCGCTAATCAGCTCTTACAAAGGAATTAATGATGCTTGGACTCAATGACGCTGCCATTTTCATAATTAAAACCCTGGGCAGCCTGTACCTGCTGATCGTACTGATGCGCTTCATCCTGCAACTGGTTCGGGCGAACTTCTACAACCCGCTCTGCCAGTTCATCGTTAAGGCCACCCAACCGCTGCTCAAGCCGCTGCGCCGGGTCATCCCGAGCATGTTCGGGCTGGACATGTCGTCACTGGTATTGGCGCTGATCATTCAAATGCTGCTGATCGCGGTGATCCTGCTGCTCAAAGGCTTCATGGTCGACTGGCTGTTCCTGGTGCCATGGGCCCTGATCGCCCTCTTCTCTCTGTTCTTGAACATTATTTTCTGGGCGATGATCATCAGCGTGATTCTGTCCTGGGTCGCCCCAGGCAGCCACAACCCAGGTGCAGAACTGGTCGCGCAGATCACTGAACCGGTACTCGCCCCGTTTCGTCGGATCATTCCCAACCTGGGTGGCCTCGACATCTCGCCGATCTTCGCGTTTATCGTGATCCAGTTGCTGCAAAGCTGGCTGATCCCGCGCCTTGCGAACTTCGCCCTGATGCCGATGGGGCTGCTCGGCCTGATCTGATGAGCTACTTTCGCTGGGACGGTGATGATCTGATTCTGGAATGTCACCTGCAACCGGCAGCCCGCAGCGATGACTTCTGCGGGCTGCACGGGGATCGGCTGAAGATTCGCCTGACCGCACCGCCGGTCGAAGGCAAGGCCAACGCGTATCTGATGGCGTTTCTGGCCAAGGCGTTTGGGGTGTCCAAGAGTCAGGTCAGTTTGATCAGCGGGGAGTTGAACCGGCAGAAGCGGGTGCGGATCTGTTCGCCGAAGAAGCTGCCGGATTTGCCGGATCTGCTGCGTCCGCCAGGTTAACCGCGTCATCGTTCTTCGCGGGCAAGCCTCGCGCCTGCAAGATGACGCAATCCCTGTAGGAGCGAGGCTTGCCCGCGAATGCCGCGTCTCGGTCCAGCTGAATAAAATCAGGCCCGCCCTTTGCTTGCCGCTGACCCCACCGGTCTTTAGACTTACGCCTCATTTCAACGAGAGCAGGGTCGATGCCAACTGCCTTTCCCGCCGATTCTGTTGGTCTGGTGACGCCGCAAGTGGCGCACTTCAGTGAACCCCTGGCCCTGGCCTGTGGCCGTTCGCTCCCAGCTTATGACCTCATTTACGAAACCTACGGCACGCTGAACGCCACGGCGAGCAACGCCGTGCTGATCTGCCACGCCTTGTCGGGTCACCATCACGCTGCCGGCTTCCACAGCCCCGACGACCGCAAACCCGGTTGGTGGGACAGTTGCATCGGCCCCGGCAAGCCGATCGACACCAACAAATTCTTCGTGGTCAGCCTGAACAACCTCGGCGGCTGCAACGGCTCCACCGGCCCCAGCAGCATCAATCCGGAGACCGGCAAGCCGTTTGGCGCTGACTTCCCGGTCCTGACCGTGGAAGACTGGGTGCACAGCCAGGCGCGCCTGGCCGACCTGCTCGGCATTCGCCAATGGGCCGCCGTAATCGGCGGCAGCCTCGGCGGCATGCAGGCGATGCAGTGGAGCATCACCTACCCCGACCGCATTCGTCATTGTCTGGCCATCGCCTCGGCCCCCAAGTTGTCGGCGCAGAACATCGCCTTCAACGAAGTGGCGCGCCAGGCGATCCTCACCGACCCCGATTTCCACGGCGGCTCGTTCCAAGAGGCGGGCGTGATCCCCAAGCGCGGTTTGATGCTGGCGCGGATGGTCGGGCACATCACCTACCTGTCGGATGACTCGATGGGTGAGAAATTCGGTCGTGGCCTCAAGAGCGAAAAGCTCAACTACGACTTCCACAGCGTCGAATTCCAGGTTGAAAGCTACCTGCGTTATCAGGGCGAAGAGTTCTCCGGGCGTTTCGACGCCAACACGTACCTGCTGATGACCAAGGCGCTGGACTACTTCGACCCGGCAGCCAACTTCGACGATGACCTGGCGAAAACCTTCGCCAATGCCCAGGCCAAGTTCTGCGTGATGTCTTTCACCACCGACTGGCGCTTCTCCCCTGCCCGCTCGCGGGAACTGGTGAATGCGCTAATGGCGGCCAAGAAGGACGTTTGCTACCTCGAGATCGACGCTCCGCAAGGCCACGACGCCTTCCTGATTCCGATCCCGCGATACTTGCAGGCCTTCAGCAATTACATGAACCGCATTACGTTGTGAGAAAGCCATGAGAGCTGATCTGGAAATCATCCAGGAATGGATCCCCGCTGGCAGCCGCGTGCTCGACCTCGGTTGCGGTGACGGCGAACTGCTGACCTGGCTGCGCGATAACAAACAAGTGACGGGCTATGGCCTGGAAAACGATCCGGACAACATCGCCGAATGCGTGGCCAAGGGCATCAACGTGATCGAGCAGGACCTGGACAAGGGCCTCGGCAACTTCGCCAGCAACAGCTTCGACGTCGTGGTCATGACCCAGGCGCTGCAAGCCGTGCATTACCCGGACAGGATCCTCGACGAAATGCTGCGGGTCGGCCGCCAGTGCATCATCACCTTCCCCAACTTCGGTCACTGGCGCTGCCGCTGGTACCTGGCGAGCAAGGGCCGGATGCCGGTGTCGGAGTTTCTGCCATACACCTGGTACAACACGCCGAACATCCACTTCTGCACCTTCGAAGACTTTGAAGCGTTGTGTCGCGAACGTGAAGCCAAGGTCATTGATCGGCTGGCCGTGGATCAACAACACCGCCACGGGTGGGCCAGTAAGCTATGGCCTAATCTATTAGGTGAAATCGGTATTTACCGCGTCAGCAGCCCAGGGTTGCAGGATCACAAAATCGCGGTCTGAACCACGACATTCCAAGGAGAACGATCATGGGTCGTCTAGCGCTGTTTGTACTTACTGCCTGCCTGAGCGTCACGGCCATGGCCGCCGACGTCATCAAAGGTGATCGTCAGGAGAAGTTTGGTGATGTGACGGTGCATTACAACACCTTCAACTCGACCTTTCTGACCCCTGATATCGCTAAAGCCGCGGAGCTCACCCGTAGCAAGAATCAAGGCGTGATCAACGTTTCGGTAATCAAGGAAGGCAAACCCCAGATGGCTCAGGTCAGCGGGACGGTCAAAGACCTGACCAGCCAAAGTGTGCCGCTGAAATTCAAACAGATCACCGAACAGGGCGCGATCTACTACATCGCCCAGTTCCCGGTGGATCAGCAGGAAGTCCGCACCTTCGAGATCAAGGTGCAGAACGGCGATAAAATCAACACCATCAATTTCAACCAAGAGCTTTTCCCCGGCGAATGATGAACTTCACGCAACTCGTACTGGCCAGCCATAACGCCGGCAAACTCAAGGAACTCCAGGCCATGCTCGGCGAGTCGGTGCAACTGCGCTCGATCGGCGAGTTCAGCAGCGTCGAGCCTGAAGAAACCGGACTGTCGTTCGTCGAGAATGCCATCCTCAAGGCCCGCAACGCCGCGCGCATCTCCGGTTTGCCGGCGCTGGCCGACGATTCCGGGCTAGCGGTGGATTTCCTTGGCGGTGCGCCGGGTATCTATTCGGCTCGTTACGCGGATGGCCAGGGTGATGCGGCGAACAACGCCAAACTGCTCGATGCGTTGAAGGATGTGCCGGAATCTGAGCGCGGCGCACAGTTCGTCTGCGTGCTGGCGCTGGTGCGACATGCCGACGATCCGCTGCCGATCCTCTGCGAAGGCCTGTGGCACGGGCGCATCTTGACGGCGGCCAGCGGTGAACACGGGTTTGGCTACGACCCGCTGTTCTGGGTGCCGTCGCGCGATTGCTCCAGCGCCGAACTGAGCCCGAGCGAGAAGAACCTCATCAGCCACCGCGCCCGTGCAATGGATCTGCTGCGCCAGCGTCTAGGCCTGATATGACCCACGACTCATCCGCGTCACCGCTGATTTTCGGCGGTGCCGCCCCCTCGCCTCGGGCCGCGCTCCCCGTGCTGCCGCCCCTTGCGTTGTACATCCACATTCCGTGGTGTGTGCGCAAATGCCCTTATTGCGACTTCAACTCCCACACTGCCAGCCCGGTGCTGCCGGAAGAAGAGTACGTCGACGCGTTGCTGGCCGACCTCGATCAGGACCTGCATGCGGTTTACGGTCGTGAGCTGAGCTCGATTTTCTTCGGTGGCGGCACGCCGAGCCTGTTCAGCGCCGAAGCCCTGGGTCGTTTGCTCAAAGGCGTCGAGCAGCGGATTGCGTTCGCCAGCGACATCGAAATCACCCTGGAAGCCAATCCGGGAACGTTCGAGCAAGAGAAATTCGTCGCCTACCGCGCGCTGGGCATCAATCGCCTGTCGATCGGCATCCAGAGTTTTCAGGAAGAGAAGCTCAAGGCCCTGGGGCGGATTCACAACGGCGACGAAGCGGTGCGTGCTGCCGGCATGGCGCGTCAGGCCGGGTTCGATAACTTCAACCTGGACTTGATGCACGGCTTGCCGGATCAGTCGCTGGACGATGCGTTAAACGACCTGCGCCAGGCCATCGCCCTGAAGCCGACGCATTTGTCCTGGTATCAACTGACGCTGGAGCCGAACACGGTGTTCTGGAACCAGCCGCCGACGCTGCCGGAAGACGACACGCTGTGGGACATTCAGGAAGCCGGTCAGGCGCTGCTTGCCGAACACGGTTACGCGCAATACGAAGTCTCGGCTTATGCTCAGCCTGGTCGCCCGGCGCGGCATAACCTCAATTACTGGAGTTTCGGCGACTTCATCGGCATCGGTGCCGGTGCCCACGGCAAGCTCAGCCATCCGGACGGGCGCATCGTGCGCACCTGGAAAACGCGCCTGCCGAAGGATTACCTGAACCCGGCGAAAAGCTTCAAGGCCGGAGAGAAAGCGCTGACCAACGACGAGCTGCCGTTCGACTTCCTGATGAACGCCCTGCGCCTGACGGAAGGCGTGGAATCGCGCCTGTATCCGGAGCGCACCGGACTGCCGCTGGAAAGCCTCGCCGAAGGCCGGCGGGAAGCCGAACAAAGCGGCCTGTTGCGGGTCGAACCGTCACGTCTGGCGGCGACTGATCGCGGACAGCTGTTTCTCAATGACTTGCTGCAAACATTTCTGAGCTGATTTCAGCCTTAGGGGAAAACGAATGGATTTGATACTCGACCTGCTCGCCACCGTCTCCCGCTGGAGCCGCAGCAACCTGTCGGAAATCTCTCTGGCGCTGGTGGGCTGTCTGCTGGTGTTGTTTGGCGCCGATATCAAAGTCTGGGTCGACCAGCGCCTGGGCAGCATCGCCGGCGCCTTGCGCGTCCCGCTGATGGCATTGGTGTGCATGGTCGGCAGCGGCGTCGCGTTGATCTACGCCACCCCGTGGATCATCAAAGGCCTGAGCCAGTTCAACAACTACAGCCTGGCGCCGGTGTTGTTGGTGGTGCTGGTGCTGATCGGCGTCGTCGCCGACCGCCGCTGACCTTTGACTACACCCAAAACAACTGTGGGAGCGAGCCTGCTCGCGATGACGTCATAACATTCAACATCTTCGTTGACTGTCAGACCGCCATCGCTGGCAAACCCGCTCCCACATTTTTTGTATTGCGAATGCCCTTTATGGCTTGCCCACGGACTTGGCTTCGCTTCGGATCCTGGCACTGATCCCCATAAAGTCGTGGCAGCCCAGCGCTTCGGCCTTGTCCAGATACACAACATTCTGACGGTCGAGCCTGCCACTCTCATTGACTCGGCTCATTGCCAGAATGTAATTGGCCTCGGCCCGGTACTGATCTTCGGCCAGCATCAATGCGACAGCACGCGCCTGCAAGGACCCTATCACTCGTTCTTTTGACAAGCCTGGCTGCAAGTCCTGAAAGCACAGGGCGCGCTTGGCCGGCATCGGATAAAAATCAGCAAAAATATCTGGCTCCTGAAGCAGCTCCTCAAGCGTCTGCAGATATTTCAAGTGACCGGCATCGCGTCGGTCAGACTTCATCGAGTCCTGATCGCACCGATGGAAGTAGGCGACGGCTGCCGCCAAAAAGCCTTGATCCATGGCTTTTTCATAAAGCTCACAGGTTTCCCTGCGCTGTTGTTCGGTAGGGCCCGGTTTGCTCAGGGTATTAGCCAGCAAATAGCTCGCGATGGGATGCCCACCGTCAGACGCCATCTTCAAATTGTATTTGAAGGCCTCCAGATCACCTTCCATGTTGCCTATTTGCTCGGGCTTGTTCTTGAAATCCAGCTCCCCGCTTGCTTCCAGCCTGACCAACTCATCCGCGTTACGTTTGATTTGATCAGCTGCATCCTGGGCACGTTGAAAGTAGTCGTCGATCGTCAGCGTCTGTCCGTGAGCCATTGAAGGCAGGGCGATGAACAACAGGATGCAGACGAGGATGAATTTCAAAACCTTGTCTTCCTTTACAATTGGGGGCATAGAGCTTTCGGCGGCCAGACGCCGATCTTGAACACGGCATAAAGCAAATGTGGGAGCGAGCCTGCTCGCGATGGCGTCATAACATTCAACATCTTCGTTGACTGTCAGACCGCCATCGCGAGCAGGCTCGCTCCCACCGTTTTTACAGCGTTACGGCTCAGGACTGTTTTTCGAACTTCAGGTCCCAAACGCCATGCCCAAGTCGCTCGCCGCGGCGTTCGAACTTGGTGATCGGGCGTTCGGTCGGGCGCGGTACGCATTTGCCGTCTTCGGCCAGGTTGCGATAACCCGGCGCGACGTTCATCACTTCCAGCATGTACTCGGCGTAGGGTTCCCAGTCGGTGGCCATGTGCAGAATGCCACCGACCTTCAACTTGCTGCGCACCAGCTCAGCGAACGACGCCTGAACGATACGACGCTTGTGGTGACGACTCTTGTGCCATGGATCCGGGAAAAACAGCATCAGGCGATCGAGGCTGTTGTCGGCCACGCAACGGTTGAGCACTTCGATTGCATCGCAATCGTAGACCCGCAGGTTGGTCAAGCCCTGCGTCAGAACGCCATTGAGCAGCGCGCCGACACCCGGACGGTGCACTTCCACGCCAATGAAATCCTGTTCTGGCGAGGCCGCGGCCATTTCCAGCAGCGAATGGCCCATGCCGAAACCGATTTCCAGCGAGCGCGGCGCCGAGCGACCGAACACTTGGTCGAAGTCTACCGGTGCGTCGGCCAATGGCAGCACGAACAGCGGCGTGCCCTGGTCCAGACCGCGTTGCTGGCCTTCGGTCATGCGCCCGGCGCGCATCACGAAACTCTTGATGCGGCGGTGTTGGCGCTCGTCGCCTTCTTCCGTCTGGATTGGCGTGTCGTTTGATTCAGTCATCAATGGCTCTTACTTGATCAGACCATCCAGCGGCGAGGAGGCGCTGGCATAGAGTTTTTTCGGCATGCGACCGGCGAGGTAGGCCAGGCGGCCCGCGACGATGGCGTGTTTCATGGCTTCAGCCATCATGATCGGCTGCTGGGCGTGGGCGATGGCCGAGTTCATCAGCACGGCTTCGCAACCCAGTTCCATGGCGATGGTGGCGTCGGAAGCGGTACCGACACCGGCATCCACCAGCACGGGAATCTTGGCTTCTTCGAGGATGATCTGCAGGTTGTACGGGTTGCAGATCCCCAGGCCCGAACCGATCAGACCGGCGAGCGGCATGACCGCGATGCAGCCGATTTCCGCCAATTGACGGGCGATGATCGGGTCATCGCTGGTATAGACCATCACGTCGAAGCCTTCCTTGACCAGCGTTTCGGCGGCCTTGAGGGTTTCGATCACGTTGGGGAACAGGGTTTTCTGGTCGGCCAGCACTTCCAGCTTCACCAGATTGTGCCCATCGAGCAGCTCACGGGCCAGGCGGCAGGTGCGCACGGCTTCAATGGCGTCGTAGCAGCCCGCGGTGTTCGGCAGGAAGGTGTAGCGATCCGGCGACAGCACTTCGAGCAGGTTCGGCTCGCCTTCGATCTGGCCCAGATTGGTACGGCGCACGGCGAAGGTGACGATCTCGGCACCCGAAGCTTCGATGGCCAGGCGGGTTTCTTCCATGTCGCGGTACTTGCCGGTGCCTACCAGCAAACGCGACTGGTAAGTACGACCGGCCAGGACGAAGGGCTTGTCGCTACGAACGATGCTCATGGGAAATCCTCTGTAGGGGTGAGGTTCTTGCAGAATTCTGTGCCCTTGCGGGCCGGGCGACTAGCCGCCGCCGATGGCGTGGACCACTTCGACGGAATCGCCATCGTTGAGCGTGGTTTCTGCATGTTGGCTGCGCGGGACGATATCCAGATTGAGTTCGACCGCCACCCGGCGTCCGGTCAGTTCCAGACGGGTCAGCAGGGCCGCAACGGTTTCACCGTCGGGCAGTTCAAGGGATTCGCCGTTCAACTGAATGCGCATACCGAATGCCGCCATCATTTTTAGGGGCTGGCATTCTAGCCCGATCAGTCTTGGCGACCCAAGCCATTCGTCATGAAATGGACTGCCCGGTCAGCTCAACCGCCAGGCGGCAAGCCCCAGGCAGAACCAGCCGACCAGGAATGCCAGGCCGCCGAAGGGGGTGACGATCCCCAGCTTGCTGACGCCGGTCAGGGTCAGCAAGTACAGGCTGCCGGAAAACAGCAGGATGCCGATGGCAAACGAGGCGCCGGCCCAAGTGATCAAGCGTCCCGGAATCTGCGTGGCCAGCAGCGCCACACCCAGCAACGCCAGGGTGTGCACCAGTTGGTAGGTGACGCCGGTATGGAAAATCGCCAGGTACTCGGGAGTCAGACGGTTTTTCAGGCCGTGGGCGGCGAACGCGCCAAGGGCAACGCCGGTGAAGCCGAAGAAAGCGGCCAGCATCAGAAAGCCACGCAGCATGAAGAACTCCAGTCAGACTCGATCCACAGGGTCTGTATAATGGCCCGCTCAACGGGTTCGGCCAAGTCATCTCTATGCTGCGTTTATTTTTAAGACGATTTACCAAGGCCGTGCTCTGGTTCGCGGGCGGCAGCGTGCTGCTGGTGCTGATCTTTCGCGTAGTCCCGCCACCGGGAACGGCATTGATGGTCGAGCGCAAGGTCGAATCCTGGTTCGACGGCGAGCCCATTGACTTGCAACGCACCTGGAAGCCCTGGGATGAAATCTCTGACGACCTGAAAGTCGCCGTGATCGCGGGCGAGGATCAGAAATTCCCGGAGCATTGGGGTTTTGACTTTGGGGCGATCCAGAAAGCCCTGGCCCATAACGAGCTCGGCGGTTCGATTCGCGGTGCCAGCACCCTGAGCCAGCAAGTCTCGAAGAATCTGTTTTTGTGGTCCGGCCGCAGTTGGCTGCGTAAAGGCCTGGAGGCGTGGTTCACCGGCTTGATCGAGGTGCTCTGGCCCAAGCAGCGGATTCTTGAGGTATACCTGAACAGCGTCGAGTGGGATGACGGGGTGTTTGGCGCGGAAGCGGCAGCCCGGCATCACTTTGGTGTGAGCGCTAAAGGTCTTAGTCGCCAGCAATCGAGCTTGCTCGCGGCGGTGCTGCCAAACCCGCGGGTGTGGAGTGCAAGCCATCCGACCAACTATGTTGCGCGTCGGGCCGGGTGGATTCGGCAGCAGATGAGCCAGTTGGGTGGCGATAGCTATCTGGTTGGCATTAATGATTCACGCCGGGCACCTTGGTCCCAATAACGAGTCCGAGACGACGCAAATAACCCGTAGGAGCGAGGCTTGCCCGCGAAGGCGGTATGTCAGCCAACCCCTTCATCGACTGATACACCGCCTTCGCGAGCAAGGCTCGCTCCTACAGGAGGCGGCTTGTGACTAGTAGGCACACACAAAAACGCCCCGATCATCACTGATCGGGGCGTTTTTTATTGCCGCTTCGCAGGTCAGGCGGCGATCGACAACTTGAGCTTGTTCATCGCGCTCTTTTCAAGCTGACGAATACGCTCGGCCGACACGTTGTACTTCTGCGCCAGGTCGTGCAGCGTAGCTTTTTCTTCCGCCAGCCAGCGCTGGTAGAGGATGTCACGGCTGCGGTCGTCCAGCACTTCGAGCGCTTCGTGCAGGTTGTGGTTGGAGTTGTCGCTCCAGTCGGCATCTTCCAGTTGACGCGCCGGGTCGTACCGGTGGTCTTCCAGGTAGTTGGCCGGCGACTGGAAAGCGCTGTCGTCGTCCGCTTCCGCGGCCGGGTCGAAGGCCATGTCATGGCCGGTCAGGCGACTTTCCATCTCGCGCACTTCCCGCGGCTCTACGCCGAGGCTTTCCGCCACACGGTGGACTTCCTCGTTGTTCAGCCACGCCAGACGTTTCTTCTGGCTGCGCAGGTTGAAGAACAGCTTGCGCTGGGCCTTGGTGGTCGCGACTTTCACAATGCGCCAGTTGCGCAGGATGAACTCGTGAATTTCCGCCTTGATCCAGTGCACTGCGAACGAAACCAGACGCACACCCATTTCCGGGTTGAAGCGCTTCACCGCCTTCATCAGACCGACGTTACCTTCCTGGATCAGGTCAGCCTGAGCCAGGCCGTAGCCGGAATAGCTACGGGCGATATGTACAACAAAACGCAGGTGGGCGAGCACCATCTGCCGAGCCGCCCCCAAATCCTGCTCATAATAGAGACTCTCGGCCAGTTCACGCTCCTGCTCCGGAGTCAGCAATGGAATGCTGTTCACGGTGTGCACATAGGCCTCCAGGTTCGCACCCGGGACCAGAGCATATGCAGGTTGCAAAGAATTGGTCATACGAAAAAACCTCCGACTTACATAACTCGTGCAGTTCAGCACTGCGAAAATTGACCGGAAACCGAAAGACAAGTTCCCATAAACGCTGAAAGGTCAATACGAGCAAAATGATACTACTTAGGCGCAAGCTCCCTCAGGTGGCGTGCGACTGCAATCCATGCACCGATATACCCCAACAGCACCGCGCCAAGCAAGAGAGACAGACCGTCGGCAACTGGCACTCCGGCCAGCGCAAAATCACTGCCATACAAACCGGCCAGCCCGACAACTGCGTCGTTCAGCCAATCAAGGCCAAACGCCAATACACCCCAGGAAAGAATCCCCGCACCGAAGCCATAAAGCGCCCCCATGTACAGAAAGGGCCTGCGCACATAGCTGTCCGTGCCGCCGACGAGTTTAATCACTTCTATCTCTGTGCGGCGGTTTTCAATATGAAGACGAATGGTATTGCCTATCACCAAAAGTAATGCAGAAACCAGAAGCACGGTCAGACCGAAGACAAAACGGTCACCCAGCTTGAGGATCGCTGCCAGACGCTCGACCCAGACTAGATCAAGTTGAGCCTGTTGTACCTTGGGCAGCTCGGAAAGTTTTTGTCGTAATGCTTCAAGAGCGGGCTTGTCGACTTCGTTCGGGGTCACCAGCACCACGCCTGGCAGCGGGTTTTCCGGCAGTTCCTTAAGCGCCTCGCCCAGTCCGGACTGCTGCTGGAACTCTTCCAGCGCCTGATCTCGGCCGATATATTCAGCATCAGCTACGCCAGGCATGCCTTTGATCTGCTCGCGCAACGACTCGCCTTCAGCCGGGCCGGCCTCGAGTTGCAGGTACAGGGAAATCTGCGCCGCTCGCTGCCAGGAACCGCCGAGACGCTCGACGTTACTCAGCAAAAGTGACAGGCCCATCGGCAAGCTCAGGGCGACCGCCATCACCATGCAGGTGAAAAAGCTCCCGATTGGCTGTTTACCCAACCGACGCAAGCTGTCCAGCAGACTGGCGCGATGGCTTTCAACCCAGGCACGAAACAACGTGGCGAAATCCGGGCCGTCGTCATCGTTGCGCTTTTTCTTCTGCGGTTGCGGATCGGCGGCTTTCGGCGCCACGCGCTCGGAAACCTTGGGGCTGCGTGTCGCACTCATACGCCCGCCTCCCCGTCGCCGATCAATCGGCCGCGTTGCAGGGTCAGCATCCGATGACGCATGCGGGCGATCAAGGCCAGGTCGTGACTGGCGATCAGCACGCTGGTGCCCAGGCGGTTGATGTCTTCGAACACGCCCATGATCTCGGCCGCCAGACGCGGATCGAGGTTACCGGTGGGTTCGTCCGCCAGCAGCAAGGCCGGACGGTGGACGATGGCGCGAGCGATGCCGACGCGCTGTTGCTGCCCGGTGGACAGGTCGCCGGGGTACAGATCGGTTTTATCCGACAGCGCGACACGCTCAAGCGCCGAATCCACGCGCTTGACGATCTCGGCCTTGGACAGCCCAAGAATCTGTAACGGCAGAGCGACGTTGTTGAACACCGTGCGATCAAATAGCAGTTGGTGGTTCTGGAACACCACGCCAATCTGCCGGCGCAAGTACGGAATCTGCGCATTGCTGATGGTGGCGAGGTCCTGGCCGGCCAGCAGCAATTTGCCGGTGGTCGGACGCTCCATCGCCAGCAGCAGCCGCAACAAGGTGCTTTTACCGGCGCCGGAATGGCCGGTTACAAACAAGAATTCGCCCCGACGGACTCGAAAGCTCAGCTCATGCAAGCCGACGTGACCGTTCGGGTAGCGTTTACCGACCTGTTCGAAACGAATCATGAACGCTCCCGCTCGGCAAACAGTGCCTGGACAAAGGGTTCTGCTTCAAAAGTACGCAAGTCATCGATGCCTTCACCGACGCCGATGTAGCGAATCGGCAAACCAAATTGCTTGGCCAGGGCGAAAATCACCCCGCCCTTGGCGGTGCCGTCGAGCTTGGTCAGCGCCAGGCCGGTCAGTTCGACGGTCTGGTTGAATTGCTTGGCTTGGCTGATTGCGTTCTGGCCAGTACCGGCGTCGAGCACCAGGAGCACTTCGTGCGGCGCGTCGGCGTCGAGTTTGCTGATAACCCGGCGAACCTTTTTCAGCTCTTCCATCAAATTGTCTTTGGTGTGCAGGCGACCGGCGGTGTCGGCGATCAGCACATCAATGCCACGGGCCTTGGCGGCCTGTACGGCGTCGAAGATAACCGAAGCGGAGTCGGCACCGGTGTGCTGGGCGATGACCGGGATCTTGTTGCGCTCGCCCCAGACCTGCAATTGCTCAACGGCGGCGGCGCGGAAGGTGTCACCGGCCGCGAGCATGACTTTCTTGCCTTCGAGTTGCAGCTTCTTCGCGAGTTTGCCAATGGTGGTGGTTTTGCCGGCACCGTTGACGCCGACCACCAGAATCACGAAAGGCTTGTTCTGCGAGGTGATTTTCAGCGGCTGCTCGACAGGCTTGAGCATCGCGGCGAGTTCAGCCTGCAGGGATTTGTACAGCGCGTCGGCATCGGCCAGCTCCTTGCGCGCAACCTTTTGGGTCAGGCGCTGGATGATGACCGAGGTCGCCTCGACCCCGACGTCGGCGGTCAGCAGACGGGTTTCGATGTCTTCGAGCAGTTCGTCATCGATGATTTTCTTGCCCAGGAACAGGCTGGCCATGCCTTCGCCAATGCTGGCGCTGGTCTTGGACAGGCCTTGCTTGAGGCGGGCGAAGAAACCGGCTTTGGTTTCTTCGCTACGCGGCGGCTCGGCCGGGACTTCGGCGGGAACTGCGGGCGCGGCGACTACCGGAGCAATGACAGGAGCAGGCGCAGGCGCAGGTGCTTCAACCACAGGAGCGACGAACGCAGGAATCACAGGCTCCGGAACAACCGGCTCAGGCTCAGTCACGATAACCGGCGCAACGACAGGCTCAATGACCGGCGTTTGAACAGGCTCAGGTGCAAAAGCAGTCGGTGCAGGAATCGTCGGCGTCACATGCGGCGCCAGCTCATCTTCGACCAAGGCCACCGGCTCTTCCGCCACTGGCAACGTCAGCCACGGCTCTGGAGCGGGTGCCAGCGGATGCTCGGCAATGACTTCGGGTTCAGCCTCGGCGACCGGCTGCAGCACCGGCTCGGCCATCGGCAAGACAACCGGCGCCGGTGCTTCTTCTATTACCGGCGCGGGTGTTGGCTCAGGAATTGGCTGTGGCTGTTCGACGACGGGTTCCTGCGGCTTTTTGCGCAGCCATCCGAACAGGCTTTTCTTCTCGCCAGCCGCAGCTGGGGTCTTCTTGTCGTCGTTGGAACCAAACATGGAGGACGGCTATCTCACGGTAGCGACGCGCCAAAGGGCGCCCCGGCAAATAAATATTCGATGCAGAACAGACTGCGATTGACCCAGCTTGTTCACGCGCAACATTTTGTCGAGGTGCAAACAGCACCTCAAAGGTTGACTAATACGAAGGACTGGTACGGCATCTTCTGCGAAAACGCAGAGTTTAGCTGACAAAACCAAGGTTCCGCAGGTAACCCATGCAACCGTCCGGCCGATCAAAGGCCTGATAGACGTGGCCGCCAGTAAAACGGACCAGTATCCTAGCACCCTCTCGCCCGCCGACGCTAAGCCAAGCGGGCAGCTCAACAGGTTTAAAAACGAATGAATGCTTTAGCCCGCCGCGCTGCAGGCCTGCTGCTCAGCACAGTTTGTCTGCCCCTCTCGGCCCTGGCTGCCGATCCACAACCCACCCACGAATTCACTCTGGATAACGGCCTGAAGGTCGTTGTGCGCGAAGACCATCGTGCGCCAGTGGTGGTTTCCCAAGTCTGGTACAAGGTCGGCTCGAGTTACGAGACGCCGGGCCAGACCGGTTTGTCCCACGCCCTCGAGCACATGATGTTCAAGGGCAGCGAGAAAGTCGGCCCCGGCGAAGCGTCGCTGATCCTGCGCGACCTCGGTGCCGAAGAGAACGCGTTCACCAGCGATGACTTCACCGCGTATTACCAAGTGCTGGCCCGCGACCGCCTGGGCGTGGCCTTCGAACTGGAAGCCGACCGCATGGCCACCCTGCGCCTGCCGGCCGACGAGTTCGCCCGCGAGATCGAAGTCATCAAGGAAGAACGTCGCCTGCGCACCGACGATAAACCGATGTCCAAGGCCTACGAACGCTTCAAGGCCATGGCTTTCCCGGCCAGCGGTTACCACACGCCGACCATCGGCTGGATGGCTGACCTGGACCGCATGAAAGTCGAAGAGCTGCGCCACTGGTACCAATCCTGGTACGTGCCGAACAACGCCACGCTGGTGGTGGTCGGCGACGTGACCCCGGACGAAGTCAAAACCCTGGCCCAGCGCTATTTCGGCCCGATCGCCAAACGCGATGTGCCAGCGGCGAAAATCCCGCTGGAACTGGCCGAGCCTGGCGAACGCCAGATCACCCTTCACGTACAGACCCAGTTGCCGAGCCTGATGCTGGGCTTCAACGTGCCGAGCA
Organism: Pseudomonas sp. SJZ077; assembly: GCF_007993905.1. Taxonomy (NCBI): domain Bacteria; kingdom Pseudomonadati; phylum Pseudomonadota; class Gammaproteobacteria; order Pseudomonadales; family Pseudomonadaceae; genus Pseudomonas; species Pseudomonas sp. SJZ077. Next base: position 159,814 of record NZ_VIUJ01000002.1, read on the forward strand.
TCGCCACCGCCGAAGACAAGCGCTCGGTGAATGCCTTGCGCCTGATCTCGGCCCTGCTCGACGGCGGCTACAGCGGACGCATCCCGACGCAACTGGAGCGCGGCGAAGAACTGGTGTCCGGTGGCTCGTCGAGTTACGACGCTTACACTCGCGGCGACAGTCTGTTTACCCTGTCGGCAACGCCGAACACCCAGAAAAAGAAAACCATGGCCCAGGTCGAAGCGGGCCTGTGGAAGCTGCTCGATCAGCTGAAAACCACTGCGCCGTCCGCCGAAGAACTGGAACGCGTCCGCGCCCAGGTCATCGCCGGCCTGGTCTACGAGCGTGATTCGATCACCAGTCAGGCCACCTCCATCGGCCAATTGGAAACCGTCGGCCTGTCCTGGAAACTCATGGACACCGAACTCGCCGACCTGGAAAGCGTGACACCGCAAGACATCCAGAAAGCCGCCAAGCTGTATTTCACCCGCGAACGTCTCAGCGTCGCCCATGTACTGCCACTGGAGACGACTCATGAGTGAGCGTAAAAAATCCCGTCTGGTCCTGATCGGCCTGATCGCTGTCGCCCTGATCGGCTCTGCTGCGTTCTATTTGTCGAAAAGCGAAGACTCCACGGCCAGCGAAGCCCTCGACAAGGCCAAGTCCAGCCAGAAGCTGCAATCGCTGAGTGAACTCGACGGCAAGGCGCCGAGCCACCGTTCGCTCGACGTACAGACCTGGAACACCGCCGAGGGCGCCAAGGTGATGTTCGTCGAAGCCCGCGAGCTGCCGATGTTCGACCTGCGCCTGATTTTCGCCGCCGGCAGCAGCCAGGACGGCAACGCGCCCGGTCTGGCACTGCTGACCAACGCGATGCTCAACGAAGGTGTGGCCGGAAAAGATGTCGGCGCCATCGCTCAAGGCTTCGAAGGCCTGGGCGCAGACTTTGGCAACGGCGCCTTTAAAGACATGGCACTGGCTTCCCTGCGCAGCCTCAGCGCCGCAGACAAGCGCGAACCGGCGCTGAAACTGTTCTCCGACGTCGTCGGCAAACCAACCTTCCCTGCCGACTCCTTTGCGCGCATCAAGAACCAGATGCTTGCCGGTTTCGAATACCAGAAGCAGAACCCGGGCAAACTGGCGAGCCTGGAGCTGATGAACCGCTTGTACGGCGATCACCCCTACGCGCATTCCAGCGATGGCACGGCGACAACCGTCCCGGCGATTACCGTGGCGCAAGTCAAGGCGTTCCACGAGAAAGCCTACGCGGCCGGCAACGTGGTGATTGCGCTGGTGGGTGATTTGTCCCGCGCCGAAGCCGAGGCGATTGCCGCGCAAGTCTCCAGCGCGTTGCCGAAAGGCCCGGCACTGGCGAAAATTGCGCAGCCTGAAGAACCGAAAGCCAGCATCGGCCACATCGAGTTCCCGTCCAAGCAGACCAACCTGATGCTTGCGCAACTGGGCATCGACCGTGACGATCCGGACTACGCCGCACTGTCCCTGGGCAACCAGATCCTCGGCGGCGGTGGTTTCGGCACCCGATTGATGAGTGAAGTGCGCGAGAAACGTGGCCTGGCCTACGGCGTCTATTCGGGCTTCACCCCGATGCAGGCACGCGGCCCGTTCATGATCAACTTGCAAACCCGCGCCGAGATGAGTGAAGGCACGTTGAAACTGGTGCAGGACGTACTCGCCGACTACCTTAAAACCGGCCCGACCCAGAAAGAACTCGACGACGCCAAGCGTGAACTGGCCGGCAGCTTCCCGCTGTCCACGGCCAGCAACGCCGACATCGTCGGCCAGCTCGGCGCCATGGGTTTCTACAACCTGCCGCTGAGTTATCTGAATGACTTCATGCGTGAGTCGCAGAGCCTGACTGTCGAACAGGTCAAAGCCGCACTGAACAAACACTTGAGCACGGACAAAATGGTCATCGTCAGCGCTGGCCCGACCGTGCCGCAAAAGCCGTTACCGGCCCCTACTGATAAACCTGCCGAGCAGCCGCTCGGGGTTCCGGAGCATTGATGGCCACTCGTCCTAAGAAACCTGTTCACAACGTCCACAACGGCGTGAACCAATTGCGCATTATCGGCGGCGAATGGGGCAGCCGGAAGCTGAGCTTCCCCGACGCCCCGGGCCTGCGCCCAACCCCGGACCGGGTGCGTGAAACCCTGTTCAACTGGCTCGCGCCTTACATCGCGGGCGCCAAGGTACTTGATCCATTCGCCGGCAGCGGCGCGTTGTTCCTTGAGGCGCTGTCCCGTGGCGCGGCGATGGGCCAGGCACTGGACGCCAGCAACATCGCGGTCTCAAGCATCAAGGAACATCTGGGCACCCTGCGCTGCACCACCGGCCAGATTCAGACGGCCGATGCCTTGCGCTATCTGGAGACCCAGACCGCGACCGCCTACGACGTGGTGTTCCTCGACCCACCGTTCAATCAGAACCTGTTGCCGGCCGTTTGCACGCTGCTGGAAGAGCGCCAATGGCTGGCGGACGATGCGTGGGTGTACACCGAAAGCGAAACAGCACCCTCGACGCTCGGCCTGCCGGCCAACTGGCGCCTGCACCGTGAGCAGAAATCCGGGCGCGTCTACTATTCGTTGTGGCAGCGAAGCACTGAAATATCTTCTTAAAAGAGTAACCTGGACAGGTGAACCGCCTGTCCAGGGTGCCCTCCCGTTTTTTCAAACAGCAACATAACCAGTTTGCTTAGCTCTTTTCCTTTCGTTCACTGTGAACCTGCGAAACAACTCGCATGGACGCAAAGGACTGTTAACGGAATGAAAGCATCAGCTAACGAGACAACTTCCAGTTCAACTACCGAGTTCACACTCGACAATGGCCTCAAGGTCATCGTGCGCGAGGATCATCGGGCACCGGTGGTAGCTTCCCAGGTCTGGTACAAGGTCGGCGCCAGCTACGAGCCTCCGGGTCAGACCGGCTTGTCCCACGCTCTGGAACACATGATGTTCATGGGCAGCAAAAAAGTCGGCCCAGGCAAAATCTTGCCGCTCCTGCGCCAGCTCGGTATCCAATTCAACGCCTTCACCAGCAGCGACTCCACCGCGTACTACCAGACGCTGGCTCGAGATCGTCTGAGCGTGGCCTTCGAACTGGAAGCGGACCGCATGGCCAATCTGCTCCTGCCGGTCGACGAGTTCGTCCGGGAGATTGAAGTCATTAAAGAAGAACGTCGCCTGACCACTGATGACAAACCAATGGACAATGCCTACGAACGCTTCAAAGCGATGGCCTACCCGTCCAGCGGTTATCACACGCCGACCATCGGCTGGATGGCGGACCTCGACCGGATGAAGATCGAAGAGCTGCGCCACTGGTATCAATCCTGGTATGCGCCGAACAACGCCACGCTGGTGGTGGTCGGCGACGTGACCCCGCACGAAGTCAAAGCCCAGGCCCAGCGCTACTTCGGCGCGATCGCCAGACGCGATGTGCCGGCCGCGAAAAGACCGCTGGAACTGGCCAAGCCCGGCCAACGCCAAATCACTCTGCACGTGAAGACCCCACTGCCCAGCTTGATGCTGGCCTTCAACGTGCCGAGCATCGCCACCGCCGAAGATAAACGCTCAGTGAATGCCTTGCGTATGATTTCGGCCCTGCTCGGCAACGGCCATAGCTCACGCATCCCAATGCAACTGCAACGCGTTGAAGAGCTGGTGTCCGACGGTTCGTCGAGTTATAGCGCTTACACCCGGGGTGACAGCCTGTTCCTCCTGTCGGCAACACCCAACAGCCGTAAAAACAAAACCATCGCCCAGGCCGAAGCCGGTTTGTGGAGGCTGCTCGAACAGCTGAAAATCACTGCGCCGTCCACTGAAGAACTGGGACGCGTACGCGCGCAGGTCATCGCCGGGCTGGTTTACGAGCGCGACTCAATCACCCGCCAGGCCACCGCTATCGGTCGACTGGAAACCTTCGGCCTGTCGTGGAAACTGATGGACACCGAACTGGCCGAACTGGAAAGCGTAACGCCAGAAGACATTCAGAAAGCCGCCAAGCTGTATTTCACCCGCGAGCGGCTCAGCGTCGCCCATGTACTGCCGGTGGAGGTGAATAAAGAGGATTGGGATGAGTCCGGCGCCGGCAAAGTACCAGACAAGGAAAACTCCGACCAAGGGCTGCAATCGCTGGCTGAGCTCGACGGTCAGGCGCCAAGTCCCCGCACGCTTGATATTCAGGCTTGGAATACTGCCGAAGGCGCCAAAGTGTTGTTCGCCGAAGCCCGAGGGTTACCGATGTTCGACATGCGCCTGACCTTCGCAGCCGGCAGCAGCCAGGATGGAGGCACTCCGGGTCTGGCCATGCTGACAAACTTGATGCTCAACGAAGGTGTTGCCGGCAGGGATACCAACGCTATTGCCCAAGATTTCGAAAGCCTGGGCGCACAGTATGCCCCCAGCACTGGTCTGGATACGGCGCAGGTCTCCCTGCGCTGCCTCAGCGCCAAGGATAAACGCGATCCGGCATTGACACTCTTCGCCGAAGTCGCAGGCAAGCCGACCTTCCCTGGCGATTCGTATGCCCGCCTTCGCAATCAGACCCTCGCCGCTTTCGTAGATAAGCAGCATGACCCGAGCAAACTGGCGAGCCTTGAGTTGATGAACCGTCTGTATGGCGATCATCCTTACGCGCACGCCAGCGATGGCATGGCGCAAGCCATTCAGTCCGTCACCCCGACACAACTGCGCGCGTTCCACGAAAAAGCCTACGCGGCCGGCAACGTGGTGATCGCGTTGGTGGGCGACTTGTCCCGTGCCGAAGCTGAAGCCATTGCCGCGCAGGTATCCGCTACCCTGCCCCAAGGCCCGGCCCTGGCGAAAATCCCGCAACCGATCGAACCCAACGCCAGCATCAGCCACATCGAATTCCCATCGAAACAGACCATTCTGATGCTCGCGCAACTGGGCATCGACCGTGACAATCCAGACTACGCGGCACTGTCCATGGGCAATCAGATCCTTGGCGGCGGCTTTGGCACTCGACTGATGAGCGAAGTGCGCGAGAAACGTGGCCTGACTTACGGCGTGGTTTCGACCTTCACCCCGATGCAGGCGCGCGGTCCGTTCATGATCAAGTTGCAGACCCGCTCCGAAATGAGCGAAGGCACTCTGAAACTGGTACAGGACGTGCTCGCCGACTACCTTAAAACCGGCCCGACCGAAAAAGAACTTGATGATGCCAAGCGCGAGTTGGCTGGCAGCTTCCCGCAGTCCACTGCCAGCAACGCACAAATCGTCTCGAAACTGGCGTCCATCGGCTTTTATAACCTGCCGTTGAATCACTTGGACGACTTCATGCAGCAGTCCCAGCGTCTAACCGTAGAGCAAGTCAAAAGCGCATTGAACAAACACCTGAGCATGGACAAATTAGTCATCATCAGCACAGGACCGACCGTCCCGCAAAAGCCATTGCCGGAGCCTACTGGCAAACCTTCCAGGTAATCGCTCAAACTGTCAGGAAACCTGCACCGCATCGGAAAGCAGAAATCCGGGCAGGTGTATTACGCGTTGTGGCAACGTATGGCAGAGATCGCCGGTTAACCGACCGGCCTGAAAAAGGTGCGCACCGGTTGCGCACCGCTGCATCGAGAGCAATCGTGTCCTTTCCGTCAGAACGCTTCACCCCCGCCTTCGGCCTCGGCAACCCGCACCTGCAAACCTTGTGGGGACCGCTGTGGCGCAAAACCACGCACATCGAACGCGAGCGCGAACGCTTGTGGCTTGAGGATGGCGACTTTCTCGATATGGACTGGCACGGCCCGCACACTGCCGATGCGCCGCTGGTGCTGGTGCTGCACGGACTGACCGGCTCTTCGAATTCGCCCTACGTGGCCGGTGTGCAAAAGGCGTTCGCTGCCCAGGGTTGGGCCAGCGTCGCGCTGAACTGGCGCGGTTGCTCCGGCGAGCCGAATCTGTTGCCACGCAGCTACCATTCCGGTGCCAGTGAAGACCTGGCCGAAGCCATCAGGCACCTGCGGGCCAAGCGCCCTCTCGCACCGCTGTATGCGGTCGGCTATTCCCTGGGCGGCAATGTCTTGCTCAAGCATTTGGGCGAGACCGGCAGTGACAGCGGCGTGTCAGGCGCGGTGGCGGTGTCGGTGCCGTTTCGTCTCGATCAATGCGCTGATCGCATCGGGCAAGGTTTCTCGAAGGTCTATCAGGCGCATTTCATGCGCGAGATGGTGGCCTACATCAAAAACAAGCAGCGCCAGTTTCAACATGACGGGCGCGAGGATGGACTGGCGGCGTTGGCGGCACTGGGCTCGCTGGAGAACATGCGCACCTTCTGGGATTTCGACGGCCGGGTCACGGCGCCGCTGAACGGTTTCGTCGATGCCGAGGATTACTATCGCCGCGCTTCGAGCCGGTATTTCCTTGGAGAAATTCGCACACCGACCCTGATCATTCAGGCGGCCGACGACCCCTTCGTGTTCCCCCATAGTCTGCCGCAGGCGATGGAGCTGTCCGCCTCCACTCAATTCGAGTTGCAAGCCAAGGGCGGGCATGTCGGTTTTGTCGATGGCTCGTTCCGCCAGCCAGGTTATTACCTGGAACGCCGCATTCCGCAATGGCTGAGCGCCGTGGGTCGCGGGTAAGCCATGGATGCCGACCAAGGCGAGTCGATCCGATTCTGGCAAACGGCGCCATTGGCCGGCGTCGAGTTATTGTCCGCGCGCTACATCGAACATCGCTTCGCGCCCCACGTGCATGACGGTTATGTGATCGGCATGATCATGGCCGGCGCCCAGCGCTACCGTTATCGCGGCGCCGAGCACCTGGCCGGCAGCGGCACGCTGGTGTTGATCAATCCTGATGAACTGCACACCGGCCACAAAGGGACGGAGGATGGCTGGTTGTACCGGGCGTTTTATCCGGACAGCGGGCAGATTCTCTCGCTGCTGGACGAACTGGAGCTGCCGACCAACAACCTGCCGGGGTTTGGCGCGACGTTGTATCGCGACCCGGACCTGGTGAAGGGTTTCTGCCAACTGCATCGCTTGCTGGAAAGTCCGTCCACCGCCTTGCAACAGCAAATGGTCTGGCGCGAGATGATGCTGTTGCTACTACAACGTCACGCCGCCGTGCCGATCGCCGGCAAACCCGGCAAGGAGCACCGGGCGGTGACGCTGGCCAAGGATGTGCTGCATGCACAATTGGCGGCGCCGCCTTCGCTGGAAGAACTGGCGGCACTGGTCAACCTTTCACCGTTCCACTTCGCCCGGGTCTTTCGCCGCGCCACGGGCATGCCGCCGCATACCTGGCTGATGCAGCAACGCATCGCGCAGGCAAGGGCGCTGTTACAGAACGGATGTTTGCCGCTGGAGGTCGCGATGCAATTGGGGTTTGCCGACCAGAGTCATCTGAGTCGGCAGTTCAAGCAGGTTTACGGGGTTGGGCCGGGGGCGTATCGCAGCGCCCGGCAATTATCAGGAAGTTGAGCTCGACACAGGTCCAAAAGTGGGAGCGAGCCTGCTCGCGATGGCGGCGGGTCAGTCAGCAATGATGTTGACTGACCCGCCGCCATCGCGAGCAGGCTCACTCCTACAGGGGAGCAGCGTTTATTCGCCGATGGCGATGCCGTGCGCAGGATCGTTGATCCACTCGCTCCACGACCCGGCATACAACGAGCCCAACGGATAACCCGCCAGGCACAGCGCGAACAGGTTATGGCACGCCGTCACGCCGGATCCGCAATACGCCACCAGATCGGTCGGCGCACGATCGCCGAGTTTCGCGGCAAAGCGCTGCTTGAGCTGATCGGCCGGCAGGAAACGTCCGTCACTGCCCAGGTTCTCGGTGAAGGCTGCGCATTGCGCACCGGGGATGTGCCCGGCAACCGGGTCGATCGGTTCGACTTCGCCCTTGAAGCGCGGCAAGGCGCGAGCATCGAGCAAGGTCAGCGCGGGTTGGCCGAGACGTTTTTGAAGCTGTTCGGCACTCAAGATCAGCGCGTCGTCCGGCGTCCCGGTAAAGGTGCCGCGCGGGGTGTCGCACGCATCCAGGCTCAGCGGCAACCCGGCGGCGTGCCAGGCCTTGAGCCCGCCATCGAGAATAAACACGCCGTCACGCTTGCCCAGCCAGACCAGCAACCACCAGGCCCGCGCCGCGTAGGCACCGGGGCCGTCATCGTACAAAACCACTTCGCTGTCGGCGTTGATGCCCCAGGCTTGCAGACGCTCGATCAACTCTTCAGGTTCAGGCAACGGATGGCGCCCGGTCACACCCTTGACCACTGTCCCGCTCAAATCACGCTCAAGATCGGCAAAACTCGACCCGGCGATATGCCCTTCGGCATAACTACGCTGGCCGTAATCCGGGTCTTCAAGGGCAAAACGACAATCCAGAATCACCAGCCCAGGTGCATCCTTTTTCAGGTCCAACGCTTGCGGGCTGATCAGTTGCGCAATGGGCATAACGGGCTCCTGTGATTAAGTCGGTCTTGAATCCTACTGCACTTCTTCCAGCGCCTGGGCCAGTGGCACGTAAAACTCTTCGTACAGCGCGTTGACTGCGTCGCGAGACTGTTCCGTGACGAAACCGGCCTCAAGCACCAGCACCTGATACACCCCACGTTTAATCGCCTGCTCACTCAAGTGATTGGAGTTTTCCCGCGTGGTGCACAGAAAACGCACCCAGGACGTCAGGATGATCCAGGCATTGAGCGTCAGGGATTCGATCTGGACTTTATCCATTTTGAGGATGCCGGCGTCGACGAAGGCAGCGTAGATGTGGGTGCCATGGATCAGGCAGCGCTGGGAGAAACGCCGATAACGGGCAGCCAGTTCGGGATCGCTGTCGAGCAAATGCTCAAGATCGCGATGCAAAAACCGGTAGCGCCACATCGCCGCCAGCAGTTCCTGAAGGTAGAAGCGCTTGTCTTCCACCGTGGACGCTCGGCCCTGGGGCGGGCGCAGGAAGCTGTCCACCAGGCTTTCGTACTCACTGAACAGCACGGCGATGATCGCCTGCTTGTTGGGGAAGTGGTAGTACAGGTTGCCCGGAGAAATCTCCATGTGGGCAGCAATGTGGTTGGTGCTGATGCTGCGCTCGCCCTGTTGATTAAACAGCTCCAGGCTGTTCTGCACGATGCGCTCGCTGGTTTTGATCCGAGGGGCCATGGCTTGAGCTTTAATTCAGAGTGCGTTGGCAGGCATCTTACGACCTATCGGCGAGTGGATAAAACAATGCTGCGCCAGGATGCCATTTGACTTTATAGAGCTTAGACTCTAAAAAGTGCCTCATTACAACAAAAACCGGAGCCGATCATGACCGCCGACATCGCTTATCTGCAGAACCTGCAACAGCCGCTGGACGAGCTTCAGGCGCTGTTCGATGCGCAGCGTGCGGCGTATGCGGCCAACCCGATGCCACCGGCCGCCCAGCGCCAGCAATGGCTCAAAGCCCTGCGTGATCTGCTGAGCAACGAACGCCAGTCCTTGATCGATGCGATCAGCCAGGATTTCAGCCACCGCAGCGCCGATGAAACCCTGCTCGCCGAACTGATGCCGAGCCTGCACGGCATTCACTACGCCAGTCAGCACCTCAAAGGCTGGATGAAGCACTCGCGGCGCAAGGTCGGTATCGCGTTTCAGCCGGCTTCGGCGAAAGTGGTTTACCAGCCGCTGGGCGTGATCGGCGTGATCGTGCCGTGGAACTACCCGCTTTATCTGGCTATCGGGCCGCTGGTGGGCGCGTTGTCGGCGGGCAATCGGGTGATGCTCAAACTCAGTGAGTCGACCCCCGCCACCGGCTTGCTGCTCAAGGAACTGCTGGGCCGGATCTTCCCGCAAGACCTGGTCTGCGTGGTGCTGGGCGAAGCTGATATCGGTGTCGCGTTCTCCCGACTGCGTTTCGATCACCTGCTGTTTACCGGCGCCACCAGCATCGGCAAGCACGTGATGCGCGCGGCAGCCGAGAACCTGACGCCGGTGACCCTTGAGCTGGGTGGCAAGTCCCCGGCCATTGTTTCCCTCGACGTGCCGCTCAAGGACGCCGCCGAACGCATCGCATTCGGCAAGACGCTCAATGCCGGGCAAACCTGCGTGGCCCCGGACTACGTGCTGGTGCCGGAAGATCGTATCGGCGCTTTCGTCGAAGCCTATCGCCACGCGGTTCGCGGGTTTTATCCGACACTGGCCGACAACCCGGACTACACGGCAATCATCAATGACCGGCAACTGGCGCGACTCAATAACTACGTCAGCGACGCCACCAGCAAGGGCGCGCTGCTGATTCCGCTGTTTGATCAGGGCCAGGGCCGGCGCATGGGTCATAGCGTGCTGCTCAACGTCAGCGACGACATGACCGTGATGCAGGATGAAATCTTCGGCCCGCTGCTGCCGATCGTGCCGTACAAGACGCTTGATCAGGCGTTTGCCTACATCAATCAACGACCTCGTCCGCTGGCGCTGTATTACTTCGGCTACGACAAGCACGAACAAAATCGTGTACTCCACGAAACCCATTCCGGCGGTGTTTGCCTCAACGACACCTTGCTGCACGTGGCGCAGGACGATATGCCGTTCGGTGGTATCGGCGCCTCGGGCATGGGCCATTACCACGGCCACGAAGGTTTCCTGACCTTCAGCAAGGCCAAAGGCGTACTGATCAAGCAGCGCTTCAACGCGGCGAAACTGATTTACCCGCCTTATGGAAAATCCATTCAGAAACTGATTCAGAAGCTGTTTATCCGCTAACAATCGCACCCTCGGGTAATAACAATAATGAGCCCAAGCCTGTCCGATACACCCGCGCTGTCGCGGCGCGGCCTGCTTAAATTCAGCCTCGGCGCGAGTGCTTTCCTGGCCACGGCCGGATTGGGCGCGAGCCTCAGCGGCTGCTCATCGAGCATTCCGGCCAGCGGTTTCGCGACCCTGCGCAGCGGCGATCTGTTGTTTCTGCGGGCACTGGTCCCGGTAATGCTCGAAGGCGCCGTGGCCGCCGAAAAAATGCCGGCCGCCGTCGATGGCACCCTGAAAACCCTGGATAACGGCCTGAATCACCTGTCGCCGGAAATGCTCAAGCTCACTCGGCAATTGTTCGACGTGCTGGGGATGGCGGTGACCCGCGGGCCGCTGACCGGGATCTGGGGCAGCTGGGAAAACGCCAGTGCCGATGAGATCCGGCACTTTCTCGATCGCTGGGAAAACAGCTCGTTGAACCTGTTGCGCATGGGGCACAGCTCGTTGCTGCAACTGGTGATGATGGCGTGGTACAGCCGCGCGGAATCGTGGGTGCATTGCGGGTATCCGGGGCCGCCTGCCGTTTAAGACCGGGTCGACCCCTTCGCGGGCAAGCCTCGCTCCTACAAGGGCTTACGCGGTTCTGTAGGAGCGAGGCTTGCCCGCGAAGGCATCCTCATGAACACCACTGCATCCAAAACCATAACAACTAGAGAACCCGAAGATGCCCGTACCCGACCCGTTCCGCGAAGGCATGGCCCGTGGCTGGAAAACCTACAACGGCTCGCAACTGACCCAGGACCTGACCTTGGACGCGGACGTGGCGATCATCGGCAGCGGCGCGGGCGGCGGGACCACCGCGGAAATTCTCAGCGCCGCCGGCTACAAGGTGTTGCTGATCGAAGAAGGCCCGCTCAAGACCAGCAGCGACTTCAAGATGCTCGAAGACCAGGCCTACACCAGCCTCTATCAGGAGGGCATCGGTCGCATGAGCAAAGACGGCGCGATCACCATCCTCCAGGGCCGAGCGGTGGGCGGCACCACCCTGATCAACTGGACATCGAGCTTTCGCACGCCCGACCCGACGCTTGAGCATTGGGCCAGGGAACACAACGTCAAAGGCCACAGCCCGGCCGAGATGGCGCCCTGGTTCGAGAAAATGGAACAGCGCCTGGGCGTTGCGCCCTGGATGGTGCCGCCCAACGCCAACAACGACGTGATCCGCAAAGGCTGTGAGCAGCTCGGCTACACCTGGCATGTGATCCCGCGCAACGTGCGCGGGTGCTGGAACCTTGGCTATTGCGGCATGGGCTGCCCGACCAACGCCAAGCAGTCGATGATGGTCACGACCATCCCCGCGACCCTGGAAAAAGGCGGCGAGCTGCTGTATCTGGCCCGCGCCGAAACGCTCTCGATCAAGGACAGCAAGGTCACGGGCCTGCAATGTGTGGCGATGGACGACCATTGCGTCGCACCTACCGGACGCACAATCACGGTCAAGGCGCGGCATTACGTGCTGGCGGGCGGCGGGATCAACAGCCCGGCGCTGCTCCTGCGCTCGGAGGCGCCCGATCCGCACCAGCGGTTGGGCAAACGCACATTCCTGCACCTGGTGAACATGTCCGCCGGGCTGTTCGATGAGGTGATCAACCCGTTCTACGGTGCGCCGCAGTCGATCTATTCCGACCACTTCCAATGGCAGGACGGCACCACCGGCAAGATGTCCTACAAACTGGAGGTGCCGCCACTGCACCCAGCGCTGGCCTCCACCCTGCTCGGCGGTTTTGGCAAGGAAAACGCCGGGCATATGGAAAATCTGCCCCACACCCACGCGATGCTGGCGCTGTTGCGCGATGGTTTCCACCCGGACAGCCCCGGCGGCAGTGTCGAATTGCGCGGCGACAACACGCCGGTGCTCGACTATCAAGTTTCACCCTACGCCTGGGACGGCTTGCGCCGGGCCTTTCACAGCATGGCCGAGATCCAGTTCGCCGGCGGCGCCAACGCGGTCATGCCGATGCACGCCGACGCGCGCTACGTGAAAACCCTGGCCGAAGCGCGCACGTTGATCGACGGTTTGAGCCTTGAGTTGTATCGCACCCGCCTGGGCAGCGCTCATGTGATGGGCGGTTGTGCCATGGGTGAAGACCCGAAAAACGCCGTGACCGACAGCCTTGGCCGGCATCACCAGATCAGCAATCTGTCGATCCACGATGGCTCGCTGTTCCCCACCAGCATTGGCGCAAACCCGCAATTGTCGGTCTACGGATTGACGGCGCAACTGGCGACTTCTCTGGCTGAACGTTTGAAAAACCCATGAAAACGGAGAATATTCCAATCGTCTATAGTGCTTTCTTACCCAACAGGCGACTTGGCCGACCGGGAAGGCTGCGATACCATCCGACTCCCCAACGGACTCCCGCCAGGACGACGCGATGAACCGAGTGTTGTACCCAGGTACCTTCGACCCTATTACCAAGGGCCATGGCGACTTGGTCGAACGCGCCGCGCGCCTGTTCGATCATGTGATCATCGCCGTCGCTGCCAGCCCGAAGAAAAACCCGTTGTTTCCCCTGGAACAACGTGTGGAGCTGGCCCGCGAGGTCACTAAACATCTGCCCAACGTTGAAGTCGTCGGCTTCTCGACGCTGTTGGCGCATTTCGCCAAAGAGAAGAACGCCAATGTGTTCCTGCGTGGTTTGCGCGCGGTGTCGGACTTCGAATACGAATTCCAGCTGGCCAACATGAACCGCCAACTGGCGCCGGATGTGGAAAGTCTGTTTCTCACACCGTCCGAGCGTTATTCGTTCATTTCCTCGACGCTGGTCCGTGAAATCGCAGCGTTGGGCGGCGATATCACCAAGTTCGTCCACCCTGCGGTGGCGGATGCCCTCACCGAACGCTTCAAGAAGTAACGACCGCTCAAGCGGCGCCCGCGTGCACTGCGGGCGCCAATGCGGCACAATTGCGCGCATTGGTTTATTGCGCCCGGGCCGTCCGCCCTGGCTGGAGTTAGCATGTCCCTGATCATCACCGACGATTGCATCAACTGCGACGTCTGCGAACCCGAGTGCCCGAACGCCGCTATTTCCCAAGGCGAAGAGATCTACGTGATCGACCCGAACCTGTGCACGCAGTGCGTCGGCCACTACGACGAACCTCAGTGCCAGCAAGTGTGCCCGGTGGATTGCATTCCGCTGGATGAAGCGCATCCGGAGACTGAAGAGCAGTTGATGGCGAAATATCGCCAGCTTACCGGCAAGGCTTGAGGCAGGCATTTTTGTAGTGCCTGTGCCGGCCTCATCGCGAGCAGGCCCGCTCCCACAGTGGGTTTGTGGTGCTCACATCATTTGATTCACAACACAAATCAACTGTGGGAGTGAGCCTGCTCGCGATGAAGCCATCAGGTACACCGAACATGTAACTGATTCACTCCCGCTGCTCAAACCCCTCCCCGATACACCCCAGGCACCGCACAAATGCGGCTTTCGCCGGATCAACCACCAGCGCCCGTCCCGCATCGCCGATGCCGCCGCCCAAGGCCGTGAACGGCAACGACACCACAAACGCCCCGGCACCGATCACCGTCGCCACCACCAGCAACGGTCTGGCGATCAGCAAGTCGCCGAGCATGGCGTAGGCCGGGGGATTCTGGATGGTGTAACGCGGATCACCGCTGCCGCTGCTAGCCGCCAGCGCGGGCGCACCGACGCTCAGCAGCAGCGCAACAACAAGGGTTCGAAACGAATTCATGGCACGGTCCTTCGGCTAGGCAGTGAGAGCACTGACTATAGACCGTCGCACGTATCAGCTCTGGCAGCGTGGGCAAAAGACGCTGGCGCGCTGCCCCAGTTTCACCTCGCGCAGTTCAGTGCCACAGACTTTGCAGGGCTCACTGCCCCGGCCGTAGACAAACAATTCCTGCTGGAAATACCCCGGCTGACCGTCGCCGCCGATAAAGTCCCGCAGCGTGGTACCACCCCGTTCGATGGCTGCGGCCAGAATGCGTTTGATCTCGATCGCCAGCTTCAAATAGCGCGCCCGGGAAATGCTCTTGGCCTCGCGACGCGGGTCGACGCCGGCGGCGAACAGGGCTTCGGTCGCGTAGATGTTGCCGACGCCGACCACCACCGCGTTATCCATGATGAACGGCTTGACCGCCATGGATCGTCCGCGGGACTGCTGAAACAAGCGATCGCCATCAAACAGGTCGGTCAACGGCTCCGGCCCCAGGCGAATCAACAGTTCGTGGTTGAGCGGATCGAGACTCCAGAGCATCGCACCAAACCGACGCGGGTCGGTATAGCGCAGGGCCAGGCCGGACTCGAGTTCGATGTCCACATGCTCATGCTTCGCCGCCGGCATCCCGACTTCAACCAATCGCAGGTTGCCCGACATACCCAAGTGACTGATCAGCGTGCCCACTTCAGCATTGATCAGCAGGTACTTGGCGCGGCGCTCCACCAGCACGATGCGCTGGCCGGACAGGCGCACATCGAGGTCTTCAGGAATCGGCCAGCGCAATCGGCGGTCACGCACGATCACCCGGCTGACGCGCTGGCCTTCCAGGTGCGGCGCAATCCCGCGGCGGGTGGTTTCGACTTCCGGCAGTTCAGGCATGGTGTTCTCGAATCAGGGCGCTCGAATAAATGCAGCAGCCGATGTTCAGCGGTGGGCGCCGAGGTCACGAATCGTTTGCTTGAGGGTTTCGAAGTCGTAGTCCGAGAGGCCGACATAATCGAGCACCAGATGCCCGATACTGTTCCACTCATGGTCTTCGGTCTGATTACCCAGCACCCGGTAGGACGCACAAATGTGCTCGGCCATTTTCAGGATCGCCAGCAGGTTCTTGAGCTGAGCGTTGCGCGAAGATTCGTCGCTGAAGATCGCCAGGGCGTTGTGGTGATTGGCGATCGCGGCGGTCACATGCTCCGGCAGGCGCCAGGACTTGGCCGTGTAATAACCGACCACCGCGTGGTTGGTGTTGAACACCCGGTTCTCGGTGTCGACCACCCGGCATTCGGCACTGGCGTTGGCGTAGGCCTCTTCCAGAACGGTCATGTAGTTGGGGAACCGTTGCAGCATCAGCGGCACGCCGCAGTCGTGGAACAGACCCAACGCGTACGCTTCGTCACCGGCCTGGGCGCCGATGCGCTTGGCCAACGTCAGACAGGTCATCGCCACGTCCTGAGCCGTATCCCAGAACCGGTTCAGGGTGACGATGGTGTCGTCGTTCATCTCGCCCTTGATCGACTGCGCGTTGATCAGGTTGATGATCGAGCGGCTGCCCAGCAGGTTCACCGCACGCTGGATCGAGGCGATCTTGTTGCTCAAGCCGTAATACGGCGAGTTGACGATCTTCAGCAAGGCACCAGAGAGCCCTGGGTCCTGGGAGATCAGCTTCGCGATCACTTCCAGGTCCGGGTCGGGCATGTACTGCTCCATCTGCAAGTCCACCATGATTTGCGGCTGGGCAGGCACACTGATGCCTTGCAGGGACTGTTGAATCTGTTCGGAAGTCAGCTCTTGGGACATAAGTACACACTCTGGGCCAGGGGGCGATTCTAACCTTTATAAAGTTGGATCCGACACACCGGCCGACACATTGGCGAAATGTTTCATTTCTGCATAGCCATCGAAATCGCTTTCGCGGCAAGCCTCGCGCCTGCAGATTCACACGATCCAGCAGGAGCGAGGCTTGCCCGCGAGGAGTCCATCAGCGTTTCATCGCCCGCCCGGCCCGCCGCAAGCCTCAACACGCTATACTCCCGCTCTTTTTTCCGGAGCGACGTCATGTCCCTGCCTAGCCTGCGCCTCAAAGCCAACGCCGACCGTCGCCTGCGAAACGGCCACTTGTGGGTCTATAGCAACGAAATCGATGTAGCGGCGACCCCTTTGCACGGTTTTCAAGCCGGCGACCAGGCGATCCTCGAAGCCGCCGGCGGCAAGACGCTGGGCATCGTGGCCATGAGCCCGAACAACCTGATCTGCGCCCGTCTGCTGTCGCGCGACATCAAGTTGCCGCTGGACAAGTCGCTACTGGTCCATCGCCTGAACGTTGCCTTGTCCCTGCGTGATCGCCTGTTCGACAAGCCGTTCTATCGCCTGGTCTACGGCGACTCCGATTTGCTGCCAGGCCTGGTGGTCGACCGCTTCGGCGACATCCTGGTGGTGCAGATCGCTTCGGCGACCATGGAAGCCCATAAAGAAGACGTGATCGCGGCGCTGACCCAAGTGCTCAAGCCAAGCGGCATTCTGTTCAAGAATGACTCCGCTGCCCGTGACGCCGAAGGCCTCAACCGTTATGTCGAAACCGTGTTCGGCCTGGTGCCGGAGTGGGTCGCGCTGGAAGAAAACGGCGTGAAGTTCGAAGCACCGGTCATCCAGGGCCAGAAAACCGGCTGGTTCTACGACCACCGCATGAACCGCGCACGCCTGGCTCCTTATGCCAAAGGCAAACGCGTGCTGGACCTGTACAGCTACATCGGCGGCTGGGGTGTGCAAGCGGCCGCGTTCGGCGCCAGTGAAGTGTTCTGCGTCGACGCGTCGGCCTTCGCCCTCGACGGCGTCGAGCGCAACGCCGCGCTGAACGGTTTCGCCGAAAAAATGACCTGCATCGAAGGCGACGTGTTCGAAGCCCTGAAAGAGCTGAAAGCCAGCGAAGAACGCTTCGACGTGATCGTTGCCGATCCACCCGCCTTCATCAAGCGCAAGAAAGACATGAAGAACGGTGAAGGCGCCTACCGCCGCCTGAACGAGCAAGCCATGCGCCTGCTCAGCAAGGACGGCATCCTGGTCAGCGCGTCGTGCTCGATGCACCTGCCGGAAGACGATCTGCAGAACATCCTGCTGACCAGCGCCCGCCACCTGGACCGCAACATCCAGATGCTTGAGCGCGGCGGTCAGGGCCCGGACCACCCGGTCCACCCGGCCATCGCCGAAACCCGCTACATCAAGAGCATCACCTGCCGGTTGCTGCCAAACAGCTGATGACACCGGTTTGACGGGGAGCCAGAGGGCTCCCCGTTTTATTATCTGTTATTGAATTCCGTTCAAACTTCCTACACTTGCGATCCTACGGACTTGCAGGACGTTTCCCTGCGCCTTTCACTATTCAGCATTCAACTGACAAAACTTGTTCATGCCCAAGATCGATCCGACGAAATTACTGGAAGTTTCCTACCCAATATCGCCTTGATAAGCGCTCATTACACTCTATGATTGAGAGCGTCACCATGAAGTGACTCTTACTTTCAATTACAAGGAGTTCCAAATGAAAGCAATTACTCTGGAAGCTAACAGCATCGCCAACCTGGCTTTCCTGGTCGCCCCTAAAGCCCGCTAAGTAAATGAGACGCTGGGGAGTGCCGGCTACCCAGCGTTTTCTATGGCATTGCCCAGAGCGAACCGCCCATCATGCAGATCAGTCCTCATTTATTCATACTTCCACGCACGCCCGGTCAAATAGTCTGGGATTACAAGAATCACAAACAGTTTGAACTGAACCTGAAGTATTCAACCCGACTGGCAGAGCTTATCGACAACCCCGAAAAGTTCAACGAACGCAATACAATTGACACCCAGCTACTTGACGCTGGAATACTGACAACTGCAATAACAGATACTACAGATTGGGGCTGGGACGAACTGTCGAAGATATTCCATATCGGCACCAAGAACATTCCGTGCGAACACGTTCCGCAAAATATCAATGAATGGTCAAAACAATACCTTGATCATTGCAGCGACGTCCTGAGCACGCCCTCGCCGAAAGCCAGGCGCTCGGAACGCCTGGGATGCGAGCTGATTACCCTGCCAAAACCTTCCTGCCTGCCGGAAGGTTCCCTGGCAAACGCCCTGGTCAATCGGAAAACCTGCCGCACCTTCACGGGTGAAGCCGTTTCCCTCGAAGCCGTCAGTACATTGCTGTACCTGTCCCTCGGCTATCTGCATGAGCGCGAAAACGACGTCGACGAAAGCATCGTCGAAGGTCTCGGCGCCCGGCGCAGCAGCCCGTCCGGAGGCGGACTGAATGCCTGCGAAGGCTTTCTGCTGGTGCAAAACGTCAGCGGCCTGCCACCCGGTGTCTACGCCTATCACCCCACCGGGCACGCGCTGAGTCTGGTTAATCCGCTGCCTCCCCAGCCTTTAGGGCAACTGATGTGCGGACAACACTTCATCAATAACCTGCCCGCAGGCCTGTTCATCACCAGCCGATTCGACAAGCTGTGGTGGAAATATGAACACTCGCGGGCCTACCGAATGGCCTACGTCGAGGCCGGTCATATTTCCCAGACCTTTCAACTGGCGGCCACCGCGCTGGGATTGAACACCTGGCTGACCGGTGCATTGACGGACGACCAGGTCGAAGCGCTGCTGGGACTTGAGAACAGCGCAGAGCAACCGCTGTTCTTTGTCGGCTGCGGCCAGAGCGACGGGCAAGTGATGTGCAAGGAATTGAAAGCACTGCTGAGCAGTCGGGGGGCGGAACAATGACCGAGCCCCTCATCGACCCCGCGTCAGCCTCTGCCTCATGGGCCCATCGCTTCACCCTTGGAGACTGGAACACCCGAGCCTCGGTGCGGATCAGCGAACACACCTACCAATTGCCGCCGGACCTGAAACGGCAACTGGAAACCCGCCACTGGTTTGCGCCGGACTTTCTGCCCTACCTGAATCATCCGGCAATCAAAGCAGCAGGCAGAGCAATCACTCATCGCCTGTCCGCCAACCATCTGGTGTATTTCCTCGACTACACCACCCTGCTGGAACACCGCATCGTCAACCGTTCCGTGGAAACCATCGTCCACAACGAACTGGGGGTATCCATCCCCCCACGGATGAAAACCGCCGCGCTGCAGCTCTATACGGATGAGGCTTATCACGCACTGTTTTCCAACAGCCTCGCCGAGCAGATTGCCGATATTTACGACATGACAGATCGCCCGGTCGTGCCCCACCGGATAGCCCGGCTGAACGCCCTGCTCGATCGCACACCGGACAAGCACAAGGCACTGGCGTGGTTTCTCGTCGGCTTCGTCTCGGAAACGATTATCGCCAAGGAACTGCTCGACGTTTGCCGTGACACGCTGGTGAGCAGCGTTCAGGAAATACTCAGGGATCACCTGGCCGACGAAGCGCGTCACAGTCGCTACTTTTGCGAAGTATTCCACCATCTGTGGGTGCAATTGAACTGCGGCCAACGCACGTTCACCGCCAGGTCGCTCGCGGAAATCCTGCTGATTTTCTTTGAGATAGATGAACGCTGGCTTGGGGAAAGCCTGCGTAGTGCCGGCCTGAGTGAAGCGTCTGTCGCGCAGATCCTTGGGGATCTGACCGGCTCGCAAGCACAGCGCCTGCGCGTCCGATCGAGTGCTGGTGCAACGCTCAATGCAATGAAAAAAGCCGGGTTCTTCGATCTACCTGCCAATCGCCAACTTTTCTCCAGGGCAGGGCTGTTCGATGAATGAAGGAAAACAGGTAGCCCGGGGCGAACAACGTGCCATGGTCATTCTGTTGATGACCATGACGCTGCTCGGCGTCTTTCCCCTGGATGTGGTGCTCCCCTCCTTTCCCGATCTTTCTGACTACTTTCGGACCTCACCGTCCGACATCGCCCTGTCGGTGAGCGTGTTCGCCATTGGCCTGGCGTTGTCCGTGGTGCTGGTCGGACCATTGTCGGATTTGTGGGGACGCAAGAAACTACTGCTGGCCGGTATCGCAATTGCGGTGGTCGGAGCGACAGGGTGTGTGGTGTCCAGCGAATACAGCTGGTTTTTGTTCTTCCGGGTGATCCAGGCCGTTGGTAGCGGGTCATTCGTCCTGTCACAGGCGTTGGTTCAGGATCTGTTCGTCGGCAAGGAACAGGAGCGAATCAGAATCTGGATGGTGACCGGCGGCGGGGTATTCATTTCGATTTCGCCGCTGCTGGGGACGTGGTTGCAATTGCAGCTAGGCTGGCAGGGCAGCTTTTATGTGTTTATCAGCCTGGCCGTCATTGTCTGGCTTAAAGCCTTCTTTCTGCTCAGGGAAAACCCTCACCTTCATACCACGGCACCTGAACGTTTTTTCAGCGCCTATTGGCGGCTGTGTTCGGATTTGCGCTTCATGGGGTATTGGTTGATTTCAGCCTTGGCTTTTGCCTGCCATTTCTCGTTCATCGTCATTTCACCGATCATTTTCATGGAGCGGCTGGCGCTGTCGCCTTACGCATTTGCCTGGGCGTTGCTGCTGTATGGCGTGGCTTATGTGTTTGGCGGGATTGTCGCCAGCGCGCTGCATCGGTACCTGCAGGCCAACACACAAATAGTCATTGGCCTGGGGCTGATCGCTTTGTCAGGGCTGGTCATGCTGTGGTTGGCGGAACAGTTCGGGCTCTCTGCGGCAGCGGTGCTGATACCCATGTTGATTTGTACGGCAGGCACCACCATTGCCCGGCCCATCGCCAACTCCAAAGCCATGAGTCTCTACCCCCGGAATGCCGGAACCTCGACCTCGGTAGGCGGCGTGCTGATTTTCATGTGCGGCGGTGTGATCAGCGTAGTGATCAACCTTGCCTCCGAAGACCTGACCACAGCACTAGCCCTGTGTTTTCTGAGCTTGAGTGCTACGGGCCTTGGCCTGAATGTCTTGATTTCACGACGGCATCTGGCGCTGAAGGCGGGCTGAAACCTGCCAGTCGTCATCCCGCACGTTGTGTCAGCGCCGGATCAACGCTTCCCGGCATTCCCTCCTGACGCCAGCCGTGTAGAATCGCGACATTCATCGCCAGTCATCCCCCGGCGGGTTTATGAGCTCAAGCTGAAGCGCGCGGCGATCCCGCAAAGTTATCGGCAACTTCCGGACACACGGCCATTTCTGGGTGTTCCAGACGTCAATAGAAGCTCACTTCCCTTTTGATACCTGATTAGCCGCCCGGAGTGCTTCATGCCTGATTACCGCTCGAAAACATCCACCCACGGCCGCAACATGGCCGGCGCCCGCGCACTGTGGCGCGCCACGGGGATGAAAGATGACGACTTCAAAAAGCCGATCATCGCCATTGCCAACTCGTTCACCCAGTTCGTACCGGGCCACGTCCACCTCAAGGACCTGGGCCAGCTGGTCGCCCGCGAAATCGAACGCGCTGGCGGTGTGGCAAAAGAATTCAACACCATCGCCGTGGATGACGGCATCGCCATGGGCCACGACGGCATGCTCTATTCGCTGCCGAGCCGCGAGATCATCGCCGACTCCGTCGAATACATGGTCAACGCCCACTGCGCCGACGCCATCGTCTGCATCTCCAACTGCGACAAGATCACCCCTGGCATGCTGATGGCCGCCCTGCGCCTGAACATCCCGGTGATCTTCGTTTCCGGCGGCCCGATGGAAGCCGGCAAGACCAAACTCGCCTCCCACGGCCTCGACCTGGTAGACGCCATGGTGATCGCCGCCGACTCCAGCGCTTCTGACGAGAAAGTCGCCGAGTACGAGCGCAGCGCCTGCCCGACCTGCGGCTCGTGCTCCGGCATGTTCACCGCCAACTCGATGAACTGCCTGGTCGAAGCCCTGGGCCTGGCATTGCCGGGCAACGGTTCGACCCTGGCGACCCACAGCGATCGCGAACAGCTGTTCCTGCAGGCCGGCCGCACCATCGTCGAGCTGTGCAAGCGTTACTACGGCGAGAACGATGAGTCGGTATTGCCGCGCAACATCGCCAACTTCAAGGCGTTCGAAAACGCCATGACCTTGGACATCGCCATGGGCGGCTCTACCAACACCATCCTGCACTTGCTGGCCGCCGCCCAGGAAGCCGAGATGGAGTTCGACCTGCGCGACATCGACCGCCTGTCCCGATTCGTGCCGCAACTGTGCAAAGTCGCTCCGAATATCCAGAAATACCATATGGAAGACGTGCACCGCGCTGGCGGGATCTTCAGCATCCTCGGCTCGCTGGCCCGTGGCGGCCTGCTGCACACCGACCTGCCGACCGTGCACAGCAAGACCCTGGCCGAAGGCATCGCCAAGTGGGACATCACCCAGACCGACGATGAAGCCGTGCATCACTTCTTCAAAGCCGGTCCTGCGGGCATCCCGACGCAAACCGCATTCAGCCAGTCGACCCGTTGGGAAACCCTGGACGATGACCGCGAGAACGGCTGCATCCGCAGTGTCGAGCACGCCTACTCGAAAGAAGGCGGCCTGGCCGTTCTCTACGGCAACATCGCACTGGACGGCTGTGTGGTGAAAACCGCTGGCGTCGACGAATCGATCCACGTCTTCGAAGGCAACGCGAAGATCTTCGAAAGCCAGGACAGCGCCGTTCGCGGCATCCTCGCCGACGAAGTGAAGGCCGGCGACATCGTGATCATCCGTTACGAAGGTCCGAAAGGCGGCCCGGGCATGCAGGAAATGCTCTATCCGACGTCGTACCTGAAATCCAAAGGCCTGGGCAAAGCCTGCGCCCTGCTCACCGACGGCCGCTTCTCCGGCGGCACATCGGGCCTGTCCATCGGTCATGCTTCGCCGGAAGCCGCTGCAGGCGGCGCGATTGGTCTGGTGCAGGACGGTGACAAGGTGCTGATCGACATTCCGAACCGCTCGATCAATCTGTTGATCAGCGACGAAGAAATGGCCGGCCGTCGTGCCGAGCAGGATCAGAAAGGCTGGAAGCCTGTGGAATTACGTCCACGCAAGGTGACCACTGCACTGAAGGCCTACGCCCTGCTGGCGACCAGCGCCGACAAGGGTGCCGTGCGTAACAAGGCGATGCTCGACGGGCTGTAAGGCTTAACCGTCGAACAAAAAATGCCCCGCCAAGTGCGGGGCATTTTTTTAACCACGATCCCCCAAACACTGGAGATCAACTGTAGGAGTGAGCCTGCTCGCGATAGCGGTATGTCTGTCACCATTGATGTCGTCTGACACTGCGCTATCGCGAACAGGCTCACTCCTACATTGGATTTTTGGTGCTTACTGGATTTCCTCCGGTTTCACGATCACCCAGTTCTTGTCCGCCGTCACCGGCAACCCTTCCTTGGCCTGTGCTGCCGCGTGCTTGGCCATCATGCCGTTAATCTGGGTCATGTATTTGTCCTTGCGGTTGATCCACAAGTGAATGCCGCCCTTGGCCACGTCGACGCTGTGGAACAGCATGAAACCGTCGCTGGTCGGGGTGTCGCCGCCGACGAGCACCGGTTTTTTCCATTCATCGATGTAAGTCAGGATCGCCGCTTGCTTACCCGCCATCCAGGTCGCCGGGGTCCACAGGTACGGGGTCAGTTCGAGGCCAAGGTTGGCCTTCTCGTCATACTTGCCCGCAGTGATTTGCTTGCGCGCCGTGGTCAATTCGCCGGACTTCGGGTCCTTGAGCAGCAGGCTCACGCCAATGACGTTTTGCGGTTTGACGTTGTAGCCGTACTTCGGATCGGAAGCGACCATGCGCACCAGCTCTTCCGAGGCGGCGGTCATCACGTAGACCTCGATGCCGTTCTCCATCAGCTTGTTGTAGAGCTCTTTCTGACCGGTGAAGATTTTCGGCGGGTTGACGTCGAGGTTCTTGACCACATCGCCTTCGTAATAGGTCGCCGGCACTGGCTTGTCCAAGGCCATCAGCTCATCGACGTAGCCTTTGAGTTCCTGGAGGGTGAAACCGGAGAACACTTGCGCGACCCATGGATAGCACACCATGTCGTCGAGTTCGCAGAGGCGATAGTAGTAGCTGAACAGGCTTTCCTTATGGTCGGCGGTGTCCTTGAACGGGATCAGTTTCAGGGAGGGGTCGAGTTTCTCGCGGGTGATCAGGCCTTTGCTTTCCATGTACGGCAGCAACGACTCTTCGAGATCGTAGCGGTAACTGGTGTTGTCCATGTCGAACACCGCGTAGTTACCTTTGTTCGCGTTGGCTGCAATCATCGCGTCCAGCGCCTTGGCCTGATCGGCTGGCCAGTGCTTCAAATCCGTGGCGAAGACCTGGCCGGCGAGGCCAAGACAGAGTACTGCTGCGAGAAATTTTGGTGCGAGCTTCATCGGCGGTTTCTCCCTGATCCAAAGATATCGACGCTAACAAATAAGTGTGACAACTCTCGTCCACTAGCGACCGCACACGTCCCTTTCGCGTCAAGTGCATCCCCGACAGCGACACCGGCTTATTCCAAAAACGACAGTTATCAGACTTTTTTGATATTAATTCTTTGTAAATCAAGCTGTTAGGCTTGCCGGTTCGCAGCTGCCCCGGAAGGTGGCTGGCACAAGTCACTTTCGGAGTTCTCATGAATCTGCCGCTGATCCTCAATCTGCTGGTGTTCCTCGCGTTACTGTTTGGCCTCGCGCAAACCCGCCACACCACCTGGAGCCTGGCGAAAAAAGTCCTGCTCGCGTTGGTATTGGGCGTGGTGTTCGGTGTCGCGTTGCACACGATTTACGGTGCCGGCAACCCGGTGCTGAAAGCCTCGATCGGCTGGTTCGATCTGGTGGGCAACGGGTACGTGCAGTTGCTGCAAATGATCGTCATCCCGCTGGTGTTCGCCTCGATCCTCAGCGCCGTGGCCCGTCTGCACAACGCCTCGTCGCTGGGCAAGATCAGCTTCCTGACCATCGGCACGCTGCTGTTCACCACGGCCATTGCGGCGCTGATCGGTATCGGTTTGACCAACCTGTTCGGCCTGACCGCCGAAGGCCTGGTCGCCGGCACCCAGGAAATGGCTCGCCTGCAAACCATCCAGACCGACTATGCCGGCAAGGTTGCCGACCTGAATGTGCCGCAGCTGCTGCTGTCGTTCATTCCGCAAAACCCGTTCGCCGACCTCGCTCGCGCCAAGCCGACGTCGATCATCA
Source organism: Pseudomonas sp. SJZ077 (assembly GCF_007993905.1). Taxonomy (NCBI): domain Bacteria; kingdom Pseudomonadati; phylum Pseudomonadota; class Gammaproteobacteria; order Pseudomonadales; family Pseudomonadaceae; genus Pseudomonas; species Pseudomonas sp. SJZ077. The sequence goes on from NZ_VIUJ01000002.1 coordinate 185,315, forward strand.
GCGTGGTGATCTTCGCCGCGTTCCTCGGTGTCGCGGCGCTGCAACTGCTCAAGGATGACGTCGAGAAAGGTCAGAAAGTGATCAACGCCATCGACACCCTGCAAGCCTGGGTGATGCGTCTGGTGCGTCTGGTGATGAAGCTGACCCCCTACGGCGTATTGGCGCTGATGACCAAAGTGGTCGCCGGTTCCAACCTGCAAGACATCATCAAGCTCGGCAGTTTCGTGGTGGTTTCCTACATCGGCCTGGGCCTGATGTTTGTGGTCCATGGCCTGTTGGTGTCGGCGGCCGGGATCAACCCGCTGCGGTTCTTCCGCAAGATCTGGCCGGTGCTGACGTTCGCGTTCACTAGCCGCTCCAGCGCCGCGACGATTCCACTGAGCATCGAAGCGCAGACCAGCCGCCTGGGCATCCCGCAATCCATCGCCAGTTTCGCCGCGTCGTTCGGCGCGACCATTGGCCAGAATGGCTGTGCCGGTCTGTACCCGGCGATGTTGGCGGTGATGGTCGCGCCCACGGTCGGCATCAACCCGCTGGACCCGCTGTGGATCGCGACGCTGGTGGCGATTGTGACCTTGAGTTCGGCCGGTGTGGCGGGCGTGGGCGGCGGTGCGACGTTTGCCGCGCTGATCGTGCTGCCGGCGATGGGTTTGCCGGTGTCATTGGTGGCGTTGCTGATTTCGGTTGAGCCGCTGATCGATATGGGCCGCACGGCGTTGAACGTGAGTGGTTCGATCACGGCCGGGGCGATTACCAGCCAGATCATGCAGCAGACGGATAAAGCACTGCTGGATGCCGATGAGCATGCGGAGTTGGCGCACGCTTAAGTTTTTTAGCGTCTGAGCTGGCCTCTTCGCGGGCAAGCCTCGCTCCTACCAGGATTTGTGTCGTACGCAATTTTCGCGATCGACACAAACCCTGTAGGAGCGAGGCTTGCCCGCGAAGTTTTTAGACTTTCTCCCAGACTTCAAAGTCGTACGCTGGTTTGTCGCCTTCAGCCGGATTCTGGGTGTTGGACACCAATGTCCACTGCCCCAAATCAAACTCCGGAAACCACGCATCCCCTTCCGGGCTCAACGCCACTCGGGTCAGATACAACCGATCCGCCTGCGCCATCCCCTGCGCATACAATTGCGCGCCGCCAATCAGCATCACCTCATCGACGCCCTGCTCGTTCGCCCATTCCTGCGCGCGAACCACGGCCGCCTCCAGCGACGGATAAACCTCCGCGCCTTCCAACACCAGATCCGCCTGACGGCTGACCACGATGTTCAATCGGCCCGGCAGCGGCCGGCCGAGGGAATCCCAGGTCTTGCGACCCATGATGATCGGTTTGCCGAGGGTGGTGGCCTTGAAGTATTTGAAGTCCCCCGGCAAGTGCCAGGGCATGCTGTTGTCGACGCCGATCACACGGTTTTCACCGAGGGCTGCGATCAGGCTGAGGGGGAGTGATTTAGTCATGCCGGCGAGGATACCAGAGCCTCCCGTACCCCGATAAGCGCCACAGCGGTTATGCTCACAGCTCATTTGAGCGACGGGATGCCGCGTGACTGAACTGACTCCACTGCAAAACCTCTGGCTGACCGAGACGGTGCGCCTGCGTGAAGAACACGCCGGCCCCCTGGAGGATCTGGAAGCCAACCGACTGGCCCGCAGCGCCGGCGGCGACTTGCCGACGCGAATTCAGCGCCGTGCCGTGTGGCTGGCCGAGCGCGACGGTTTGTCCGACGCCCTCAAGCATTGGCTGCAAGGCGCGCGACTGGCGCTGATCGTCATGGCGGTGCTGGCCATCGTCAGCGGTGCTGGCCTGGCGTTTGCCGCACTGGGTGATGGCCAGACCCCGGTAAATGTGTTCTGGGCCCTGGGCAGTCTGCTTGGGCTCAATCTGATTCTGCTGCTGAGCTGGGCGTTGGGCCTGGTGTTTGCCGGTGAGCACGGTGCCAGCCTTGGACGTTTATGGCTGTGGCTCAGCGAAAAACTCGCTCGTGATGCCAAAGCCGCGCAACTGGCACCCGCCCTGCTGCTGTTATTGCAGCGACGCAAACTCAATCGCTGGGCGATCGGCGTGCTGGTCAACGGCTTGTGGTTGCTGGCGTTGCTCAGTGCGCTGGTGATCGTGCTGATGCTGATGGCGACCCGGCGCTACGGCTTTGTCTGGGAAACCACCATTTTGCGCGGTGACACCTTCGTCGCCATGACCCAGGCTCTCGGCGCCCTGCCGGCCTTGCTCGGTTTCAGCGTGCCCAGCGTGGAGATGATCCGCGCCAGTGGCGATGCCGCGCTGAACATCGAAAGCGCTCGTCAGGCCTGGGCCGCTTGGCTGGTGGGCGTGTTGCTGGTCTACGGGGTGTTGCCGCGTTTGTTGCTGATGCTGTTCTGCCGCTGGCGCTGGACCTCCGGCCAAGCCGCTTTGCGCCTGGATTTGAACCTGCCCGGTTACGCCCAATTGCGCGAACGGCTGATGCCCACCAGCGAACGCCTCGGCATCAGTGATGCCGCGCCTGCGCAACTGCATCGTGTCGAAAGCGGCGTCAGTGAGCAGCAAAGCGACGGCGCGTTGCTGGTGGCCATCGAGCTGGACGATCAACGCCCGTGGCCGCCGCAACTGCCGAAAACCGTGAACAACGCCGGCATCCTCGACAGTCGCGAATCGCGCAACAAACTGCTCGAACAGTTGAGTCGTTTCCCTCCGGCACGCCTGGCGATTGCCTGCGATCCGCGACGTTCGCCCGACCGTGGCAGCCTGGCCCTGATCGCCGAACTGGCGCGCAATGCCGCTGCCACCCGTGTCTGGCTGCTGCAAGCGCCGCCCGGCGAAGCACTGGATGCCGAACGTCTCGGCGACTGGCACGTAGCGCTGCAACAGCTGGACCTGCCGTTCGCCGATTGCGCGCCCGTGAACTGGCTGGAGACCGGCTATGACTAATGCCTGGAAAGCGCCCTTGAAGCTGGCCGTGGTCGGCCACACCAATGTCGGCAAAACCTCGTTGCTGCGCACGCTCACCCGGGACGTCGGTTTCGGTGACGTGTCCCATCGCCCCAGCACCACCCGCCATGTCGAAGGCGCGCGGTTGTCGGTGGACGGCGAGCCGTTGCTCGATCTCTACGACACGCCCGGCCTCGAAGACGCCATCGCCCTGCTCGACTACCTCGAGCGCCTGGAACGTCCCGGCGAACGCCTCGACGGCCCGGCACGGTTGGCCCGATTCCTGGAGGGCAGCGAAGCCCGGCAGCGCTTTGAACAGGAAGCCAAAGTACTGCGCCAATTGCTCGCCTCGGACGCCGGCCTCTATGTGATCGACGCCCGGGAGCCGGTCCTGGCCAAGTACCGCGACGAACTGGAAGTGTTGGCCAGTTGCGGCAAACCGCTGCTGCCGGTGCTGAATTTCGTCAGCAGCGCCAACCATCGCGAGCCGGATTGGCGTGAAGCCCTGGCACGCTTGGGCCTGCATGCCCTGGTGCGTTTCGACAGCGTTGCACCGCCCGAAGATGGCGAACGTCGACTCTATGAAAGCCTCGCCTTGCTGCTGGAAAACTCCCGCGAACAATTGGAGCGCCTGATCGCCGATCAACAGGCTCAACGCCTGGCTCGCCAACAGAGTGCGGCGCGATTGATTGCCGAGTTGCTGATCGATTGCGCCGCGTGCCGGCGCAGCGTGGTCAGCGACGCGGAGCAGGAACAACAGGCGATCAGCGAACTGCGCAAAGCCGTTCGCCAACGGGAACAGCGCTGCGTCGAAGGTTTGCTCAAACTCTATGCCTTCCGCCCACAGGACGCGGCGGCCAGTGAACTGCCGCTGCTCGATGGCCGCTGGGGCGATGATTTGTTCAACCCGGAAACCCTCAAGCAATTGGGCGTGCGGGTCGGCGGTGGCATCGCGGCCGGCGCGGCGGCCGGTGCCGGGGTTGATTTACTGGTGGGCGGCCTGACCCTCGGCGCGGCGGCACTGGCCGGCGCCATTGCCGGCGGCGCCCTGCAAACCGCCCGCAGTTATGGCAGCCGGTTAATGGGCAAGATCAGAGGTCAGCGAGAATTGACGGTCGACGACAGCGTGTTGAGGCTGTTGGCCTTGCGTCAGCGCCAATTGCTGCAAGCGCTGAATGCCCGTGGGCATGCGGCGATGGACAGCATCCAGGTGGCCACGCCACAGGACAAGACCTGGCGCGAAGGCAAACTGCCCGAAGCCCTGAACAAGGCCCGGGCGCATCCGCAGTGGTCGTCGCTGAATCCGCAGGCGAAGTTGAGTCAGGCGGAGCGGCAAGAGCAGGTTGAGGTGTTGGCGCAGCAGTTGTAAACCTTGGTAATTGCGGTGTCCGGGCTGACCCTTCGCGAGCAGGCTCGCTCCCGCATTGGAATGCGTTCCCCTGTGGGAGCGAGCCTGCTCGCGATGGCAGCGACCCGGTTTCGAGCTATTACGCAGCCAACAGCCGCAACGCCTTATCCTTCAACACCCCCAGATCCATCACCGGCACGCCCATGTCCTTGGCCTGTTCATCCCACTGGCGCATCCGCAAACTGGCCTTGCATAACGGATCCTTCTCGAAGGCTTCCGCCTCTTCCGCGGTCATCACCCCACCCTGGTATTCCAGAGTCCGGCGGCTGGCTTCGCTCAATCGCTCGTAGTACCCGGGCTCTTTAAGCGTCAGATAACGCTTGGCCTGAACGTGGTATTCCACCAGCCGCGCCAGGCGCTCGCTGAAACCGGCCCGACGCAAGTAATCGGCGCCCAGACGTTCGTGGCTGACCACACCAAAACCACCCATGTTCTCGGCGCTCCCGCCACAGATATGCCCGATGTCATGGAAGAACGCGGCCAGCACCACTTCGTCATCAAAGCCCTCGGCCATGGCCAGTTCGGCGGCCTGGGACATGTGTTCGATCTGCGACACCGGCTCGCCGATGTAATCGCTGTCGCCAAAGCGTTCGTACAGCCCAAACACCTCGGCGATCACTTGCTCATTGCTGTCCATCAATGCTCTCCCAATAAGGTGGCGACGTTACGTTCGGCCAGCGCCGGGCCGACGCTCATGCCGACACCGGTGTGCATCAGCGCCACGCTCACACCCGGCATCGGGAGCAGGAACGAGAACGGCCCCGGCCCCCGTGAACCATAGACGCCCTGCCAGCGCTCGACCACCTGCACCTTGCACCCCAGGGTTTGTTCAGCGAGTCCGATCATCCAGTCATCGACCTGCTCGGCATTGAACGGCGATGGATCGCGGCCGTAATGGTGGGAGTCGCCGATGATCAACTCACCGTAAGGCGTCGGGCTGATCAGCAGGTGGATGCCGTTTTCATGCAAGTGTGGCTCCTCGCGCAGAATCTGCGCCTGCACCGCTGCCGCTTCCGGCAGATCGGCGAAGGCGCCGTAATGCACGCAACTCAAACCGGTGAGCAATGCGTGTTGCAGGTTGAGGTTGATCTGCGGCCGGGCGCGGAGCATTTGCAGGCGGCAGATTTGCGGGTTGAGCGCGGCGATCGGCTCGGCCAGCAAGGTCTGATAATCGTGGCCGGAGCAGACGATGATCTGATCGGCGCTGAACGTGCCGGCCGTGCTGCGCAGGCGACCCGGCTCGATATCGCGCACCAGGGTAGAGAAGTGAAACGCGACGCCGAGCTCGCGGCGCAAGTAGTCGATCAACGCCGGAATCGCTTCACGGGAATACAGTTGCTGATCGTCCAGGCCGTGCAACGCCGCGCGGTGATGGCGGAACTGACCGCCGTAGAGATCGCGCAAGGCAGCACCGCGCAGCAGGTCGACGCGGTAACCGTATTCCACGGCGCGGCCGGTGCAGAAGGCTTCGAGCAGGTGTTCTTCGGCTTCGCTGCGAGCGAACAAATACGAGCCGTTGCGCTTGAGTTGCAACCCGGCCAGTTGTGCCCATTGGCCCCAGATCTCGCGGCTGGCCCTGGCCAGTTCGAGCATCGGGCCCGGGGGTTGGCCGGTGACGAGGGCCTGGCCGAAGTTGCGGACCGAGGCGCCCAAGGGGGTTTCGCTGCGTTCGAAAACCGTGACCTTCAGACCGCGTCTGGCGGCGGCGTAGGCGTGGGACAGGCCGAGAATGCCGGCGCCGACGATCAGCATGTCGTTGTGGTGTGTCATCAAGTGATGTCCTGAATTTGAAGCCGCCTTCGCGGGCAAGCCTCGCTCCTGCAGGGTTGCGCGTTATCACAAACGACACCAACCCTGTAGGAGCGAGGCTTGCCCGCGAAGAGGCCCTTCAGCCGATAGAGATCTTACTTGGCAGCCACTTTCTCGGACTTGCCGTCATACCGCTTGCGCCACTCGGTCAGGATTTCGTCGCGATTCTTCGACGCCCAGGCAAAGTCGTTCTTGATCAAACGCTGCTCATAATCCGCCGGCAATTCGGTCTGCGGCTTGGCAATCCCCGGTTGCGCGAGCACCGCGAAGTTCTCTTTATAAAGCTCCATCGCCGCCGGGCTGGCCGAGAAGTCAGCCAGTTTCTTCGCCGCCTCTTCGTGTGGTGTGCCCTTGATCACAGCGGTCGCTTCGATCTCCCAGCCCAGGCCTTCCTTCGGCAGGATGATGTCCAGCGGTGCGCCCTGACGCTTCAGCTGAACCGCCGGGTATTCAAAGGAAATGCCGATCGGGAATTCACCCGAAGCCGCCAGCTTACAAGGCTTGGAACCGGAGTGAACGTACTGGCCGATGTTCTGGTGCAGGTCGTCCATGTACTGCCAGCCCTGCTTCTCGCCGAAGGTTTGCAGCCAGGCGCTGACGTCGAGGAAACCGGTGCCGGACGAGGCCGGGTTGGGCATCACGATCTTGCCTTTGTACTCAGGCTTGGTCAGGTCCTGCCAGCTAACCGGTTTGGTCAAACCCTGCTTTTCGGCTTCGACGGTGTTGAAGCAAATGGTCGCCGCCCAGACGTCCATGCCGACCCACGCGGGTGGATTGGCGGCATCGCGGTAGTTGCCGCCGATCTTGCCCAGGTCCTTCGGCGCGTAGCTTTGCAGCATGCCTTGCTGATCGAGGATCGCCAGGCTCGACGCCGCCAGGCCCCAGACCGCATCAGCCTGTGGGCGGGCTTTTTCGGCCAGCAGTTTGGCAGTGATAATCCCGGTGGAATCGCGTACCCATTTGATCTCGACGTCCGGGTTAGCCTTTTCGAAGGCTTCTTTGTAAGTCTTCAGTTGCTCGGCTTCGAGGGCGGTGTACACCGTCAACTCGGTTGGCGCCGCGAAGGCGTTCAGGCTGAAAGCGGTGAGGACAGCAGCGGCCAGGGCCATAGGCTTGAACATGATCTTTTCCTGTTTGAGTTGAGGGTTGGTCTTTTATGGGGACGTCTTTTATGGGGACAGATTTATTTACCAGGAGCGGTCTGCCGCCAGGCCTGGGAACGGCGCAGCAAGCCGCGCGAGGCCCAGGCCAGCAGCAGGGACACGCCTGCCGAAGTGAACAGAATCAGGGTCGACATCGCCGCCGCGCCGCCGACGTTGCCGGCGTCGTCCATGTTCAGCACCGCCACCGCCGCGAGGATGGTGTCGGGGCTGTAGAGGAAGATCGCGGCTGAAACGGTGGTCATGGCCGAGACGAACAGGTAGCGCACGATGTCCAGCAGCGCCGGCAGGCAGATCGGCACGGTGACTCGCAGGTAGTGCCGATACAGCGGCGCCTTGAGTGACAACGCGGCGGCCTCGAACTCGGCGTCGAGTTGGCGTAGCGCCGTGGTCGCGGTCATTTGTGCGGTGGTCAAATAGTGAGCAATGGTGCAGACCACCAGCAGCGTCATGGTCCCGTAGAGCACATGCAGCGGGTTGCCGCTGAGGTTGAAGAAGAAAACGTAACCCAGGCCCAGCACCAGACCCGGCACCGCCATCGGCACGAAACTAAGCATGCGCAAGGTCAGGTTCAGTCCGCGCTGGCCTTTGGTTTTCTCCATCAGGTAGGCGCCGGTGAAGATCAGCACGCTGCCGATCAACGCCGTGCTCAAAGCCATTTTTACGCTGTTGCCGTAGGCCAGCCAGCCGCCGCCCGCGGTGTCGCTGAACTGGTAATGGTTGAGCGACAGCGACAGGTTGTACGGCCAGAATTTCACCAGCGAGGAGAACACCGCCATGCCGAACACCAGCAGCAACACCGCGCAGATCAGCAGCACGATGGCCAGATAACAACCGTCCCGCCGCTTCGACGGCGCGGGTTTGAAGACTTGGGCGCGGCCGCTCATGGCGTCGCCGTGACGTCGACGCAACCAGGCATCGACTGCAAAACTGAAGAGTGCCGGCAGCAGCAGGACCATGCCGATCAACGCGCCGCGACCGAATTGCTGCTGGCCGACCACGGCCTTGTAGGCTTCCAGCGCCAGCACTTGATAGTCGCCACCGACCACTACGGGCACGCCGAAGTCAGTGATGGTCAAGGTGAACACCAGGCAGAACGCCGCGAACACGGCCTGACGGGTCGCTGGCCAGGTGATGCTGCGAAAGGCTTTGGCCGGACTGGCGCCCATGCTGGAGGCGGCATCGAAGAGTCGCGCATCCGCCAGGGAAAGCGCCGACAGAAGAATCATCAGCGCGTGTGGGAAGGTGTAAATGACCTCGCCCAGAACAATGCCCCAGAAACCGTAGATATTGTCCGAGAGCAAGCCGCGCAACATGCCCTGATTGCCGAACAGATAAACCAGCGCAATCCCCGGCAGCATCGACGGCGCCATCAGCGGCAACAACGAAATTGCGCGCCAGATGCCTTTGCCGGGAATCAACGTGCGTTGCAATGCGTAGGCAAACAGGTAGGCCAGCGGTACGACAATCGCCGCCACGCTGAGGGAAACTTTCAGGCTATTGCCGAGCAACCAGTGGAAGTTCGCACTGGTCACCAATTCGCGCGCAGCCACCAGGCCACCGCCCTGCCCGGCCTCCGAACTGAAACCGCGCCAGAAGATCGCCAACAACGGCATCAACACCGCGAGGCCGAGCAACACCAATAAAAGGAGTTTGCCGCCGACCACGAACACCCGGTCGCCGATCTCGGCACGGGAGGTCTGCCGAACCTGCTTGTGCGGTATCGGCAGCGCGATGTTCGCGCTCATCAGGCAAACACCTGCAGGCTGCGCGGGGGCAAGGCGACCATGATCTGCTGCGCACCGAGGCGCGGCATGGCTTCCGGTGCCAGTTCGGCCAACAATGCGTGGCCCGGCAGTTGATCGAGTTCGAAGCTCATGCGGCAGCGGTTGCCGAGGAAGGTGATCTCGCGAACCTTGGCCGGGAACAGGTTTTCTTCATGCACCGGCGGGTTGACGTTGATCGCTTCCGGTCGGCAAAACAGACGGCCCGACGTGGTTTTAGCGCTGCCATCCGCCAGGCGCATGCTCATCCCGCCGACCTGGGCATGGCTGTCGCTGCTGCGGCTGAATGGCAGCCAGTTGCCCTGGCCGACAAACTCCGCCACAAACGGCGTGGCCGGGCGGTCGTAGATGTCCTGCGGCGTGGCGTACTGCTCGACCTTGCCGTTGTTCATCACGGCGATGCGGTCGGCCATCAGCATGGCCTCGTCCTGATTGTGCGTGACCATCAGGGTGGTGACGCCGAGGTTGCGCTGCAGTTGGCGCAGTTCTGTGCACAAATGCTCGCGAACCCGGGCGTCGAGGGCCGACATCGGTTCGTCCAGCAGCAACAACGATGGCGCCGGCGCCAATGCCCGAGCCAGCGCGACACGTTGCTGTTGGCCGCCGGACAACTGGCCGGGGTACTTTTTCTCGCTGCCGGTCAGGCCGACCAGTTCCAGCATCTGGCCGACACGTTTGCACACTTCATCACGGCCACTGCCGGCGAGGCCGTAGGCAATGTTCGCTTCGACGGTGAGGTTGGGAAACAGCGCGTAGGACTGAAAGAGAATGCCGTAGTCCCGGGCCTGGGGTGCCAGGTGGGAAACGTCGCGATCGCCGAGGTACAACTCGCCGCTGTCCTGTTTCTCCAGGCCGGCGATGCAACGCAGCAACGTGGTTTTGCCACAGCCGGACGGGCCCAGCAGGCACACCAGTTCACCGGCCGCCACGTCGAGGGAAACATTGTCCAGCGCGGTGAAGGCGCCAAAGCGTTTCTGCACACCGCGCACTTTCATCGGGGCGCCGGGGTTGGTCAGGGCAGTTGCGATCGAGTGGTTCATGGACAGGCCTCATCAAGCAGATGAAGCCCATCCTAGGTTTGTAATGCGTCCGTCATGTGGCAGTGAGGCAAAAACGGCTGATAGTGGTATTCAAGAATTTGGGTTGGATACGTTGGTGCACTGACGGACGCCTTCGCGGGCAAGCCTCGCTCCTACAGGGGAATGCGACCACCTGTAGGAGCGAGGCTTGCCCGCGAAGGGGCCCTCACATTCAACACAAATCTCACGCGGGGGCCATTTCCTGCGCCAAACCCAGGAACGCCGCCGGCAACCGCGCGCCTTTGCGCTCCTTGAGGCAGTACAGATACTCCGGAATCTGCGGCGCATTCTCAATCGTCAGCACGCGCAATTGCGGGTCATGCGGCACTTCCTGTCGGGCAATGATGCTGATGCCGATGTTGCGCAGCACCGCCTCGCGAATCGATTCACGGCTGCCAATTTCCAGCAACGGCCCGAAACTCACCCCCGCGCTGGCCAGTAATTCTTCGGTCAGGCGTCGAGTGGTCGAGCCTGATTCGCGCATCAACAAGGTATGCCCGGCCAACGCGCTGAGCGGCACATGATCGTGCGCCGCCAGCGGATGGTTGCGATGCACCGCCAACACCAGCGGATCGCTGCCGAGCACCCGCCGAATCAGCCGCGCATCGTCGAGCAATTGTGACGACGCCGCGACATCCACCCGGTAATCCTCCAGCGCTTCCAGCACCTGCTGGGAATTGCCGATTTCCACCGACACTTCCACTTGCGGCAAGCGCTCGCGGAAAGTCTTCACCAGGTCGAGGATGTAATACGGCGCAGTAGCAGCAATGCGCAATGTGCCCTGGACCTGGCCACTGTTGCGCAGGAAAAACTCGATGTCGGCTTCCTGCTGCAACAGCGCCTTGACCATCGGCAACAGCCGCGCGCCTTCATCGCTGACGCTGAGGCGGCGGCCGCCACGGTAGAACAGCTCAACCGAATACTGGCTTTCCAGATGGCGGATCTGCGTGGTCACCGTGGGTTGGCTCAGGCCGAGCTTTTTCGCCGCCAGGGTAATGCTGCCCAGGCGGGCAACCATGTAAAACGCCTTCAGCTCGGCACTCAGCACACCCGTCCCTCATCGCTTACTTGCGCAGCAGGCGCAAACCGTTGAACACCACCAACAGGCTGACGCCCATGTCGGCGAACACCGCCATCCACATGGTGGCGATCCCGGCGAAGGTTACCCCAAGAAAGATCACCTTGATGACCAAAGCGAGGGCGATGTTCTGTTTGAGAATGGTCGAGGTTCGACGCGACAGGCGGATGAACGCAGGGATCTTGCGCAGATCGTCGTCCATCAGGGCGACATCGGCGGTCTCGATGGCGGTATCGGTACCGGCGGCGGCCATCGCGAAACCAATCTGTGCGCGGGCCAGCGCCGGCGCATCGTTGATGCCGTCGCCGACCATGCCAACACGATGGCCCTGTGCATAAAGTGCCTCGATGGCTTGCAGCTTGTCGTTGGGCAGCAGATCGCCCTTGGCCTCGTCGATGCCGACTTGCACGGCAATCGCCTGGGCGGTGTGGACATTGTCGCCGGTCAGCATCAGGGTTTTGATGCCCAGATCGTGCAGTTGCTGGATCGCTTCGCGGCTGGACTCTTTCACCGTGTCGGCCACGGCAAACAGCGCCAACGGGCCGGACTTGTCGAGCAACAGCACCACCGATTTGCCCTGTTTTTCCAGGGCAAACAGCTTCTCTTCCAGCGCAGGTGAACACAGGCCCAAATCTTCCACCAGGCGATGGTTACCCAAGTGGTAGACCTGACCGTTGATTTCCCCGCGTACACCGCGACCGCCCAGGGCTTCGAAGTTATCCACAACGAGCGGCGCGAATTGTTTATCCACAGCCGCATTGGCGATGGCCAAAGACACCGGGTGGTCCGAACGACCGGCCAGCGCTGCGGCAATCGCCGGGGCAGTGGCGTCTGCGGTGGGATCAAGCGACACATAATCGGTCTGCACCGGTTTGCCGTGGGTCAGGGTGCCGGTCTTGTCCAGGGCCAGGTAATCGAGTTTGTGGCCACCTTCCAGATAAACGCCGCCCTTCACCAGGATGCCTTTGCGTGCCGCCGCGGCGAGGCCACTGACGATGGTCACCGGAGTGGAAATCACCAACGCGCATGGGCAAGCGACCACCAGCAAGACCAACGCGCGGTAGATCCAGTCGAACCAGACGGCGCCCATAAACAGCGGCGGAATCACCGCCACGGCCAAGGCCAGCAGGAACACCGCCGGGGTATAGATTTTCGAGAACTGATCGACGAAGCGCTGGGTCGGCGCCCGTGCGCCCTGGGCCTGTTCCACGGCGTGGATGATCCGCGCCAGTGTGGAATTGTTCGCCGCTGCAGTGACGGAATACTCCAGCGAGCCTGCCTGGTTGATGGTGCCGGCGAAGACCTTATCGCCCACCGTCTTCTCGATCGGCAGACTTTCGCCGGTGATCGGCGCCTGATCGATGGTCGAACTGCCCGACACGACTTCGCCGTCCAGGCCAATCCGCTCGCCGGGACGCACCCGCACTCGCGCACCGAGTTCGATGGTTTTGACCTCTTGTGTGACCCAGCTGCCGTCGGCTTGCTGCACCGTCGCCTGTTCCGGGGTCATCTGCATCAAGCCGCCAATGGCGTTACGCGCCCGGTCCAGCGACTTGGCTTCGATCAACTCGGCCACGGTGAACAGGAACATCACCATCGCCGCTTCCGGCCATTGCCCGATCAGGATCGCGCCGGTGACTGCGATGCTCATCAACGCGTTGATGTTCAGGTTGAGGTTCTTGAGCGCGATCCAGCCCTTCTTGTAAGTGGTGAGGCCGCCACTGAGGATCGAAATCAGCGCGATGATCGCCACCACCCAGTCCGGCGCGGCGCTAGTGAAGTGGATCACTTCTGCCGCCAGCGCACCCACGCCGGACAGTGCCAGAGGCCACCAGTGCTTTTTCTCGGGGGTCGGCGCTGGCGCATCAGTGCCCTGTTCCATCGGTTCAGCCACCATGCCCAGCGACTTGATCGCCTCGATGATCGGCGCAGTGCTCGGCAGGTCATGGGTCACGCCCAGGACCCGATTGATCAGGTTGAATTCCAGTTGCTGGACCCCCGCAAGCTTGCCCAGTTTGTTCTGGATCAGCGTCTGCTCGGTCGGGCAGTCCATGGCGTCGATGCGGAAGCTGCTCAGCCGCGCGCCGTCGGTCGGCGTGTCGCTCAACTTGATCAGCGAAGGCGCTGCCGCCTTGGAGGAACAGCAGGAATCGCCGTGCCCGCCATGGTCATGCTTCTGCACAGGCTGCAGCTTGTGGCTGTGATCGTGATCGTGATCAGCCTCGGGTTTGTGGGTGTGAAGGGAATCGCTCATTGGTTGCGTCCATGAAGGTGCCTGTTGCCAAGTAAAGACCCTGTAGCCACTATAGGGTCAAGCACCCTTTTGGAGATTGCTGTCATGAAGATTGGAGAACTGGCGAAACTCACCGACTGCGCCGTCGAAACCATCCGCTACTACGAGCGCGAAAACCTGCTGCCGGAGCCCGCCCGCAGCGACGGCAACTACCGCGTCTACACTCAGGCCCACGCCGAACGCCTGACCTTCATCCGCAACTGCCGCACGCTCGACATGACCCTGGAGGAGATCCGCAGCCTGCTGGCCCTGCGCGACAGTCCGCAGGATCAGTGCGAAAGCGTGAACGCGTTGATCGACGAGCACATTCATCACGTGAAAGCGCGGATCGACGGATTGATGGCGTTACAGACGCAACTGCTCGACCTGCGCCAACGCTGTGGCGAGGGCCCGGACATTGATCAGTGCGGGATTTTGCAGCGGCTTGAAGTGAGTGGCGGGGTGGTGGCGACGGAAGTTGAGCATTCCCATGTCGGCAGGAGTCATGGGCATTAGCCCCATCGCCACATCAGCGACTAGATCAACTTGAATTCCAATATGCCTCGATGCCCCATGCCGTAACCGATGCCCGGGACCATGCCCGAGCCCAGAAAAAGGCTGCAGCGCAGGTGAACGGTCTCACCGCGATGCTTTTGATAGACAGAGGGCTCAATCCGAAACTTGAGGGGTGAATCGGGATTGACCGTCAACTTGCGCTGATAGTCTCTCCAGGCTCCGCCCTGCCCGCCATTCGCGCTACTTACCCAGAGCATTTCAATGGCGTTGTTTGTTCGCAGGTTTTCAATCCGCGGAATGGTCAGAACGACGCCATCGGGATGTGGGTCAATCTCCAGTAAGCCCTCAGAGACGCCCTCAATAGAAACCGGGCCGGTTTGAATCAGTGCCGGGGCGAAGGTCATGAGCAACGATGCAGAAGGTATAGCGCCCCCGCCTCTTTCGATGACAAAAATGACCTCGACCCGGTCTCCTTCAAACTGCCTTGCCGTGTCGTCGGGCACAACAAAATGCAACGGCATAAAACTCTGTACGGACTGCGGCTGCGACTGATAATTGCCCCCCGAACCGCCAAACGCCGCCCATTGCACTCGAACCTGATCGCCGATCTGAAATTCTCTATCGTTTACCGCCACGACCACTCGAAGTGAATCGACGAAGATCGGTGCGCCGGTGAAAACCTCCATGGGCACCACGCATCCCCATGGATCGAGGCCCGGAATGAAATGAAAGAGCCCCGACTGGCTTTCACAGCCAATGAACGGCGCTCCTGTCAATCCGGTCCTTAGAGGATTTGTGCCGAAATGTCGCTCCGAAAAGCCGTCCGTTCCACCGGCCGCAGTGTTATTCATGACAAGGCTCCTGAAATAAAAAGAGGGTGTTGCTGACCACGGCCTGATGGCCTCGTGATCAGTCAAACACCCTCTCATTTATTCGCCTACTGGCAGAAATGACAGTCAGGTAGAACCTTTTCTAATAAAACAGCCCTGCCCGTCAAACAATCAGACGGCCATCGGTGCCGTCATCGGCGCGTGATGCTGATACCCCTCAAGCGAGAAATCGCTCGGCTCGATCAACTCAAGCCACTCCGGCTGATACAAGCCGGTCTTGGCAAACTCCGGCACACGGTCACTGATCACCAGTTTCGGCATCGGGAACGGCTCGCGCTTGAGCTGTTCGTTGAGCATGTCCAAATGGTTTTCGTAAACGTGGGCATCACCGATGAAATAGGTGAACCAGCGCGGTGTGTAGCCGGTCAGTCGGCCGATCAGGCTCAGCAACGCGGCGCCTTCAGTGAGGTTGAACGGCGTGCCCAGGCCCAGGTCGTTGGAGCGGATGTAGAGCGTCAGGGAGATTTCCCTGGTCTCGACATTCGGGTGGAACTGGTACAGCAGGTGGCACGGCGGCAAAGCCATTTCATCGAGCTGGGCGACATTCCAGCCGTGGAACAGAATGCGGCGGCTGCCCGGGTCCTTGATGATGGTGTCGACGCACTGGCGGATCTGGTCGATCGCCTTGTACAGAACGACATAGGCCTGACCGTCTTCCTCGCCTTCGGCGATCTGACGATAACCCTGGCTCAGGGTCTGTTCGATAGCGGCCTGATTGCTGACCGGAATCTGCTTGTACGCCGGCCATTTGCGCCATTGCACGCCGTAGATTTCGCCAAGGTCGTCTTCACCCTGACGGAACGGATTGGCCAGCCACTGCGCGTTTTCGTTGGCGTTCTGATCCCAGACCTTGCAGCCCAGCGCGCGGAATTCGGCGGCGTTGTTCACGCCACGCAGGAAACCACACATCTCGCCGATGGCCGATTTGAAGGCCATCTTGCGCGTGGTGATCGCCGGGAAACCTTCTTTCAGGTCATAACGCAGCATCGCGCCCGGAAAGCTGATGGTGTTCACGCCGGTGCGGTTGGCTTGCTTGGTGCCGTTCTTGATGACGTGGGCGACCAGTTCGAGATATTGCTTCATGAATTACCTGTGTCCTTGAACCCGGGGCCGTCACCCCGGGATTCGAATTTATACGGCAGCCGCTGGAGTCGCCGGGGCGCGGTGATACGCCAGCCAGATCAGGAACAGCCCGCCAACGATCATCGGTACGCAGAGCACTTGGCCCATAGTCAGCCAGTTCCAGGCCAGATAGCCCAGTTGCGCGTCCGGTACGCGGACAAACTCCACGATGAAACGGAAGATGCCGTAGAACAGGGCAAACATCCCGGACACCGCCATGGTCGGCCGCGGCTTGCGCGAGAACAGCCAGAGAATGGCAAACAGGGCCACGCCTTCGAGCGCGAACTGGTACAGCTGCGACGGGTGACGCGCCAGTTGCGCCGGATCGGTCGGGAAGATCATCGCCCACGGCACGTCGGTCGCCTTACCCCACAACTCGGCGTTGATGAAGTTACCGATGCGCCCGGCACCCAGGCCGATCGGCACCATCGGCGCGACGAAATCCATCAGCTGGAAGAACGACTTGTTGTTCTTCTTGCCGAACCACAACGCCGCCAGCATCACGCCGATGAAGCCGCCATGGAACGACATGCCGCCCTTCCACACTTCGAAAATCAGTGTCGGGTTGGCCAGATAAGCGTTCAGATCGTAGAACAGCACATAGCCCAGGCGGCCGCCGACGATAACGCCCATCGACATCCAGAAGACCATGTCGGAAAGCTTTTCCTTGGTCCAGGTCGGGTCGAAACGGTTGAGCCGGCGCGATGCCAGCAGCCAGGCGCCGCCGATGCCGATCAGGTACATCAGACCGTACCAGTGGATTTTCAGCGGACCGATGGCCAGGGCCACCGGGTCGATCTGCGGGTAAGGCAGCATTGCGACTCCTTGTTGAAAGTTGAAACCAGAATTCCCGGGCGACGCTGCCACCTCAGGATTAAGCCAGCATTGCGAGCTAGAGCAGGAAGCTCAGGCCTACGCAGAACAGCAAAGCTGCGAACAGCCTTTTCAGCAACTTTGGCGACAGCCTGTGGGCCAGTCGCGCACCGAGACGGGCGAACACCATGCTGGTCAGGGCAATCCCCAGCAGCGCCGGCAAATAGATAAAACCGAGACTATGGGCCGGCAGCAAGGGATCGTGCCAGCCCAGAATCATGAAACTTGATGCACTGGCCAAGGCGATGGGCAGGCCGCAAGCCGACGAAGTCGCCACGGCTTGCTGCATCGGGACGCTGCGCCAGGTCAGGAACGGCACGGTCAACGAGCCGCCGCCAATGCCGAAAATCGCCGAGGCCCAGCCAATCACACTGCCGGCCACGGTGAGACCGAGTTTGCCGGGCACCGTTCGACTGGCCTTGGGTTTGACGTCCAGCGCCAGTTGCGCGGCGATGATCAGCGCAAACACACCGA
Source organism: Pseudomonas sp. SJZ077 (assembly GCF_007993905.1). NCBI lineage: Bacteria > Pseudomonadati > Pseudomonadota > Gammaproteobacteria > Pseudomonadales > Pseudomonadaceae > Pseudomonas > Pseudomonas sp. SJZ077. Next base: position 202,706 of record NZ_VIUJ01000002.1, read on the forward strand.
TGATTTTCTGCAGATTCGGGCCGGAGATCGCTTCGGCCGTCAGCGCCCCGAAACCGGCCCCCATCAGAATTCCGACGGTCATCCACACGAATATCGGCCAACGCACGGCGCCACGACGATGATGTTCGCGGACGGCATTGACCGACGTAAAGATGATCGTTGCCAGGGACGTGCCGACCGCCAGGTGGGTCAGGATCGACGCGTCGAAGCCCTGCAAGGTGAAACTGAACACCAGCACCGGGACGATGATGATCCCGCCACCTACCCCGAACAGCCCGGCCAGCACGCCTGCGCAGGCGCCCAGCGCCAGATAGAGCAGAAATTCCATGGACGATCTCAATGCTTAGGCAAAACCGGAGCGGCATGGTAACGGATGCGTGGCCTCGGGCTCCACTGCGGATGGCAATGGAACGACAGGCGACGACTGCGTAGAGTGGGCAAAAAACACACAAGGACCACCTTATGTGCCTGATTGTTTTTGCCTGGCGACCGGGTCACGCCCAGCCGCTGATCGTGGCGGCCAACCGCGATGAGTTCTATGCCCGGCCCAGCCAGCCCCTGGCGCAATGGCCGCACGCACCGCATGTCTACGCGGGTCTCGACCTCGAAGCCGGCGGCACCTGGCTCGGTATTGGTGCCAATGGGCGCTTTGCTGCGCTGACCAATATCCGTGATCCGAATCAGTCGCCATCGCGAAAATCCCGAGGTGAGCTGGTGGCGGGTTTTCTCTTGGGCAATATGCCAATTGATGATTACTTAAGCGACGTTGTCGGACGTTCGCTGGAATATGCCGGATTTAATCTGCTGATCGGCAATGCCAACGAGCTGTGGCACTTCAATGTGCGGGAGTCTGAGGCGGTGATGCTGGCGCCTGGGATTTATGGGCTGTCGAATGCCGGGCTGGATACGCCGTGGCCTAAATTGCTCAAGGCACGGGCGGCACTGGAGGAAGTGCTGGAGGATCCGCAGCCAGAGGCGTTACTGGCGTTGCTGAAAGATCCGCAGACCGCACCCTTCGCCGAGTTGCCGGATACCGGGGTGGGGTTGGCGACTGAGACGTTGCTGTCGAGTGTGTTTATTGCCAGTCCGACTTATGGGACGCGTGCGAGTACGGCGTTGATTGTTCAGGCGGATGGGGCGCGGCGGATGGTCGAACGGAGTTTCGGGCCGTATGGGGGGCATTTGGGGGAAGTGGAGATCTGGGTTTAGATTTTTGGAGTGTTCGAGGACGTCTTCGCGGGCAAGCCTCGCTCCTACAAGGGTCAGGTAATCCCTGTAGGAGCGAGGCTTGCCCGCGAAGGGGCCATCAGCCTTTTAGAGAGCCTTGACCACAGCCGGATTGACCATCCGCGCCAACCCAAGGTTTTTCAGCGCCAATTGCAGCGAGCTGTGGATCACTTGCGGGTTGTCGATGGTCATCAGTTCGGCCAGCAATTCCTGGGCCTTGCTCAGGTTGATCTGACGCAGCATCCACTTCACTTTCGGCAGGTTGGTGGCGTTCATCGACAGGCTGTCGAAGCCCATCGCCATCAACAGCACCGCCGCCGCCGGGTCACCGGCCATCTCGCCGCAAATGCTCACAGGCTTGCCTTCGGCGTGGGCATCACGCACCACGTTCTGCAACGCTTGCAGCACCGCCGGGTGCAGATAGTCGTAAAGGTCGGCTACACGCGGGTTGTTCCGGTCCACCGCGAGCAGATATTGAGTCAGGTCGTTGGAGCCGACCGACAGGAAGTCCACCTGCCGCGCCAGTTCCTTGGTCTGATACACCGCCGCCGGAATCTCGATCATCACGCCAATCGGCGGCATTGGCACGTCGGTGCCTTCGTCGCGGACTTCGCCCCATGCCCGGTGAATCAGGTGCAGGGCTTCTTCGAGTTCATGGGTGCCGGAGATCATCGGCAGCAGAATCCGCAGGTTGTTCAAGCCTTCGCTGGCCTTGAGCATGGCGCGGGTCTGCACCAGGAAGATTTCCGGGTGGTCGAGGGTAACGCGAATGCCGCGCCAGCCGAGGAACGGGTTGTCTTCCTTGATCGGGAAGTACGACAGCGACTTGTCGCCGCCGATGTCCAGGCTACGCATGGTGACCGGTTGCGGATGGAACGCGGCGAGTTGCTCGCGGTAGATCGCCAGTTGCTCCTTTTCGCTCGGGAACCTTTGGTTGATCATGAACGGCACTTCGGTGCGGTACAGACCGACCCCTTCGGCACCACGCTTCTGCGCTCGCGCCACGTCCGCCAGCAGACCGGTGTTTACCCACAGCGGCATGCGGTGGCCATCGAGGGTCACGCACGGCAAGTCGCGCAAAGAGTCCAGACCCAGCGCCAGTTGTTTCTCTTCTTCCACCACTTCGGCGAACTGCTTGCGCAGCACGTCGCTGGGGTTGGTGTAGACCTCGCCGCGATTACCATCGACGATCAATTCGATGCCGTCGACCTTGGCATAGGGCAGGTCGACCAGGCCCATCACCGTCGGGATGCCCATCGCCCGGGCGAGGATCGCGACGTGGGAGTTACCCGAACCGAGGACCGAGACCAGACCGACCAGCGTGCCTTCCGGCACCTCGCCGAGCATGGCCGGCGTCAGTTCTTCGCTGACCAGAATGGTTTTTTCCGGATAGACCAGATTCTGCTGACGCTCTTCCTGCAAGTAGGCGAGCAAACGGCGGCCAAGGTCCTTGACGTCCGAGGCGCGCTCACGCAGGTACGCGTCGTCCATCAATTCGAAACGGTTGACGTGCTCGGTGACCACCTGACGCAACGCACCCTGGGCCCACTGACCGGTCTTGATCACCGTGGTCACTTCGTTACCCAGCGCTTCGTCGGCGAGCATCATCAGGTAGACGTCGAACAAGGCCCGCTCTTCGGGGCGCAGCTGCGAGGCCAATTTGGCGGACAAGGCACGCATGTCGGCGCGAACGCCTTCGATGGCGGTCTTGAACAGCCCGAGTTCGGCGGCGATATCGGAGATGGTCTTGTCGGGCACCACGTCCAGGTCGGCCGGCGGCAGCATGACCACCGCGGTCCCGACCGCCGCACCCGGCGAACCCGGTACACCGACGAACTTGGCTTCCTGAATGCCTTTGCCCTGACGGCCCAGGCCACGGATCGAACCGGTGGCTTCGGCGTGGGCGATAACGCCGGCGAGCTGCGCGCTCATGGTCACGAGGAAGGCTTCTTCACCTTCATCGAACTGGCGGCGTTCTTTTTGCTGAATGACCAACACGCCGACGACGCGGCGGTGGTGAATGATCGGCGCCCCGAGGAAGGAGGCGTAGCGCTCCTCGCCCGTCTCGGCGAAGTAGCGGTAGCGCGGGTGATCCGCGGCGTTTTCGAGGTTCAGGGGTTCTTCACGCGTGCCGACCAGGCCAACCAGACCTTCGTTGGGTGCCATGCTGACTTTGCCGATCGAGCGCTTGTTCAAGCCCTCGGTCGCCATCAGCACGAAGCGGTTGGTCTCGGGGTCAAGCAGGTAGACCGAGCAGACCTGGCTGCCCATGGCCTCTTTGACGCGCAACACAATAATCCCCAACGCCGCCTTGAGATCCTTGGCGGAGTTAACTTCCTGGACGATCTTGCGCAGCGTATTGAGCATGGCTCGGGGTCGAACTCCGTCGTCAGTCGCGCGTTAAAAGGCGCGGGGCAAGCTCTTTGAGAGCGCGTCGATACACCTCGCGCTTGAATGTCACCACCTGGCCCAACGGATACCAATAACTGACCCAGCGCCAGCCATCGAACTCCGGTTTACCGGTCAAATCCATCCGCACCCGCTGCTCGTTGGAGATCAGGCGCAGGAGAAACCATTTCTGTTTCTGGCCGATGCACAGCGGTTGGCTGTGTGTTCTGACCAGACGTTGCGGCAAACGATAGCGCAACCAGCCCCGGGTGCAGGCGAGAATTTCAACATCTTCGCGCTCAAGACCCACTTCTTCGTTCAACTCGCGGTACAAGGCGTCTTCCGGCGTCTCCTGGGGGTTGATCCCGCCCTGTGGAAACTGCCAGGCATCTTGATTGATACGGCGAGCCCATAGCACCTGTCCGGCATCATTCGTGAGAATGATCCCGACATTGGGGCGGAAACCATCGGGGTCGATCACGGCAACAACCTCGCAAACGCATGTCGCCGCATTGTTCCACAAAGGTTGTGAAGGCAGCAACGAGCCGACCTACCTTATGTGCACTCTTGTGAAAAGTCCGTATTCTGGACGCCTTTCTACAGACTTTTCAGCGAGTAACTGCAATGCGGCTGGCTTTATTCGACTTGGACAACACGCTTTTGGGCGGCGACAGTGACCACGCCTGGGGCGATTACCTGTGCGAGCGCGGCTTCCTCGATGCCGTCGCCTACAAGGCACGCAACGACGAGTTCTATCAGGATTACCTGGCCGGCAAGCTGGATAACGATGCTTATCTGAACTTTTGCCTGGAAGTCCTCGGCCGCACCGAGATGGCCACATTGGATCAATGGCACCTGGATTACATGCGCGATTGCATTGAGCCGATTGTGCTGCCCAAGGCTATCGATTTGCTGGCCAAGCACCGCGAGGCTGGCGACAAATTGGTGATCATCACCGCGACCAACCGCTTCGTCACCGGGCCGATTGCCCAACGTCTGGGGGTTGAAACCCTGATCGCCACGGAATGCGAGATGGTTGATGGCCGTTATACCGGGCGCAGCACCGATGTTCCGTGCTTCCGCGAAGGCAAGGTCACGCGGTTGAATCGTTGGCTGGAAGAGACCGGGCATTCGCTGGAAGACAGCTATTTCTACAGCGACTCGATGAATGATTTTGCGTTGCTGGAGCAAGTGGCGAATCCGGTGGCGGTCGATCCTGATCCGAATTTGCGCGCCGAGGCCGAGCAGCGTGGCTGGCCGGTAATTTCGTTGCGCGACTGAAATTGCTTTCGCGGGCAAGCCTCGCGCCTACAGGATTTGTGGTGGTAGCCGACTACAGACTCGACACATCACCTGTAGGAGCGAGGCTTGCCCGCGAAGGGATCGCCTCGGTTTCAAGCCTTAAACCGGCTTGGCGCCCATCAACCCCGCAATGGCGATAAAGCAGACAAAGCTGAACAGCGCGAGAGCAACGGTGAACTTGCCGCTGCCGCCCGGCGCAGTACGCAGCTTGTTCAGCCGCACCAACAACCAGAACCACCCCAACGCTGCCAGGGTGTAAAGCACACTCGACGCGAGCAACCACGTCTGCCCCAACGGCCAGCCCACCAGATGCACCATCCACCAGCCGGTGAATGGCATGCTCAGCAGCGCCAGGCCCATCAACAGCCAAACGAACACCCGAGGCCGTTGCAACGTGCGCGCTGCAGCAGTCGCATCACCACGACGCCGCGTTTGCCAAAACCATATCCCCAAGCCCAGCGCACAGCCCAACAATATTGCCGTCGCCGCGGTGTGCGCCATTTTCAGGGCGGTTAACGTTTCCATTGTTCGACTTCCTTAGAGACTGCCCATCAGCGTAGCCGCTCAGCCGAGAAACAACTGATAGGCCGGATTGTCGCTTTCATCCCAGTACGGGTAACCGATTTCCTCAAGCGCCGCAGGAACCAGATGACGTTCGTCGTGAGGCACTTGCAAGCCCGCGACCACACGGCCATCCGCCGCGCCGTGGTTGCGGTAGTGGAACATCGAGATGTTCCAGCGCCCGCCGAGCTTGTTGAGGAAGTTGAACAGCGCACCCGGACGTTCCGGGAATTCAAAGCGCAGCACCACTTCATCGACGACCTGGGCCGCGCGGCCACCGACCATGTGACGTATGTGCAACTTGGCCAGTTCGTTATCGGTCAGGTCCAGCACCGGGAAACCCTGCTCGCTGAGGCTGGCGATCAGCGCACTGCGCGGGTCGGTTTCCGGGTGCGTCTGCACGCCGACGAAGATATGCGCTTCGCTGCCAGTGTTGTAGCGGTAGTTGAATTCGGTGATCTGGCGCTTGCCGATGGCTTCGCAGAACGCCTTGAAGCTGCCCGGTTTCTCGGGGATGGTCACGGCGATGATCGCCTCGCGACCCTCGCCCAGCTCGGCGCGCTCGGCAACGTGGCGCAAGCGGTCGAAGTTGACGTTGGCGCCGGAATCGATGGCGACAAAGGTGTGCCCGGTGACACCGCGTTGCTCGACGTACTTCTTGATCCCGGCCACGCCCAGGGCGCCGGCAGGTTCGGTGATCGAGCGGGTATCGTCGTAGATGTCCTTGATCGCCGCGCAGATTTCGTCGGTGCTGACGGTGATCACTTCATCGACGTAGTCTTTGCAGATATCGAAGGTGTGCTGACCGATCTGCGCCACCGCGACACCATCGGCGAACAGGCCCACGGTCGGCAGCACCACGCGCTCGCCGGCCGCCATGGCCGCTTGCAGGCAGTTGGAATCGTCCGGTTCGACGCCGATGATTTTGATTTCAGGGCGCAGGTATTTCACATACGCCGCGATCCCGGCGATCAACCCGCCGCCGCCCACCGGAACGAAGATCGCATCCAGACGCCCGGGGTGCTGGCGCAGAATCTCCATCGCCACGGTGCCCTGCCCGGCAATAGTGTGGGGATCGTCGTAAGGATGAATGTAGACGTAGCCTTTTTCGTCGACCAGTTTGAGCGAGTAGGCCAGGGCTTCCGGGAACGAATCGCCGTGCAGCACGACTTTGCCGCCACGGGAGCGCACGCCTTCGACCTTGATTTCCGGGGTGGTCTTGGGCATGACGATGGTGGCTTTCACGCCCAGCACTTTTGCCGCCAGGGCCAGGCCCTGCGCGTGGTTGCCCGCCGAGGCGGTGACCACACCGCGAGCGCGCTCTTCATCGCTCAACTGCGTCAACTTGTTGTAGGCGCCGCGAATCTTGAACGAGAACACCGGCTGCAAGTCTTCACGCTTGAGCCAAATGGAATTGCCCAGCCGCTCGGAGAGCTGGCGAGCAGTCTGCAACGGGGTTTCTACGGCAACGTCATAAACGCGCGAGGTGAGGATCTTTTTGACGTACTGTTCGAGCATCGGAAAGCATCACTGAGCGGGTTGGGCAGGGCCAAGGAGTCTAACCCGGCTTTCGGCCGGACGACCACACTAAACAGGTGGTTTTACCGTCCATGGAAGGGATCATGAACCTGTGGGAGCGAGGCTTGCCCGCGAAGAGGCCGTCACATCCAACATAAATGTTGGCGGTACGATCGCTTTCGCGGGCAAGCCTCGCTCCTACAGGTAAAGGTCGGGGCCCGCCAATCGGGCAATGACCTTCCCTGCCCCGAAGCCTATAATGCTGGCCTTTCGTTCCCTCCTTCGGCACCTCGGAGCCCGCATGACCCAGGATCAACTCAAACAGGCAGTGGCTCAGGCCGCCGTCGACTTCATCCTCCCGAAACTCGACGACAAGAGCATTGTCGGGGTCGGCACCGGCTCCACCGCCAACTGCTTCATCGACGCCCTGGCCAAGCACAAAGGCGCGTTTGACGGCGCGGTCGCCAGCTCCGAAGCCACCGCCGCTCGTCTCAAGGGCCACGGCATTCCGGTGTATGAGCTGAACACCGTCAGCGACCTGGAGTTTTATGTCGACGGCGCCGATGAAAGCGACGAGCACCTGAACTTGATCAAGGGCGGCGGCGCGGCCCTGACTCGCGAGAAAATTGTCGCGGCCGTGGCCAAGACCTTCATCTGCATCGCCGACGCCAGCAAACTGGTGCCGGTGCTCGGCGCGTTCCCGCTGCCGGTCGAAGTGATCCCGATGGCCCGCAGCCATGTGGCCCGCGAGCTGGTGAAGCTCGGCGGCGACCCGGTCTACCGTGAAGGCGTGTTGACCGACAACGGCAACATCATCCTCGACGTGTTCAACATGCAGATCACCAACCCGGTGGAGCTGGAGGCGCAGATCAACGCCATTGTGGGCGTGGTCACCAATGGTTTGTTCGCGGCGCGTCCGGCGGATTTGCTGCTGCTGGGCACTAGCGAAGGCGTGAAAACCCTCAAGGCCTGACCCCGCACTCCCCCGCAGGAGCGAAGCTTGCTCGCGAAGAGGCCGTAACAATCGACAGCGATGTTGAATGTGACGGCCTCTTCGCGAGCAAGCTTCGCTCCTACAATTGGTTTGCGGTGTTTGTTAGTTCTGCGCTGGTTTTTTGAAGACGTAGAACAGGTTCGGCTCGCTCACCAGGTACATCGTGCCATCGTCATCCATGGCGATGCCTTCCGCTTGCGGCACGGTCTTCTGCAACCCCTGTCGCCCCTTGCTCAGCGACATGGTGCTCAGCGGTCGCCCGTCCACATCCAGTTCCAGAATCAGCCGCGACTCGTCGGACAGCGCCAGCAAATGGCCGCTGCGCTCGTCGTATTGCAGGCTCGACAGGTCTCGCACGAACATCCCGGCATCGCGCTTGGGGTTGTTGACCACGTGCACCGCGTAGGATTTCTCCGGGTTGTAATGCGGGAAGCCCTGCACTTCGTAGATCAGCATCGGGTCGCGCTCTTTGGCGACGAACAGGCGCTTGCCCACCGAATCGTAAGCCAGGCCTTCGAAACCCTTGTTGCCGCTCATGTGCACGCCGAGGGTCATCTGCTCGGCGTCCGCCGCGTCGAGGAACGTCGTGTCCTTATCCAGATGAATCTTGATCAGCCGCTGCTGGCGTTCATCGGTGATCACGTATGTGTCGGCGCTGATGAACTCCACCGCCTCCGGATCACCGAAGCCGACCAGCGAAATGCGTCGGACGATCCGCCCGTCCAGCGACAGCTCGATCAGCTCGGCGTTTTTGTTGGTGACGGTAAACAGGCTTTTGCGCACCGGATCGAAGGTCAGCGCCGACACGTCGTCGTTCAGCCCGTCAATGACCCGGGCTTCGATCTCCACCCGGTATTGATCCAGGCCGATGGACTCGCTGCTTAAAGGTTGCCAGAGGGTGTGCAGGTTGAACCAGGCGCGCTCGAACAGACGCATGTATTGGCCAACCGCAATCAGCGCGACCAGTGCAATGACTGTCAGGATCAAAATAAGGGGTTTGGGACGGGCAAGTCGGCGCATTCAGGCGGGCTCGGAAACAGAAACAGGCGGATGAAATATCACGCCTGTATGAATTCAAGCTTAATGGCCAGTTGCCTTTGACCACAACGCCTGGATTCTGAGCGCCTATTTCTGCTTTTCGAAACGGTAGAACAAGTTCGGCTCACTCACCATGTACAGCGTGCCCGCCTCGTCCATGGTCACGCCTTCGGCGCGCGGAATGGTCTTCTTCAAGCCGTTGAAGCCGCCCAGCAAGGTCATGAAGCTGACCTGCTCGCCCTTCTCGTCCAGTTCCAGCAACAAGTGGGAATCGGCGGACAGCACCAGGGTGTGGCCTGTGCGCGGGTCGATGGCCAGTCCCGAGAGGTTGCGGATGTCCAGTTCGTCATTGGCGAGTTTCTGCTTGTCGCCCTTGAGGGTCTGGCTGCCGTCGCTTTTCCAGCTGAACAGCGCCGGCGGACGCTCCTCACCCAGGAGGATTTGCTGATTGCGCGGGTCATAGACGATGGCTTCGAAGGCCTTGTTCTGGTCTTTCGAAGGGCCGAGGTCGTATTTAGGGAAGTTGGCGATGTTCAGTTCACGCGTGTCGGCATCGACCTTGACGATGGAGAGCATATGCTCACGCTCATCGACGATGGCCAGCAGACCATTGCCCATCATGGTCAGGCCTTCAGGGTTGCTCCAGCCCACCAGCGGCATCTTGCGCAGGACATCGCCTTGCAAGGTCAGCTCAACGAGGAACGGGTTTTTGCCCATGACCGAAAACAGGGTTTTGGTGTGCGGGTTGTAGGCCAGGTCCGACGCTTCGTCCTTCTCCATGCCCGGCAGCAGCTTGGCGTCGATCACTGCGCGGTAATCCGGTAGCCAGATACTTTCCAGACGCTCGGCCGGGCTTTCAAAACGCTCATGCAGCCAGAGCACACCGCGATCGTCCCAATGCATCGCAAAGGCGAGGCCATAAACGGCGACGGCCACCAGCAAAAGCCAGGAATACCAACGCATGACAAAGCGCGAGCGGCGGGCAGTTTTGACAGTGGGCAGCGGTCGGGTGGCCATTCAGGATGCGTTCCAGAAATTCAGGCTACGGGTAATAGCACAATTGGGACCGGCTCAGACGCCGGAATCCGCGGAATTATCCAGACAAGATGTGAAAAAAACGGGAAATGGCGGGATTGCCCTTCTGCGGGCCACTACAAACCGATGTCGGAGCGAGCCTGCTCGCGATGAGGGCGTGTCAGTCAACAGAGATATCGAATGACAGGCCGGTATCGCGAGCAGGCTCACGCCTACCGGGTTTTGCGGTGTTTGGGTTAACGGACGCTGCTGGTGAAACTGCTCGCGCCGGACAGTTCGATCACCAGTTCATCACCGACATTCAGCGGGCCAACGCCCACTGGCGTGCCGGTCAGGATCACGTCCCCGGCCTGCAGCGAGAAGCAACCGGCCATGTGCTGGATCATCGGCACGATCGGGTTGAGCATGGCGCTGCTGTTGCCATCCTGGCGCACTTCGCCATTGATGGTCAGGCGGATGCCGATGTCAGTCAGGTCGGCAAAGGTGCTGCCGGACACGAACGGCGCAATCACCGCCGCGCCGTCGAAGGACTTGGCGATTTCCCACGGCAGGCCCTTGGATTTCAGCTCGGCCTGCTTGTCGCGCAACGTCAGGTCCAGGGCCGGGGCGAAACCGGAAATCGCATCCAGCACTTCTTCACGGCTTGGCTTGGTCGACAACGGCTTGCCGATCAACACCGCGATTTCCGCTTCGTAATGCACCGAACCGCGCTCGGTCGGAATGCTGAAACCGCCTTCCAGCGGCACCACGCAACTGCCTGGCTTGATGAACAGCAGCGGCTCGGTAGGCACCGGATTGTCCAGTTCCTTGGCGTGTTCGGCGTAGTTGCGGCCAATGCACACCACTTTCCCCAGCGGGAAGTGAATACGCGTACCGTCGACATACTGGTGCTGATAGCTCATTACCGACTCCTGTTCCGTTGATTCAAACAGCGAAGATTTTGCCCGGGTTCATGATGCCGTTCGGGTCGAACACCGCCTTGACGGCTTTCATGTATTCGATCTCGACCGGCGAGCGGCTGTAGGTCAAGTAATCACGCTTGGTCATGCCCACGCCGTGTTCGGCGGAAATCGAGCCGTTGTACTTCTCGACGGTTTCGAACACCCGCTTGTTGACGGTGGCGCACTTGGCGAAGAACTCGTCCTTGCTCAGGTTTTCCGGCTTGAGGATGTTCAAGTGCAGGTTGCCGTCGCCGATGTGGCCGAACCAGACGATTTCGAAATCCGGGTAGTGTTCGCCGACAATCGCGTCGATTTCCTTCAGGAATGCCGGGACTTTCGACACGGTGACCGAAATGTCGTTCTTGTATGGCGTCCAGTGGGAAATGGTTTCGGAAATGTATTCGCGTAGTTTCCACAGGTTCTGCAGCTGGGTTTCGCTCTGGCTCATAACGCCGTCCAGCACCCAGCCCTGCTCGACGCAGTGCTCAAAGGTTTCCAGGGCGTGGTTGGCCACTTCTTCGGTGGTCGCTTCGAATTCCAGCAGCGCGTAGAACGGGCAATCGGTTTCAAACGCCGCCGGCACGTCGCCGCGGGCCATGACCTTGGCCAGGGCCTTGTCGGAGAAGAACTCGAAGGCGGTCAGGTCGAGTTTGCTCTGGAACGCGTGCAGCACCGGCATGATCGAGTCGAAATCGGCGGTGCCGAGGACCATCGCGGTGAGGTTTTTCGGCGCACGGTCCAGGCGCATGGTCGCTTCGACGACAAAACCGAGGGTGCCTTCGGCGCCGATGAACAGCTGACGCAGGTCGTAGCCGGTGGCGTTCTTGATCAGGTCGCGGTTCAGTTCCAGCAGATCGCCCTTGCCGGTGACGACTTTCATGCCGGCTACCCAGTTGCGGGTCATGCCGTAGCGAATCACTTTGATTCCGCCGGCATTGGTGCCGATATTGCCGCCAATCTGGCTCGAACCCGCCGACGCGAAATCCACCGGGTAATACAGGCCTTTTTCTTCAGCCACGTTCTGCAGATGCTCGGTGACCACGCCTGGCTGGCACACCGCCGTGCGGTCGGTCAGGTTCACGTCGAGAATCTGGTTCATGTAGTCGAACGACACGACCACTTCACCATTGGCCGCCACCGCAGCGGCGGAAAGACCGGTACGACCGCCGGACGGCACCAGCGCCACCTTGTGCGTGTTGGCCCAACGGACAATGGCCTGGACCTGCTCGATGGTCTTGGGGAACACGATGGCGGTCGGGGCCGGGGCGAAATGCTTGGTCCAATCCTTGCCATAAGTATTCAGGGAGTCGGCGTCGGTCAACACCTTGCCAGGCTCAACCAGGGTCTTCAGCTCATCAATCAGGGCAGGATTGGTCATCGACAGAACTCTCGAACAATTCATGGTCATCCTGAGAACGCTTCACGTCGCAGGAATGAGTGTTTAGCGGGGTGCGTATGCTAGCATACCGACCCCGCAGGGTAGTGCCCAACGGCTATTCTGCGGTGACGGCATTCTTGCCGTCCGGGTCAGCGTTATGTGCCCTGTTTTATACGTACGATCCTCTTTTGGCGAGTGGCTGTTGTCGTCAGGCAAGGCGCCGCGACGAGTCATGGCCCGCTATGGCGAGGAGCGGCAACGCAGCATGACGGCAACAGACGCCGTCAAAAAGGATCAGTACGTATAAGACAGGGCACCCTGACTATTTCCTGCCATTTTTCTCCGGGATACAGGTTTACGCAGATGAGCAAGACTTCTCTCGATAAGAGCAAGATCAAGTTCCTTCTTCTCGAAGGCGTCCACCAATCGGCTGTCGACGTCCTCAAGTCGGCGGGCTACACCAGCATCGAGTACCTCACTGGTTCTCTGCCGGAAGCCCAGCTGAAGGAAAAGATCGCTGATGCGCACTTCATCGGCATTCGCTCTCGCACTCAACTGACCGAAGAGATCTTCGATCACGCGAAGAAGCTCGTGGCTGTGGGGTGTTTCTGCATCGGCACCAACCAGGTCGACCTGAACGCGGCGCGCGAACGCGGCATCGCGGTGTTCAACGCGCCGTACTCCAACACTCGCTCCGTTGCCGAGCTGGTGCTGGCCGAAGCGATCCTGTTGCTGCGCGGCATTCCTGAGAAAAACGCATCCTGCCACCGTGGCGGCTGGATCAAGAGCGCGGCCAACTCCTTCGAGATCCGCGGCAAGAAGCTGGGCATCGTCGGTTACGGCTCGATCGGCACGCAATTGTCGGTCCTGGCGGAAGGCCTGGGCATGCAGGTGTACTTCTACGATACCGTGACCAAGCTGCCATTGGGCAATGCAACCCAGGTCGGTAACCTGACCGAGCTGCTGGGCATGTCCGACATCGTTACCCTGCACGTTCCGGAAACCGCGGCGACCCAGTGGATGATCGGCGAGAAGGAAATCCGCGCCATCAAGAAGGGCGGAATTCTGATCAACGCCGCACGCGGCACCGTGGTCGAACTGGACGCCCTGGCGGACGCGATCAAGGACAAGCACCTGATCGGCGCGGCCATCGACGTGTTCCCGGTGGAGCCACGCTCCAACGACGAAGAGTTCGAAAGCCCGCTGCGTGGCCTGGACAACGTGATCCTGACCCCGCACATCGGTGGTTCCACCGCCGAGGCGCAGGCCAACATCGGCCTGGAAGTGGCAGAAAAGCTGGTCAAGTACAGCGACAATGGCACCTCGGTTTCGTCCGTGAACTTCCCGGAAGTGGCCCTGCCGGCTCACCCTGGCAAGCACCGCCTGCTGCACATCCACCAGAACATTCCGGGTGTGATGAGCGAGATCAACAAGGTCTTCGCCGAAAACGGCATCAACATCTCCGGTCAGTTCCTGCAGACCAACGAGAAAGTCGGCTACGTGGTCATCGACGTAGACGCCGATTACTCGGAAATCGCCCAGGAGAAACTGCAGCACATCAACGGCACTATTCGTTGCCGCGTGTTGTTCTGACAGTGACTTGAGCGACAAAAAAAGGAGCCCTTCGGGGCTCCTTTTTCATGCGCTACCGTGTCATTTGACGTTGACGGTGATCTTCTTCGACACGATGGGCGGATCGAACGGCATGTGTCCGCTGTCGCCCAGCTCAAGCTGCAAGGTGTGTTTGCCCGGGGCCAGTTTGATTTCGGCCTGGGTCTGCGCCTTGCCGAAGTGCATGTGGTTAGCATCCAGCGGAATCGGTGCGCCGGCGGCCGGCAGTTTGTCGACATCGATCAGCAAGTGGTGGTGACCGGTGTTCTTGGTGACATCCCCGGCCGGTGCCAGGGCGATGTCCTTGACGCCGAATTTGACGGTGAAGGTTTCCGGGACAGTGGCGCCGTCTGCGGGAGATACGATAAACACTTCTGCACCCTTGGGCGCCGGAGTCGCAGCCGTTGCCAGCATCGAAGCACTCAGCAGCAGCCCAGCGAATGCTGCTCGTGACATAAACGTTTTCATTCTCTTCTCCAGTTTTTCCGTAAAATCCGCGTGGCCGAGACAACTTCACGGCCATTTGTTGTCGAAGGACCTCGACAACCATAGCAAAGCGAGCCTGAATCAGAGCATCGCGATAAATGTATTCAAAGGAGTGACCATGCGCTTTTTGCCTGGCCTGATCTGCCTGCTACCCCTTTTGAGCCCTTTGGCCCATGCCGAACTGATTGACGATGTAAACGATCGGGGCGAACTGCGTATTGCCCTTGAGGCTAATACACCCCCCTTCAATTTCAAGGACGAGGGCAAACTCACCGGCTTCGAAGTGGAATTGGGCCAACAGCTGGCCAAAGAACTGGACGTGCGGGCCGACTTCGTCGTGACCGATTCCAGCGACCTGTTGTCCGGCGTTGAAACCGGCAAGTACGACATCGCCATCAACCACATAGCAATGACCCCGGATCTCAAGGATCGTTTCGACTTCACCGAGCCTTACATTCAAACCAATGCGCAATTGATCGCGCAGAAAGAAGAGCCGCGTTCGATCCTGTTGGTGCAGTCGCTGACGGAAGAAAAGCCGAAAACCGCCCCGGCTGTGGATTTGGCGATTCCGTTTCAGAAGGGTAACCCGGCGTTTCACGCCAGCCTGGAAGCTGCGTTGAAGCGGATCAAGGCGGATGGTCGACTGGGGGCGCTGGAGCAGAAGTGGTTTGGGGCGGATGCGAGTGTGGCGCCCAAACCCTGATCCCGGACTGACGACCAACCCTGTAGGAGTGAGCCTGCTCGCGATAGCCGGCCTAACATTCAACATCACCGTTGACTGGTATGGCCTCATCGCGAGCAGGCTCACTCGTGGTTAGTCTTGCGCGGTCAATGCAGCGGACGCTTCGGCCAGCTCCAACTCACTGAAGACTTGCACACCATGGCGCTTGAGCAACGCCGCCGTCACCCCCTCGCCGCTGACCTTCACACCGCTGAAGCTCCCGTCATACGTCAACAAATTCCCGCACGACGGGCTGTTGGCCTTGAGCACGGCGATGCGGATGTCGTGCTTTCGCACCAACTCCAGCGCCTGGTAAGCCCCCGAGAGAAACTCGGCGCTGACGTCCTCACCCTCGGTAGTGATGACGGAGGCGTGGCCATCCAGCACTTCACCGCCCTGCCCGCCCGGAATTTCCGCTGCAGCCCTGGGTGTTGGCAAACCACCGGCAACCTCCGGGCACAACGGCACCACGCGACCTTCATCGAGCCACTGTTGAAGCTGATCGAACGGCCCGCTCGCCCCGCCGTCGTAACGCACGCGATGGCCCAGCAGGCAGCGGCTTACCAGAATCTTCTGCATGATCAGAACGGCTCGTTACCGCGGCGCCGGAACCAGCCTGTCAATGACAGGCGATCCCGGGTCGCGGGCAGGACTTCGTGAGGCACCTCGCCTGACAGAAACACCACCAGGCATCCGCCAGTGGGCACAACGTCGTGTTCGACGCCGTCCTCCAGGTACATGCGCAACTGGCCTCCGTGCTCGGGCAGCCAGCCGTCATTGAGGTAGATCACCGCCGAAACCATGCGCCGGTCGTCATCCCGAAAACGATCGACATGCTTGAGGTAAAACGCACCGGGCGGGTACAGGGCGAAATGGCTTTCGAAATCTTCCAGGCCCAGGTACAACCCGCGATTCATCGCCTCGCGCAGGCTGTCCATCAAGCTCAGGTAACTGTCGCACGCCAACGCCTGGCCGGGCTCGATCCACTGGATGTGGTCGCCGCGGATCCCCTCGCGAATCTCCGACGTCGGCCCTCGCCCCACGGCCGCCGGGGCCAATTCGCCCTCGGCTGCACGTTTACGGCACTCAGCCGCCAGTTCCCGGGTCAGACCCAGAGGCAGGAAAATATTCTGCTGCGACCAGCCGCGCTCGGCCAGGTCGTCGACGATACGTAACAGCAGCGGGTGATCAGAGGATATTTGCATGGCGCGCATAGTATTCCTGTGCCTGCAAATCCGACAGAGCCGCGCGGCGGAGGATTTGTCGGATTACTGATACGAATTCTCGACAAGTACGAAAGCCGCACGGAGAATAGTCGCCTGCTGACAGGAGTCCCTATGCGCCGTTTGTTTTTTTCATTGCTGATGCTCTGTGTGTTGCCCGCTTGGGCAGACGGCCACGACCAGTTGTACAAGGTCGCCGGTTGGCCAGATCAGCGCGCGCATTTTAACGACGCCCTCTCTGCCGCTCAGCAGCGCTACCAGAACAGCCTGCCACCGGCGGTGTTTCAAGCCTTGGTGAACAACAGCAATCAACGTTTCGCCTCCCAGGCCGTGGACCAGCGCGCCGAAGCTCAATTGCGCAAAAGCCTCGCCGATCCGCAACCTGCGCTGACCTTCTTTCAATCCCCGCTGGGCAAGAAAATCGTCGCCGCCGAATTGCTGGCGACCCGTCGCGATCAACTGGCGAAAAACGCCAAGGGTTTGCCGAAGATTCAGGCCAGTGACAGCCGTCTGCTGATCATCGGCCACCTGGCCCAGGCCCTGCCCGCTCGCGAGGCTGGTGCGGAAGTCAGCCTGGCGATCGCCGGTGTCGCGGCTGACAGCCTGAGTTCGATGATCCCGGGGTTGCTCGGTGGCGGTCAGGCGCAAGGGGTGTTGAACGGACAGCGCCAGCGTTTGATGGAACAGATTGGTGCTGATCTGAACAACACGCTGTTGTATGTGTATCGCGATCTGTCGGATGAAGAACTGGAAGAGTTCGCCACGTTTGCCGAGTCCACCGAGGGCAAGGCGTATTACCAGGCAGCGCTGGCAGCCATTCGGGCGGGGTTGGCGGTGGGGCAGGATCCGGCGAATCTCAGTCAGTAATCTTTAGCGCCTGATACACCGACTTGCCCGCGATGAGGCCCTCACTTGCGCTAAAGATTCCGACCCTTGATCCGCTTGGTCAAAAACCCGAAATACTCCTGCCGCAACCCAACCGTCTCATTCGCCAGATGATGCCGCGCCTCCGGCAGCATCAATACCTGCGGCCGATCAAACTTGGCCTTCAACACCTCAAGGTTATGCTCCCAATCCACCGTCATGTCCGACTGCCCCTGCACAATCAGCGGTCGCCGTGGACTGTTCGGTGCCGCCTCGATTCGCTTGATCCACCGCGCCAACGCACCGACCCACGCCGTTGGCAGTCGCAGCGCTTGCAACGGATCGGCTTGCAGGAACGACAGGAACTCAGGGTCGTTGGAATTCTCGCTGAAGCGCCGGGCAATGCCGTTCACGAAAGGCTTGAGCAGGTAATAACTGAGCTGCGACCAGCCCCAGGCGCGCGGCCGAACCAGCGGTGACAGCAGAATCACCTGACCCTGGGCCGGACTGTCTGCACCGTGGTTAAGTACATGATCGATCACGATCGCCCCGCCAGTACTTTGCCCGCACAGGTGCCACGGCTGTGGGAGGTCGAGCGACTGCGCCTCGGCAAGCAACCCTTCCAGGGTGTGCTGATACTCGGCGAAATCCTTGATGCTCGCCCGCTCGCCACTGGACAGGCCATGCCCCGGCAAGTCGCAGGCAATCACTGCGAAGCCCTGATCCAGCGCCCACTCGATCACATGCCGGTAGAGCCCGGTGTGGTCGTAGAAGCCATGGAACATAAACAGCGTCGCCTTCGCCTGGTCAGGCCACCAGACCTGGCTGACCACTTCATAGCCATCGACCTCGAAACGCCCCAATCCGCGGCGCAGCATTCGCCCCGGAAAATCCAGCCCGTAAAACCGCTGATAGGCCAGCGCCTCCACCGAAAGCGGCTGCCATTCGGCCAATGGCCGCAGGCTGGCGCGTAAATGATCGGGGTCGAAAGTGGCAGACATGAGCTATTTCCAGAGCGTTAAACAGACTTTATGGGCCTGCGATATTCATCTGTCGCGGCAAGCATGGCAAGCTAGCCGACCTTCGAGGATTGAAACCCATGCGCCCGGCCTACCGCACCACACTGCTTGCCAGCCTGCTCGCCCTCGTGTGTGCCGGCGTCTTGTGGGCGGCCTATGACTGGTTTCAGGGGCGCTACCTGCGCGCCTTCAGTTCACACACCGCGTTATTTTCCGGTGATCCGCTGCGCCTGCCCGCCGACCTCGCCGGCCCCGGCGCCATACGCCTGGTGCACTTCTGGGACCCGGCCTGCCCGTGCAATGTCGGCAACCAGCAACACCTGACTGAACTGGTCGATCAATACGTACCGCAGGGCGTGGAGTTTTACGCGGTCCAAAAACCCGGCAGCCACGGTCAGTTGCCCAGCACCTTGAGCCGCCTGAAAACCATCACCGTTCTCCCGGGTTCCGAACAGATCCCCGCCAGCCCGGCGGTGGCGATCTGGGACCGCAGCGGCAAACTGGCCTACTTCGGCCCGTACAGCGAAGGCCTGACCTGCAATTCGAACAACAGCTTTATCGAGCCCATCCTGCAAGCACTCAGCGAAGGTCGTGCGGTGGGCGCCACCCATACGCTGGCGGTCGGTTGCTACTGCCCTTGGCCGGAGGAAGCGAAGTAAGGCAATCCTGACTTTTCCAGGACCGTGATGCCCGGCACAGAAGGTCTGTGCTACATGTTTGCAGCCCGCACGGGCGGCAATCCCGAAGAACAAGGAGTCACCATGAAACGCGTCCTGACCGTACTTGTATTGCTGATCGTCACGCTCGTCATCGGGGTCGGCGGGTACGTGTACATCAAGCAGCCGACGCGCCAGGGCCAGGTGGAGTTGCAGCATCTTCAGGGCTCGGTGACCGTGCGTTACGACGAGCGCGGCGTGCCGCATATCCGCGCCGAAAACGAAACCGACCTCTACCGCACCCTCGGCTACGTGCAGGCTCAGGATCGGTTGTTCCAGATGGAAGCCATGCGCCGCCTCGCCCGGGGTGAGCTGGCCGAAATCCTCGGACCGAAACTGATCGACACCGACAAACTGTTCCGCAGCTTGCGTATCCGGGAGCGCGCCGAGAGTTATGTGGCCGCACTGGATCGTCAGTCACCGGCATGGAAGGCGCTGGAAGCCTATCTGGATGGCATCAACCAGTATCAGGACACTCACGCGGCGCCCATGGAGTTCGACGTGCTGGGCATCCACAAGCGCCCGTTCACCGCCGAAGACAGCATCAGCGTCGCCGGTTACATGGCGTACAGTTTTGCCGCCGCGTTTCGCACCGAACCTTTACTGACGTTTGTGCGCGACCAACTGGGTGTCGAGTACCTGAGTGTTTTCGAACTCGACTGGCAGCCCAAAGGCGTATTGGCCAAGACGCGCTCAACACCCGGCCCCGCCCTCGCTGCCGGTGACTGGAAAGACCTGAACGCCCTCGCCCGCCTGAGCGAACAGGCCTTGGCCGAGAACGGCCTGCCGCAGTTCGAAGGCAGCAACGCCTGGGTGATTGCCGGCAACCGCAGCAAAAGCGGCAAGCCGCTGCTGGCCGGTGACCCGCACATTCGCTTCTCGGTGCCGTCGGTATGGTACGAGGCGCAATTGTCGGCGCCGGGCTTCGAGCTCTACGGTCATCATCAGGCGCTGGTGCCGTTTGCCTTTCTCGGCCACAACCTGGACTTCGGCTGGAGCCTGACGATGTTCCAGAACGACGACCTCGACCTGATCGCCGAGAAGATCAACCCGGACAACCCGAACCAGGTCTGGTATCGCGGCAAATGGGTCGACATGGTCAACACCGAGCAACAGATCGCGGTGAAAGGCCAGGCGCCGGTCACCCTGAGGCTGCGCCAGTCGCCCCACGGCCCGATCATCAACGATGTGCTGGGCAGCGCCGCCGGCAAGACACCGGTGTCCATGTGGTGGGCGTTCCTTGAAACGCCGAACCCGATCCTCGAAGGTTTCTACCAGCTCAACCGCGCCGACACCCTGGCCAAGGCCCGCGCCGCAGCGGCCAAGGTTCAGGCACCGGGATTGAACATTGTCTACGCCAACGCCAAGGGCGACATCGGTTGGTGGGCCTCGGCGCTGCTGCCCAAGCGTGCGGCCGGGGTGAAGCCCGGTTTTATCCTCGACGGCAGCACCAATCAGGCGGACAAGGAGGGTTTCTACCCGTTCAGCGCCAACCCGCAGGAAGAAAATCCGGCGCGCGGCTACATCGTCTCGGCGAACTTTCAGCCCGTTTCGCCGACCGGCATGGAGATTCCCGGTTACTACAACCTCGCCGATCGCGGCCAGCAACTCAATCATCAGCTCAGCGACAAGAGCGTGAAATGGGACAACGAGGCCAACCAGAAGCTGCAACTGGGCACCACCACCGCCTACGGCCCGCGTCTGTTGGCGCCGCTGTTGCCGGTACTGCGTGAAGGGGTGAGCGATCCCGCCGAACTGAAACTGGTCGAGCAACTGGCGCAATGGAAAGGCGATTACCCGCTGGATTCCACCAGCGCCACGCTGTTCAACCAGTTCCTGTTCAACCTGGCCGACGCGACGATGCACGATGAGCTGGGGAATGATTTTTTCGAGACCCTGCTCTCGACTCGCGTGATCGACGCTGCGCTACCCCGCCTGGCCGCGACGGCCGATTCGCCGTGGTGGGACAACCGCAACACCCTCGGCAAGGAAACCCGCGCCGATACAGTGAAAGTGGCCTGGCAAGCGAGCATCGCCCACCTCAAGACCACCCTTGGCCCTGACGTCGCGCACTGGCAGTGGGGCAAGGCGCACACCCTGACCCACGATCACCCCTTGGGCGTGCAGAAGCCGCTGGACCGAATCTTCAACGTCGGCCCGTTCGCGGCGCCCGGCACCCATGAAGTGCCGAACAACCTCTCGGCCAAGATCGGCCCGGCGCCGTGGCCGGTGACGTATGGCCCATCGACGCGGCGCCTGGTGGACTTTGCCGACCCGTCCCACAGCCTGACCATCAACCCGGTCGGCCAGAGCGGCGTGCCGTTCGACAGCCACTACGAAGACCAGGCCGAAGCGTATGTCGAAGGGATTTACTACGAGGCGCACTTCAATAACGAAGAAGTCACGGCCAATACGCGCAGTACGTTGAAGCTGTTGCCGGCGCGAAGTGCTCAATAGTTTTGTATTGGCTGGACTGGCCACATCGCCAGCAGGCTGGCTCCCACAGTGATCCTGTGCACGCGGATCCATTGTGGGAGCCAGCCTGCTGGCGATGAGGCCCGCAAGAACAACGCCTGTTCATGGCTCAAACCATCGCCGCAAAATTCAACCTGAACTGCTGCGGCGTCACTCCCAATCGGCGACTGAACACCGTGCGCATGTGCTGGGCATCGCGAAACCCGCATTGATACGCCACCGTTTTGAGCGGTGAATGGGTGCTTTCAAGCAGCACCCGCGCCGCGTCCACCCTCGCCCGCTCGACGAATTCCGCCGGGGTGATTTTCGCCTCCTTGGCGAACACCCGGGAAAAGTTGCGGGCGCTCATGTTGGCCGCGTTCGCCAGATCGGCAATGGTCAGGTCGCCGGTCAGGTTGGCCAGGACGTAGAGTTGCACCAGTGCCACCGCCGACGTCGGTTCGGCGTGGGGTGTGAGGAACGGGCTGAACTGTGATTGCCCGCCCGAGCGTTGGGTGAACACCACCAGCCGCTTGGCCACGCTCAACGCCACTTCCGGTCCGTGGTCCCGGGCCAACAGGTACAACGACAAATCAATCCCCGCCGTGACGCCGGCCGAGGTGAAGAGCTCACCGTCCTGAACGTAGAGGCGATCGGCATCGACCTGAGTCGATGGGCACGCTGTCGCCAACGCCGCGGCATCATCCCAATGGGTGGTGACGGTCCGTCCTTCGAGCAATCCGGCCCGGGCCAGCATGAACGCGCCGTTGCAGATCGAACCAAATCGTATCGCCCGCGCACAGGCATCGCGCAACCAGCCATCGAAGGACGGGCCAAAATCCAGGAACGGCAATTGCGGCCCGCCGGCCACCAGCAGCAAGTCATAAGCCTCCAGCGCTTCGCTGAAATGCCGATGGGCATTGAGCGACAAACCGTTGGAGCACGCCATCATCCCGCGTTCGACGCCGATGACCTCTAACCGGTAATGGTCATGCGGTTCGAGGAAGCGATTGGCTTCGCAAAACACATCCATGGGACCGGTGACGTCCAACGACTGGACGCCAGCGAACACTACGATGGCAACGGTTTTACTCATGGTTGAACTGCCTCTACGGGTCACACTTACCTGTGGCGAGGGAGCTTGCTCGCGCTGGAATGCGCAGCACTCCCATTCCTGTCACTACTGTTTGCCTGGTGTAATTGAGTTGCAGGTTTTTGGGCCGCTTCGCAGCCCAGCGGGAGCAAGCTCCCTCGCCACAAAAGCGTATTCGCCGGTACCAAACTTAGCCAACCCGGGCGCAACAAGCGAGGTTGGCGCGATTTGCATGCTCATTGGCCGGGATCGCAGCCATGGATCGATTGTCCGGTTTTGGAGGCCGGAACAGACTTGTTCCATCAGCGCCGCCACGGCGTTCCCCACGAGGAAAGCACCATGAGCAGCATCATTGCCGGTATCAAAATCCCCGACAGCGCGTTGGCCAAGGCCACCACCGAATACATTCGCGACGCCGAGTCCGATTTGCTTTACCACCATTCGCGCCGGGTGTTTCTGTTCGGCGCCTTGAGCGGTGAGCGCAAGCAGTTGGCCTACGATCCAGAGATGCTCTACGTCGGCGCCATGTTCCATGACCTGGGCCTGGTGGACGGTCATCGCACGGACAACGAGCGCTTCGAAGTCGATAGCGCCAACGCCGCCAAAGCGTTCCTCAAGCCGTATGGGTTGTCGGATGGCGATATCGAGCAGGTGTGGCTTTCGATTGCCCTGCACACCACGCCGGGCGTACCGCAACACTTGCGGCCTAACGTGGCATTGGTCACGGCCGGTGTGGAAATGGATGTACTGGGTATCGATTACGCCGCGTTTCCCACCGTGCAGCGTGAGGAAGTGGTGCATGCGCACCCACGGGGCGAGGGGTTCAAGGAATGCATCCTGTGTGCGTTCGCCAATGGCTTCAAACACAAGCCGGATACCACGTTCGGCACGGTGAACGCAGATGTGCTGGTGGACAGCGAGCCGGGGTTCAAGCCGATGAACTTCGTCGAGATCATCCGCAAGTCTCCCTGGGTTTCCTAAAACAACTGTGGGAGCGAGCCTGCTCGCGAATGCGGTGTGTCAGTCGACATCTCCATCAACTGACACGACCTCATCGCGAGCACGCTCGCTCCCACACTGGATCGGGGTTGGCCACATAATCGTGGCCAACCTTCAAGCCGCTTCCGGCGCCTGCTGGGCGCGACGCACGTCCGGTTGTTTCCAGGAGTCGGCCGCGCTTTCTTCGATTGCCTGCTGGATCGCACGCTTGCGCGCTTCTTCGGCACGGCGGCTGAAGAACCAGACCAGGAAGGTCATCAGCGAAACCGCCAGCAGAATCAGGCTGGCCACGGCGTTGATCTCGGGTTTAACCCCAAGGCGCACCGCCGAGAACACTTCCATCGGCAGGGTCGTGGAGCCCGGGCCCGACACGAAGCTCGCCAACACCAGGTCATCCAGGGACAGGGCGAACGACATCATGCCGCCGGCACCCAGGGATGGCGCGATCATCGGGATGGTGATCAAGAAGAACACCTTCCATGGCCGCGCACCGAGGTCCATGGCCGCCTCTTCGATGGACAGGTCCAGCTCACGCAAGCGCGCCGACACCACCACCGCCACATACGCCGCACAGAACGTGGTGTGAGCGATCCAGATGGTGACGATGCCGCGTTCTTGTGGCCAACCGATCATCTGCGCCATGGCCACAAACAGCAGCAACAGCGACAGACCGGTGATCACTTCGGGCATCACCAGCGGCGCGGTGACCAGGCCACCGAACAGCGTGCGACCCTTGAAGTGGGTGATACGGGTCAGCACAAATGCCGCCAACGTACCCAGTGCCACCGCCGCCACCGCCGTGTAGCAGGCGATTTCCAGCGAGCGCACCACCGAGCCCATCAATTGAGTGTTGTCCATCAAACCGACGTACCACTTGATCGACCAGCCGCCCCACACCGTCACCAGTTTCGAGGCGTTGAACGAGTAGATCACCAGGATCAGCATCGGCGCGTAGATGAACAGCAAGCCCGCGATCAGCATGAAACTCGAGAAACGGAAGCGCTTCATTCTTTACCCTCCATTTCCTTGGCCTGACTGCGGTTGAACAGAATAATCGGCACAATCAGGATCGCCAGCATCACCACCGCCAGGGCAGACGCCACCGGCCAGTCGCGGTTGTTGAAGAATTCTTGCCAGAGCACTTTACCGATCATCAGGGTTTCCGGACCGCCCAGCAGTTCCGGGATCACAAACTCGCCCACCACCGGAATGAACACCAGCATGCAGCCGGCGACGATGCCGTTCTTCGACAGCGGAATAGTGATCTTCCAGAAGCTGTTGAACGTGCTCGAACCCAGGTCCGACGCGGCTTCCAGCAGACTGTTGTCGTGCTTCACCAGGTTGGCGTAAAGCGGCAGGATCATGAACGGCAGGTACGAATAGACAATGCCGATGTACACGGCGAGGTTGGTGTTGAGGATCTGCAGCGGTTCGTTGATCCAGCCCATGGTCATCAGGAAACCGTTGAGCAGGCCGTTGTTGCTGAGGATGCCCATCCACGCATACACGCGGATCAGGATCGCCGTCCAGGTCGGCATCATGATCAGCAGCACCAGCACCGTTTGCAGCTCTTTACGGGCACTGGCGATGGCATAGGCCATCGGGTAGCCAATCAGCAGGCAGAGGACGGTGCTGATCAGCGCCATCTTCAGCGAGCCAAGGTAAGCAGCGATGTACAACTCGTCGCCGGCCAGCATCGCGTAGTTGCTCAGGTTAAGCAGCAACTGCACCTTCTGGTCTATGTAGCTGTAGATCTCGGTGTACGGAGGAATGGCTACGTCGGCTTCAGCGAAGCTGATCTTCAGGACGATCAAGAACGGCAGCATGAAGAACAGGAACAGCCAGATGAACGGAACCCCGATGACCAGCTGGCGGCCACCGGGAATTATTCGATTGAGGCGGCGTTTGAATTTGCGCATGTTCATGAGCGAAGTACCACGCCGCTATCGTCTTCCCAGTACACGTAGACCTGGTCACCCCAGGTTGGGCGCTGGCCACGGCGCTCGGCGTTGGCGACGAACGACTGGACGATCTTGCCGCTCGGCAGCTCGACGTAGAACACCGAGTGACCGCCGAGGTAGGCGATGTCGTGCACCTTGCCGCTGGACCAGTTGTATTCGCAGGTCGGCATGGTCGGGGTCACCAGCAGTTTTTCCGGACGGATCGCGTAGGTCACGGATTTGTCCTGCACCGAGGTGCTGATGCCGTGGCCCACGTAGATCTTCCGGTCGAGGTCCTTGCAGGTGATGATCGCATGACCCTCGGCGTCATCGATCACTTCGCCGTCGAAGATGTTGACGTTGCCGATGAACTCGCAGACCAGGCGGCTGGTCGGGGTTTCGTAGATGTCGATCGGGCTGCCGATCTGAGCGATCCAGCCCAGGTGCATGATCGCAATGCGCTCGGCCATGGTCATGGCCTCTTCCTGATCGTGGGTCACCATGACGCAGGTCACGCCGACGCGCTCGATGATCTCGACCAGTTCCAGCTGCATTTGCGAACGTAGCTTCTTGTCCAGCGCACCCATCGGCTCGTCGAGCAGCAACAGCTTCGGCCGCTTGGCCAACGAGCGCGCCAGGGCCACACGCTGACGCTGACCACCGGACAACTGATGCGGCTTGCGTTTGGCGTACTGGGTCATCTGAACCAGCTTGAGCATGTCTGCGACACGGGCATCGACTTCAGAGGAGGGCAGCTTGTCCTGTTTGAGGCCGAAGGCGATGTTCTGCGCCACGGTCATGTGCGGGAACAACGCGTAGGACTGGAACATCATGTTGATCGGCCGCTCGTATGGCGGCATGTCAGTGATGTCTACACCATCGAGGTAAATGCGCCCCTCCGTGGGCCGTTCGAAGCCTGCGAGCATACGCAGCAACGTGGATTTGCCCGATCCAGAACCGCCGAGCAAGGCGAAAATCTCGCCTTTCTTGATTTCCAGGGACACATCGTCCACGGCAATCGTCTCGTCGAACTTCTTCGTGACCCGGTCGATTTTGACCAGCACCTGTTTAGGTGTCTGGTCGCCCTCGAGGGCTTTCTTATAGGCGCCGGAGGCAACTGCCATTTACGAAACTCCCAGAAAAAAAGAGTGCAGTTCGCTCAAGGTGAGCCAACCTTGGATAGTTTGAGCCTTGTCGCTATTTACCCGACTTGACCTTGGTCCAGCTGCGGGTCATCAAACGTTGAATGTTTGGTGGTAACTCGACGGACACATAGGTCTTGTCGAGAACGGCTTGCGGTGGATAGACCGACTCGTCGGTGCGGATGGACTGTTCCATCAACTTGTCCGAGCCAGGGTTGGGGTTCGCATAGCCAACAGAATCACTGACCTGTGCGATCACCTCGGGTTTCAACAAATAGTTGATGAAGGCGTGGGCTTCTTTGACGTTGGCCGCATCCTTGGGGATTGCCAGCATGTCGAACCAGAGTGCGCCGCCCTCTTTCGGAATCGAGTAGGCGATGTTCATGCCCTTGCCGGCTTCTTCCGCGCGGGCCTTGGCCTGGAACATGTCACCGGAGAAACCGATGGCGATGCAGATGTCGCCGTTGGCGAGGTCCGCGATGTATTTGGAGGAGTGGAAGTACGTCACGTAAGGGCGCACCGCCAGCAACTTGGCTTCGGCCTTTTTGTAGTCTTCGGGGTTGGTGCTGTTAGCGTTGAGGCCCATGTAGTTGAGGACGGTGGGCATCATTTCATCGGCGGAATCGAGGAACGCGACGCCGCAAGCGTGCAGCTTCTTGATGTTCTGCGGTTCGAATACCGCGCTCCAGGAGTCGATCTTGTCGACGCCCAGTACCGCCTTGATCTTGTCGACGTTGTAACCGATGCCGTTGGTGCCCCACAGGTAAGGCACGGCGTACAAGTTGCCCGGATCGTTTTGCTCAAGACGCTTGAGCAGTACCGGATCGAGGTTGGCATAGTTAGGCAGCTTCGACTTGTCGAGCTTCTGGAAGGCGCCCGCCTTGATCTGTTTGCCCAGGAAGTGGTTGGACGGTACGACCACGTCGTAACCGGTGCGCCCTGCCAACAACTTGCCTTCCAGGGTTTCGTTGGAGTCGAAGACGTCATAAACCGGTTTGATGCCGGTCTCTTTCTGGAAGTCGGCCAGCGTCGTCGGGCCGATGTAGTCCGACCAGTTATAAATATGCACAGTGCCGGCGGCCTGGACACTGACAGCGAGTGTCAGCCCGGCGCCGACCAGCATGGCATTGCGCAACAAAGAAAAAATAGGCAAGTGGAGGTCCTCTAAAATTAGTTGGGCCCAAGTTGCCCCGCGTTACATGACAGGCATGGCTGCCCAGCAACAAAACCGGCGCGCAACTTACCCTCGAAAAACCGTTCCAGCAAAACTTTCTGTCATTTAATTACACCTGTTGCCGTCACCGCGCAGGCGACGGCAACAGGTTGTTGCCTCAAAACGGCTTATTTACCCGATTTGATCTTGGTCCAGCTGCGCGTCATGATCCGCTGGGTCGCGGCCGGCAAGTCGGCAATCGCGTACAACTTGGCCAGCACTTCTGCCGGCGGGTAGATGCCCGGGTCGGCGGTGATTTCTTTATCAACCAAGGCAGTGGCGGCCGCGTTACCGTTCGGGAAGCGCACGGCGTTGGTGATTTCAGCCATGATTTCCGGCTTCTGCAGGAAGGTCATGAACTTGTAGGCGCCTTCGACGTTTTCGGCATCTTTAGGGATGGCGACCATGTCGTAGAAGCTGCCGGCACCTTCTTTCGGAATGTTGTAGCTGACTTTCACCTTGTCACCGGCTTCAGCCGCGCGGGACTTGGCCTGGTAGATGTCACCCGAGTAACCCACAGCCACGCAGATGTTGCCGTTGGCCAGGTCGGAGATGTACTTGGACGAGTGGAAGTAGCCCACCGAAGGACGAATCTTCAGGAACAGCGCTTCGGCTTCGGCCAGTTGTTTTTTGTCCTGGCTGTCGGTTGGATAGCCCAGGTAGTGCAACGCCACCGGAATCATCTCGGTTGGCGAATCGAGGAAACTGATACCGCACGACTTCAACTTCGCGGCGTTTTCAGGTTTGAACAACAGGTCCCAGGAATTGGTTGGTGCATCGGCACCCAGTGCAGCCTTGACCTTCTCGGCGTTGAAGCCAATGCCGATCGAACCCCACATGTACGGGAACGCGTGTTCGTTGCCCGGGTCGCTCACCGACACAGCCTTGAGCAGGTCAGTGTTCAGGTTTTTCCAGTTAGGCAGCTTGGACTTGTCCAGCTTCTGGTAAACGCCGGCCTTGATCTGCTTGGCCAGGAAGTTGTTCGACGGTACGACAATGTCGTAACCGGACTTGCCTGCCAGCAACTTGGCTTCCAGGGTTTCGTTACTGTCGAATACGTCGTAGACAACCTTGATGCCGGACTCGGTTTCGAACTTCTTGATGGTGTCCGGCGCGATGTAGTCGGACCAGTTATAGACGTGCAACACCTTGTCGTCCGCCTGAACCGCACCCGCCATTATGCCCATCAGGGACATGGCGAGAAGTGTCTTGCCAGCAAGCTTTTTTCCTAATGCCTTCATGCGTAATGCTCCAAATTTTTTCTTTTTTGAACCACTTTGTTCAGCGGCCGAACCCGGACAACTGGAACCGCGGCTAGTCTGGCAAGATCCGAGGCGGTCTTTCAAGGAAAGGCCTCCCTTAGAACTGCTCTGAGCGAAAGTTTCATGACTCCCGCCCAGAGCCTAGCACTTAGCCCTGCAACGCACTCAGGGTCAGGTCCAGGCACTTGCGTGCCTTGGTTACCAGCTCATCGATTTCAGCCTTGGTAATCACCAGCGGCGGAGCAATGATCATGGTGTCCCCCACGGCGCGCATGATCAGGCCGTTGTCGAAGCAGAACTGGCGGCAGATCATGCCGACGCCCTTGCCTTCGTAACGCTTGCGAGTGGCCTTGTCCTGCACCAGCTCGATTGCCCCCAGCAGACCGACCCCACGCACTTCCCCCACCAACGGGTGATCGTTCAGTTCCCGTAGACGCTTTTGCAAATAGGGTGCCGTTTCGGCATGAACGCGTTCGATAATTTTTTCTTCGCGCAGGATGCGGATGTTTTCCAGTGCCACCGCCGCGGCCACCGGGTGTCCGGAATAAGTGAAACCGTGGTTGAAATCGCCACCTTCGTTGAGCACGGCGACCACTTCGTCACGCACGATCAGGCCACCCATCGGAATGTAGCCGGAGGTCAGGCCCTTGGCGATGGTCATCATGTCGGGCTTGAGGTCGTAGAAATCGGTACCGAACCACTCACCGGTGCGGCCGAAACCACAGATCACTTCGTCCGCCACGAACAGGATGTCGTACTTGGCGAGGATTTCCTTGATACGCGGCCAGTAGGTGTCTGGCGGAATGATCACGCCGCCAGCGCCCTGGATCGGCTCGGCAATAAAGGCGCCGACATTGTCCACGCCGAGTTCCAGAATCTTTTCTTCCAGCTGATTGGCCGCCCACACACCGAACTCTTCCGGTGTCATGTCGCCTCCTTCGCCGAACCAGTACGGCTGGGCGATGTGGACGATGCCCGGGATCGGCAAGTCGCCTTGTTCGTGCATGTAGGTCATGCCGCCCAGGCTCGCGCCGGCCACGGTGGAACCGTGATAGCCATTCTTGCGGCTGATGATGACTTTCTTCTTCGGCTGGCCCTTGATCGCCCAATAGTGGCGGACCATCCGCAGCATGGTGTCGTTGCCTTCGGACCCGGAACCGGTGAAGAACACGTGGTTCATGCCTTCCGGTGCGATGTCGGCGATGGCCTTGGCCAGTTCCAGCACCGGCGGGTGGGCCGTCTGGAAGAACAGGTTGTAATAAGGCAGTTCGCGCATCTGTTTGCTGGCGGCATCGGCCAGTTCATCGCGACCGTAGCCAATCGCAACGCACCACAGGCCGGCCATGCCGTCGAGGATCTTGTTGCCTTCGCTGTCCCAGAGGTAAACGCCTTTGGCGCTGGTGATGATCCGCGGGCCTTTCTCTTTCAGCTGCTTGAAGTCGCTGAACGGGGCCAGGTGGTGATCGTTGCTCAGGGTTTGCCATTCACGGGTTTGCGGATTGTTGCTAGTCATACCAATCTCCAAAAAAAAATCAGGTGAAAGCGCCGCCCGACAACGACGGCGCCCGGCGTATCAGACGGCGAAGAGCAGGAATTCCCGCTCCCATGAGCTGATCACGCGCTTGAAGTTTTCATGCTCGGCCCGCTTGACCGCGACGTAGCCAGTGATGAATTTCTTGCCCAGGTATTTCTCGATAGTCGCGCTGTTTTCCATGCGTTCCAGCGCGTCTTCGATGGTCAGTGGCAGGCGCAGGTTGCGGCGTTCATAGCCACGACCCACCACCGGCGCACTCGGGTTCAAGCCTTCGACCATGCCGATGTAGCCGCAGAGCAGGCTCGCGGCAATCGCCAGGTACGGGTTGGCGTCGGCGCCCGGCAGGCGGTTTTCCACCCGACGGTTTTGCGGCCCGGCATCCGGAACCCGCAGGCCCACGGTACGGTTCTCTTCGCCCCACTCCACGTTCACCGGTGCCGAGGTGTCCGGCAGGAAGCGGCGGAACGAATTGACGTTGGGTGCGAACAGCGGCAACAGCTCGGGGATCAGCTTCTGCAAGCCACCGATGTGGTGCAGGAACAGCTGACTCATGGTCCCGTCTTCATTAGAGAAGACGTTCTTGCCGGTTTCGAGGTCGATGATGCTTTGGTGCAAGTGCATGGCACTGCCGGGCTCGCCGGTCATGGGTTTGGCCATGAAGGTGGCCGCCACGTCGTGCTTGAGCGCGGCTTCGCGCATGGTGCGTTTGAACACCAGGATCTGGTCGGCCAGGGACAGGGCATCGCCGTGACGGAAATTGATTTCCATCTGCGCCGTGCCGTCCTCGTGGATCAGCGTGTCGAGGTCCAGCTCCTGCAATTCGCACCAGTCGTAGACGTCCTCGAACAGCGGATCGAATTCGTTCGCGGCTTCAATGGAGAACGACTGACGACCGATTTCCGGGCGCCCGGAACGGCCGATAGGCGGTTGCAACGGGTAGTCCGGATCGTCACTGCGCTTGGTCAGGTAAAACTCCATTTCTGGCGCAACGATCGGCTGCCAGCCCTTCTCGGAATAGAGTTTGAGCACTTTCTTGAGTACGTTACGAGGCGACAGCTCAATCGGGTTGCCTTGCTTGTCATAGGTGTCATGGATCACCTGCGCGGTGGGCTCGACGGCCCAAGGCACCAGGAACACCGCATTCTGATCGGGGCGGCAGATCATGTCGATGTCGGCCGGGTCGAGCAGTTCGTAATAGATGTCGTCTTCGACATAGTCGCCCGTCACGGTCTGCAGCAGAACGCTCTCGGGCAGGCGCATGCCTTTTTCAGCAATGAACTTGTTGGTCGGCGAAATCTTGCCCCGGGTGATCCCGGTCAAGTCGGCGATCATGCATTCGACTTCTGTGATCTTGTGGTCTTTCAACCAATCGGTGAGCTGGTCGAGGTTGTTACTCATAAATGCCTCTTAGGCTGAGTTTCCTGACTCTTATAAGTCAGGCGTTGTTTGACGCACGGGCGTCGCGTGATACAGATTGCCACTGCAATAGCCGCGCACAAGTACCCACACGGGTAATGGCGTGGGTCAGTGAGAGCGTAGTGGAGCGTGCAGAATCATGAGCAGAAGCCGACGCGTTGGTCGGGCTGCCAGGACGAAACGGAACTATATTGGATAGAGAGGCAGTCAAGAGAATGTCGTGCAGACCGTCCAGAATATCGGACGGTGCCAGCAGGTTCGCCGGGGAAGTAAGAGTCGACGGCACGCCTTGGGCAACGCTTGCCTTGGCGTGGACGCTACGATCGCCACTGATGTGATAAGCATACAGACCGATCTGCCTTGAGCAGATGGCGACGCCGATTAACGGCAGGCGAGACATGAAGCACCCCGGTATTATTGCTGTTATGGGTTTGAATCGAGCTTAGCCTTGTTCATTTTTTTACACAACACCCCCGTAAAAAATACAACACGGCCCGCTCAAGCTCGCGGGCGCTAAAGCGCTCAAAGGCATAAAAACGCCCCAAACTGCCTCAAAAAAGCCCTACGAGCGCTTTTTTAGGGCAAAAAAGGCCTCGCTTGACTTCGGCATGCCGTTCGGGTTGACTGAAACCCGAAGAGATCAATGATTGATATTTTTAACAACAAAGGTGTTGCATCATGTCGGTACCCCCGCGTGCCGTTCAGCTTAACGAAGCGAACGCGTTCCTTAAGGAACATCCTGAGGTTCTGTACGTTGACCTTCTGATTGCGGATATGAATGGTGTGGTGCGCGGCAAGCGCATTGAACGCACCAGTCTCCACAAGGTTTACGAGAAAGGCATCAACCTGCCGGCCTCTCTATTTGCTCTGGATATCAATGGCTCGACGGTGGAAAGCACCGGCCTGGGCCTGGACATCGGTGATGCTGACCGAATCTGCTATCCAATCCCCGACACCCTGTGCAATGAACCTTGGCAGAAGCGCCCTACTGCGCAACTGTTAATGACCATGCACGAACTCGAAGGTGAACCTTTCTTCGCGGATCCCCGTGAAGTCTTGCGTCAAGTTGTTACCAAGTTTGACGAGATGGGTTTGACCATCTGCGCCGCCTTCGAACTTGAGTTCTACCTGATCGACCAGGAGAACGTGAACGGTCGTCCACAACCTCCGCGCTCGCCGATTTCCGGCAAACGCCCGCATTCGACCCAGGTTTACCTGATCGACGACCTCGACGAATACGTCGACTGCCTCCAGGACATTCTGGAAGGTGCGAAAGAGCAAGGCATCCCTGCCGACGCGATCGTCAAGGAAAGTGCTCCGGCGCAGTTCGAAGTGAACCTGCACCACGTGGCTGACCCGATCAAGGCCTGCGACTATGCGGTCCTGCTCAAGCGTCTGATCAAGAACATCGCCTACGACCATGAGATGGACACCACCTTCATGGCCAAGCCTTATCCAGGCCAGGCGGGTAACGGTCTGCACGTCCACATCTCGATTCTTGATAAAGATGGCAAAAACATTTTTGCCAGCGAGGATCCCGAGCAGAACGCCGCACTGCGTCACGCGATCGGCGGTGTGCTCGAGACCCTACCGGCGCAGATGGCTTTCCTCTGCCCGAACGTCAACTCCTACCGTCGTTTCGGCGCACAGTTCTACGTGCCGAACTCGCCGTGCTGGGGCCTGGACAACCGTACTGTGGCGATCCGCGTACCGACCGGTTCCTCCGATGCCGTGCGCATCGAACACCGTGTGGCCGGTGCCGACGCCAACCCGTATCTGTTGATGGCTTCGGTCCTGGCAGGCGTGCATCACGGCCTGACCAACAAGATCGAGCCGGGCGCCCCCGTGGAAGGCAACTCCTACGAGCAGAACGAGCAGAGCCTGCCGAACAACCTGCGCGATGCATTGCGCGAGCTGGACGACAGCGAAGTCATGGCCAAGTACATCGATCCGAAATACATCGATATCTTCGTCGCGTGCAAAGAGAGCGAGCTGGAGGAGTTTGAACACTCCATCTCCGACCTTGAGTACAACTGGTACCTGCATACCGTGTAAGCGGTTACAGTAAAAACAACGCCGCCGGCTATTGAAGCCTGCGGCGTTTTTTTATGGCCAACATCAAACCTGTGGCGAGGGAGCTTGCTCCCGCTGGGTTGCGAAGCGGCCCCAAAACAGTCAATGAGGTGTGTCTGACAGAACCGTATCGCTGTTACAGGGAGTCCTTCGGCCTCCAACGGGAGCAAGCTCCCTCGCCACAGGGGATATGGAACATGTGCCCGCTCTGCGTACAATGCCCGCTGCCCCGCAGGAGGACTCCAATGACGCGCACCGCCACCGTTCGCAAACCCCGCGCCCGCAGCCAGGCCCGGATCGATTCGATACTCGATGCCGCCCGCACGCTGCTGGCAGCCGAAGGCGTGGCCAGTCTGTCGATCTACAGCGTCGCCGAACGCGCGGAGATCCCGCCCTCCTCCGTCTACCATTTCTTCGCCAGCGTCCCGGCGCTGCTTGAAGCCTTGACGGCTGACGTCCACGCCGCCTTCCGCGCCTGCCTGCAAGCGCCCATCGACCACGAAGCCCTCAACGGCTGGCGCGACCTGTCGCGAATCGTCGAGCAGCGCATGCTCGACATCTACGACGAAGACGCTGCCGCCCGGCAACTGATCCTCGCCCAGCACGGACTCACCGAAGTCACCCAGGCCGACCGTCAGCACGACATCGAACTCGGCGACCTGATGCACAAGCTGTTCGATCATCACTTCGAGTTGCCGAGATTGCCGACCGATGTTGATGTGTTTGCCCTGGCGATGGAGCTCGGCGACCGCGTCTACGCCCGTTCAGTGCAGCAGCATGGGCAGATCACGCCGCGCATGGCAGAGGAAGGGATGCGGGTGTTTGATGCGTACCTGGGGCTTTATCTGCCGCCGTACCTGCCGAAGCGCCCTATTTACGCCTGATTTCTGCGGTGCCTGCGATGGCTTCTTCGCGAGCAGGCTCGCTCCCACATTGGATCTTCAGCGGGTATAGCGTCTGTGTACTGCACAACTCCCTGTGGGAGCGAGCCTGCTCGCGAAGGCCGCACCGCGAAACTCACTGATTCAAACACATAAAAAACCCCGAAGGGTTCACACCCTCCGGGGTTGTCCGCACGGCACGCCCTTACAACTTGGCGATCGACACCTCGGTGGATTTCACAAACGCGATCACTTCACTGCCGACCACCAGTTCCAGCTCCTTCACTGAACGCGTGGTGATCACCGAAGTGACGATGCCGGAAGCGGTCTGTACGTCGATTTCCGACAGCACGTCGCCCAATACGATTTCCTTGATCGAGCCTTTGAACTGGTTGCGAACGTTGATGGCTTTGATAGTCATACGATTTCTCCTGAGGTCGAAATGAGCTGCAGGTGGCAAGCTACAAGTGGCAAGTAAAAGCGCCCTGCTTCTTCTTGCAGCTTGAAGCTTGCAACTCGCCGCTGCGTCTATTGCGCCCAGCGCAATTGCGTGGGCAAGGGTGAAACAGGTTCCGGTTCCGGCGGTTGGCCGGGCAGCGCCAGCACGCGATTGAGCACTTCGGTTTCCAGCGCCGCCAGCCGATGGGAGCCGCGCACGCGTGGGCGGGGCAATTCAACGGGCAGGTCGAGGCCGACTTCGCCCTCTTCGATCAGGATCACCCGATCGGCAATCGCCACGGCTTCGCTGACGTCGTGGGTTACCAGCAACACGGTGAAGCCGTGCGTCTGCCAGAGCCGTTCGATCAACTGCTGCATTTCAATTCGGGTCAGGGCGTCCAGCGCACCCAGGGGTTCGTCGAGCAACAGCAAGCGCGGTTGATGGATCAGCGCGCGGGCCAGGGCCACCCGTTGTTTCTGGCCACCGGACAATGCGGCGGGCCATTCATTGGCGCGATCCGCCAGGCCGACCGATTCCAAGGCTTCCAGTGCTTGTGGCCGCCAGTTGCCCTTGAGCCCGAGGCCGACGTTGTCGATAACCTTTTTCCACGGCAGCAGACGCGCTTCCTGGAACATCAATCGGGTGTCTTCCCGGGCATCGTTCAGCGGCGCGGAGCCGGCGAGCAATTCACCCCCGGTGGGTTTGTCGAGACCGGCGAGCAACCGTAGCAAGGTACTTTTGCCACAACCGCTACGACCCACCACGGCAACGAACTGACCGGCCGGAATGTGCAGGTCAATCTCACGCAAAACCTGCCGAGAACCAAAGGCCTTTTGCAGCTTACGCACCACCAGCGGGATTCCGCGCTGCAACCGTGGAGGTTGTTGAGCCGTCATGCCGCACCTCCTTTAACAACTTGATAGGCTGGGTGCCAGCGCAACCACACGCGCTCAAGCCCGCGGGCCGCGAGGTCGGCGAGTTTGCCGAGCACGGCGTACAGAAGAATCGCCAGCACCACCACGTCGGTCTGCAAAAACTCCCGGGCATTCATCGCCAGGTAGCCAATGCCGGCGCTCGCGGAAATGGTTTCCGCGACGATCAGCGTCAACCACATGAAGCCCAGCGCGAAGCGCACACCCACCAGAATCGAAGGCAGCGCCCCCGGCAGAATCACCTGGCGAAACAGGCTGAAACCGGACAAGCCATAACTACGCGACATTTCCACCAACGCCGGATCGACGTTGCGGATACCGTGATAGGTGTTGAGGTAAATCGGGAACAACGTGCCCAACGCCACCAGGAAAATCTTCGCCGACTCGTCGATGCCGAACCACAGAATCACCAACGGAATCAGCGCCAAGTGCGGCACGTTGCGGATCATCTGCACCGAACTGTCGAGCAGGCGTTCGCCCCACTTCGACAGACCGGTGATGAAACCCAAGGCCAGGCCGATGCCGCCGCCAATGGTGAAGCCCAGCGCAGCACGCCAGCCGCTGATCGCCAGGTGCGTCCAGATTTCGCCGCTGCGCACCAGGCTCACGCCGGCCTCGATGACCGCGATCGGCGCTGGCAGAATCCGCGTCGACAACCAGCCCGCCGACACTGACAACTGCCACACCGCGAGCAGCAACACCGGCAACGCCCAGGGTGCGAGGTTGTGGATAAGTCTCTTCATGCGCGCCTCAGCTCTGGGACGCGGCTTTGGGAAGAATGTCGTTGGCGACCATCTCACCGAACGGGCTGACGTAATTGGCGCCTTGGGGCAGCTCCGGACGTTCGATGTCGAGGTGCGGGAACAGCAATTCCGCAACCCGGTACGACTCTTCCAGATGTGGATAACCGGAGAAGATAAAGGTATCGATGCCCAGGTCCGCGTATTCCTTCACGCGGGCAGCCACGGTCGGACCATCGCCCACCAACGCCGTACCGGCGCCGCCACGTACCAGGCCGACACCGGCCCACAGGTTGGGGCTGACTTCCAGGTTGTCGCGGCTGCCGCCATGCAGCGCGGCCATGCGTTGCTGGCCGACCGAATCGAACCGGGCCAGAGAAGCCTGGGCTCGGGCGATGGTTTCATCGTCGAGATGGGAGATCAGCCGATCCGCCGCTTGCCAGGCTTCGGCATTGGTTTCTCGGACGATCACGTGCAAGCGAATGCCGAAACGCACGGTGCGACCCAGCTTCGCGGCTTTGGCTCGCACTTGTTCAATCTTCTCGGCGACGGCGGCCGGTGGCTCGCCCCAGGTCAGGACCATTTCCACCTGCTCGGCCGCGAGGTCTTGCGCCGCTTCCGACGAACCGCCGAAGTACAGCGGCGGACGCGGTTGCTGGATCGGTGGATAGAGCAACTTGGCGCCTTTCACGCTGATGTGCTGACCGTCGTAATCAACGGTTTCGCCTTCCAGTACGCGACGCCAGATGCGGGTGAATTCCACCGAGGCTTGATAGCGCTCTTCGTGAGTCAGGAACAAACCGTCGCCGGCCAATTCTTCCGGATCACCGCCGGTGACCAGGTTGAACAACGCACGGCCGCCGGACAGGCGATCCAGGGTCGCCGCCTGACGCGCGGCCACCGTCGGGGAAATGATCCCGGGGCGCAGCGCGACAAGGAATTTCAAACGCTGAGTCACTGGAATCAGCGACGCCGCCACCAGCCACGAGTCTTCGCAGGAGCGACCGGTGGGAATCAACACCCCGCCGAAGCCCAGGCGATCCGCCGCCTGGGCGATTTGTTGCAGGTAACCGTGGTCGACGGCGCGGGCGCCTTCGGCGGTGCCAAGGTAATGGCCATCGCCGTGGGTAGGCAGGAACCAGAAAATATTGAGGCTCATGGAGTGGTCTCCTTGGGGAATCGAATTACTGCGTTTTGGCAACGGCTGCCGGTGGCGTCCAGATCACGTCTTTGATGCTCAACGGTTTCGGGATCAGCTTGAGCTGGTAGAAGCTGTCGGCGATTTTCTGTTGGGCGGCGACCACTTCAGGCGTGAGGAACAACGCGCCGTAACCCTGACGTTTCATCGAGGTCAGGGTGATGTCCGCCGGCAAGCCGAGCAGTGGCGAAACCTGTTGGGTCACCTCGACTGGATTGGCCTTGGACCACTCGCCGACGGCGCGCACTTCTTCCACGAGGGTCTTGATCACCTCAGGGTTTTTCTGTGCGTAAGGCCTGGTCGCCAGATAGAACTGGTGGTTGTCGACGATGCCCTGGCCATCGCGCAGGGTGCGCGCTTGCAGTTGCTGTTCGGCGGCAGCCTGGTACGGGTCCCAGATCACCCACGCATCGACGCTGCCACGCTCGAACGCAGCGCGGGCATCGGCCGGCGGCAGGAATACGGTCTGGATGTCGGTGTATTTGAGGCCGGCGTCTTCCAGTGCGCGGACCAGCAAGTAGTGGACGTTGGAGCCTTTGTTCAGGACGACTTTCTTGCCCTTGAGGTCCTGCACCGATTTGATCGGTGAATCCTTCGGCACCAGGATCGCTTCGCTGTGTGGCGCTGGCGGTTCGTAGGCGACGTAGAGCAGATCGGCGCCGGCGGCTTGAGCAAAGACTGGTGGGGTTTCGCCGGTGACGCCGAAGTCGATCGAGCCGACGTTCAGGCCTTCAAGCAATTGCGGGCCGCCGGGGAATTCAGTCCATTGCACGTCCACGCCTTGGGCGGCGAGGCGTTTTTCCAACGTGCCTTTGGCTTTGAGCAGCACCAGGGTGCCGTACTTTTGATAACCGATTCGCAACGTCTCGGCTTGAGCTTGAGTAATGGCGCCGAAGGTGACAGCCGCTGCAAACAGAGCGACCAGACCACGACGCAAAATGACAGTGCGCATGGCGCTCTCCTTTTTGCAGTTGGGTTTTGGCTGCACCTGCTTGCCCGTTAGCGGGCGAGTAAGGCCAGTACATCAATTTCAGGTGTGGCTTTAGTGCTGACTTAAATGCTCCAGCGAGCACTCAACAAACGTTCATTCAACAGCTTCGGATCGATCGGCTTGGGCCGTCGGGCCATGGCGCTGAAAAACAACTCCAGCGATTCCTTCAGTCGTTGTTCCAGCTCTGGCGCCAACTGCGCCTGGGCGCTGCCTTCGCCGTAAGCGATCTGGCTGTCTACCGCGAAAACCCCATGGAGCATTTCCTGGGCTTTCAACGCCGACAGCACCGGCTTGAGCGCGTAATCCACCGCCAGCATGTGGGCGATACTGCCGCCGGTCGCCATGGGCAAAACCACTTTGTGGTCCAACGCGCGCTCGGGCAGCAAATCCAGCACGGTTTTCAGTGCACCGGAGAACGACGCCTTGTAGACCGGAGTGGCGATCAACAGGCCATCGGCATTTTCAATCTGTTGCAGCAGGTCGATCACCTTAGGGCTGTCGAAGCGTGCATGAAGCAAGTCTTCGGCCGGGAAGTCCCGCACCTGGTAACTCACCACTTCCACACCCTGCTCCTGCAACCAGCGTTGGGAGCGCTCCAGCAGCACCCCGGAGCGGGAACGTTGGCTGGGACTGCCACCGAGTGAGACGACCAGCATTCAAATGATTCCTTGCACGGTGTTGGCGATTCGCGGTTTGCGATCTCGCTGTCATGGAGATGACCTTAACAGGTGATTGTTATATCTATAAATCATATTTATTCATTTGGTTATACACATTGGATATATAAAAAGACACTTCCTGCGGGCGAAAAAAAGGCCGTCGAAACGGCCTGAAATCCCCTGCTTTATGGATACGGTTCAATCTTTCTGCGGTGCCTGCAATTCCGTCATCGCGAGCAGGCTCGCTCCCACAGTGGATAGCGTTCTACCTGCTCGTGATGGCGATACCAGCCACACCGAAAATGCTGATGGCTTACCTGTTGGGCTGCGGCGTCAGACGCAGGTACGGCTTTACCGCGCGGTAACCCTTGGGAAAGCGCTTCTTGATTTCGTCTTCGTCCTTGAGCGACGGCACGATCACCACTTCATCACCGTCCTGCCAGTTGGCCGGGGTGGCCACCTTGTAGTTGTCGGTAAGTTGCAGCGAGTCGATCACCCGCAGGATCTCGTGAAAATTGCGCCCGGTACTCGCCGGGTAGGTGATGGTCAGCCGAATCTTTTTGTTCGGGTCGATCACGAATAGCGAGCGCACGGTCAGGGTGTCATTGGCGTTCGGGTGGATCAGATCATAGAGGTCGGAGACCTTGCGGTCCGCGTCGGCCAGGATCGGGAAATTGACGACCGTGTTCTGGGTTTCATTGATGTCCTCGATCCACTTGTGATGCGAGTCCACCGGGTCCACGGACAGGGCGATGGCTTTGACGCCGCGATTGGAAAACTCATCCTTGAGCTTGGCAGTGAAGCCCAGTTCGGTGGTGCACACCGGCGTGAAGTCCGCTGGATGGGAAAACAGCACGCCCCAGCTATCGCCCAGCCATTCGTGGAAACGGAGGGTGCCGGCGCTGGAATCCTGTTCGAAGTCGGGGGCGATATCGCCCAGTCTGAGGCTCATGGTGCTGCTCCTGGTGAGTGCTTGTCGGGCTCAACTCTGCCTGTGTTCCTCATGGATTAAAAAGAATAAATATCGATGAATTTAGATCATAAATGAATATTAAATATCTATTCACTGGACCTCCACGAACATCAGGACGAACATCGCCGACAAGGTTCGAGAAGGCCTTGAGTTGCTGCAAAGAGGGAGTTTTCACGGCGGGATTACGGGGGTGACCCCGCCTTGAAAACGCAAAAGCCCCGCCCGGCGAGATGCCGGGCGGGGCTTTTTTTTCAGCGGTTACGCGAGCGCTGTTACAACAGCGGGATCGAGTAGCTGACGATCAGACGGTTTTCGTCCTGGGAGCGAACGCCCGGGATGTTGGTGCGCCAGGTGGCGTTTTTCCACATCAAGCCAACGTTCTTCAACGGGCCTTCCGGTACGACGTAACCGACAGTCAGGTCGCGTTCCCACTCGGTGCTGTTATTACCGGCTGCAGCAGTAGAGGTGCGATTGGTGTCGATATCGTCGCCACGCAGATAAACCATACCAGCGGTCAAGCCAGGCACGCCGACTTTGGCGAAGTCAAACGAGTAGCGAGCTTGCCAGGTGCGCTCGCCGGCACGGCCGAACTTCTGGATTTGCATGTCGGTGATGGTGTAGTTCGACGAACCGTCGCCCTGGTTCAGCCAAGGGAAGTCGCTGCTGCCGTTGCTGACCTGATAGCCACCACCGAAGGTGTGACCGGCAACGGTGTACAGGAACAAGCCGCTGTACAGATTGTTGTCGACCTTGCCTTTGCCATTGGAGGTGCTGCTGTAGTTGCCGGAGCTGTAGTACAGCGGGTCGTGACCGTTTGCGCCGTCATCCGAGCTGTTGAAGTAGCGCAAGTCAGACTTCAACACGCCAGGGCCGATAGCCCAGTTGTGTACCAGACCCAGGAAGTGCTGCTTGTAGAAGTCTTCCAGATTGCCGTAGTAGTACTGGGCAGTCAGGTCTTTGGTGATTTTGTAATCACCACCGGCATAGATGAACTTGTTGCTG
Organism: Pseudomonas sp. SJZ077; assembly: GCF_007993905.1. Classification (NCBI taxonomy): domain Bacteria; kingdom Pseudomonadati; phylum Pseudomonadota; class Gammaproteobacteria; order Pseudomonadales; family Pseudomonadaceae; genus Pseudomonas; species Pseudomonas sp. SJZ077. The sequence goes on from NZ_VIUJ01000002.1 coordinate 244,669, forward strand.
TCGCGGCCGCTGGCGGTACGAGCGTTGGCGCCGCCGATGCTCAGCTGCTCATTGTTGCTGGAGTTACGTCCCTTCACGGCTTCGATCTGACCGCCAACCAGCGTCAGGTCCTTGATCTCGCCGGAAGTGATCTGACCACCCTGCCAGGTTTGTGGCAGCAGACGACCGTCGTTGGTCACGATAACCGGGTTCTTTGGCTGCAACGTGCCCAGCTTCAGTTCGGTCTGGGAGATCTTGGCTTTTGCAGTCAGGCCCAGGCTGGAGAAGTTATCAACTGCTTCGCCGTTGGACTCGCTTGGGAATACCGTGCCGCCGTACGAGTTATTGCTGGCACCGTTGGTACCACCGCCCGAATCCAGACGCACGCCCAACAGGCCGATCGCATCGATACCGAAGCCGACAGTGCCTTGGGTGTAACCGGAGATGAAACGCAGGTCGAAGCCTTGGCCCCACTCTTCGTTTTTGTTCGCGCCCGAACCATCACGGTTATCGGTGTTGATGTAGAAGTTACGCAGACCCAGAGTGGCCTTGCTGTCTTCGATGAAACCGGCGGCGCTTGCCTGCTGCGCCAAAACCCCTACGGCCACGGCCAGGGCCAAGGTGGACTTGTTCATTTGTTTCGCTCCTATCGTTTCTAATTTTTTATGCTTCTGGCCCTGGGTCGGATGCCCTGAATCCTGAAAAGCGCGGTTAGCGCCAGACCGCATGTCATCGTGACAACGCGCATCTACGGTCGCGGCCTACCCGCTGTGATTTTTTGGGGGGCGCATGGTAAAACCGAAAAACATTTATTTCATTATTTTTAATGCCATTTCGGAATATAGCTATGCGCGCCGAACACAGGGTATCGGCTCCTTGGCTTGCCACTTTAGGCGCCCGGATAAAAACCCAAAAAGAATAATAAATTACTATTTAAGGTCTATTTGGAATATCAAATAAAACGCGAAAAAAAGCCCCGCCCTGAGGCGAGGCTATTTCTGGTGGGTGTTACAGGAAGCTGTAGGTGTAGTTGAAGATCAGACGGGTCTGGTCTTGCGCAGAGATGTTGGTATCGCCGCGGTAGGTACCGTGACGCAACGTCGTGCCGAAGCCTTTAAGCGCGCCTGTCTGGATCACGTAATCCACACGCAGGTCGCGTTCCCACTCGGTCTGGTCTTTACCCACGCCGTTGGTAGCCTTGATGTTATCGCCACGCAGGTAGGCGGCCGAGGCTTTCAGGCCAGGAACACCCAGAGAAGCGAAGTCGTAGGTGTACTGACCGAAAGTGGTGTTCTCACCAGCACGGACGAAGCCGTTAACCATGGCGTCGGTGAACAGGTAGAAGCTCGTTCCTCCCGCGCCTTCGTTGCGACCGTTGCTGTCGACCACGTTGCCCTGGTTCAGGTAAACGAAGCCACCGTCATCGCTGACACGCTGATGGCCGAGCAGGAAGGCGTTGGCACCCAGGGTGTAGGTGAACATGGCGCTCCAGGTCTTGTTATCGACCTCGCCCGGGTTCTTGGCGAAACCACCGTTGTTATTGAACCGATAGCCCGCATCGCCGTTCTTGCCGTCGGAGCTGCTGTCGAAATAGCGCAGGTCTGTCTTGAACGACTGGTTGGGTGCGATCGTGTAGACGTGCACCAGACCGAGGAAGTTCTGCTTGTAGTAGTCTTCCAGGTTCGCGTAGTAGTACTGCAGGGTGAGGTCTTTGGTGACCTTCCAGTCCGCACCGGCATACCGGAACTTGTTGCTTTCCTCGGTACCGCCTGCCACGGCCAGGCCGGTGGTGTTCGACGAGGCGCGACCCGCTGCGTGCTCAAACTGGCCGACGTTAAAGGTGAAGTTGTCGATTTCCTTCGAGGTGATGGTGCCACCTTCAAAGCTCTGTGGCAGCAGACGACTGTCGTTCGCGACCAGAATCGGCATGTTCGGTTGCAGAGCGCCGCCCAGGTGAGCCTCGGTCTTCGAGAAACGCGCCTTGACGTTGGCGGCTGCGCGACTCCATGGGTCCGACGCCGAACCGTCGGAATCGCTTGGGAAGAAGGAGTTGTTATCCGGGTGGTGACCACGGCCACCGTCCAAATGAATGCCAACGACCGCCTGGGCATCGATACCGAATCCAACAACACCCTGAGTGAAACCAGACTGGTAATCGAACTTGAGACCTTCAGCGGTCTCTCTTTGATCGTTCGCAGTCCCTTCGCGGGTGTCCGCGTTGTAATACATGGTGCGGGAACTGACGGATGCCTTGCTGTCTTCGATAAAACCCGCGGCGCCTGCCTGCTGCGCCAAAACCCCTACGGCCACGGCCAAGGCCAAGGTGGACTTGTTCATTGTTTTAGCTCCTCTCGTTTCTAATTCTTGTATTCCTGGCCCTGAGTCGAATGCCCGGGATCCTAAGATGCGCGATTAGCGCCAGACCGTGACTCACAAGTCAATCGTAACTATGTGTGTCTACGACCATGGTCTAATCCCCGTTTTTTTTGGTCCTTGCAGGGTCGTGCGTTCGTCACAAACCCAAAAAGAATTGGTCTGTTCTTTTTAATACCTTTTAGGAATGAAGCTCCGCTCCATTCCTCGTCCCGGGCCAGAGCGGCTGGCTCGAAAATTAATTCCTAAAAGGTATTTTTTAGCGGTTTTTTAGATCGATCAGCTTTGACGCCATTCGGAAACAATCCCCTCCCGAAAGGCCACGCCATGACGACCAAACGCGCACTATCCAGACCAATTGTTACAGTTTGTGTATCGCTATTATTTTTCACTCAGCGTTCAAACGGCGAACCTCACGGTCGGTTATCAAACCGGTATCGACCCCAGCAAAGCCCCCCAAGCGGACGGTGTTTACGAAAAGACCATGGGTGGAAAATCGACTGGCGCCGTTTCAGGGCCTGGATGCCTCGAAGGTCAAAGTGGTGAACGGCAACCGGCGGAAATCGCTGCCGCCTGCAAGCGTGGCGCTGCTGGACGGCGGCACGGCCAAGGCCATTGGCGAGACGGCGAAGTTCTTGAAGGAGCAAGGGAAGGGTCGAGACGGTGCTGCCGGATTATTCGGCGTATGTCAGCGCGAAGTTCGTGCAGGAGTAACACAAACCCTGTGGCGAGGGAGCTTGCTCCCGCTGGGCTGCGGAGCGCCCCCAAACCCGGTAAACGCGTTATGTCTGATAGACCGAGTTGCCGGGTTTGGGAGTCCTTCGGCCTCCGGCGGGAGCAAGCTCCCTCGCCACAAAAGCCCGCAGTTACAGGGATTTTTCGAAGATCTTCGAATTACGCTGATAGTTGTACAGCGACGCTCGCGCCGACGGCAGGCGTTCGACGCTGCTCGGCACGAACCCGCGTTCGCGGAACCAGTGAGCGGTCCGGGTCGTCAGCACGAACAGGGTTTTCAAGCCCTGGGCCCGGGCGCGGGTCTCGATGCGCTCCAACAGCTCATCACCGCGACCGCCGTGGCGGTATTCCGGGTTGACCGCCAGACACGCCAACTCGCCAGCGTCCGAATCGGCAATCTGATACAACGCCGCACAAGCGATGATCATGCCTTCGCGCTCAACCACGCTGAACTGCTCAATCTCGCGCTCCAGCACCTCGCGGGAACGACGCACCAGAATCCCTTGCTCTTCCAGCGGGCTGATCAGGTCCAGCAAACCACCGACATCTTCGATGGCCGCTTCGCGCACGATCTCGAATTGCTCCTGGGCTACCAGCGTGCCGCCACCGTCGCGGGTGAACAGCTCGGTCAGCAGCGCACCGTCTTCGGCATAGCTGACGATATGGCTGCGGGCAACGCCGCCCCGGCACGCTTCAGCCGCGGCATCCAGCAGTTCCGCCTGATAGTTGCTGCCCAGACGCTGCAAATGCGCCGGGACTTGTTGCGGACGCAGCTCACGCACCAGCCGACCGTTTTCATCGATCAAGCCAAGGTCAGCACCAAACAGCAGCAGTTTGTCTGCACCCAGGTCGATGGCCGCGCGCGTGGCAACGTCTTCGCAGGCGAGGTTGAAAATCTCCCCGGTCGGCGAGTAGCCCAATGGCGACAGCAGCACGATGGAGCGCTCGTCCAGCAGGCGATTGATGCCCTTGCGGTCAACCCGGCGCACTTCGCCGGTGTGGTGATAGTCGACGCCTTCCAGCACGCCGATCGGCCGTGCCGTCACCAGGTTGCCGCTGGCCACCCGCAGGCGCGAGCCCTGCATCGGCGACGAGGCCATGTCCATCGACAGCCGCGCTTCGATGGCGATGCGCAACTGGCCGACCGCATCGATCACACACTCCAGGGTCGCGGCATCGGTGATGCGCATCCCGTGGTGGTAATGCGGGGTCAGGCCGCGTGCGGCGAGGCGGGTTTCGATTTGCGGACGGGAACCGTGAACCAGCACCAGGCGCACGCCGAGGCTATGCAGCAGCACCAGGTCGTGGACGATGTTGCCGAAATTCGGATGCTCAACGCCGTCGCCGGGCAGCATGACGACGAAGGTGCAATCGCGGTGAGCGTTGATGTAAGGCGAAGCGTGACGAAGCCAATTAACGTATTCGGGCATGAACCTGGGCCTGTAATAAATAGCAGCCAAAAAATGGGCGAAACTGAAAACGCACAGCGGGCTGATGGTTATCGTCGGAACAGGCTTGGCGACACGCGCGCTCTCCTCATGAATACGGGTTGGGACACTGGCAATTTACACCTGTAGGAGCGGGATTGCTGGCGATGCAGGCGCCGTGGTTCATCAGGAGAACCGCGTCATCGTTCATCGCCAGCAAGCCGGCTCCTACAGGTTCAACCACCTGACATTGGCGTTTGGGCCGGTGTCAGGCAGTAATGTTCAATCAATTGACGTAATAGATGCACGGTAGGCTGCAAACGTGACATTTCGAGGTATTCACCCGGTTGGTGCGCACAGGCGATATCACCCGGGCCGAGTACCAGCGTTTCGCAGCCAAGACGCTGAAGATAAGGCGCTTCGGTGCCGAACGCCACTGCTTCGGCGCGATGGCCGGTGAGCTTTTCGGCGACCCGGACCAATTCGGCGTCCTCGGCCTGCTCGAACGGCGGCACTTCGGGGAACAGCGGCGCGTAATTGATCTTCACCTGATGGCGTTCGGCAATCGGGTTGAGCCGCTGCAGAATGGCCGCGCGCAGGGCTTTGGGGTCCATGCCCGGCAACGGCCGCAAGTCGAATTCCAGTGAACACTGGCCGCAGATGCGGTTGGGATTGTCGCCGCCATGGATACAGCCGAAGTTCATGGTCGGTGTCGGCACGCCGAATTGCGGATTGCGGAATTCACGCTGCCACAACAGGCGCAGGCCACGCAGCTCGCCGATGGCATCGTGCATGGCCTCAAGGGCGCTATGTCCCAGGCGCGGGTCCGAGGAATGGCCGCTCTGCCCGAGGATGTCGATGCGCTCCATCATGATGCCTTTGTGCATGCGGATCGGCTTCAGTCCGGTCGGCTCGCCAATCACCGCCGCACGCCCCAGCGGACGGCCGGCTTCGGCCAGGGCACGAGCGCCGGACATCGAGCTTTCTTCATCGCACGTGGCGAGAATCAGCAGCGGTTGCTTGAAAGGCTGATCGAGCAGCGGAATCACCGCCTCGATGGCCAGGGCGAAAAAGCCTTTCATGTCGCAACTGCCAAGGCCCACCCAGCGGCCATCGACTTCGGTCAGTTTCAGCGGATCGGTCTGCCACAGTGCGCCATCGAACGGCACCGTATCGCTATGCCCGGCCAGCACCAGGCCACCGGGGCCGGAGCCGAAACTGGCCAGCAAGTTGAACTTGCCGGGGCTGACCTGCTGGATGTCGCAGGCGAACCCCAGGTCACCGAGCCACGTCGCCAGCAAGTCGATGACCGGACGGTTGGATTGATCAAGGCTGGGCTGGGTACAGCTGACCGTCGGCGCAGCAATCAGCGCAGCGAACTGATCTTTCATGGACGGCAAAGGCATCGCTGACTCCAACTCGCGAATTGAAGACCATCATAGAACCATCTGGCGACAGGAATAAACCGCCGCGGCACGTAGGACTGAGGAGTCCTGTACACTGCACGGCCTTGGCAGCCACACATTTCCCCCGGCTGCGCTCCCGATCCTGGATTTTCCGGCCATGCAGAAAGAAACCGAAATCAAACTCCGCGTCAGCCGCGAAACCCTCGCAGCCCTGCGCGAGCACCCGCTCCTGAAAAAACGCAACAAAAGTGGCTGGGAACGCCGTGAGTTGATGAACCAATACTTCGACACGCCTGAGCGCGACCTGGCCCGCGCCAAGGTTGCCCTGCGCCTGCGCAAGGACGGCGAAGAAGTGATTCAAACGCTCAAGACCCGAGGCCAGAGCGTCGCCGGTCTGTCCGAGCGTAACGAATACGACTGGAACCTGCCCAAAGCCAAACTCGACGTCAAGAAACTCGACGGTGAATGCTGGCCCGAAGAGCTTGCCGAACTGGACAAGAAAACCCTGAAACCGATCTTCACCACCGATTTCGTTCGCGAACGCGCTGAAATCGCTTGGGGCCGCGGCAAGACCAAAGTGGTCATCGAAGCCGCACTGGACCTGGGCCACGTGGTGGTCGGCAAGCAGAAAGAAGAAATCTGCGAGTTGGAACTGGAACTGCGCGAAGGCGAGCCGGCTGCCCTGCTGGAACTGGCCGCCGAACTGGCTGCGACCCTGGCCCTGATGCCGTGTGACATCAGCAAGGCCGAGCGCGGTTATCGCTTGTACGACGCCAACAGCTATTCGTTGAGCCTGCCGGCACCGCAAATCACCGCTGAAACGCCGCTGGACGATGCATTCGCCGCGCTGAGCTGGCATTTGCTGAGCAGCAGCCAGCGTCTGGCCGAGCAGTATCGCTTCAATGGCCACTGGCGCTTGTTGCAGGACTGGGTCGAGAACCTGGCCGAATTGCGTGCCTTGCTGAGCAGCCTGGGCCAGGCCGCACCGCGTCAGTCGACTCACGATCTGCGCGTTGCTCTGGATGCCTTGCTCGAAGACTGGCGCCCGCTGGTGCAAGCCGGTATCGACGACGAAGACGTGCGCAAAGCCGCGCCGGAGCAATTCCTCGAAGAACTGGAAGACCCGCGCTGGGGCTTGTTCTCGCTGAACACGTCGCGTTGGTTGCTGGCCCGCACCTGGGCAGCTGATCGCAACGTCCGTGGCAATCGCCAGGGTGCTGCGCAGTTGGGTAGCTGGTTGCCGCGTTTGCTGGGTGAAGAAGCGACCTCCCTGCAATTGCAGCGTTATCAGCAACAGCCGGAAGACCTGGCCGAGCAACTGCCGCGCATCGAGCGCATCCAGGCCTGGCTGCACCATGCCCGTGGCGTGCTGGACATTCCGGAAATGGACCGCCTGTACGGCGAGCTGAAGCAGCTTGCCCAATTGGCGAACGAGCCGATCACCGATGAATCGCTGGATGCGCGCAAGCAGCAGGCCATTGCGGTTTATCAGAATCGTGCCTGGAAAATGCTGCTGCGTATGTAACACCGCCTTCGCGGGCAAGCCTCGCTCCTACAGTATTTTCGTTGACCCCAATTCGGCGGCCGACTCAAACCTGTAGGAGCGAGGCTTGCCCGCGAAGAGGCCAGCACATTCACCGCATACCCTAGACAGGCAAACTGGTGGTGGACTTGATCTCCGACAACGCCACAATCGAGTTCACTTCCTGAATCCCCGGCACCATCGACAGCTTTTCAAAGAAAAACCGCTCATACGCCTCGATGTCCGCCGTGACGATCCGCAGCAAGAAATCCACCGACCCCATCAGCACATAACACTCCAGCACCTCGGGAAAGCCGCGAATCGCCTCGGTAAACTCAGTGAAGTTCGAACGCCCATGCGCGTTGAGTTTGATCTCGGCAAAGATCTGCGTGTTAAGCCCGATCTTCTTCCGGTCGAGCAAGGTCACCTGCCCGCGAATGATCCCCTCCTCCTTCATCCGCTGAATCCGCCGCCAGCACGGCGACTGAGAAAGTCCCACCTGCTCGGCAATCTGCGCGCTGGAGAGCGAAGCGTCTTCTTGCAGCAACGCGAGAATCTTGCGGTCGTAGCCATCCAGCTCGCTGTGCATAAATAAACCCGTAATTGATAGCTGACCGAATCAAACAATTCGAAAAATAGCCAATAAGCTCCATCATAGATAAGAAATGCCCGGCACCGAATGTAAAAATTCCTCCATTGATTTGGAGACCGACCATGCCGCACCTGGAAGCTGTGAACACCTCGCCTATCCGCGCCGATGTCTGGCACGCCGGCAACGCGCACTGCCGCGTTCATTACCAACTGCTGGCCGAAGCCGAGCCGGACCTGCTGTGCCGGGCGCTCAACCTGTTCGCTTTGCAGTTTCTGACGCCGCAACAGGTCAGCGCGCAGCGGATGGACGATCTGATGTCGATCGACATCGTCATGGACGGGTTGAGCTGGCATCGCGCCGAAGTGATTGCGGAAAAATTACGTAACCTGATCAACGTGTGTTCGGTGGAGCTGCAAGCGGCTGATTCCCTGCGGGAAGCGCCTGTTCAGGCGGCGGGCTGACAAACCTCGACACGGCTTCGTCGGGTAGTGGCCCAACGGTCGGCGGGTCCGCGACTATCCTTTGCGAACTGTTGTTCATGAGGAGCCCGCATGTCCGTTCAACTTGCCATTCAGGACCGCTGGCTGGATCTCAATGATTTGCTGCGTGAACTGGTCGCCCAGGGCTTTATCAGCCAGGACTCGGCCGAACACGCGCTCAATGCCCGCCGCCGCCACGCCACCCATGGCCAGATGCATCCCCTGGAATTCATTGCCAGCCAGCACCTGGATGACCTTAGCCGTCCCGGTAAACACCTCGACCTGGAAAGCCTGACCCTGTGGCTGTCGCAGCAGGCGGGCCAGCCTTACTTGCGCATCGATCCGCTGAAAATCAACGTGGCGGCGATTACGCCGCTGATGTCCTACGCCTTCGCCCAGCGTCACAAGATTCTGGCGGTGTCCATCGACCGCGACGCGGTGACCGTGGCCAGCGCCCAGCCTTACGTCAACGGCTGGGAAGCTGACCTGACTCATGTGCTGAAACTGCCGATCAAACGCGTAGTGGCCAACCCGGTGGACATCCAGCGCTTCAGCGTCGAGTTTTTCCGGCTGGCCAAATCGGTCAGCGGTGCGACCAACAACGATCAGCAGGCCAGCAACCTGGGCAATTTCGAACAATTGCTCAACCTCGGCGCCAGCGACCAGGAACCGGACGCCAACGACGCGCACATCGTCAACATCGTCGACTGGCTGTTCCAGTACGCCTTCCAGCAGCGCGCCAGTGATATCCACATCGAACCTCGACGCGAGCAAGGCACAGTGCGCTTTCGCATCGACGGCGTGCTGCACAACGTCTATCAATTCCCCCCGCAAGTGACCATGGCCATCGTCAGCCGCCTGAAAAGCCTCGGGCGGATGAACGTGGCGGAAAAGCGCAAACCCCAGGACGGCCGGGTGAAGACCAAGACCCCGGACGGCGGTGAGGTCGAGCTGCGGCTGTCGACCTTGCCGACGGCATTCGGCGAAAAAATGGTCATGCGGATCTTCGACCCGGAGGTGCTGCTCAAGGACTTCGATCAGTTGGGCTTCTCCGCCGAAGACCTGCGCCGCTGGCAGGACATGACCCGCCAGCCCAACGGCATCATTCTGGTGACCGGGCCGACGGGTTCGGGCAAAACCACCACGCTTTACACCACACTGAAGAAACTGGCGACGCCGGAGGTCAACCTCTGCACCATCGAAGACCCGATCGAAATGGTCGAGCCGGCCTTCAATCAGATGCAGGTCCAGCACAACATCGACCTGACCTTCGCCGCCGGTGTTCGCGCGCTGATGCGGCAAGACCCGGACATCATCATGATCGGCGAGATTCGCGACCTCGAAACCGCAGAAATGGCGATCCAGGCCGCGCTCACGGGTCACTTGGTATTGTCGACGCTGCACACTAACGATGCGCCCAGCGCGATCAGCCGCCTGCTGGAACTCGGTGTGCCGCATTACCTGATCAAAGCCACGGTGCTCGGCGTCATGGCACAGCGCCTGGTGCGAACCTTGTGCCCGCACTGCAAGGCACCGCTGACGTTGGGTGAAGAAGACTGGCAAACCCTGACCAAACCCTGGCAAGCGCCACTGCCCACCAATGCCCAGCGCGCCATCGGCTGCCTGGAATGCCGCGACACCGGCTATCGCGGCCGCGCCGGGGTCTACGAAATCATGCAACTGACGGATGGTGTTAAGGCGCTGATCAATCCCGACACCGATCTGCTGGCGGTACGGCGCCAGGCGTTCAAGGAAGGCATGCGCAGCCTGCGGCTGTCGGGGGCGCAGAAAGTGGCGGCCGGCCTGACGACCATCGAGGAAGTCTTGCGCGTGACGCCGCAGAGCGAACAAAAGTAGGCACGGCCGTCACGGAACTGGATGGGGGGAAAGGCATCCAACGCCGTAGTTAACCAGTGGAGTCACCCCATCATGCGTCTCAAACTTGCTGTCGCTACCATCGCGTTGTTGTCCCTTCCAGTCGGTTCGGCGATGGCCGATAGCTTTTGGCGTAACGTCATTTCGTCCGGTGCCACCACCGGTTCGACCTATCTGACCTTCAAGGATCACAAGCTGATCGTTGCAGCGCAGGACGATGCCGGCAGCTTCGTCGCCAGTGATGGCGGCATCCGCGGTCCTTATCTGGAAGCCGCGATGCAGAAAGTACGCTCCGACAATCCGGGCCTGCAGGCGACGGATATGGAACTGGCGAACGCGATCCTGGCAAAGAATGCCGTCGCTTCGGAATAAGCTGTTCAGCTGAATAAAAATGCCGCTCCCGTGAGCGGCATTTTTTATGTCCAACACAAAACCCTGTAGGAGCGAGCCTGCTCGCGATAGCGGTGGATCAGTCAACATTTCAGCGACTGTTGCACCGCTATCGCGAGCAGGTTCACTCCTACATTGGATTTGCGTAGTCCGGGAGATCAGCGGTAATCATCGACGGGCACGCAGGCACAGAACAGATTCCTGTCGCCATAGACGTTGTCCACCCGATTCACCACCGGCCAATACTTGTGCGCCTTGGTGTGCGCATCCGGCGTCACCGCTTGCTCAATGCTGTAAGGCCGCTCCCAGACCCCGGTGATATCGGCCAGGGTGTGCGGCGCTCGCTTCAGCGGATTGTCTTCGGCGGGCCAGTTACCGTTCTGCACCTCGGTGATTTCCGCGCGAATGCTCAGCATCGCCCCGATAAACCGATCCAGTTCGGCCTTTGATTCGCTCTCGGTCGGCTCGACCATCAGTGTCCCTGGCACCGGAAACGACATGGTCGGCGCATGGAAGCCGTAATCCATTAGACGCTTGGCCACGTCCTCTTCACTGATCCCGGTCAGCGCCTTCAATGGACGCAAATCGAGGATGCATTCGTGCGCCACCCGTTCGTTGCGCCCGGTGAAGAGCACTGGAAACGCCCCGGACAAATGTTGCGCCAGGTAATTCGCAGCGAGGATCGCCACCTCGCTGGCATCCGCCAATTGCGGGCCCATCATGGCGATGTACATCCAGCTGATCGGCAAAATGCTCGCACTGCCCCAGGGCGCTGCGCTGACCGCACCGTTCTGCGCCAACGGTCCCTCAATCGGCACCACCGGGTGATTGGCGACGAACGGCGCCAAATGCGCGCGCACGCCTATCGGCCCCATGCCCGGCCCGCCGCCGCCATGGGGAATGCAGAACGTCTTGTGCAAGTTCATGTGGGAGACATCGGCGCCAATGTCCGCCGGCCGCGCCAATCCCACCTGTGCGTTGAGGTTGGCGCCGTCCATGTACACCTGGCCGCCGTGGCTGTGGATAACTTCACAGATTTCGCTGATGCCTTCCTCGTACACGCCATGGGTCGACGGATACGTCGCCATCAGGCAGGCGAGTTTGTCGCCTGCGTCCGCGGCCTTGCCTTTCAGGTCATCCAGATCGACGTTGCCGGCCTCGTCGCACTCGACGATCACCACGCGCATCCCGGCCATCTGCGCCGAGGCGGGGTTGGTGCCGTGGGCCGAGGACGGAATCAGGCAAATCTCTCGCGCCCCCTGATGACGGCTCTCGTGATATTTGCGGATCGCCAGCAGCCCGGCGTACTCGCCTTGAGCGCCGGAATTGGGTTGCATGCAGATCGCGTCGAAACCGGTGATTGCGCAGAGCCAGCGTTCCAGCTCTTCGATCATCAGCGAATAACCCACCGCCTGCTCTTTCGGTACAAACGGATGCAGGTTGGCGAATTGCGGCCAGGTGATGGGGATCATCTCGCTGGTGGCATTGAGTTTCATGGTGCAGGAGCCCAGCGGGATCATTGATTGGTTGAGCGCCAGGTCTTTGTTTTCCAGTTGCTTGAGGTAACGCAGCATCTCGGTTTCGCTGTGATGGGCGCTGAATACCGGATGACGCAGATAAGGCGAGGTGCGCAGCAGACCTGCCGGAATACCGGAAGCAAGGGTTTGAGCGTCCAGTTCGTCGACGTTGAGCCCATGATCGGAACCGAGGAACACATCAAACAGTTTCGCTACCGTGGATTCGTCAGAGGTTTCGTCGAGGCTCAGCCCCAACTGCCCGCGCCCGAGAATGCGCAAGTTGATCTGTGCAGCCTGGGCGCTTTCGATAATTGCGGTCTGAGTACCACCAACCTCCAGCGTCAGCGTGTCGAAAAAGTGAGTGTTGAGGCGAGTGATGCCGTGACGCTCCAGGCCTGCGGCGAGGATGCAAGTCAGCCGATGGACGCGCTGGGCAATGCGTTTGAGTCCTTCCGGACCATGGTAGACCGCATAGAAACTGGCGATGTTGGCCAGCAGCACCTGAGCGGTGCAGATGTTCGAGTTGGCCTTCTCCCGGCGGATATGTTGCTCACGGGTTTGCAGGGCCATGCGCAGCGCGACATTGCCGCGAGCATCTTTCGACACGCCGATGATCCGCCCGGGAATCGCCCGTTTGTACTCATCGCGACTGGCAAAAAACGCCGCGTGCGGCCCGCCGTACCCCATCGGCACACCGAAGCGCTGGGACGAGCCGAACACCACGTCGGCGCCCAACTCCCCAGGCGGGGTCAGCAACAGCAGGCTCAGCAGATCCGTCGCGACACAGGCCAGCGCCTGTTGGGCATGCAGATGATCGATCAACGGACGCAGGTCGCGGATCTCGCCGTGGGTGTCGGGATATTGCAGCAACGCGCCAAACACCTCGTGCTGTTTCAAGTTATCCACAGCGTCGATGATCAGCTCGAAACCGAACCCTTCGGCCCGGGTCTGCACCACGGAAATGGTTTGCGGATGGCAGTTCTCATCGACGAAGAACAGATTGCTCCGGGACTTGGCGACCCGCTTGGCCAGCGCCATGGCTTCCGCCGCCGCCGTGGCTTCATCGAGCAGCGAAGCGTTGGCCAGTTCGAGGCCCGTGAGGTCGATGGTCAATTGCTGGAAATTCAGCAGCGCTTCGAGCCGCCCCTGGGCAATCTCCGGCTGATAAGGGGTGTAGGCGGTGTACCAACCGGGATTTTCCAACACGTTGCGCAGAATGACGGCCGGCGTGAGGGTGCCGTGGTAACCCATGCCGATCAGGCTGGTCCAGACCTGGTTTTGCTCGGCGTACCCGCGCAGCTTGGCCAGCGCAGCCTCTTCGTCGAGGGCCGGCGGCAAATCGAGCTCGCGGTTCAGGCGGATTCCCGGCGGTACCGTCTGTTCGATCAGTTCGACCCGGCTGCCGAGGCCGAGGCTGTCGAGCATCGCCTGTTGCTCGGCAGCATCGGGGCCAAGGTGGCGGCGAAGGAAGGCATTGGGATCGCGTAACTGGCTCAAGGACGGCAACTGGGACATGACGGGCTCTCTCTAGGCTGGCGCTCAACGTCGATGCAACACGGTCAAACCAGCATAGCAGCCGCTGCCAACAGCGAACCCGTGCAGGAGCGAGGCTTGCCCGCTCCCACAGGGAAATCCGTCAGGCGAAAAAAAGCCCCGACACGTCGGGGCTTTGGGATGACGCTGAAGGCTTAGTCGCCGATGGCGGCCTTGTAGCCGGCTGCATCGAGCAGCTTGTCCAGCTCAGCCTTGTCGCTTGGCTTCAGTTTGAAGATCCAGGCATTGTAAGGTTCGGAGTTGAGCAGTTCTGGGTTAGCACTCAATTCTTCGTTGATCGCGATCACTTCACCAGATACCGGGGAGTAGATGTCGGACGCAGCTTTAACCGACTCAACGACACCGGATTGATCGCCGGCAGCGAAAACTTTTCCAACTTCAGTCAGCTCAACGAACACCACATCGCCCAAGGCTTCCTGAGCGTGATCGCTGATGCCCACGGTAACGGTGCCATCGGTTTCCAGACGGGCCCATTCGTGACTTTCGGCAAAACGCAGGTCGGCAGGGATATCGCTCATGTTCTGTGTCCTCAAGAGAATTGTCAGCGGTCGTTGCCCGCCAAAAAGGTTAGATCAAGGTTTTGCCATGGCGGACGAAGGTCGGTTTGACCACCCGGACCGGGTACCACTTGCCACGGATTTCCACTTCTGCGCGGTCGGCAGTTGCCATCGGCACGCGCGCCAGTGCTATCGACTTGCTAAGCGTAGGAGAGAAACTACCACTGGTGATCTCTCCTTCGCCAACATTGGCGATACGGACCACTTGATGAGCGCGCAAAACCCCACGTTCCTCAAGGACCAGACCGACCAGTTTGTGCTGCACACCACCCGCCCGCTCGGCTTCCAGGGCGCTGCGACCAATGAACTGGCGAGTGGCCGGTTCCCAGGCAATGCTCCAGGCCATGTTCGAGGCCAGCGGTGAAACGTCTTGATGAATGTCCTGGCCGTACAGGTTCATGCCGGCTTCGACACGCAAGGTATCCCGGGCACCCAGGCCGATAGGAGAAATGCCCGCGCCCACCAGGTCGTTGAAAAACCCTGGTGCCTGATTGGCGGGTAGAACGATCTCCAGGCCATCTTCACCGGTATATCCGGTGCGCGCGATGAACCAGTCGCCGTCAGGCTGACCTTCAAAAGGCTTGAGCATCTGGATCAGGTTGCCGCGGGACTGGGTGACCAGTTCGGAAATCTTGTGCCGGGCATGGGGGCCTTGAATCGCCAGCATCGCCAGTTCGGAGCGCTCGTTGAGCTGCACATCGAAACCATCGAGGTGGGCCTGCATCCAGGCGAGGTCCTGATTGCGGGTGGAGGCGTTGACCACCAGCCGATAACCGTCCTCGAGACGGTAGACGATCATGTCGTCGACGATGCCGCCGCGCTCGTTGAGCATGGTGCTGTACAAGGCACGGCCAGGGCTGTGCAGGCGCTCGACGTCATTGGCCAGCAAATGCTGGAGCCAGGCCTTGGCCTGGGGGCCGGTGACATCAATCACGGTCATGTGGGATACATCGAAAACCCCGCAATCGCGGCGCACCTGATGGTGTTCCTCGACCTGCGATCCGTAATGCAGAGGCATATCCCAACCGCCAAAATCGACCATCTTCGCGCCAAGGGCGAGATGAAGGTCATACAGAGGCGTGCGCTGTCCCATGGGTTTCTCCTTCCGGGCGTGGCGAAGGTGCGGGCCGGTGCTTTACGGGCGAAAGCCTTGAAATAGAAGGCTTTGAGCCGATGTCAGCTACCAGGTCCGTAGGACGGACCGCACCGAATGCCGCGCATTGTAGCCTCAAGGTGTAGGACTGACACCTAGGCGTTTCGATGCGCCGAACGTCGAATCAATCCGATGACCGGTAACAGCCCGACCAAAACCAGAGTCAAGGCCGGCAACGAAGCTCTCGCCCACTCCCCTTCGCTGGTCATTTCAAAGATCCGTACCGCCAGCGTGTCCCAGCCAAACGGGCGCATCAGCAGGGTCGCGGGCATTTCCTTGAGCACATCGACGAACACCAGCAACGCAGCGCTCAACGTGCCGGGCAGCAATAACGGCAGATACACTTTGAAAAACAGTCGTGGCCCACTGACCCCAAGGCTACGTGCCGCTTCGGGCAAAGATGGCCGTATTCGCGCCAGGCTGCTTTCCAGCGGTCCGTAGGCCACGGCGATGAAACGCACCAGATAGGCCAGCAACAACGCCGACAGACTGCCCAGCAGCAATGGCTTGCCCGCGCCACCGAGCCAGCCCGACAGCGGGATGACCAGCTCGCGATCCAGATAACTGAACGCCAGCATGATCGACACCGCCAGCACCGAACCCGGCAGGGCGTAGCCGAGGTTGGCCAGGCTGATACCGGAGCGGATCGCCCGGGTCGGTGCCAGGCGCCGGGCAAATGCCAGCACCAGGGCAACGCTGACGGTGATCAGCGCGGCCATGCCGCCCAGGTACAAGGTGTGGACGATCAGACCGGCGTAACGCTCATCCAGGTCGAAGCGTCCACGCTGCCAGAACCACACCACCAGTTGCAGCATCGGAATGACGAAGGCACAGGCGAACACCAGGCCACACCAAGTCATGGCCGCCAACGCCTTGAAACCCCGCAGGTGATACAGCGCCTTGATGCGAGGTCGTTCATTGCTGGTGCGGTTGGCCCCGCGAGCACGCCGTTCGCCGTACAACACGACCATCACCACCAGCAGTAACAGGCTGGCCAGTTGCGCGGCGGTGGAGAGGCTGAAAAATCCGTACCAGGTTTTGTAGATGGCCGTGGTGAACGTGTCGAAGTTGAACACCGACACCGCACCGAAGTCCGCCAGGGTTTCCATCAGCGCCAAGGCCACACCGGCACCAATCGCCGGCCGCGCCATGGGCAAGGCCACTCGCCAGAACGCCTGCCACGGTGATTGCCCCAGCACCCGCGCCGCTTCCATCAGGCCTTTGCCTTGGGCCAGGAACGCAGTGCGCGCCAGCAGGTAGACATAGGGATAGAAAACCAGCACCAGAACAAGGATGACGCCGCCGGTGGAACGCACTCTCGGCAATCGCAGCTCGGTGCCGAACCATTCGCGCAGCAAGGTTTGCACGGGGCCGGCGAAATCCAGCAGGCCGACGAAGACGAAGGCCAGCACGTAAGCAGGAATGGCAAATGGCAGCATCAGCGCCCAGTCCAGCCAACGCCGGCCGGGAAATTCGCAGAGGCTGGTGAGCCAGGCGAGGCTCACACCCAGGAGCGTGACGCCGATACCGACGCCGAACACCAGGGTCAGGGTATTGCCCAGCAGGCGCGGCATCTGGGTGTCCCAGAGGTGGGACCAGATTTGCTGATCGATGGTTTGCCAGGAGAAGAACAGGACGCTCAGGGGCAGCAGGACCAGCGCGGCGATGGCGAAGACCAGGGGATACCAGCGGCGTTGGGCGGGGTGGGCCAAGGGGATTCTCTAGAAAATATGGGCCGACTCTAACCTGAAGTCGGCTCCATTTTGTGGCGAGGGAGCTTGCTCCCGCTCGGGTGCGAAGCAGCCGCAGGAGGTTATCAGATCATCTCGATCCTGACCTGTCGACGCCAACGGGGCCGTTTCGCAGCTTAGCGGGAGCAAGCTCCCTCGCCACAGGTAGCCGCTCGCCACAATAACGGTGAAGTCAGTTCCAGCCAGCCCGATCCATCATGCGAATCGCTTCAGCCTGACGCTTGCCGGCAATTTCCACCGGTAGCGTATCCGCCACAAACTTGCCCCAGCTCGCCACTTCCGCAGACGGTTGAACCGCAGGGTTAGCCGGGAATTCCTGGTTCACGTCAGCGAAGATCTTCTGCGCTTCAGGGGTGGTCATCCATTCAACCAGGGCTTTGGCGGCTTCTGGATGCGGTGCATGCTTGGTCAGGCCGATGCCCGACAGGTTCACGTGTACGCCGCGATCGCCCTGGTTCGGCCAGAACAGCTTCACGGCCAGGTCAGGCTTCTGTTTGTGCAGGCGGCCATAGTAATAAGTGTTGACGATGCCGACGTCGCATTGGCCAGCGTTGATCGCTTCCAGCACCGCGATGTCATCGGAGAACACATCCGTGGACAGGTTGTTGACCCAACCTTTGAGGATCTTCTCGGTTTTTTCGGCGCCGTGCACTTCGATCATAGTAGCGGTCAAGGACTGGTTGTAGACCTTCTTCGCCGTGCGCAGGCACAGGCGACCTTCCCAGTTTTTATCGGCCAGCGCTTCGTAAGTGGTCAGCTCGCCCGGTTTCACCCGCGCGGTGGAGTAGGCGATGGTCCGGGCCCGCAGGCTCAAGCCAGTCCAGGCGTGAGCCGAGGAGCGGTATTGCAGCGGGATGTTGGCGTCGATCACCTTGGAGGTGAACGGTTGCAGGATGCCCATCTGCTCCGCCTGCCAGAGGTTGCCGGCATCGACGGTCAGCAGCAGGTCGGCGGTGGCGTTCTCGCCCTCGGCCTTGATCCTCTGCATCAACGGCGCTTCCTTGTCGGTGATGAACTTCA
The DNA here is from genome assembly GCF_007993905.1 of Pseudomonas sp. SJZ077. Lineage (NCBI taxonomy): Bacteria > Pseudomonadati > Pseudomonadota > Gammaproteobacteria > Pseudomonadales > Pseudomonadaceae > Pseudomonas > Pseudomonas sp. SJZ077. The sequence goes on from NZ_VIUJ01000002.1 coordinate 262,999, forward strand.
CCTGCACACCGGTTTTCGCGGTGTAGGCATCGAAGACCGGCTTGATCAGCTCGTCGATACGCGAGGAGTAAACCACCACCTCGTCGGCGGCCTGGGCAGTGGTGCTACCGATCAGGGTCAGGGCGAGTGCAGTCAGTAGACGCTTCGGTGCCAACATGGGAGCGATCTCTCGATTGGAAAATGGAGGGCAAATGATAAGGACTCACATTTAGCTTCTCAATCGAACAGTTCGCGGAGGCGTTACCAAATGTTGCATGGTCGACATGGGGAGTGATGTACCAACGCCATCGCAAGCAGGCTCGCTCCCACAGGGGAATGCATTTCAATTGTGGGAGCGAGCCTGCTCCCGATGAGGCCGTCTGCCGCAATGAAGATGTCAGGCCTTGGCCAGCGCCGGCAAATCCCCGATCAACCCCAGCGCTTCGCGCACGAACAACGCCTTGGCTTCCGGCATCTGGTCAACCATCTTCAACCCGGCATTACGCAACCAGCGAACCGGCAACGGATCCGCCTGGAACAAGCGTTCAAAGCCTTCCATCGCCGCCATCAACGCCAGGTTGTGCGGCATGCGCCGACGCTCGTAACGACTGAGCACCTTCACATCCGCCAATCGCTCGCCGCGCCCTGCCGCTTGCAGCAGCACTTCGGCCAGCACAGCGGCGTCGAGGAAACCGAGGTTGACGCCCTGCCCGGCCAGTGGGTGAATGGTATGCGCCGCATCACCGATCAACGCCAAACCTTCAGCCACATATCGCTTGGCATGCCGCTGACGCAGCGGCACGCACAAACGCGGGTCGGCGCTGAGCACCGTGCCGAGCCGGCCTTCAAAGGCGCGTTCCAATTCGAGACAGAAAGCGCCGTCGTCCAGCGCCATCAGGCGTTCGGCTTCGCTCGGCGTGGTCGACCAGACGATCGAACACCAATCCTGCTGACCGTCCCGCTCCAACGGCAGAAACGCCAATGGACCGTTATCGGTGAAGCGCTGCCACGCGGTCATTTGATGAGGTTTGGAGCTGCGCACGCTGGTGACGATCGCATGGTGCAGATAGTCCCACTCGCGCGTGGCCACGCCGGTCAGGCGCCGCACCGCCGAATTGGCGCCATCCGCCGCTATCACCAGGGGCGCGCGCAAGGTGCGACCATCGGCCAGGGTCAGCAGCCAGTCATCGCCGGAGCGGCGCATCTGCTCCAGACGCGCATTGGCCAGCATCCCGAGGTCGCAGTCGTGCAGACGATCCAGCAAGGCATCCTGAACCACGCGATTCTCGACGATATGGCCCAGCACGTCGGCATGCACACTGGCGGCCGAGAAATGAATCTGCCCGGTGCCGCTGCCATCCCAGACCTGCATGTCGGTGTAAGGGCTGCTGCGGCGATTGGCGATGCCGTCCCACACGCCCAGGCGCTCGAGAATGCGCTGGCTGGCCGCCGACAAGGCACTCACCCTCGGTTCGAACGGCGCCTGGGCATCAAAGGGCTTGACGCTCATCGGGCTGCCGTCCAGCAACAGGACTTCCAGCCCGCTGTCCTGCAACGCCAGCGCCAGGGCGCTGCCGACCATTCCGGCCCCGACAATCAGCAGATCTGCGCGCATTTCCATGCTTTAAGCCTGTCTCGCTTGCGGTTTGAGCCGCACGTAAAGGGTTTTCTGCACCCGCGCCACCAGGGCGCCGGCACCGTCATGAATATCGACCTGCAACTGCGGCAGGTACTTTTCGCCGTTCGCTGTCTGTCGACGGATCTCGTCGAGCAAGGTCTCGTCGATGCTGAAGCGGGCGAACACCGGGCCTTTGCCCGGCGCGATGAAATCGATGTCGGCAGCCTTGTCCCAGACAATGAACTGACGACCGAGGTTTTCCATCAGCATCAGCATGTAGAACGGGTCGACCATCGAATACAGGCTGCCGCCAAACTGGGTACCGACGTAATTGCGGTTGTACCAACTCAGTCCCATGGACACTTGAATGTCCCGGAAGTCATCGCTGATGTGCTGCACCCGCACCCCGGCACCGAGGTACGGCGGGTAGAAGGTCATGAACCACCGCATCAACCGCGCTTTACCCAACGTATCAGTCAGCCACTTAAGCATCGGGACGCGTACCCAGGCCCATGGCTTGCCGGGCGAACCAGCGCTTGGCCGGCGGCAGCAGATCGAGACCGAGCAAGCCGATGTTGCGGCCCAGCGAAACCAGTGGCTGGGTGCTGCCGAACAAACGGGTCACCTGATCGGAGAACCCCACAGTCAGGTTCTGATCCATGCGCTGACGCTCGCGATAAGCCTGCAAGGTCGCGAAGTCGCCGGGCGACGTGTCGCTCGCCAGCAGCGCATCGGCCAGGGCTTGAGCATCACGCAAGGACAGGTTGAAGCCCTGGCCGGCAATCGGGTGCAGGCTGTGGGCGGCGTTGCCGAGGATGGCCAGATGCGGACGCACTTGCTCTTCGGCTTCGATCAGCGTCAATGGGTATAGATGCCGCGCGCCCACCTGCTTCAGGGTGCCAAGGCGATAACCGAACACGCCCTGCAACTCGCTGAGGAAACTGCGCTCATCCAGCGCCGCCAGTCGTTGCGCGTCCATCCCCAAGCGGGTCCAGACCAGGGCGCAGCGGTTGTCCGGCAGCGGCAACAACGCCATCGGGCCGTCATCGGTGAAGCGCTCGAAGGCCACGCCGTTATGCGCTTCGCTCGGGGTGACGTTGGCAATCAGTGCGCTCTGGTTGTACGGACGCTTTTTGATGCCGATGCCCAATTGCTCGCGCAGGCCCGAACGGCCGCCATCAGCGAGCACCGCAAGGTCGCATTCCAGGGTGGTTTCATCGTTGAGGGTCAGGCGATAGCCATCGGTCAGCGGTTCCATGCGCGTGACTTCCGCCGGGCAACGCCAAGTGACCACATCCTTGTCCAGGCCCTGCCAGAGGCATTGGCCGAGCCAGGCGTTTTCCACCACATAACCCAGCGCCGGCACGCCCTCTTCCATCGCCGACAAACGGGCGGTGGAAAAACGTCCACGGTCGGAGACATGAATCTGCTTGATCGGCTCGGCGCGGCGGGAGATTTCCTGCCACACGCCCAACCGTTGATAAATCTGTTTGGCCCCGTAGGACAGCGCCGAAGAACGGGCGTCATAGCTCGGTTGATAGGTGTCGCCCGGGGCGAATGGCTCGATCAGCACGATCTTCCAGCCGCGGGCCTTGGCTCCGGCCTGCAACGCCAATGCAAGGCTGGCGCCCACCAGGCCGCCACCGATAATTGCCAGATTGACTCGACTCATGCCGCTTGTGTCCGCGCAGCAGCCATCAAGGCCTCGATCTCGGCGACCGTTTTCGGCACGCCTTGGGTCAGGATTTCACAACCGTTTTTGGTGACCACCACGTCGTCCTCGATGCGCACGCCAATGCCGCGCCATTTCTTCGCTACGTTCTGGTTGTCCGGGGCAATGTAGATGCCCGGTTCCACAGTGAGCGCCATGCCGACTTCCAGCACCCGCCATTCGCCGCCGACCTTGTATTCGCCGACGTCATGCACATCCATGCCCAACCAATGGCCGGCACGATGCATGTAAAAAGCTTTATAGGCTTCGCTGGCGATCAACTCGTCGACGTCGCCCTGCAACAGGCCCAACTTCACCAGACCGGAGGTAATCACCCGGACCGTGGCTTCGTGCGCCTGATTCCAGTGTTTGTTCGGGGCGATTTCGGCGAATGCGGCTTCTTGCGACGCCAGCACCAACTCGTAAATCGCTTTCTGCTCCGCTGAATATTTGCCGTTGACTGGCCAGGTGCGGGTGATGTCGCTGGCGTAGCAGTCGATCTCGCAACCGGCGTCGATCAACACCAGGTCGCCATCCTTGAGCACGGCGTCATTCTGCTGGTAATGCAGGATGCAGCTGTTGCGCCCGGCGGCGACGATCGAACCGTAGGCCGGCATCTTCGCCCCGCCCTTGCGGAATTCGTAATCGAGTTCGGCTTCGAGGCTGAACTCGTGCAGCCCGGCCCGGCTGGCCTGCATCGCCCGGATATGCGCCTGGGCGGAAATCCGTGCAGCTTCGCGCATCACCTTCACTTCTGCCGCCGATTTATACAGGCGCATGTCGTGCAGCAGATGATCCAGGGCAACGTATTCGTTCGGCGGCTGGGCGCCGAGGTGCGCTTTAGAGCGGATCACGTTGATCCACTCCATCAGGTGCCGGTCGAATTCCGGGTTGCTGCCCATGGCCGAATACACCCGGTCGCGCCCTTCGATCAGGCCCGGCAGGATGTCGTCGATGTCGGTGATGGGAAACGCATCGTCGGCGCCGAAGTCGCGGATCGCGCCTTCCTGGCCGGCGCGCAGGCCGTCCCACAGTTCTCGCTCGGCGTTGCGTTCACGGCAGAACAGAATGTACTCGCCATGTTCGCGACCGGGCATCAGTACGATGACGGCCTGAGGCTCGGGGAAGCCGCTGAGGTACTGGAAGTCGCTGTCCTGCCGGTAGACGTGCTCGACGTCGCGGTTGCGTATGGCTACTGCGGCGGCGGGCAGGATGGCGATGCTGTTGGGTTCCATCTGCGCCATCAGGGCCTTGCGGCGACGGCTGTATTCCGATTTCGGGATATGAATCATGGGCAGATGGCGTTCCCTGGCAACAATTAATGCAGCGACGGCTTGGCCGCAGCCGGCTCTTCCGCTTTTTTGGTTTCGGAGAACAGCAGCAGCGGCGCAACGCGCAGGTATTCCATCACTTCCATGTAGTCGCTTTCGCCGTCTTCGGACTCTTCCAGGGCGTCTTGCACCTGGGAAATAGCCGCCAGATCCTGCAACACTTCGGTGGCTTCGGTGCTCAGCATGCTGCTGTCACGGCAGTTCAGGCCGAAACCGCTGAGAAAGCCCTGGCACCATTGGCCCAGTGCCGCGGCACGGTCAGCCAGTGGCGCGTCATCGGTCGGCAGCAGCAGAACTACAGTGACGTCGTCGCCGGTGAGCTCGCCCTTGACCATCTCCTGCAAGCCGATCAAGGCATTGCGGACATTATCCTGGGGCTCAGTTTCGAGCAATTCGGCGGCATCGACCAGCCAGCCTTCGGCATCGAAACCGGCACCGGCGCAGCTGCGGCCGAGCAGCAGGCCGTGCAGTTCGGCAGGCGAGACGTTATGACCGCTGGAAGTCAGCAGGGTGGCGAAGGCTTGGTACGGGGAATTCTGAATGGGCATGGGCAGCTAGGCGCCAGACGGCGCTATGTCTAGAATGAAGGCCTTGTATCCTACATCGACAGACTCGCCAAGACTATTAAAGGCTGTCCGCCCGTTACCCCCATCAGACTATTCAGTGGACACAATGGAAGACACCGACCTGCAAGCGCTGATGGCCAGACTCGAACTGCTAATTAATCGGGTCGAGCAACTTAAGAGTCAAAACGGACTCCTATTAGCTCAGGAAAAAACCTGGCGCGAGGAACGCGCTCACCTCATTGAAAAGAACGAAATCGCCCGGCGTAAGGTCGAATCAATGATTTCGCGCCTCAAGGCCCTGGAGCAAGACTCATGAGTTCAAGCAATAGCGTTACCGTGCAGATCCTCGATAAAGAATATTCGATCATCTGCCCCCAGGAAGAGCGCAGCAACCTGGTGAGCGCCGCCCGTTACCTGGACGGGAAGATGCGTGAAATCCGCAGCAGCGGCAAAGTCATCGGCGCCGACCGCATTGCCGTGATGGCCGCGCTGAACATCACGCACGATCTTCTGCACAAGGAAGAACGCCCGGATGTGCAGGCCAGTGGCTCGACTCGCGAGCAGGTTCGCGACCTGCTGGATCGCGTCGATCTGGTGCTTGCCACCGATCCGGACGTCACCAAGGGCTGAAACACGAAACCGCTTGGGGTATACTCGCATCACTCCCTGGGGTGCTTGCCAGTTGACCACGTCCCTGAGCCGATTCGCACTACCCTGGAGGCTGCACGTTGGGCTGGTGTGCATGTCCGCTAGACGGAAAGCCTTAAAGCCTACTGCATCTTCCACCTTGAACTTTCGGGTTCAAGGGCTAAGTCAGCAGCGGTTCATCCGGGGAGCCTGATTCCAGTCCGATGCCGGTTTAAATACCGGCATCGGCTTTTTTACGGGTACGCTTTACGTATCCGTCCTGTCGAAGCCTGAATCCATGACCGAACCTGCGCTGCTGCCCCGCCCGCAACTTCGACGCATGCTGCGCAAGGCCCGCCGCGCACTGACCCCCAGTCAGCAACGCCAGGCTGCTCGCGGGCTGTACAAGCAATTGGCTCAGCAGCCGTTGTTTCGCCGGGCCAAACACATCTCCCTCTACCTGCCCACCGACGGTGAAATCGACCCGCGCCTGTTGCTGCGCGCGGCGCAACGTCGGGGCAAGGCGACTTATCTACCGGTACTCAGTGCCTGGCCGCGGACCAAAATGGTGTTCCAGCGGATTCGTCCCGGTGAAAAACTCAAACCCAACCGCTTTCGTATTCTCGAACCCCGGCACAACCTCGCCCGCCAGCGCAAAGTCTGGGCCCTGGACCTGGTGCTGTTGCCATTGGTGGGATTTGACGACGTCGGCGGCCGCCTGGGAATGGGCGGCGGTTTCTACGATCGAAGCCTCGCCTACCTGGCGCGGCGAAAAAACTGGCGCAAGCCGACGCTGCTGGGCCTGGCCCATGAATGTCAGAAGGTAGAACGATTGGCTCAGGCGAGCTGGGATGTGCCGTTGCAAGGAACGGTTACCGACAAGGCGTGGTATTTCGCAGGCTAGACGCCACTGGAATCAGCGGCGCCCGAAAAACAGGCTCAGCGCTTGAAGGCCGACGGCTGTTGTTGCTGTGCGATTTCGATTGGCGCGTCAGTCTTGTTGTTCCACAGGCTTTGGGCATAGCCGGTGGTCACGACGCCGAGGCCGAACAAAATAACCAAAATCCATAGTAAATCCGGTTTGCGTTTCATCGATTGCCCCCCAAAGGCACATCAACACGATGACAGCAGCGGTTTCCGTTGTAGGTGTAGGCCGTGCAGCAGCGTCAAGCTTAGAAGGCCGGCATTTTGCGGCAACGTGAACTGACACGCAAACGCTGGCGTCAACCGACTGTCGGTTTGTCATAAAATTGCCCGACAACTTGCCCAATCACCTCGCAAGGAGCAAAAACCATGGCCTATTGGCTGATGAAATCCGAGCCCGATGAACTCTCGATCAAAGACCTGGCGAAGCTTGGCAAAGCGCGCTGGGATGGGGTTCGCAACTATCAGGCGCGTAACTTTTTGCGGACGATGGCGGTGGGCGACGAGTTTTTCTTCTATCACTCCAGCTGCCCGGAGCCCGGGATTGCCGGGATCGGAAAGATTATTCAAGCGGCGTATCCGGACCCAACGGCGCTGGAGCCGGACAGTCATTACTACGATCCAAAGGCCACGCCAGAGAAAAACGCCTGGAGCGCGATTGATGTTGCGCATGTCGAGACGTTTTCCAAGGTGTTGAAGCTGGATTACTTGAAGCAGCAGACGGCGTTGGCCGAGATGCCATTGGTGCAGAAAGGCTCAAGGTTGTCGGTGATGCCGGTTACCGCCGAGCAATGGACAGCGGTGCTCGGCCTGCGCTAAACAAGCTGAACCGCCCGACGCTCTGGCCTGGATCGGTCAGACGTGACACCCCGTTGACGGATATCAAGTCGCCCCGCCGCTTGCCTGTCAGACTACGACGCTACAGACGCAGGATGCCGACATGTCGATTCACCGCCGCTCTTCACTTTTTTTCGCCTTTTTACTGGGGGCAGTGTTACTGGCCGCTGGGGGTTTTGGTTATTGGAAGTCGACCCTTAGCCGACTGCCCGAAGGGTTGTATGTCGGTAATGGCCGACTTGAAGCCACTGAAGTACAGATCGCCAGCAAAACAGCCGGCCGGCTGGCCGAAGTCCTGGTCGATGAAGGCGACAAGGTGACCAAGGGTCAACTGCTGGCACGCATGGACACCCGGACCCTCGAAGCCCAGCGCAACCAGGCCGAAGCCGAAGTGATACGCGCCCGGGAAAACCTCAATGCCGCCCAGGCCAATGTGCAACTGCGCCAGAGCGAGCAACGGCTTGCCCACCAAGAGCTCAGCCGTTCTCAGGAATTGTTCAAGCGCGGCTTCTCCAGTGGCCAGACCATCGATCAGCAACAATCTCGCTTCGAAACGAGCAACGCGGCCGTCACCGCGGCCCGTGCGCAGGTGTCCGCCGTCGGCGCCGCCATTGGCGCGGCGCAGGCACAAGTCGCTCAGCTGACCAGCGAGATTGACGACAGCAGCCTGCGGGCGCCCATTGACGGGGTGATTCAGCTGCGCATGGCCGAACCCGGTGAAGTCCTCGGTGCCGGTGGGCGAGTGTTGTTGCTGATTGATCCGAACGATCAGTACATGAACCTCTATCTCGCCACATCCGTAGTGGGACGCCTGGCGGTCGGTGATGAAGCGCGGATCCTGCTGGACGCCCTGCCCGGCCAGCCGTTGCCGGCGAAAATCAGCTTCGTGGCAGCCAAATCGCAATTCACTCCCAAAGAAGTCGAGACCCGCGACGAACGTCAGAAACTGGTGTTTCGGGTCAAGCTGCGCCTGACCCAACCCAGCAGCGTGCCCCAGGCCAAACCGGGGATGCCCGGTAACGGCTACGTGCGCACCGCGCCCATTGGCTGGCCGGCCAATCTTCAATGACCGGCCTGGCGCTGCAAGCCACCGGCCTTCAGCACCGATACGGCCAACAGCAGGTGCTGAGCGACATCACGTTCAGCCTGCCCGCCGGCACCCGGTGCGGCTTGATCGGTCCGGATGGCGCCGGGAAATCCAGCCTGTTGGGATTAATCGCCGGTGTGAAGACGCTGCAAGACGGCCAACTGGACGTGCTCAGCGGCTCGATCCAGGACCGGCGTCACCGTATCAGCCTCTATTCGCGAATTGCGTTCATGCCTCAAGGCCTGGGCGGCAACCTGTATCCCGAGCTGTCGATCAGCGAAAACATTCACTTCTTCGCCACTTTGTTCGGCCTGTCCGGAGCCGAATGCGATCAGCGCATGCAAAGTCTGTTGCTGGCCACCGATCTGCAGCGGTTTGCCGAGCGCCCGGCGGGCAAGTTATCGGGCGGCATGAAACAGAAGCTCGGCCTCTGTTGTGCGCTGATTCATGAACCCGACCTGTTGATCCTCGATGAACCGACCACCGGCGTCGATCCGCTGTCCCGGCGGCGCTTCTGGGAATTGATTGATGACGTCCGGCGTCAACGTCCGCAATTGACGCTGTTGGTTGCCACCGCGTACATGGAAGAGGCCGAGCAATTCGAACACTGCCTGATGCTCGATGGCGGCAAACTGATTGCCGCCGGCTTGACCAGCGAACTCGGGGCAGCGACCCCCAGCGGCAAGCTCGATGAGGCCTTTACTCACTTTCAGGGCGACAGCGGCCGTGACAACCAGCCGCTGGTGATCCCTGCCCGAACCAACGCCACGGCCGACATCGCCATCGAAGCCCATGACCTGACCCTGCGCTTCGGCGATTTCACGGCGGTGGACAAGGTCAGCTTCGCCATCGGCCGCGGCGAGATCTTCGGGTTTCTGGGCTCCAATGGCTGCGGCAAAACCACCACCATGAAAGTCCTCACCGGGCTGATCCCGGCCAGCGAAGGCCGCGCCACGCTGCTGGGCAATCCAGTGAATGCCAAGGATTTGGCTACCCGCAAGCGCGTCGGCTTCATGTCCCAGAGTTTCTCGCTCTATGGCGAGCTCAGCGTGCGACAGAATCTGGACTTGCACGCCCGGCTGTTCGATTTGCCCAAGGCCGAGAGCGCACAGCGCATCGATGAGCTGATCCAGCGCTTCAACCTGGGCAGCGTCGCTCATCAGCCGTCCGGAGCACTGCCACTGGGCCTGCGCCAACGCTTATCCCTGGCGGTGGCAGTGCTGCATCGCCCCGAAGTGCTGATCCTCGACGAACCGACGTCCGGCGTCGACCCGGCCGCACGGGATGATTTCTGGCGGCTGCTGATCGAATTGTCCCGCGAACAGGGCGTGACGATTTTCCTCTCCACGCATTTCATGAACGAAGCCCAGCGCTGTGACCGCATCTCGCTGATGCACGCCGGCAAGGTCCTGGCCTGCGACACCCCGGCAGCCCTGCAATTGCAGTTCAAGGGCCAGACACTGGAGGCGGCGTTCGTCACCTGCCTGGAGCAGGCCCAGGGCCCGATCGTAACGGCGGCGCCACCAACGCCCATCGACACGACGCTCGCCCCCGTCGCCCCGATGCAAGACAGCCGCTTCAGTTTTGGACGGTTGCGGGCACTGGCGAGTCGTGAAAGCAAGGAGTTGCTGCGCGATAAAGTGCGCATGGCCTTTGCCCTGCTCGGGGCGATGTTCATGATGGTGATTTTCGGCTACGGCATTTCCCTGGATGTGGAAAAACTCGCCTTCGCGGTTTACGACCAGGACCAGACGCCACAAAGCCGGGCGTATCTGGAGGCTTTCCGCAGCTCCCGTTACTTCGACGAACAACCGCCCATCAGCGATCCGGCGCAATTGCATCGACGATTACAGCGCTCGGAAATCAAACTGGCGCTGGAAATCCCGCCGGGATTCGGCCGGGACTTGTTCGCCGGTCGCCAACCCGCTGTCGCGGCCTGGCTCGATGGCGGCATGCCGTTTCGCGCCGAAACCAGCCGCAATTACGTGGAAGCGGTACACCAGGGCAACCTGGTGCAATTGGCCGAGCAGTCCAGCCCCGCTCTGAACCGGCAAGCGGCAGCCCAACTGGAAACCCGCTTCCGCTACAACCAGGATGTCGTCAGCGTCAACGCCATCGGTCCCGGGGTGATGGCGCTGATCCTGGCGTTCATCCCGGCCATGCTGACGGCGCTGGGCATCGTGCGGGAGAAAGAACTGGGTTCGATCACCAACTTCTACGCCACACCGCTGACGCGACTGGAGTTCCTGCTAGGTAAACAAGCGCCATATCTGGCCATCAGCTTGATCAACCTCGCCGTCCTGACGGCCATGAATCGCTGGCTGTTCGGCGTGCCTTTCAAGGGCAGCGGCCTGACCCTGGCCTTCGGCGGGCTGCTCTACGTGCTGGCGACCACCAGCATGGGCCTGTTGATTTCGGCGTTCACCCGAACCCAGATTGCCGCCATTCTCGGCACCATGATCATTACCAGTCTGCCGACCATTCAGTTTTCCGGCTTGATCGTGCCGCGCTCGTCACTCGATGGCGCGGCCGCTGTCATGGGGATGCTGTTCCCGGCGGGTTACTTCCTCGATATTGCCGTTGGCACGTTTACCAAGGCCCTGGATATCCGGCAGTTGTGGCCGCAATGCCTGGCACTGTTCGGGTTCTTCCTGGGGTTTACCGGCCTTAGCCTGGCCATGCTGAAAAAGCAGGAGGCCTGATGCACAAGCTTGCGCACATCCTGCGACTTGGCCTCAAGGAACTCACCAGCCTGCGACACGACAGCGTGTTGCTGCTGTTCCTGTTCTATGCCTTCACCGTCGCGATCTACATGCCGGCCGCGGGCTCGGTGATTGGCGTGCACAACGCCAGCGTGGCCATGGTCGATGAAGATCACAGCCACCTGTCACGACAATTGGCGCAAGCCCTGCAGCCGCCGGAATTCCAGGCGTCGGTGTCGCTGCCCTATGAACAACTGGACGATGTGCTGGACAGCGGTCGATTCACCTTCGTCATCAATATTCCGGCCAATTTCCAGGCAGATCTGTTGGCTGGCCGCCAGCCAGCCGTGCAGGTCAACGTCGACGCCACGGCCATGAGCCAGGCTTTCATGGGGGCGGGCTACATCGGACGGATTTTCCAGCGCGAACTGCAGACCTACAGTGAACAAGGCGATGCAGCGAGCAAAGCCCCCGTGCTGCTGACCACCCGAGCGCTGTTCAATACCAATCTGGAGGGCGGCTGGTTCCTGGCGGTGATTCAAATCGTCAACAACATCACCATCCTCGCCATCATCCTGACCGGCACAGCGTTGTTGCGTGAGCGCGAACACGGCACCCTCGACCATTTGCTGGTGCTGCCCCTCACGGCGCTTGAAATCATGTTGGCGAAAATCTGGAGCAACATGCTGGTGGTGGTGCTGTGCACCTGGATCTCGCTGGAGGTGATCGTCAAAGGTGCACTCGGCGTGCCGCTGGCCGGTTCAATGACCCTGTTCCTGATGGTGACGGCCGTTTATCTGTTCGCCAGCACAGCGCTGGGGATATTCCTTGCGACCCTCGCCCGCTCGACGCCGCAATTCGGCCTGCTGGCGATTCCGGTGATCATCCCGATGTTGCTGCTCTCCGGCGGCAGTACGCCGCTCGACAGCATGCCGCAATGGCTGCAATGGGTCATGCAGGGCTCGCCATCGACCCACTTCGTCAGCCTCAGCGCCGCGATACTGTTTCGCGACGCGGGGATCAATGTGGTGTGGCCGGACTTGCTGGCATTGAGCGCCATTGGCCTGCTGTTTTTTAGCGTGGCGCTGATGCGGTTTCGCAAGAGCCTGGCGTCCTGAATCGCGGGCAAGCCGGCGCCCACAGGGTTCTGCTCAGGTCCTGTGGGAGCGGGATTGCTCGCGAAGAGGCCGGGCCGGGCCGGGCAGCGAGAGACTTACTGAATGATGAGGTTGTTGAACAACAAATCCTCAACCATCGGCTTGCCGGTCTCATCGTTCATCACTTGCTGAGTCTGCTTCAAGGCTTCCTGACGCAGCTTTTCCTTGGCTTCAACGTTGCTCATCGCTTCGGTCGTCTGCTGGGCAAACAACGCCACCAACTGATTGCGGATCAACGGCTCGTTGGCCTTCACTGCCTTGGTCGCCTCCTCACCGGTCACGCGCAATGCCACATCGGCCTTGTAGACCTTGAGCTTCGGCGTACCGTCCAGCCCATAGTTGCCCACGAACGGCGGGCTCAGGGTGATGTAATTGACCTTCGGAGCTTCACCTTCTTTGGCTTCTTCGGCCATCGCTGCCACAGGCAGAGACAGGGCCAGCAACAACATGATCCACGCTTTCACAATTCGCTCCTTATCCGGTTTGCGGCCTAGCATAACGACCCGCCGCTCAAGCACAAGCTTATGGCTGACTATCAGGGTCGGGCATGCTCGTTGACCCATCGACTCACACACCTACACTTATCGGCCATCACTCCCAAAGGAATAGCCCTGATGAAAGCCGTGCTGTGCAAAGCCTTCGGCCCTGCCGAATCGCTGGTGCTGGAAGACGTCGCCAGCCCTGTCGCGAAGAAGAATGAAATCCTGCTGGACGTGCATGCCGCCGGGGTGAATTTCCCGGACACGCTGATCATCGAGGGCAAATACCAGTTCAAGCCGCCCTTCCCGTTTTCCCCGGGTGGCGAAGCGGCCGGTGTGGTCAGTGCAGTGGGCGAAAAAATCAGCCACCTCAAGGTCGGTGACCGGGTCATGGCCCTGACCGGCTGGGGCAGTTTCGCCGAGCAGGTCGCCGTGCCGGGCTACAACGTGCTGCCGATCCCGCCCTCGATGGAGTTCAACACCGCCGCCGCGTTCAGCATGACTTACGGCACCTCGGTGCACGCACTCAAGCAACGGGCCAACCTGCAACCGGGTGAAACCCTGCTGGTGCTCGGCGCTTCCGGCGGTGTTGGCCTGGCCGCCGTGGAAATCGGCAAAGCCATGGGCGCCCGCGTGATTGCCGCCGCCAGCAGCGCCGAAAAACTTGCGGTGGCCAAGGCAGCCGGCGCCGATGAACTGATCAACTACAGCGAAACCAGCCTCAAGGACGAAATCAAACGCCTGACCGACGGCCAGGGTGCCGACGTGATTTACGACCCGGTCGGCGGCGATCTGTTCGACCAGGCCATCCGCGCCATCGCCTGGAATGGCCGCTTGCTGGTGGTCGGTTTCGCCAGCGGACGCATTCCAGAACTACCGGTGAACCTGGCGCTGCTCAAGGGCGCGGCCGTAGTCGGCGTGTTCTGGGGTTCGTTTGCCCAACGCCAGCCGCAGGACAACGCGGCGAACTTCCAGCAGTTATTTGGCTGGTTTGCCGAGGGCAAACTGAGGCCGTTGGTTTCGCAGGTGTATCCGCTGAGCAATGCGGCGCAGGCGATCAATGATCTTGGCCAGCGCAAGGCGGTCGGGAAAGTGGTGGTACAGGTTCGCTGAACCTTAAAAAGCGGGCCGGATTGTCCGGGCCGCTTTTTCAGGACGCTTGAAATGCCTCATCAACCGCCGCCCAGGACCATTCCCATAACGCCCTTCACTTATACCTGTGCGACATGTTCATAAAGGAACACGCAACTGCCCACATTTCCGCTGTTTGGTCGATGCGAACCGGTGCTATTTTCGGTAACGAAACTGTAACATTCGCATCCGCAGTCAAAACAAGAAATCTGGAGCTCTTGAATGTTTGCTTTCTTTCGTCCTGCCGCACATCAGGCTCCATTGCCTGAAGAAAAAATAGACGACACCTATAAACGCCTCCGCTGGCAGATCTTCGCCGGGATTTTCATCGGGTATGCGGGTTACTACCTGCTGCGCAAGAACTTCACCCTGGCGTTCCCCGATCTGATCGCCCAAGGCTATACGAAGGGTCAACTGGGTGTGGCCATGTCGGCGATTGCCATCGCCTACGGCCTGTCCAAGTTTTTGATGGGCATCGTGTCCGACCGCTCCAACCCGCGTTACTTCCTGCCCTTCGGCCTGGTGGTCTCCGCCGGGGTGATGTTCGTTTTCGGTTTCGCACCGTGGGCGACGTCCAGCGTGACCATGATGTTCATCCTGTTGTTCATCAACGGCTGGGCGCAAGGCATGGGCTGGCCGCCAAGTGGCCGCACCATGGTGCACTGGTGGTCGCAGAAAGAACGTGGCCAAGTGGTGTCGATCTGGAACACCGCGCATAACGTCGGCGGTGGCTTGATCGGCCCGCTGGCGATTCTCGGCATGGGCTGGTTCAACGACTGGCACAGCAAGTTCTACGTCCCGGCCGCCGTGGCGCTGCTGGTTGCGGTGTTTGCGTTCATTGTGATGCGCGACACGCCGCAATCGACAGGCCTGCCGCCGATCGAGAAGTACAAGAACGATTACCCGGAAGGCTACGACGCCAGCCACGAAGAAGAATTCAGCGCCAAGGAAATCTTCGTCAAATACGTGCTGCGCAACAAAATGCTCTGGTTCATTGCCCTGGCTAACGTCTTCGTCTACCTGCTGCGCTACGGCATCCTGGACTGGGCACCGACTTACCTCAAAGAGGTCAAGCACTTCGACTTCGACAAGAGTTCGTGGGCGTATTTCCTCTATGAGTGGGCAGGCATTCCGGGCACGTTGCTGTGCGGCTGGATGTCGGACAAGGTTTTCCGTGGCAACCGTGGCCTGACCGGCATGGTGTTCATGGCGTTGGTGACCGTTGCGACGATCGTGTACTGGCTGAATCCGCCGGGTAACCCGATGGTCGACATGATCTCGCTGTTCGCGATCGGCTTCCTGATCTACGGCCCGGTGATGCTGGTGGGCTTGCAAGCGCTGGAACTGGTACCGAAAAAGGCCGCCGGTACCGCCGCGGGCTTTACCGGTCTGTTCGGTTACTTGGGCGGGTCAGTCGCGGCCAGTGCGCTGATGGGCTACACCGTGGACTACTTCGGCTGGGATGGCGGCTTCATCCTGTTGGTCGCCGCCTGCTTGCTGGCAATGGCGTTCCTGGCGCCAACGCTGGGGCACAAGCAAATCGCCAGTCAGACCCGCGAAGAAGCGATCGCCTGATCGGTTTTTGATTGGCAGCGCTTGAGCCGCGCCTCCAGATTCCGGTCTGGCATGGCGTGGCTACGCAGGGCGTTGGCGGTCTGCTCGACATAATCGCGAGTGGTGCCGTAACGCCCGCAAGCGTTCTCGAACACATGGCTCAGCACATGATCCGGCAAGTTGCCGGCATAGCTGGGCAAGTGCCGCTCCAACACAAATCCCAAGGCCTGAACCTGGCTTCCGTCTTCGAGACGGCAGTTGAGCCAGTGTGGCCGATAAGACGGGAACGGCATTTCGCGCTGCCAAAGCGCATAAAGCGAGGCTTCCAGTTGTTCTTCGGGCAAACGGTAAGCGAAGCCGCTGCAAGAACCGCCGCGATCCAGGCCAAAGACCAGACCAGGGACTTCCGGCGTGCCGCGATGTTCGTGGGACCACAGGTATAACCCGCGATGGTAGCCATGCACTCGGCCGCGCACTCGCTCCACCGCCGCACATTCAGGGCGCCAGATCAGCGAACCATAAGCGAATAACCAGACGGGCCCGCCCTTGTGTCGAGCCATGGTCGACTGCATCGAGCTGAGTAATTGTTCGTGCGTAAGCTGAGGCCCCAGATCGAGCCGCGGAGGGTACGCCAGATTCAAAAATGAAGATTCAATGGCGCTCATGGCGAATAGCGTTCAGCTCCCCGCAGATAAAGAATTACTAAATAGAACGCACCGCTGTAACAATAAGGCACATATGTTTTCAGGCAATTTAAGTGCCATGGCACAGTTCTTAAATAATTGCCTTGCTTGGATATAACCTACCGGCATTTATATAAAACTATAAATACCGATCGGCTATATGGGGAGTTATAACGATTAAAATCGCGGATCAAGACCGTGGATCAAGATCGTGGCGCGTAGGCAAACACGTCGGCACGCATTTGATGGGCATCCATCCCCGCTTCAACCAACGCATCCAGCGTGCCGTAGACCATGGCCGGTGAGCCGCTGGCATATACGTGCAGCGCTTTCAGATCAGGAAAGTCCTCACACACTGCCTCATGCAACATGCCGCAACGCCCCTGCCAGCCGCATTGATCGCTGACGACTTTATGCACGAACAGATTGGGCAGTTTCAGCCACTCATCCCAATGTTCGATTTCATAAAAGTCTTCAGGCCGACGCACACCCCAATACAGATGCACCGGATGTTTAAAACCCGCGGCCCGGCAATGTTCGATCAGGCTGTGGATCTGGCCCATGCCGGTGCCAGCGGCAATCAGCACCAGCGGACCGTCCGGCAGTTCCGCCAGATGGGTATCGCCGAACGGCATCTCGATCCGCACCATCGGGTTGCGTTGCAGTTGTTCGATCAGCTTCTGCGCACTGCTTTCGCGCGCCAACACATGAATTTCCAGGTCGCGGCCGGAATGCGGTGCCGAGGCCAGGGAGAAGGCGGATTTCTCGCCGTTTTCACGTTCGATCATCAAATACTGACCCGCGTGATAACGCGGTGGCTTGCCGGCTGGCGCCCGCAGATGCACGCGAAAGGTATCGCCGCCGACGTCCCTGCATTCAATGACCTGACACGAAAAGCTGCGCACAGGCAGTTCTCCCAGCGCGAGCACGCCATCCCACAGCACGATGCAGTCTTCCAGCGGCTCTGCTATGCAAGTGTAGAACTCGCCATGGTCACGCACACCGCCGTCCTGTTCGACCCGGCCTTCCACCAGCAACGCCGCGCACACGTGGCAATTGCCGTTACGACAGCTTTGCGGGCATTCATAGCCCAGGCGCCGCGCGCCATCGAGAATACGCTCGCCGGGCAGAATCTCTAGCACTGCTCCGGAAGGCTGCAAGGTTACACGCATCAATCTATTCCTAACTGATTCCAGATGGCATCGATCCGTTGGGTCACGGCGTCGTCCTTGACGATCACCCGGCCCCACTCGCGAGTGGTTTCGCCCGGCCATTTATGCGTGGCATCGAGCCCCATCTTCGAACCCAGCCCGGAGACCGGCGAGGCGAAGTCGAGGTAGTCGATCGGCGTGTTGTCGATCATCACCGTGTCGCGCTTGGGGTCCATGCGCGTGGTGATGGCCCAGATCACGTCGTTCCAGTCTCGCGCATTGATATCGTCGTCTGTGACGATAACGAACTTGGTGTACATGAACTGTCGCAAAAACGACCAGACACCGAGCATTACCCGCTTGGCGTGGCCCGGATACGACTTCTTCATGGTCACGATGGCCATGCGGTACGAGCAACCTTCCGGCGGCAAGTAGAAGTCGGTGATTTCCGGGAACTGCTTCTGCAGGATCGGCACGAACACTTCGTTCAGCGCCACGCCGAGAATCGCCGGCTCATCCGGCGGACGGCCGGTGTAGGTGCTGTGGTAGATCGGTTTGATCCGATGGGTAATGCGCTCGACGGTGAACACCGGAAAGCTGTCGACTTCGTTGTAGTAGCCAGTGTGATCGCCGTAAGGGCCCTCGTCGGCCATCTCGCCCGGATGGATCACGCCTTCAAGGATGATCTCGGCGGTGGCCGGCACTTGCAGGTCGTTGCCGCGGCACTTCACCAGTTCGGTGCGGTTGCCGCGCAGCAGACCGGCGAAGGCGTATTCGGAGAGGCTGTCCGGTACCGGCGTCACGGCGCCAAGGATGGTCGCCGGGTCAGCGCCCAGGGCCACGGAGACCGGGAACGGCTGGCCGGGATGCTTTTCGCACCACTCACGGTAATCCAGCGCGCCGCCCCGGTGGCTCAGCCAGCGCATGATGACCTTGTTGCGGCCAATCACTTGCTGACGGTAGATGCCGAGGTTCTGGCGGTCTTTGTTCGGACCTTTGGTGACGGTCAGGCCCCAGGTGATCAGCGGGCCGACGTCGCCGGGCCAGCAGGTCTGCACCGGCAGCATCGCCAGATCGACGTCGTCGCCTTCGATGACCACTTCCTGGCACACCGCGTCTTTCACGACTTTCGGCGCCATCGCAATGATCTTGCGGAAGATCGGCAGCTTGGACCAGGCGTCTTTCAAGCCCTTCGGCGGTTCGGGCTCTTTGAGGAAGGCCAGCAGCTTGCCGATCTCGCGCAGCTCGCTGACCGCCTCGGCGCCCATGCCCATCGCCACCCGCTCGGGGGTGCCGAACAGGTTGCCGAGCACCGGAATGTCGTAGCCGGTCGGGTTTTCGAACAGCAGCGCCGGGCCTTTTGCCCGAAGCGTGCGATCACAGACTTCGGTCATCTCCAGCACTGGAGAGACGGGGATCTGGATGCGTTTCAACTCTCCGCGCTGCTCAAGCTGCTGCACGAAATCCCGAAGATCCTTGAATTTCATTGACGATGGCACCCCTAAAATAGGCGTACATCCTACCTGCTCTGCCGCCCGCTGGCAGCTTATCGCTGCTTACTTGGCCGCATTTGCGTTGCCATTGCCCAGTGTCGTGCGGGCTTGCAAGCGCTTGAACAGCGGCTCAAGCACCGGCGCGATAAAGCGCGCACCGACTTCCGACAGGTGATTGTCGTCGGTATACAGCGAATGACCGTCGAGTTCGGCGCGGCACAGGCCCGCGTGATCGCACAGCAATGGCGCCGGATCAACCACGGTCACGCCGGGGTTCGCCGCCGCTATCTGCGCGAACAGTTGACTGATGAACGCCTGGCGCTTGAAGTGCTCAGCCACTGCTAAACCGACGTCATCGGTCGGACGATGCAGCATGGCCAGGCGGCTGAGGCGGTAAGGCGGGCTGAAGGGTTGCAACGGCGCTTCCTTGATCAGCCAGACGCGATGCCCGCCATTGCGCAATTGCCGGATGGTCGCCTGCAACCCTTCCGCCAGTTGCTGCTCGGCATTGGCCCTTTCGTAACGACCATGGGCATCTTTCAGTGCATGCCCGAGATCGCCTTTCGCATCACCATAGAGATACAGGCTCCAGCGCGCGACAAGGACCACATCGCCCACCGACTGCGGCTTCAACTCCTGCTCGACCCGGCGATTGAAACGGGCGCACCGTTGATCGTGCTCAAGCCCTTCCACCGGGAGGCAGCCCGTGGAGCTGGCGAGAATCACGCTGACGCCATGCTTCTGCGCCCCCTCATCGAATACCGGAATCAGCGCGGTGGCGTGACTGTCGCCCCAGACCAGCACCCGTGACGACAACGCCGGCGCCCCGTAGTGACAGAAGAGCTTGTCGTCAGGGGTTTTGTCGTCGGCCAAACAGCGCATCAGTTCCGGACGCCATTCCTTCGCCTTGGCGTACTGCAACGCTTGATCGGACAGGCGCGAAGGCAAGCCATGGGTCCAGCGCAACGTTTGCCCGGCCAGCCCCAGCACCAGTACACCGACGCCCGCCGCCAGCAGCATCTGCCGACGCCCCGCCAGCAGCCGTCGTTCACGGAACGGCGTCTCGACAAATTTCCACGACAAGTAGCCCAGCACCAGGGTGAGCAGAATCAAGCCGGCAATATCAAACGGGCCGGGCTCCTCGACACTGGCGTAACTGGCGAAGACAAACACCGGCCAATGCCACAGGTACCAGGAATAGGAAATCAGCCCGACGCCGACCAGTACGCGACTGGCCAGCAGCCCACCCACCAGGGTCTGCCGGTGTCCATTGGCCCAGATCAGTGCAACCACGCCCAGGGTCGGCAACAACGCCGCGACACCGGGAAATGGCGTGCTTTTGTCGTAACCCACTATCGCCAGCAGAATCAACCCGAACCCGGCCAGGCTGACCACTTGAGCCCCGGCGGTGGTCAGGCGCCATTGGCTTCTGGGCGCCACGGCCAGCATGGCGCCGGCCAACAACTCCCAGGCGCGCATCGGCAACAGGAAAAACGCTTTCTCAGGGTGATGCGCAACGGCCCAGACACTGAGCCCGAAAGACACCAGCAATACGGCGAACAGCGCCAGACGCCAGGCTTTCAGGCGACTCGACAACAGCGTCAGCAACAGCGGGAAAACGATATAGAACTGCTCTTCAACCGCCAGCGACCAGGTATGCAGCAACGGCTTGAGGTCGGAAGCAACGTCAAAGTAGCCGTCCTGACGCATGAACAGGATGTTGGAGACAAACATCACCTGGTAACGCACCGAGCGCCCCAGTTCTTCATAGTCCTTGGGCGCTAACAGAAACCAGCCCACCGCCAGCACGGCAATGATCATGGCAAACAGCGCGGGGAGGATTCGCCGGGCACGGCGGGCCCAGAAGTCGACAAAGCTGAAACGCCCGGCCTGACGCTGGTTCCAGATGATCGAGGTGATCAGGTAGCCGGAAATCACAAAGAAGATGTCCACGCCGACGAACCCGCCGGTAAACCCTGGAACGCCAAAATGGAACAGCACCACGGCAATCACGGCGATTGCGCGTAAACCGTCGATATCCCTTCGATAAGCAAGCGTGCTCATAAACAGTAAGGCCAGTCAGTTGATTGTTTTTACGATCGTTTTTTTGTTTTCTAACTGACCGGAGTTAATCACAAACCTCCCATTTTTCTGGCAAAAAAAATGGCGCCCCGAAGGACGCCATTTTAAGCGGATGTAAAAACCGCCTTACTTACGCTTCATCGACAAGAAGAACTCGTCGTTGGTCTTGGTCGTTTTCAGCTTGTCGACCAGGAACTCGATGGCCGCAATTTCGTCCATCGGGTGCAGCAGCTTGCGCAGAATCCACATGCGCTGCAACTCGTCGTCGGCCGTCAGCAACTCTTCGCGGCGGGTGCCGGAACGGTTGATATTGATGGCCGGGAAGACGCGTTTTTCAGCGATACGACGGTCCAGAGGCAGTTCCATGTTGCCGGTGCCTTTGAATTCTTCGTAGATCACTTCGTCCATCTTCGAGCCGGTTTCAACCAGCGCGGTGGCGATGATGGTCAGCGAACCGCCTTCCTCGATGTTCCGCGCGGCGCCGAAGAAACGTTTCGGTTTCTCCAGTGCGTGGGCATCGACACCACCGGTGAGTACTTTGCCGGAGCTCGGGATCACGGTGTTGTAGGCACGAGCCAGACGGGTGATGGAATCGAGCAGGATCACCACGTCTTTCTTGTGTTCGACCAGGCGCTTGGCCTTCTCGATCACCATTTCTGCAACCTGCACGTGGCGGGTTGGCGGCTCATCGAACGTCGAGGCAACCACTTCGCCGCGCACGGTGCGCTGCATTTCGGTCACTTCTTCCGGACGTTCATCGATCAGCAATACGATCAGGTGAACTTCAGGGTTGTTACGGGCGATGTTGGCGGCGATGTTCTGCAGCATGATCGTTTTACCGGCTTTCGGCGGTGCAACGATCAGACCGCGCTGGCCTTTGCCGATCGGGGCGCACAGGTCGATGACACGACCGGTCAAGTCTTCGGTGGAACCGTTGCCGGCTTCCATCTTCATGCGCACGGTCGGGAACAGCGGGGTCAGGTTCTCGAAGAGAATCTTGTTTTTCGCGTTCTCGGGACGATCGTAGTTGATCGTGTCGACCTTGAGCAGCGCGAAATAACGCTCGCCTTCCTTCGGAGGGCGGATCTTGCCAACGATGGTGTCACCGGTGCGCAAGTTGAAGCGACGGATCTGGCTCGGCGAGACGTAGATATCGTCTGGGCCGGCGAGATAGGAAGCGTCAGCGGAGCGCAGGAAGCCGAAGCCGTCCTGGAGAATCTCCAGCACGCCATCACCGGAGATTTCCTCGCCGCTTTTCGCGTGCTTTTTGAGCAGGGAGAAAATCACGTCCTGCTTGCGCGAACGGGCCATATTTTCTATGCCCATCTGTTCGGCCAATTCGAGCAGTTCGGTAATCGGCTTTTGCTTGAGTTCAGTCAGATTCATATAGGAATGACGTAATCATTTATGGAGGGGGGGAAATTAAGCTTTTGGCTTAATGAGGCCGCGCCGCAGAGAAGGCGACAGGATCGCGTACTTATTCGAAAAGGAGTGCGTCGGCGACGGCTAGCAGGGGGCAATGGAGAAACCAGTGCGGGGCCGAATGTACCACCTGAGTTTCGGAGCGTCTAGCCCTCAATAACGAAAAGGCCCCGCAATATGCGGGGCCTTTTCCTGACGCTTTATAACAACGCTTAAATGTTGGCGTCGAGGAAGGCCGCCAGTTGCGACTTCGACAGTGCGCCGACCTTGGTCGCTTCAACGTTGCCGTTCTTGAACAGCATCAGAGTCGGGATACCACGCACGCCATGCTTGGCCGGGGTTTCCTGGTTCTCGTCGATGTTCAGCTTGGCAACGGTCAGTTTGCCTTTGTAGGTTTCAGCAATTTCGTCCAGGACAGGAGCGATCATTTTGCAAGGGCCGCACCATTCAGCCCAGTAGTCGACCAGTACAGCGCCTTCGGCCTTGAGGACGTCGACGTCGAAGCTAGCGTCGGTGACGTGTTTGATAAGATCGCTGCTCATGGAAGTCTCCAGGTTGTAAGCAAAAAAACGTGGCCCATCATAGCCGCCCTTCCCTCGTTCAGGAAGGTGCAGTTGATTGAGTCTCGCTATGGTGGCGCATGACTTTGGGTATAGCTCAAGTCACGGGGTGGCGGGAGCGACGAAGGCAATTCCGGTACGCAGGGCTGCATTGCGTACATGTTCCTGCATGGCTTTCTGCGCCGCGCCGGACGAACGCCGGGCTAGCGCACGGAGGATTTTGCGGTGTTCCTGCCAGGTTTCCATGGCGCGTTCGGCCCGGATGAACGGTAGCTTCTGGCTCTCCAGAAAGATGTCGGCGCTGGCCGTGAGGATGCTCAGCATCGCCTGATTACCGCTGGCCAGCAGGATGCGTCGGTGAAAATCGAAATCCAGTCGTGCCGCCGCCTCGAAGTCGCCTGCCTTCAATTCGTTGCGCATGGCGGCCACGTTGTCTTCCAGCGTATCGAGCTCGTGAGTGCTCAGGGTCACCGCAGCCAAACCGGCGGCAAAACCTTCCAGGGCATAACGCAACTGGAAAATATCCAACGGCGACGCCTGCGCTGCGAAGGGCCAGCTCAGTGCCGCATCGCCGCGCGGCAAATCCACCGGCGACTGCACGAATACGCCCTTGCCCGGCTGGATGCTGATCACGCCCAACGCACTCAACGACGACAGCGCCTCACGCAGGGACGCCCGACTCACCCCCAATTGCACCGCCAGATCTCGCTGCGAAGGCAAGGCATCGCCCGGCGCGAAACCCTGTTCGGTGATCAGTTTACGGATGGCTTGCAGCGCCACTTCAGGTACGGCTCTGGAAATCGAATTCATGGTTTTTTCAGACGAACCAGGACAATGAGCGGCTAGTTGTAAAGCTATTCGCAGCCCTCGGCAAGTCGTGCCCCATGGGGGTTCGGCACGTTTCACGGATGCGCCATGAGGGTGCGAAACGCCTATCCACTGTTCAGACCAGTAAGACCGAAAGAATCCAGTAAAACCGTGGCCTGCGGCCCCCAAATCCGCTTCTTGGCATGGCCCGTGCTCTGTCGATCCGCAGAATTCATTCCTCGTCGATTCGGAGATTCGCCATGACCCTGCGTTACAGCGCCCTTCTCACTGCCCTGTTTGCCAGCCTGATGTTGAGCCAGGCACCCGCTCACGCCGACGGCCTGGAGGATGTAGTCAAACGCGGCGTCCTCAAGGTCGCCGTGCCTCAGGACTTTCCGCCGTTCGGCTCGGTCGGCCCGGACATGAAACCCCGAGGCCTCGACATCGACACCGCCAAACTGCTGGCCGAGCAACTCAAGGTCAAACTTGAACTGACCCCGGTCAACAGCACCAACCGCATTCCATTCCTGACCACCGGCAAGGTCGACCTGGTGATCTCCAGCCTGGGCAAGAACCCCGAGCGCGAGAAAGTCATCGACTTCTCCAGCGCCTATGCGCCGTTCTATCTCGCCGTGTTCGGTCCGCCAGATGCCGACATCAAAGACCTGGACGACCTCAAGGGTAAAACCGTCAGCGTCACCCGGGGCGCCATCGAAGACATCGAACTGACCAAAGTCGCTCCCGAAGGTGTGACCATCAAACGCTTCGAAGACAACAACTCGACCATTGCCGCCTACATCGCCGGGCAAGTCGACCTCATCGCCAGCGGCAACGTGGTGATGGTCGCGATCAGCGAGAAGAACCCTAAACGCATTCCAGCGTTGAAAGTGAAGCTCAAGGACTCGCCGGTCTATGTCGGCGTGAACAAGAACGAGCCGGCGCTGTTGGGCAAGGTCAATCAGATCCTCGCCACCGCCAAAACCGACGGCGCACTGGAGAAAAACTCCCAGACCTGGCTGAAAGAGCCATTGCCGGCCGACCTCTGATCGTCGCTCGGGAGATTTGATATGGCCTATCAGTTCGACTTTCTGCCGGTGGTGCAAAACACCGATCTGCTACTGCGCGGCGCCTTGTTCACCCTTGAACTGACGGCCATCGGCGCGGTGCTGGGTGTGGGGTTTGGCATCGTCGGGGCGCTGGTGCGGGCGTGGAACATTCGCCCGTTCTCGGGGATCTTCGGGGTCTACGTCGAGTTGATCCGCAATACGCCGTTTCTGGTGCAGCTGTTTTTCATTTTCTTCGGCTTGCCGTCGCTGGGAGTACAGATTTCCGAATGGCAGGCGGCGGTGCTGGCGATGGTGATCAACCTCGGTGCCTATTCGACCGAAATCATTCGCGCCGGTATCCAGGCGATCCCCCGAGGACAGCTGGAAGCCGCTGCGGCCTTGGCGATGAGTCGATTCGAAGCGTTCCGCCACGTGGTGCTGCTGCCAGCGCTGGGCAAGGTCTGGCCGGCCCTGAGCAGCCAGATCATCATCGTCATGCTCGGCTCGGCGGTCTGTTCGCAAATCGCCACCGAAGAATTGAGCTTTGCCGCCAACTTCATTCAGTCGCGCAACTTCCGCGCCTTTGAAACCTATGCCCTGACCACGCTGCTGTACCTGTGCATGGCGCTGCTGATCCGCCAACTGCTGAACTGGATCGGCCGTCGCTACATATCAAGGAGCAGCCAATGAGCGATTTCACCTTCTGGGACGTCGTGCGCAACCTGCTCACCGGCCTGCAGTGGACCCTGGCGTTATCGCTGGTGGCGTTTATCGGCGGCGGGCTGATCGGCTTGCTGATCATGGTCATGCGCATCTCGAAAAAGCCTCTGCCGCGTAACATTGCCCGCACTTACATCGAGCTGTTCCAGGGTACGCCGCTGTTGATGCAGCTGTTTCTGGTGTTTTTCGGCGTGGCGCTGGCCGGTGTGGAGATTTCGCCGTGGATGGCGGCGGCGCTCGCCCTGACGCTGTTTACCAGCGCCTATCTGGCGGAGATCTGGCGCGGCTGCGTCGATTCGATTCCCAATGGTCAGTGGGAAGCCTCGTCAAGCCTGGCGCTCAACCCGCTGGAGCAACTGCGCTACGTGATTCTGCCGCAAGCGCTGCGGATCGCCGTGGCACCCACCGTGGGCTTCTCGGTGCAAGTGGTCAAAGGCACCGCCGTGACCTCGATCATCGGTTTCACCGAACTGACCAAGACCGGCGGCATGCTCGCCAACGCGACATTCGAACCCTTCATGGTCTACGGCCTCGTCGCCCTCGGCTACTTCCTGCTTTGCTACCCCTTGTCCCTCAGTGCGCGCTACCTGGAAAGGAGACTGCATGCCTCTGCTTAGAATTTCCGCCCTGCATAAATATTACGGCGACCACCATGTGCTCAAGGGCATCGACCTGAGCGTCGAGGAAGGCCAGGTGGTGGCGATCATCGGCCGCAGCGGCTCGGGCAAATCCACCTTGCTGCGCACCCTCAACGGCCTGGAGTCGATCAACGACGGCGTAATTGAGGTCGACGGCGAATACCTCGATGCCGCTCGCGCCGATTTGCGCACCTTGCGGCAGAAAGTCGGGATGGTGTTCCAGCAGTTCAACCTGTTCCCGCACCTGACCGTGGGCGAGAACGTGATGCTCGCGCCGCAAGTGGTGCAAAAAGTGCCGAAGGCCAAAGCGGTCGAGCTGGCGCGGGAGATGCTGGAGCGGGTCGGGCTGGGCGAGAAGTTTGATGCCTTCCCGGACCGGCTGTCGGGCGGGCAGCAGCAGCGCGTAGCGATTGCCCGGGCGTTGGCAATGTCTCCCAAAGTCTTGCTGTGCGACGAAATCACGTCAGCGCTGGACCCGGAATTGGTCAATGAAGTGCTGAGCGTGGTCCGGCAACTGGCCAAGGAAGGCATGACACTGATCATGGTCACCCATGAAATGCGCTTTGCCCGGGAGGTGGGGGATAAGTTGGTGTTCATGCATCAGGGCAAGGTGCATGAGGTGGGGGATCCGAAGATTCTGTTTGCGAACCCGCAGACGGCGGAGCTGGCGAACTTCATCGGCACAGTTGAAGCAGCAGGCTAACCCTTTTGTGGCGAGGGAGCTTGCTCCCGCTGGGCTGCGCAGCGGCCCTAAAAATTATCACCTCGTTTTCACTGGATCGCATGTGCAGGTTTTGCGACTGCTGCGCAGTCGAGCGGGAGCAAGCTCCCTCGCCACAGGAACTCATGCCGTCCGTGCTCTGGATCAAGGCTTTGAACGCTGCGCGTTGGCGGCAGCGTTTGATCGTGGCAGGATGTCGAGGTTATCGACCGAGACCCCATGACCATGCCGCAATCCCAAGCCAAGAATCTGTCCCTGATCGCCGCAATCGACCTGGGCTCCAACAGCTTTCACATGGTCGTGGCCAAGGCCCAGAACGGCGAAATCCGTATTCTCGAGCGCCTCGGGGAGAAAGTTCAGCTGGCCGCCGGCATCGACGAAGAGCGTCAGCTCAACGAAGAATCCATGCAGCGCGGGCTCGATTGCCTGAAGCGTTTTGCCCAACTGATCAACGGTATGCCGCCCGGTGCCGTGCGGATCGTCGGCACCAACGCCCTGCGTGAAGCCCGCAACCGCGGTGAATTCATCCGCCGCGCCGAAGAAATCCTCGGCCACTCGGTGGAAGTCATCTCCGGCCGTGAAGAGGCCCGCCTGATCTACCTCGGCGTGTCCCACACCCTCGCCGACACCCCGGGCAAACGCCTGGTGGCCGACATTGGCGGCGGCAGTACCGAATTCATTATCGGCCAGCGCTTCGAACCGCTGCTGCGCGAAAGCCTGCAGATGGGCTGCGTCAGTTATACCCAGCGTTATTTCAAGGATGGCAAGATCACCCCGGCCCGCTACGCCCAGGCGTACACCGCAGCGCGGCTGGAGATCATGAGCATCGAGCACGCGCTGCATCGCCTGACCTGGGATGAAGCCATCGGCTCCTCGGGCACCATCCGCGCCATTGGCCTGGCGCTGAAGGCGGGCGGTCATGGCACGGGCGAGGTCAACGCCGAAGGCCTGGCCTGGCTCAAGCGCAAACTGATGAAGCTGGGCGATGTCGAGAAAATCGACTTCGAAGGCATCAAGCCTGACCGCCGCGCGATTTTCCCCGCCGGCCTGGCGATTCTCGAAGCGATCTTCGACGCCCTAGAACTGCAACGCATGGACCACTGTGAAGGCGCCCTGCGCGAAGGCGTGCTCTATGACCTGCTGGGCCGTCATCATCATGAAGACGTGCGTGAGCGCACGCTCAGCTCGCTGATGGAGCGTTATCACGTCGATCTGGAACAAGCGGCGCGGGTCGAGCGCAAAGCCCTGCATGCCTTCGATCAGGTGGCCAAGGATTGGGAACTGGATGACGGCGTCTGGCGCGAACTGCTCGGCTGGGCGGCCAAGGTCCATGAAGTGGGCCTGGACATCGCTCACTATCAATACCACAAGCACGGCGCCTACCTGATCGAGCACTCGGACCTGGCCGGGTTCTCCCGTGAAGACCAACTGATGCTCGCGTTGTTGGTGCGCGGTCACCGACGCAACATTCCCCGGGACCGGTTTGCCGATTTCGGCGAGGACGGGATCAAGCTGATTCGTCTGTGCGTGCTGCTGCGCTTTGCGATCCTGTTCCATCACATCCGTGGCACCCAGGAAATGCCGCAGGTCGTCTTGCACGCCAAACGCGACAGCCTCGATGTGTTGTTCCCTGAAAACTGGCTGGACGAAAACCAACTGACCCAGGCCGACTTCGCCCTTGAGGCTGAATGGCTGACGCGGGTCAGCTTCACGCTGAACGTGCGCTAAAAACCGCAGCGAACACATTCCCTGTGGCGAGGGAGCTTGCTCCCGCTGGGGTGCGAAGCGCCCCCGTCTATCCCTGAAAAGAAGGGGACTGCTACGCAATCCAGCGGGAGCAAGCTCCCTCGCCACAGGTAGGAAGCTGAAACCAAAAAGGGCGATCCATGTGGATCGCCCTTTTTTTGCCCAACCGAATCTGCGTCAGCGAACGGCGAGAATCGGGCTGCCCAGCCGCTCCAGCAAGGTCGCCTGCGCGCTGCGCGGGTTCTGGTTGCCGGTCGGCGTGTTGCGGATGTAGCGACCGTCCGCCTGCAGGCTCCAGCTGTGGGTGTTGTCGGTCAGATAAAGCTCCAGCTCTTTCTTGACCCTCATGATCAGCTTCTTGCCCTCGACCGGGAAGCAAGTCTCTACGCGCTTGTCGAGGTTGCGCTCCATCCAGTCGGCGCTGGACAGGAACATCTGCTCTTCACCGCCATTGAGGAAGTAGAACACCCGGGTGTGTTCCAGGAAACGCCCGATGATCGAGCGCACATGGATGTTGTGCGACACCCCGGCGATACCCGGACGCAGGCAGCACATGCCGCGCACCACCAGATCGATACGCACCCCGGACTGACTGGCCTTGTACAGCGCGCGGATGATCTTCGGATCGGTCAGCGAGTTGAATTTGGCGATGATGTGCGCCGGTTTGCCATCGAGGGCGAACTGGGTTTCCCGGGCAATCATGTCGAGCATGCCCTTCTTCAACGTGAATGGCGCGTGCAGCAGCTTCTTCATGCGCAGGGTTTTCCCCATGCCGATGAGCTGGCTGAACAGTTTGCCGACGTCTTCGCACAAGGCGTCGTCCGAGGTCAGCAAGCTGTAGTCGGTGTACAGACGGGCGTTGGCCGCATGGTAGTTGCCGGTACCCAAGTGGGCGTAACGCACGATCTCGCCGGCTTCGCGACGCAGAATCAGCATCATCTTGGCGTGGGTCTTGAAGCCCACCACGCCGTAAATCACCACCGCACCGGCCGCTTGCAGACGGCTGGCCAGTTGCAGGTTGGACTCTTCGTCGAAGCGCGCACGCAACTCGATCACCGCGGTGACTTCCTTGCCGTTACGCGCGGCATCCACCAGCGCATCGACGATTTCCGAGTTGGCGCCGGAGCGGTACAGAGTCTGGCGGACCGCCAATACATGCGGGTCCTTCGCGGCCTGGCGCAGCAGGTCGACCACGGGAGTAAAGGACTCGAACGGGTGCAGCAGCAGGATGTCCTGCTTGCTGATCACGCTGAAGATGTTCTCGCTGTTCTGCAGCAGTTTCGGGATCTGCGGGGTGAACGGCGTGTATTGCAGCGCTCGCTGACTGTCCAGGCCGGTGATGCTGAACAGGCGGGTCAGGTTGACCGGACCGTTGACCTGATACAGCTCGGTCTCGTGCAGGTTGAATTGCTTGAGCAAGTAGTCGGACAGGTGTTTCGGGCACGTGTCGGCCACTTCCAGGCGCACCGCGTCACCGTAGCGACGGGAGAACAGCTCGCCGCGCAGGGCGCGGGCCAGGTCTTCCACGTCTTCGGTATCGACCGCGAGGTCAGCGTTTCGGGTCAGGCGGAACTGGTAGCAGCCCTTGACCTTCATGCCCTGGAACAGGTCATCGGCGTGCGCGTGGATCATCGACGACAGGAACACATAGTTGTCGCCCGAGCCGCCCACTTCTTCCGGCAACTTGATCACGCGCGGCAGCAATCGTGGCGCGGGGATGATCGCCAGACCGGAATCGCGACCGAAGGCGTCGATGCCTTCGAGCTCGACGATGAAGTTCAGGCTTTTGTTCACCAGCAACGGGAACGGGTGCGTCGGGTCGAGGCCGATCGGGGTGATGATCGGCGCGATCTCGTCGCGGAAATAGCGGCGCACCCAGGTCTTGATCTTGGTGGTCCAGTGACGCCGACGGATGAAGCGGACCTGATGTTTTTCCAGTTCCGGCAACAAAATGTCATTGAGGATCGCGTACTGACGGTCGACGTGACCGTGTACCAGCTCGCTGATGCGGGCCAGGGCCTGATGCGGTTGCAGACCATCGGCACCGGCCTGCTCACGGGCGAAGGTGATCTGCTTCTTCAGGCCAGCCACGCGAATCTCGAAGAACTCGTCCAGGTTGCTGGAGAAGATCAGCAGGAACTTCAGCCGCTCCAGCAACGGGTAGGACTCATCCAGCGCCTGTTCCAGCACGCGGATGTTGAACTGCAGTTGCGAGAGCTCGCGATGGATATACAGGCTGCTGTCATCCAGACCGGGAATCGCAATCGCTGGCGCCGCTGTTGCGGTTTCGGTCACCGCCGCGGGTGGAGCGGGTTCCAGCTCCGGCGGCGTCTCGGCGATTTGCTCGACCACGGGTTGAGCTTCTTTTACGGCAACTTCAGTGAGTCCTTCGGTATTCATGGAATGTTCCTGGGAGGGCTATTTCTGCTCTCGTAACAATTGAGCGGCGCGCACGGCAAAGTAAGTCAGGATGCCATCAGCTCCTGCACGTTTGAAAGCGGTCAGGGATTCGAGGATAACCCCTTCGCTCAACCAGCCATTCTGGATGGCCGCCATGTGCATGGCGTATTCACCGCTGACCTGATAAACAAAGGTCGGCACTTTAAATTCTTCTTTGACCCGGTAAAGGATGTCCAGATACGGCATGCCTGGCTTGACCATGACCATGTCCGCGCCTTCTGACAAGTCCGCCGCCACTTCGTGCAGGGCTTCGTTGCTGTTGGCCGGGTCCATCTGATAGGAGGCCTTGTTGGCCTTGCCCAGGTTCAGCGCCGAACCTACCGCATCGCGGAACGGGCCGTAATAGGCGCTCGCGTACTTGGCAGAGTAAGCCATGATCCGCACGTTGACGTGATCGGCCAGCTCCAGCGCTTCGCGGATGGCCTGGATGCGACCGTCCATCATGTCCGACGGGGCCACTACCTGTGCGCCGGCCTCGGCGTGGGATAGCGCCTGCTTGACCAGGGCATCGACGGTAATGTCGTTCTGCACGTAGCCCTCTTCGTCGAGAATGCCGTCCTGGCCGTGGGTGGTGAACGGGTCCAGAGCGACGTCAGTGATCACACCCAGTTCCGGGAACTGCGCACGCAAGGCGCGGGTGGCGCGTTGGGCGATGCCGTTAGGGTTCCAGGCTTCGGCGGCGTCCAGGGACTTGAGCTCCGGGGGCGTGACCGGGAACAACGCCACTGCCGGAATCCCCAGTTCGACCCACTTGGCCGCCTCTTCGAGCAACAGATCGATGGTCAGACGCTCAACCCCCGGCATCGACGCGACTGCTTCGCGACGGTTTTCACCGTCCAGCACGAACACCGGCAGGATCAGATCGTCGACGGTCAGAACGTTTTCACGGACCAGTCGACGCGAAAAATCATCACGGCGATTGCGACGCAGGCGGGTTGCAGGAAACAAACGGTTGGCGGGGGTAAAGCTCACGGCAGACTCCTGAGCCCGCTGGCGTGCGAGCGTGACAGTTATAAGCGGCCATTATGACCGTGGTATTACAGTTATGTGCACCCCTGCGGCAGGTAGTCGCATTCCATTGTCCTTGTAGGAAATGTTCACGTCGAGACACATTTGGACACTTTCATGAATGTGCACGAAGGGTTAGGCTGCGCGTTCATTTCGCCAGCATCCAGACAATGCTCCAACAATTTCTTCAGGAATTCGGCTACTTCGCCCTCTTTCTCGGCACGTTCTTCGAAGGCGAAACCATTCTGGTGCTCGCAGGCTTCCTCGCGTTCCGCGGATACATGGACATCAAGATCGTCACGATCGTGGCGTTCTGTGGCAGTTATGCCGGCGATCAGCTGTGGTATTTCCTCGGGCGAAAACACGGTCGCAAATTGCTGGCGCGCAAACCACGCTGGCAACTGATGGGTGACCGGGCGCTGGAACATATCCGCAAACACCCGGACATCTGGGTGCTGAGTTTCCGCTTCGTCTATGGATTGCGCACGGTCATGCCGGTGGCGATCGGCCTGTCGGGATATCCGCCGGGGCGTTATCTGCTGCTCAACGGGATTGGTGCTGCGATCTGGGCGACCGCACTGGCCGCAGCGGCGTATCACTTCGGCGCGGTGCTTGAGGGCATGCTGGGCAGCGTCAAGAAGTACGAGCTGTGGGTGCTTGGTGCCCTGCTGGTACTGGGCCTGGGCTTGTGGCTGCGCCGGCGTTTCAAGAATGCCCGTCTGGCGAAGAAGATCTACGCCGACGAGCAAGCCGAGCTGGCCAAGGCCGCCGAGACTAAGACGCCAACCGAGTGAAGCGGTCCCTGCAACAGTAGAGACCGATGCCGCTGAGCAGGCTGTAGCTGAACAGGCCGATCCAGCCCACCGCGCTGGCCGGCCACAGCCCAACTACCGGCGCCAGCCACACCAGCGGCACATTCGATGCCAGGCGCAACAGCTCCAGTTTCAACGCCTGCGGGCGATTCTCCAGGGCCATGCCCAACGTAAACAAGCCGAACGCCACTGCGCCCCAGCCCAACACCAGCGCGGCAGTCGGCAAACGTGGCTCAAGGTTCATCAAATAGCTGCCCAGCGCGATGTAAACGCAGAACTGCAACGCCACATACACCTGCTGACGCCCGTCCAGCGGCACATCGAATTTGCGGAACTGACTCAGGTCCGGTTTGTTCATCGGGTACTTGGCCGCCACATCCGCCGGCCGCCAGCCGGTGCGCATGAACCAGATCCGCAGCTTGTCCCACGTGCTTTCAGCCCGTCGCGCGTCATCCCAAAGCTGTGCGTAAAACTGCACGTTCGCCCACAACGGATTCCAGCTTGCCAACGGCGTGGTCACGCCGAAAATCACCGGCTCGTTGTCGTCCTCTTCCTGGAACGAGCCAAATAGACGGTCCCAAATAATGAACACCCCGCCGTAGTTGCGATCCATGTAGAGAGCGTTCTGTGCATGGTGAGCCCGATGATTGGACGGCGTGACAAAGAACCACTCGAACCAGCCGAGCTTGGGAATGTGTTTGGTATGCACCCAGAACTGATAGAGCAAGTTGAGCGCGGCAACGCTGATGAACACCAGCAACGGCACGCCGAGCACCGCCATCGGCAGGTAGAAAATCCAGCTCAGCAGAAAGCCGGTACTGGTCTGGCGCAGGGCCGTGGAGAGGTTGTAGTCCTCACTCTGGTGATGCACCGAGTGCGCGGCCCAGAGGATGTTGCGCTCATGGCCCATACGGTGCAGCCAGTAGTAGCAGAAGTCATAGAGGACGAAGGCAAACACCCAGACCCAGACGCTGTCGGCCGACAGTTCGAACAGCGCCAGGTGCTTGAGGGCAAACGCATAGGTCACCAGGCCGACGCCTTTGGTCAACAGGCCGGTAGTGGTCGACAACACCCCGGTGCTGATGCTGTTGATCGCGTCCGCCAGCCGATAATTGCTCAACCCGCGCCAGCGGTCCGCCAGCAGCTCGACGGCAATCAGCACAAAGAAAAACGGCACCGCATACAGAATGAAGTCCATTGACGCGCCCTGATCGGAATCTTGAGGACAGATGCTAGGTGTAGCCGCGAATTAACCCTATGGCAACGAGTGACAAATTAGTGGACATTTAACGCCATGAATCTGGAGAAAAACCCATGAGCAAAAAAATTGCAGTGATCCTTTCCGGCTGTGGCGTGTACGACGGCGCCGAGATCCACGAAAGCGTGATTACCTTGCTGCGCCTGGACCAGCGTGGCGCCGAGGTGCAGTGCTTTGCCCCCAATATCTCGCAATTGCATGTGATCAATCACCTGACCGGCGACGAAATGCCCGAGTCACGCAACGTGCTGGTGGAATCGGCGCGGATCGCCCGGGGCAACATCAAGGACATTCGTGAGGCCAGCGTCGAAGACTTCGACGCGCTGATCGTGCCGGGTGGGTTTGGCGCGGCCAAGAACCTGTCGAACTTCGCCATCGAAGGCGCCGGTTGCACCGTCCAACCGGACGTCCTGGCGCTGACCGAAGCGTTTGCCGAAGCGGGCAAACCGGTTGGGTTGATGTGCATTTCGCCGGCGCTGGCGGCGAAAATCTATGGGCCGGGCGTGACTTGCACCATTGGCAGCGACGCCGATACCGCTGCCGCCATGAACAAGATGGGCGCCACTCACCAGGATTGCGCAGTGAGCGACATCGTCGAAGACAAGGCGCGCAAACTGGTCTGCACCCCGGCTTATATGCTGGCCCAGAGCATCAGCGAAGCCGCCTCGGGGATCAACAAACTGGTCGACCGTGTCCTCGAACTGACCCACGAAAACGACGTTTAACGCGGTCAAATTGTGGGAGTGAGCCTGCTCGCGCCCACCTTTGATTTGAGTAAGGCTCAGGCTTTACGGGTCAGCCGAGTGAGTATCCGGTCAAGCGCATTGGCGAACGCCTGCTTCTCGCGCTCACCAAACGGCGCCGGCCCGCCACTCATCTGGCCTTGTTCACGCAGATCGGTGAACAGGTTACGCACTGCCAACCGATCGCCCATGTTCTGCGCATCGAATTCCTTGCCCCGTGGGTCCAGCGCTGAAACGCCGTTTTTCACCAGCCGATCGGCCAGCGGCACATCGCTGCAAATCACCAGCTCTCCTGGCACCGCGTGTTCCACCAGATAGTCATCGGCGGCATCCGGGCCGCTGGGCACCACGATCAGCTTCACCAGAGCCAGGCCAGGTTTGATCTGTGGCTGCCCCGCCACCAGCACCACTTCGAACTGGCGCTTGAGAGCGAACTTCACCACCAGATCCTTCGCCGCCCGTGGGCAGGCGTCGGCATCGATCCATACGCGCATTGTGTTTCCCTCCGTTAAAAGCTTCGCGGGCAAGCCTCGCTCCTACAGGATTCGCGCGTTATTTGGGGCCGCGTACAACCTGTAGGAGCGAGGCTTGCCCCCGAATATGAGCGCAGCGAATGCTCTTAAGAAACCTGCACCCGCCGCTTCTCCGCCATCCAGCTACGGCCATACAGCACCACAATTGCAACGATCGCCACGCACTGGGCACTCAGCGAATACGCATCCGCGTGGATCCCCAGCCAGTCGAAGTCAAAGAATGGCACCGGCCGGGTGCCGAAGATTCCGGCTTCCTGCAACGCCTTCACGCCATGCCCTGCGAACACCACCGACAGCGCGCACAGCAGACCGGCGTTGATGCTGAAGAACAACGACAGCGGCAGTTTCTGCGAGCCACGCAGGATCACCCACGCCAGCCCGACCAGCAACACCAGCGCCGTTGCACCACCGGCCAACACTGCGTTATGCCCCGCAGGCCCCGCCTGCAGCCACAGGGTTTCGTAGAACAGAATCACTTCAAACAGCTCGCGATACACCGAGAAAAACGCCAGCGTCGCAAAGCCGAAGCGTCCGCCGCCGCCCACCAGGCTGCTCTTGATGTAATCCTGCCAGGCTGCCGCGTGACGACGGTCGTGCATCCACACGCCCAGCCAGAGCACCATGACGGCGGCAAACAACGCCGTCGCACCTTCCAGCAATTCACGCTGCGAACCGCTGACATCAATCACATAGGCCGCCAGTGCCCAGGTCGCCAGACCCGCCAACAACGCCAGGCCCCAACCGACGTTGACGCTGCGAACCGCCGATTGCTGGCCGGTATTGCGCAGGAACGCCAGGATCGCCGCCAGCACCAGAATCGCTTCGAGGCCTTCACGCAGCAAAATCAGCAAACCGGAGATGTAGCTCAGTGACCAGCTCAAGCCGTCGCTGCCCAGCAGCCCGGCGGACTCCTTCAACTTGGCCTTGGCCGCGTCCAGACGCTGCTGGGCCTGGGCCACCGGCAAACCGTCCTGCAACGATTGACGGTACGCCATCAGGGACTTTTCGGTGTCCTTGCGCACGTTGGCGTCGACGTTGTCCAGCGAGCTCTCGACCAGTTCGAAGCCTTCCAGATACGCCGCTACCGACAAGTCATAGGCTTGATCATGATCACCGGCACGGTAGGCCGCGAGGCTCTTGTCCAGGGTGGCGGCGGTGTAGTCGAGCAACTGCGCCGGGCCACGCTTGACCTGCGGCGGTTGCGCCCGCTGCGCACGGAACGTCGCGGCGGCTTGCGGGCCATCGGCGGCCTGCACTTCGGCTGGCGTCTGACGAGCGAGGTCGGCGATGTTGTAGGTCTTTTCGGATGTGGCGGCGGCCGGATCGGCGCTGAAACCGGCGATGTAGGTCGCCAGGTCCCAACGCTGGCGATCGTCCAGTTGATCGGCGAAGGCCGGCATGTCCGTGCCTTCGACGCCCAGGCCCACTGTTGTGTAGATCGCGTACAGACTCAGGTGATCCAGGCGCGCCGTGTCACGCAGATTGGCCGGCGGCGGCGTCAGACCGACACCGGCCGGGCCGTCGCCGGCCCCCGTATCGCCGTGGCAGACCGAGCAATGCTGGGCGTAAAGCGGTGCACCACGGGTCGGATCCGGGGTAATGATCGGCGCCTGACTGACTTCATAGGCCACGGCCAGTTTCGCGCCGAGTTGCCGAGCCTGACGGGCCACGTCCGCACCGTCCTGACGGGCAGTAATGGCGCTGCGTAGCGTGCTGACGTTCTGCTCCAGCCCGGCTTTTTCCGGCTTGGCCGGCATCGCCGCGATCAAGCCTTGCAGCACCTTGATGAATTCCAGCTGCTCGCGGTATTCGGACTCGTCGATGACCTTGCCCGCTTGCACCGTCTGCGGGTAATCCGCGCCGATGTAATCGAGCAAATGCAGAGCTTGCGGCGCGCCTTCCACGGTGTCCGCCAGCAGATTGAAACTGCACAAGGCAAACAGCGGCAACACCAGCCAGGCCAGGAAACGGGACGGGGCAGTCATGAATGAATCTCAATTGGAAATACGAAGTAACACATTGTTCACTTCCAATGACTTTCACTCAAGCTTTGTTAGCAAGTACCGGCGTTTCTGCACGGGCTCCGGACATGAAAAAGGCGACCTCGGAGGTCGCCTTTTGTGTTCCTTGGTGCTTTAAACCGCAGCTTTGCGCAATGTCGCCATGAACGCCGCCGCACCGATGAACAGCCCGGCAAAGGTCCGGTTCATGCGTTTTTGCTGCTTGGGCGTGCGCAACAGGCGCAGCACCTTCGACGCCAACCCGGTGTACCCGGCCATGACGATCAGGTCGACGCAGACCATGGTCACACCAATGATCAGGTACTGAGCGAGCAGCGGTGCGTGAGGATCAATGAACTGCGGCAACACCGCCAGCATGAACACGAGGGCCTTGGGGTTGCTGATATTGACCAGGAAACCGCGGAACACCAGGGCCAGCGGCTTGCCGATCTGACGCACGGCCGCGTCGTCACTCATGTCGCTGGGCAGCGCGCGCCATTGCTTGACCGCGAGATAAACGAGGTAGGCCACACCGAACCATTTGATCGCATAGAAAGCGGTGGCTGATGCCGTGAGAATCGCGCCCACACCGGCGCCGACAATCGCGATCTGTACCGCCAGGCCCAATTGCAGGCCCAGGGCGTTCCAGTAACCGCGCCAGAAACCGTATTGCAGACCGCTGGACATCGACGCAATGGCGCCGGCACCGGGAGACAGACTGATCACCCAACAGGCGGCAAAAAACGCCAGCCATGTTTGAAGCTCCATTGCACACCTCGACTCAGACTTGTGACAGACGTCTAAGCTAATGCGGCTTTGGGCTGATGACTACCGATTTTTTGAAGGATAGAGCGACTGCCGACCAACGTTTTATGACTTTTTGCCCCATCGCGAGCCGGCTCACGCCCACAGTTGAAATACGTTCCCCTGTGGGAGGAGCCTGCTCGCGATAGCGGTGTGTCCGGCAACAGAAGGTTTACTTTTCGATCCCGCTCAACGGAAACACATCACTCCCGCGCCAGCGCCGAACCGAACGCTGGAAGAACAGGCTGTTGGGCACTTGCACCATGGCGCTACCGGTACCGAGCTCTTCCGCTTCAATCAGCGTGGTGTAAAGCAGATTGATCGCCACCACCCGGCCTTTGACGCCGGGCTTGTCGGTGGTGTCCACCAACTCGACGACGTCACCGATGCGGAACGGGCCGACGGTGAAGATCAGGATCGCGCACAGCAGGTTGGACAGCACGCTCCACATGGCGAAGAACGCCACTGCCGCGACCGCAACAAACCCGGACAACGCGGTCCAGAGCACGGTGGCCGAGACTCCGAGGCGTTCGAGTACGAAAATCAGCGCACTGCCCATGATCAGCCAGCGCAAACCTCCGCGCAGCGGCATCAGCAGTTGCGGTGGAAACGGGTAGCGCTCGCCCAGGCGCGTCAGGCATTTAGCAACGAAGCGCTGGGCAAAGTAACCCGCCAACAGAATCAGCAGGATTTGCGCAGCGAACCAGATCGGCTCGCCCCACCCCGCCGGCAGCGGCAGCTTGAAGGCTTCCATCAAGACAGCGCCTCCAGCTCCGCCTGCATACTTTCGAGCAGTTCCAGGGCTTCCATCCAGGCTTCTTCGAGTTCGGCTTCACGCACCTTCAACTTGGCCTGTTCAGCCAGCAGATCGCGCAAATCGTTCTTGCGCGCCGGTTCGTAAATATCACTGTCGCCGAGGCTGGTATCGATCTTCGCCAGTTTCTCGTGCAGCTTGCCCAACTCGGTTTCGAGCTTGTCAGCCTCACGCTTGTGCGGTGCCAGTTGCTGACGCAACGCAGCAGCGGCCTGGCGCTGGGCCTTCTTGTCGGTCTTGTCCGGGTTGACCGGGGTGTTGCTGACCGGCGCATTGCGCTGACGGTAGTCGACCAGCCAGCGGGCGTAGTCTTCCAGATCGCCGTCGAACTCCTCGACCTTGCCGTCGGCCACCAGATAGAAATTATCGGTGGTGCTTTTGAGCAGATGACGATCGTGAGAGACCACCAGCACCGCGCCACTGAATTCCTGCAGGGCCATGGTCAGCGCCAGGCGCATTTCGAGGTCCAGGTGGTTGGTCGGTTCGTCGAGCAGCAACAGGTTCGGCCGATCCCAGGCAATCAATGCCAGGGCCAGACGGGCCTTTTCGCCACCGGAGAAATTCAGCACCGGCTCGTCGATACGCGCGCCACGGAAGTCGAAACCGCCGAGGAAGTCGCGCAGGGTCTGCTCGCGTTCGGTCGGTGCCAGACGCTGCAAGTGCAGCAACGGGCTGGCCTTGGAATCGAGGGAATCGAGCTGATGCTGGGCGAAGTAGCCGACGACGGTGTTCTCACCACGGGTCAGGCGCCCGGCCAACGGCGAGAGTTCACCGGCGAGGTTCTTGATCAGGGTCGACTTACCGGCACCGTTCGGGCCAAGCAAACCGATCCGCGCACCGGGGGTCAGTTGCAGCTTGACCTTCTCCAGCACGGCTTTGTCGCCATAACCCAGGCGAGCGTCCGACAGATCGATCAACGGGCTGGAGATTTTCTGCGATTCACGGAAGACGAAGTCGAACGGCGAATCGACGTGGGCGGCGGACAGCTCTTCCATTCGCTCCAGTGCCTTGATCCGGCTCTGGGCCTGACGGGCCTTGGTGGCCTGGGCCTTGAAGCGGGCGATGTAGCTTTCCATGTGCGCACGTTGCGCCTGCTGCTTCTCGTAGGCCTGCTGTTGCTGGGCCAGGCGTTCGGCTCGGGCACGTTCGAAAGCGCTATAACCACCACGGTACAAGGTGATCTTGCGCTGATCGACGTGGGCGACGTGATCGACCACGGCATCGAGGAAATCCCGGTCGTGGGAAATCAGCAATAAGGTGCCGGGATAGCTTTTCAGCCATTCTTCGAGCCAGATGATGGCGTCGAGGTCCAAGTGGTTGGTCGGTTCGTCGAGCAGCAACAGGTCCGAGGGGCACATCAAAGCCTGCGCCAGGTTCAGACGCATCCTCCAGCCACCAGAGAAATCTCCTACCGGACGATCCATTTGCTCGTTAGTGAACCCAAGACCGGCCAGCAGCTTGC
Organism: Pseudomonas sp. SJZ077; assembly: GCF_007993905.1. Lineage (NCBI taxonomy): Bacteria > Pseudomonadati > Pseudomonadota > Gammaproteobacteria > Pseudomonadales > Pseudomonadaceae > Pseudomonas > Pseudomonas sp. SJZ077. Next base: position 303,665 of record NZ_VIUJ01000002.1, read on the forward strand.
GAGCCCGGGCGTCGGCGGTGTAACCGTCGGCACTGTCGAGTTCCGCGTGCAGACGGGCCTGAGCGGCGCCGTCATGCGATGCTTCGGCAGCGGCGAGGTCGCGTTGCACCTCACGCAGGCGCAGGTCACCATCGAGCACGTAGTCGACCGCCAGGCGTTCGAGGGTCTCGATTTCCTGACGCATGTGGGCGATGCGCCAGTCGGCCGGCAGGAAGCAGTCACCCGAGTCCGGGTGCAGCTCGCCCCGAATCAAGGCGAACAGGCTCGATTTGCCGGCGCCGTTGGCACCGATGAGGCCGGCTTTGTGGCCGGCGTGCAGGGTCAGCTCAGCGTCTTCTAGCAGACGTTGAGGGCCACGCTGTAAAGTCAGGTTCTGAAGTCGAATCATAATGGCGGCGGAGTCTACCAGCTTCGCTCGCAACTGGCGCGAGTAGCACTATGTCCTCTGACCTGTGGAGCTTTTCCCTTACCACCTACGCGCGTCCCGGCATTGAAGACGCGTGCCTGACGTTGCAGTCGGCGGGTGTGAACGTGTGCTTGCTGCTATGCGCGTTGTGGCTGGGAGAACGGGGCGTCACCTGTAACGAACAACGCTTGCAGTTGCTTCGCGATATAGCCGGACCTTGGGACGCAGATGTCGTGCAACCGTTGCGCGCCTTGCGAATGCAATGGAAAGCCGCCGCCAGCGAGGATGCCGGACTGGATGATCTGCGCGAACAAGTGAAAGCACTGGAGATGGAAGCCGAACGGCATCTGCTGTTGCGACTGGAACGTGTGGCGCAGAGTTGGCCGCAGTATGAGGTGACCGATTCAACGGCCTGGCTGGAAGGTGTGGCGGCAGGCGCCGCCCACCTGAACCGCGACGCGCTGCATCAGCTGCGCGTCGCGGCAACCGGCACTTAAGAAGCGCTGGCTGGGGTGATGCTGGTGCTCGACGGTGCGGCTGGCGTTGGCGCAGTCGATGGGGTCGAGGGAGTGGCTGCTGCCGCTGGCGAAGCCGATGCAGCTGGAGTCGCTGGTTTGGTAACTGGCGCAGTAGCTGGCTTGGCAGCAGCGGCAGGCTTTTTCACGGCCGGTTTGGCGGCAGGTTTTGCAGCTGGCTTCGCGGCAGCAGGTTTTGCTGCAGCTGGTTTGGCTGCTGGTTTCGCTGCAGCAGCTGGCTTGGCGGCGGCAGCGGGTTTCGCGGCGGCAGCTTTGGCAGCGGGTTTAGCAGCGGGTTTGGCCGCAGCTTTTGCAGCCGGTTTTGCGGCAACGGTTTTAGCCGCGGCAGGTTTTGCGGCTGGCTTGGCGGTAGCAGTTCTTGCAGCGGCAGGTTTTGCAGCAGGCTTCGCAGCAGCCGATTTTGCAGCTGGTTTTGCCGCTGCGGTTTTCGCCACAGCCGGTTTCGCAGCAGCGGTTCTTGCAGCAGGTTTAGCAGCGGCCGTTTTGGCAGCAGCTGGCTTGGCGGCAGTTTTGGCAGCCGTCGATTTAGCCGCTGGTTTTGCAGCGCTGGCAGCAACCGGTTTTTTCGCCGCAGGTTTTGCTGCGGCTTTCACCGGCGCTTTGGCGACAGGTTTGGCAGCAGGCTTGGCCGGTGCTTTTGCAGCCGCCGGTTTGGCAGCAGCTTTCTTGGCAGGTGCCGCAGCAGGCTTGGCCGAACGCAGGGACAACGCCTTGCCGACAGCCTCTTGTACACGACCGATACCCTGGGCCAGTTTCAGGCTTTCTTGAGCATCGCGCTTGAGTTGCAGAATGTAGCTGCGCGTTTCGGATTGACGATCCTTGAGGGCATCGAGCAAGTCCTCAAGTTCTTTCACCGCACCCTTCGCTTTGGTTTGTGCCTTGGCTTTACCGGCAGTTGCGGCGTCCTGCAACTTGGTACGGGATTTGTGCAATTTCTCCTGCGCTTTTCCGCGCTGCTTTTCCAGTTTGGCGAGCAGTTTTTCAGCATCAGCCAAGGCTTGGGAACAAGCGTTTTCCAAATGTTCGAGCAGGCTGCCCGAGAGTTGTTGGAGTAAGTGCAACGGGGTATTTACAGGCTTCTTGGTGGCCGACATGGTTTACCTCCTGGCTGACGTGGGTGCGGCTCATACTAGACCTCTGATGACACCGCCGCTAGGGCATGTTGACAGTATCGAAAGCGCTGCGTTGCAACAGATTGAAATTCTTCTGCGCGGGTGCAAAACCAGTTCACCTTTGAGCGCACTCACACTGGCATAATCCACCGCATCTCAGATCGGAGTGTGCCCATGTCGCGCTACTTTTTTTTATCGTTGTGTGTGTGTTTTTCCGTGGCCCAGGCCGCCGAAAAAACCACCCCGAACGAGGCTCACGATCTTGCTTACAGCCTGGGTGCGAGCCTGGGTGAACGCTTGCGCCAAGAGGTGCCGGATCTGCAACTCCAGGCATTGCTCGACGGTCTGCAACAAGCCTATCAAGGCAAGCCACTGGCATTGAAAGACGAGCAGATCGAACAGATTCTGGCCGAGCACGAAGCCCAGGTCGCCGAGCAACCCGCCCTGCCACAAAGTGAAGTCGCGCTGGAAAAAGAGCAGCGCTTTCTCACCGAGGAAAAAGCCAAACCGGGTGTTCGTGAATTGGCGGATGGCATTTTGCTGACCGAGTTGGCACCGGGCACGGGGGCCAAGGCAGGCCCTGATGGCAAGGTCGAAGTTTTATATGTCGGACGCCTTCCCGACGGGACCGTGTTCGATCAGAACAGCAAGCCGCAGTGGTTCAGTCTGGATAGCGTAATCAGCGGCTGGCGCAGCGCATTGCAAAACATGCCGGTCGGTGCGAAATGGCGCCTGGTGATTCCGTCGTCGCAAGCCTATGGCGCGGACGGTGCCGGCGACCTGATCGCTCCGTTTACGCCGCTGGTGTTCGAAGTCGAATTGCGCGGTGCCACAAGCTGAAAACCGAGAACGAAAAACGGCGCGCATAGCGCACCGTTTTTTAGTCTTGCAGGAGAGGTTCAGGCCTGAACCGAGTCCTCTTCCTTGTGAGCAGTGTGCAGCACTTCGATCAGGCAATCTTCCAGTTCGAAGCGTTCGTGCAACAGCCCGCCCAGCTCCTTGAATTTCTCTGCCACGCACTTGCCTGCATCACACAGGTCGTTGAACGCCAGCAGCTTCTCGGTGATGACGTCGATGCGCGGGTAAATCGTCTCGGCCAGCTCCAGCCCGCGAGTATCGCCAAAAGCCTTGGCTTCGCCGGTCAGCTGTTCGTAGATTTCGAAGTGCCCGGCAGACACGTAGTCGACCAGCACGCCGCAGAATTCCTGCAACGGCTTTCGGTTTTCGCCCAAAGCCTCTGGCTTGGCACCGAGAGCATCGTAGGCTCGAACCAGTTCGTGACGCTCCTGCAACCAGCGATCGATCAGCAGATGCACTCCACCCCAACGTTCCTGAGCATTCTGACAACTTTCGAGCATGGTGATCTCTCTTCCCTTGTGGGTCATGCTGCCCTACACCTGTCGCAGTCTTGATCATCAAGAATCGGCCAGGCAGAGCGCCATCGAGCAACATAATTCCAATGACACGTGCGGGCCAGATTATGCCCGCGCGACAATGGCTTCAAGGTACGCAGGAGATAAAGTTCATACAAGTGTTTAATCACCCGCCAGCCCCCGGTGCGACGACACGCCGCTGAGCGGTCGCTTGCAGGCAAGCCAGACAACGCGCAGCAGCAGATAAACACTCAGAATTGTCACCGCCATGAAGAGCAGCAGACTCCATTCCGGGATGCTCAGGTCGAACAGCGTCCAGGAGATTTCTGCGCAATCTTCGTCCCCTTTGAACATCCGCGTCACTTTGCACAGCCAGGGCACGTTCTCGTATAAGGCCTGCGGATTGGTAGAGCAGGTCGATAGCTGATGCGCCGGATCGCTTTGCAACAAGACTTGCCGCCACGCCGCGACCATACCGGCGAGACTGCATGACAAACCGAGCAGCCAATAAAGAAAAGTCCCGAAGCGGCCGGGGCCATGCACCGAAGCTGTCAGGCAGACACCGGTGAACAACGCCAGGCAGACTCGCTGCAAAAGGCATAACCCGCAAGGCTTGAGGCCGATTGCGTATTCCAGGTAATAGGAAACGCCCAAGGCCAAGGCACCTGCAATAAAAGCCATGAAAAACAAGGAGCGTGAGCAGGCCAAAAACATGGCTTATCCGTAACAGTAGAGACAGGCGGTTACGGTAGAGGAAAGCGCGCCAGCCTTTCAAGGCAGGCCGGCACGGACACTTCACCAGAAGTGTAGGGAATTCCCGACAGCGTCGGGAGGACTTGATGAAGTCCCGTGTAGGACAAAGCCGATCAGGGATTACAAAGCTAAACATTCAGCGAAATTCGAGCGGCCGGATCGCGCCCAGGAACGACTCCCGCCCCTGGCGCAGCCTGCATCCGGCTGCTGAGCAGTCGTCATACATTTAAACGCGATTGGCCTGATGAAACCGTGGTGCTCGCTTTACAACTGCTTCGCAGCCGGACGCAGGCTGCGCCAGCTGCTACAGAAGGAATACGTCAGGCGTAAACGGGCGCTGGGAGTGGTGCCGCCAGCAGGCGCTCATCCAGCAGGCCCAGACCTTCCTGAAACAGCTGATTGCTGCGCTCTGTGTCGCCGAGCTGAGCGAGCAACCGCGCCAGTTCCGCACAGGCTTCCGGGTTGCGCTGGACCCGCAAACTGCTTTCCAGATAGTCCCGCGCCTTGCCCCACAGACTGCTTTGCAGGCACAGGCGGCCGAGTGTCAGCAGAAGGCTTGGGTCGGCCGGATGATCCTTGAGCCAACCCTCGGCCGTTTGCAGTTGACGAGCCGGATCGCTACCACGCACCAGACCGTAGAGACGCGCCAGATGACTGTCGTACTTGCGCTTCAGCGCTGTGCGCAGAACCTCCTCCGCTTCGACCTGTGCTCCCAGTTGCCGCAGTTGCTCGGCATAGGCCAGCACCAACTGAGGCTCCTGGCGCTGAGCCGAGGTGAGTTGCTGCCAGGCGCGATTGAGCGATTGCAAACCCACCGTGCCGTCCGCTTCCTTATGCGCCGCCAGGGAAAGGTTTTCACCCCATGCCCGTCGCTCCAGATCGGCCAGCTCGGCGGGAGGCAAGACTTTATCCTTGCGCAGCTCCGGCAGCAGGCGAATCACTGCCGACCAGTCGCCGCGCTGCTGATGCAGACGCTGCAACTGGCGCAAGGTCTGGACGTTATGAGGATGACGCTCGTGCATGGCTTGCAGGGTCACCAGAGCGCCTTCGGTGTCGCCACGGTCGTTCTGCAACTGGGCATGACTCAAGGCAATCGCCAACTCCGCCTGGGGCTGGCGTTCGAGGGCGCGCTCCAGCAAGTTGTCGCATTCCTCGTAGTGACCTTGTTCATTGGCGGCGCGTGCGGCGCCAAGGTAGTAGAGCAGCGGCTGGCGCTCGGCTTCGGCGGCGCGATGCAAATGACGCTGCGCACTGGCCCAGCGACCTTCCGCCAGGTCCAGCTGACCGTGTTCGATCGCCACTTGCACCCGACGGCTGCGATTGCGCCGCGACCACGGATTGACCACGCCGCTGGACGTCATCACCAGCTCAACCAACGCCTTGATGCCCCAGAACACCAGCCAGAGCACCGCGACCAACGCCAGGGTGGCCCACAGACTCGCTTCATAACGGAAGGTCTTGTAGGCAATCAGCACGTAACCGGAATGCTCGGCGATCGCCAGGCCCAGTGCGGCGGCTGCGGCGATGACCAGAAACACGATCACATAGAGGCGTTTCATGGCGTGGCCTCCTGCGCAGTGTTCGCGGCCGGTTTTGCCATCGGTTTGATCGAGTCTTCGGCGTTGACGTTACGCCGCTCCAGATACCCCTGAACCGCACTCAATGTCCCGGTCAGGTCCGGCGTGACCACAGTGACCGGCTGCTTGCTCAACTCGCCCACCTGCTCAAGCATGACTTTGCTTTGAGGGTTGTCCGGGTTGAAGTTGCCCGTCAATACATCACGCGCCTCAGCCAGCGCCTGGGTGTAGACCGCTGCCTGGCCATTGAGCGCGGCCCATTGCGCCTGCTCCAGCGCCAGGCTCAGCGCCAGACGCACCTGACTCAGGCTCTGCCCTGCCAGCAATGGGCGAACATTTTTGTCAGCATTGAAGTCGATGCGGATGTAGCGCGAAATCTGATCCCACCACTGCGCCCAACGACTGGCTCCGTCGCCATCGGCCGTCAGGCCCAACAGCGATTCGCCACGATCCTTGTACTCGGGGGCCAGCTCGGTGAGGTTGATGACCTGATCGCGCAGTGCGCCCAATCGCAGGAACAACCCGGTGCGATCCGGCTGTTCTGTGCTGCGCAGCGCCACCAGGGTTTTGGCCACTTGCTCGCGAGCTGCGAAGGCACCGGGATCGTTCTGTTCACGCAGAATTTCATCGGCACCCTGCACCAGGGCCTGGGCGCTGCTGATGTCCTGCAGCGCAGAAAGGCGCAGGCTGGCCAGACGCAACAAGTGCTCGGCTTCGGCCAGACGCCAATCCTTGCGACTCGCACCGAGGACCGTCTCCAGACGCTGATTCAAGCGTTGCTGATCGCCTTGCAACTGCGCCACCAAACGGCTGCGAGCGTCCAGTTCTTCGGCTGCAGGCATTTGTTCAAGGCGCGCGCTCAAACGCTGTTCATTGAGTTTCAGGCTCTGCGCCTGATCGCTCAACGCCTGGACCTGGCTCAACTGCTGCTGAGTGTTGGCTTGCAGGTGACGCACCTGCCAGACACCCCAACCGCCCACGGCAACACCGGCGGCGCCCAACAGCAGCGCGACAATTGCCAGCCCATTGCCCCGGCGCTGCGCTGTGGCAGGTGGTGGAGTTTCAACCGGCGCTTCAAGCACCGGCAGCACGTCATCTTTAGGCAAGGCTGTTTCGCTCACGTATCCATCCTTTGCATTAGAGAACGGGTTCGGGATGCTCCCGTAACGCCGTCAGCAAAGCCGTGGCACTGGCGCCACGACAATCCACAACTGTTTGGGCCCCGGCGGCACGTGCCAGCTCGGCGACCCTGGGGCTTGGAACAAACAACGGCAACTGCGCCATTTCAGTCCAGGCATTGCCTGCCAATTGGCGCAGGTGCTCAAAACCCTGTCCACTGCTGACCACCAGCCCGTTCAAGCGTTCCGCTTCGATCCGGTCAGGCAGCACCGTCGACGGGTAGTGAGGCAGTCCACGACGGTATAACTCCAGATACTCGACACTAGCACCAAGCTCGCGCAAACGCTCAGCCAGCAACTCGCGCCCGCCCTCCCCGCGCAAGATCAGCACCCGCGGATCGGGTCGGGCAATCGCCTCGCGCAACGAGGGCAACTCAAGCAAGGCTTCGCTGTCATCGCCCTCGGCGGGGAAACTCACGTCCAGCCCGTTATCCGCCAGGATCTGCGCAGTCGCAGCGCCCACGCTGAACCAGCGCGGGGACGGTGGCTGTGGCCAATACTGATTGAGCAGGTCAACGCCCATTCTCGCGGCCGGTTTACTGACCACGATCACCGCACAGTAACGATCCAGCCCCTGAATCACCTCGCGCATTGTGTCAGAGACAGCAATCGGCTCGATCTCCAGAAGCGGCAAACTGCTGCTGAAAATCCCCGCTTGCGACAAAACGCTGGCCAGCGCCGCCGACTCGTCTGCGGGGCGCGTCAGCAGCAGGCGCCAGCCCGTCACTCGTGACCTGCCTCGCCATAGACCGCTTTCAGAATGTCAGCGGCGCCCTGGCTCAGCAAGTCTTCAGCGACTTGCACACCCAAGGCTTCTGCATCGGCCCGTGGCGCACGAGCCTCGGCGTTGAGCAGCAGGCCGCCGCTCGGATCGCCCACCAGACCGCGCAACCAGATCTGCTCGCCTTCAAGCACGGCGTAGCAGGCGATTGGCACTTGGCAGCCGCCATTCAGATGTTTGTTGAGGGAACGTTCCGCGGTCACGCGGGTGGCGGTGTCCTGGTGATGCAACGGCGCCAGCAGGGCGTGAATTACGCTGTCGGCGCTACGGCATTCGATGCCGACCGCGCCTTGGCCACCAGCCGGCAAGCTGTCGTCGACACTGATTGCCGAGGTGATGCGATCTTCGAAGCCGAGACGAATCAGGCCGGCAGCCGCGAGGATGATGGCGTCGTATTCGCCGGCATCAAGCTTGGCCAGGCGCGTGTTGACGTTGCCGCGCAGGAAGCGGATTTCAAGGTCCGGGCGGCGAGTCAGCAGCTGAGCCTGACGGCGCAGGCTGGAGGTGCCGACGATGCTGCCTTGCGGCAACTCATCCAGGCTGGCGTAGGTATTGGAAACGAACGCATCGCGCGGGTCTTCACGCTCGCAGATGCAGAACAGACCGAGGCCTTCGGGGAAATCCATCGGCACGTCTTTCATCGAGTGCACGGCGATGTCGGCTTCGTTTTCCAACAACGCGGTTTCGAGCTCCTTGACGAACAGGCCCTTGCCACCGATTTTCGACAGGGGCGAGTCGAGCAGCTTGTCGCCACGACTGACCATGGGCACCAGCGTCACAAGCAAGCCCGGATGAGCCTGTTCCAGACGTGTCTTGACGTATTCGGCTTGCCACAGGGCAAGAGCACTTTTGCGGGTGGCGATGCGGATTTCGCGAGAGGACATGGATCAATCCGTACTGAATAGATACGGCGGATAATAACAGCTCAGCCAAATCCACTTTGACTTGTATCAGAAACTACGTGGCCTCCCTGGCCCCGGACGTCCAACAAACGGGTGTGAAGTTCGCTTCTGATCAGCGAATCAAAGCTGTTGCATCATTTTTCGCACGCCGGCCACGTGGCGACGGCTGACGATCAGGGCATCGCCATTGAGGCCTTTGAGGAACAGCTGAAAATGCCCCAGCGGCGTGCGCTGCAAGCGTTCGATGCGTTCGCGGGCGACCAGAGCGTTGCGGTGAATGCGCACGAAACGGTCGCCGAATTCATCTTCCAGGGCCTTGAGCGGTTCATCCAGCAGCACTTCGCCGCCTTCATGGCGCAAGGTCACGTATTTGTGATCGGCAATGAAGTAGACCACCTGACCCAACGGGATCAGCTCAATGCCTTTACGTGTTCGGGCACTGATGTGGCTGCGGGGGCCGCTGCCGCTTTCGGCGGCTGGACGGGTCAGGGCGGCGAGCTGGACGCGATTGGGCCGCTCGGCTTTTTTCAATGCATCATGTAAATGTTCGGTTCGCACAGGCTTCACCAGATAGCCCACGGCGCTGGCCTGCAGGGCTTCCACGGCAAATTCATCGGGCCCGGTGCAAAACACCACGGCGGGCGGGGTTTCGCGTTCGCACAACCGGGCAGCCACTTGCAGGCCATCAAGGCCTGGCATGCCGATATCGAGCAACACGATATCCGGCTTGTGACTGTCGATCAGCGCTAACGCCTCTTCGCCGTTCGTGGCGCTGGGCTCCAGGACAGTGTATCCCTCGAGTTCGCCAACCATTCGGCTCAGGCGCTCGCGGGCTAGGGGTTCGTCATCAACGATCAGGACATTCATATTGCGCTGGATTCCTGCGTGAGTCTCGCACAAGGATAGCGTAGACAGGTGAAGTGACGTCCGTCACCGCGATCCACGCTAAGACTAGCGCGAGGGCCAAAAAGTGCCGCGAGACCGGCGGCTAAATTTTTATCTGCCAATTGATTGGAGGCTCTGGCCCGCATAAGCGAGGTATCGCCGTAGGGTTTGCCGATACACAATATGAACACCCCCTCTTCTTATAGTCAGCCGCAGCGCCGAGAAGTGCGCTGTTCCTATTGTCCAACTGTAGACGGTTGCAGGGACGATATTGCTCAATCGGAAAATATCGTTGCGCAATTTCCCACAAGGCATGTCCCGAGTATGGACCCCGCCTTGTGAAAAAAACCTGTCGACCAGCGTCAGCGACAGGATTGGCAACCCTGTTATTATCCGCGGCAGCTTCCACCGTCATTTTTTCTTCAGCCGACACGAGCGAATTCATGAGCACTGACAAGACCAATCAGTCCTGGGGCGGCCGCTTCAGTGAACCCGTCGACGCCTTCGTCGCCCGCTTCACCGCCTCCGTCACTTTCGACCAGCGCCTGTATCGCCACGACATCATGGGCTCGATCGCCCACGCCACCATGCTGGCCAAGGTCGGCGTGCTGACAGACGCCGAGCGCGACAGCATCACCGATGGCCTGAAGACCATCCAGGGTGAAATCGAGGCCGGTCAGTTCGACTGGCGCATCGACCTCGAAGACGTGCACATGAACATCGAGGCGCGCCTGACCGACCGCATCGGCGTCACGGGTAAAAAACTGCACACCGGGCGCAGCCGCAACGACCAGGTCGCCACCGACATCCGCCTGTGGCTGCGTGACGAGATCGACCTGATCCTCAGCGAAATCACCCGCCTGCAAAAAGGCTTGCTGGAGCAGGCCGAGCGCGAAGCCGGCAGCATCATGCCGGGCTTCACCCACCTGCAAACCGCGCAGCCGGTGACTTTCGGGCACCACATGCTGGCCTGGTTCGAAATGCTCAGCCGCGACTATGAGCGCCTGGTCGACTGCCGCAAGCGCACCAACCGCATGCCGCTGGGCAGCGCCGCGCTGGCCGGCACCACTTACCCGATCGACCGCGAGTTCACGGCTCAGTTGCTGGGCTTCGATGCCGTGGGCGGCAACTCGCTGGACAACGTGTCTGATCGCGACTTCGCCATCGAGTTCTGCTCGGCCGCGAGCATCGCGATGATGCACTTGTCGCGGTTCTCCGAAGAGCTGGTGCTGTGGACCAGCGCCCAGTTCCAATTCATCGATCTGCCGGACCGTTTCTGCACCGGCAGCTCGATCATGCCGCAAAAGAAAAACCCGGACGTGCCAGAGCTGGTGCGTGGCAAGACCGGCCGTGTCTTCGGCGCGCTGATGGGCCTGCTGACCTTGATGAAGGGCCAGCCACTGGCCTACAACAAAGACAATCAGGAAGACAAGGAACCGCTGTTCGACGCGGCCGATACGCTGCGCGATTCGCTGCGAGCCTTTGCCGACATGATCCCGGCGATCAAGCCCAAGCACGCGATGATGCGCGAAGCGGCGCTGCGTGGTTTCTCTACTGCGACTGACCTGGCTGACTACCTGGTACGCCGCGGCCTGCCGTTCCGTGATTGCCACGAAATCGTTGGCCATGCCGTGAAGTACGGCGTGGAAAGCGGCAAGGACCTGGCGGAAATGAGCCTGGAGGAGCTGCGCAAGTTCAGCGACCAGATCGATCAGGACGTATTCGCCGTGCTGACCCTGGAAGGCTCGGTGAACGCCCGCGACCATATCGGCGGGACTGCGCCGGCGCAGGTGAAGAAGGCCGTGGCGCGCGGTCAGGCATTGCTCGCCAGCCGCTAAAAGCTTCGCGGGCAAGCCTCGCTCCTACGGGATCTGTGTCGCCCCGCAATTGCGCGAACGACACCGATCCCGCAGGAGCGAGGCTTGCCCGCGAAGACTGACTCAAGAACGCTACAAAACCCTACTTCTTGGAAGCGACCATCGCCATAAACGCCGGCATCGCCGCTTCCTTGTCCGCCGCAATCCGCTGCACGTTCGGGTTCTGCTCCAGTCGCTCCAACAGCGCCCTGGCCGCCGGCATCTCGGCCAGCACATCGATATCGAACAGCTTATGCGCCACCGCACAGGCCAGTGGCACGCTGTACAGGAAGTACAAATCCGCAATGCTCAGACTGTCCCCCGCCACATAAGGGGCGAACTTGCCGTGCCTGCCCAACGCGGCAAAGCCTGCCAGCAGCTCGGTCTTGGTCTTGTCCTTGATCGCGTCCGGCACCTGCATGCCGAAAAATGCCTGGGGATAACAGGCGCGAGCCGGCAACTCGATGTACAACTCGATTTCCTTGGCCACTGCCAGCACCTGCGCCCGCTCGAACGGGTCGCTCGGCAGGAGCGATAGACCGTTCTGACTTTGCTCGATGAACTCGAGGATTACCGCGGTTTCGTTGATGAAACCCTGCTCGGTGCGCAAAACCGGCACCTTGCCGCGCGGACTGATGGCCAGCGAGTCCGGGCTTGTGCCGGCATAAAACGGTACTTCTTCAAACGGCACGCCCTTCTCCAGCAGCGCCAGCTTGACCATGTTGTAGTAGTTACTGACGGAAAATCCATAAAGCTTGAGCATCACAAAGCCTCCAGGCCGTGCGGGGTTGGCAGTGCCTGTTTATAGAACGCCGAAGCGATTCCTGCCAGCAGCATCACAGCGCTGAATGCAGGTAAACTGGCCGCCTTAAACTTGAGGAGCCTGCCATGAGCGAGCCAACTGATATCGATAGCGACGAAGAAGAATTCACCGAAACCACCCTGATCGAAGCCATCGAAAACCAGATCGAAAGCGACAACCCGCCTGCGGCCAAGGCCACGTTCAACAAGCTGACCCTGGTGGGTTACGAGCGCGAGGAAATCCTCAACCTGATGGCCCATGTGCTCGCGGTAGAAATCGACGCAATCCTCGAAGAAGACCGCGCGTTCAACACCGAATGGTATGAAACCGCCCTGCGTGCATTGCCAGAGTTGCCGCCGGAAAAGAAGTAACCCCGATTCCGTAGGAGCGAGGCTAGCCCGCGAAGGGTGCGCTGAAGTTTTTCCAGACAAACCGTGTCATCGCTCTTGGCGGGCAAGCCTCGCTCCTACGCACCCCGCTGGCGCACCACCCTGCGGGGAATGCATCCCGAGGCGAAAAAACCCTGTCGCGAGCACTGGACATGCCGCACGAGTGGGCTCACCTTAGGGGCGCTGTCGTCCAATTCCTAGAAAGTCTGGAGTCCTTATGTCGCTTACCCCTGAGTTGGTTGCCGAACTGGAAATCCTCGCACTCTTCAACCTGGACAGTTCCCAGGAAGGTTTGAAAATTCATCAGACCGCTGCCCCGAAAGCCATTGCTGCCGCCCAAAGACTGTTCGACAAAGAACTGATCACCCAGCCAGATGGTGGTTATCTGACCAGTCTGGGTCGTGACGCCGCGCAAAATGTGCAAACCGTTCTGACCATTCTCAACGTCCAGGAAACAGCCTGAGCATTACCGTAGCGCCCACGGAAACCCCTGCTACGGGATTTCCGCGGGCACACTTTGTGACTTGCCGTCGCCTCGCGGTAGAAATCTGGCGTCAAAAATACAAATTCAGCTTAAAAGTCCCGCGTCCGAGGCGCTAAACTGCCCCCATCCGCAGACCCCACGTCCGAGCTTCGCGAGCCGGTTTGAGCTGACATGACCCGCACCCATGAAATCCGCCCCGATCTGGACGAGGGAATCGACCGCAAGGTTCTCAGCCAGCTGCGCGCTCGCTTTCTGAAGCTCAACGAAGGCCGCATGGCCCGTGCCATGGAAGGGCTGTCGCCCCGCCAACAAACGGTGCTGACGCTGCTGCCGCTGTTTTTCCACGTGAATCACCCGCTGTTGCCAGGATATGTGTCGGGCAGCACGCCGGCCGGGCTGTCGAATTTCGAGCCTGACGCCAACGCCCTCGCCGAAGCCCAGCGCCTGACCCGATCGTTTTCCTATAAGCCACGCCACGGCAGCAATCCACCGCGACCGATCCACGGACTATTCCTGATGGGCAGTCTGGGCACCCTGGCCCAGGCCGATCAAAGCGACATGGACGTGTGGGTCTGTCACAGCCCGGACTTGAACGAGAACGAACTCGCCGAGCTGCGCAAAAAGTGCCAGTTGCTCGAGGCCTGGGCCGCCAGCCAGGGCGCCGAGGCGCATTTCTTCCTGATCGATCCGGCCCGCTTCGTGCTCGGCGAGCGCGATACGCAATTGAGTTCGGAAGACTGCGGCACGACCCAGCACTACCTGCTGCTGGATGAGTTCTACCGCACCGCAATCTGGCTGGCCGGCCGCACGCCAATCTGGTGGCTGGTGCCGGTCTACGAAGAAGCCGCCTACGACCGTTACACCCACACGCTGCTGTCCAAGCGCTTCATCCGTGCGGACGAGTCGCTGGATTTGGGGCATCTGGCCTATATCCCGCCGGGGGAATTCATCGGCGCCGGGCTCTGGCAGTTATTCAAGGGCATCGAGTCGCCCTACAAATCCGTGCTCAAACTTCTGCTGATCGAGGTGTATGCCAGCGAACACCCCAAGGTCCATTGCTTGAGCCTGCGCTTCAAGCAGGCGGTATTCGCCAATCAACTGGACCTCGACGAGCTCGACCCCTACATCGTGGTCTACCGACGCATCGAGGAATACCTCACCGCGCGGGGCGAGCCGGAGCGCCTGGAGCTGGTACGCCGCGCGTTGTACCTGAAGGTCAACCGCAAGCTCACCGGCAGCAGTCGCACCCAGAGCTGGCAACGTTCGCTGCTTGAGCGCCTGGCTCACGAATGGCACTGGGATCAGCGGCAGCTGGCGCTGCTCGACAGCCGCAGCCAATGGAAAGTCCGCCAGGTCAGCACCGAACGCCGAGCCCTGGTCAATGAACTGAACTACAGCTACCGCTTCCTGACCCAGTTCGCCCGCAACGAGCAAACCGCCAGCCTGATCAACAAACGCGACCTCAACGTGCTGGGTCGGCGGCTGTATGCAGCCTTTGAGCGCAAAGCGGGCAAAGTCGAGTTCATCAACCCCGGCATCGCCCCGGACCTGGCCGAAGACACCCTGACCCTGGTGCAGGCGCCCAACAAGAAAGAACCCGGGCAAACCCAGTGGGGCTTGTACAACGGCAGCCTGGCAGCCCACGAGTGGGAACATTTCGCGCCGATCAAGCGCAGCCGCCTATTGCTGGAGCTGCTGACCTGGTGCCACCGCAACGGTGTGATCGACAGCAGCACCCGCCTCGCCTTGCACCCAGGCACCAGCGATTTGAGCGAGTTCGAACTGTTCAACCTGCTCGGCAGCCTGCAACAAAGCATCGCCCTGCCGTTGGCGACGGTTGCCGAAGAGCCCTTGCTGCGCGCCAGTGTGCCGAGTGAAGTGCTTATTCTGGTAAACGTCGGCGTCGATCCGCTCAAGCACCATCGCGACCTGAATATCCTGATGACCACCGAGCGCACCGACTCCCTGAGCTACGCCGGTGTCCGGGAAAACCTGGTGCTGACCCTGGACCAGGTCACGCTCAACAGCTGGAACGAAGTGCTGGTCAACCGCTACGACGGCCCCCACGCCCTGCTCGACTGCCTGCGCGATTACCTCAACAACTTGCCGAACGGTCCACAACAACCCCGTTTGAGGGTGCGTTGTTTCTGCCACAACCGGGCGCAATTCATTGCTCGGCGGGTCGAAGAGGTCCTCGATACGGCGCAGAACCTGCTGCTGAGCCAGCTCAATCATCGCTACCTGCTACAGGTCCAGCAGCATTACCACGTGCTGGAGTTGGTGCCCGGCCAGGTCAATCACGTCGCCCTCGCCACGCTGCCGGCGCTGTTCGATTACCTGGGCGAAGAACTGGCGAGCTACAGCCCGCTGCACCTGGACCCGATGGCACTGGAAGACCACGACCTGGCGCTGATCCTGCCCATGGGCCAGCCCGAATGCATTCAAGTGTTCTACCGAATCACCGAACAGCAGGCGGAGCTGTACGTACTGGATGAATTCAATGCCCTGTGGCAGCAGCGCTTGCCCTATCACGACGAACAAAGCCTGCTGGTGCCACTGCAACGGTTCCTGCAATCAATCCAGTACCGACGCGACGCGTTGCTGCCGATGAACGCCGCCCAGCCCCTGAACCTCGACACGTTGTATTACCAGCTATTGCCGTCAGGTCCTGGCCGGGCGCGTCGCGTCGAAGCCCGGCCGGCGCCGCAAACCCCGATCAATAAACCGTTCTACGACGTGCAGGCGATCATCGGCAAAGCCGCGCCGGGACAGGTGCAGGTCACGTTGTATTGCAATCAGCGGGAATTTTCAGAGCTGGAGTATGGCGACCATTTGTTTAGCGTGGTCGCCCAGGAGATCGTCGAGCAGCGCCGGGAAATCGAGCGCTATCGCTGCTACATCACCGACCTGGACTTGTCGGGCCTGCTCGGTGATGGTCAGGGCTCAAGCAATTTGTACTTGCGCTACAAGGCCGACCTGGAGCGCGCGTTGAATGAGGCGCTCGAGCAGGTCTAAGCGGTTTATTCCGGAAAATGACCGCCCTCGGCCGGCTGGGATTCAACTTCCAGCAGGGTCAGTTTGAGGGTTTTGCCGCCTGGTGCTGGCCAGTCGATGTGCTGGCCAACTTTAAGGCCGAGCAGCGCGCTGCCGACCGGCGCCAGAATGGAAATCTTGCCTTCGTCGGCGTTGGCGTCCTTGGGATAAACCAGGGTCAGGTGATAGTCCTTGCCACTGCCTTCTTCGCGGCAATGCACACGGGAATTCATGGTGACGACATCGGCGGGCACTTCTTCGTGACCGACCACGGTATCGGCGCGATCCAGTTCGGTTTGCAGCGCAATGACGCCCGGCAGCGTGTCATCCAGGCTGTCGATCAGGCGCTCCAGACGTTGCACGTCCAGACGAGTAAGGGTGATGGAAGGTGTGGTCATGATTGAGGCAGACTCCTTTCTTCTGCACAAAAAAAGCAAAACCCCGCCAGAAAAAGGCGGGGTTTTCACGAGCCTCGATGGGTTGAGGCGTTTCTGGACACTATCACAGCTCAATAAATATACAAGTGAGCGGCGACCACGCACCTGCGCTGACATTTTTGAGAGAGGCTTGCCTGTGGCGAGGGAGCTTGCTCCCGTTCGGCTGCGCAGCAGTCGTAAGCTTTTTGGGGCCGCTTCGCAGCCCAGCGGGAGCAAGCTCCCTCGCCACAAAAGCTCTTATGCCAAGGCTTTGCGCTGGACTGCCTGGGCGCAGATCACACGCCGACGATCATCATCCGCCGAGCGCCATTCGCGGATGTCTTCGACATGGCGAAAACAGCCGAGGCAGACCTTCTGTTCGTCCAGCCGACACACACCGCTGCACGGCGAAGGCACGGCCGGGCTGACATTGCTGTAGAGCGGTTTGGGCGGACGAACGGGCGCAGGCTGGGTCACGGTCTCACAGGCCTTCGAAATCGAGCTCGACGTCAGCTTGCTGCTTGACGATGCGCTCAAGCATCTCGCCCAACTGTTCTTCACTCTTGTCGCACATCCAGCGCTCGCTCTCTTCGTCGTAATCGAAGTGGAAACCACCGGACACGGCCGCGAGCCACAGCTGACGCAGGGGTTCCTGGCGGCTGAAGATCAACTGGCTGCCGTTTTCGAACTTGACGGTGAGCACACCGGCCGAGCTCTCCAGATCGATATCCAGGCCACTATCGTCAAAAATATCCTCCAGCGTCTGCTGGGTGGCATCGACCAGGTCATGGAAACGGGCTTCGGTCAAACTCATTACGGCAACCTCAAAAAGTGTCTGTTCACGCTCAAGCGCCGCAAGATACGGGCGAGCCCCGGTGATTGCAAAGGATAACGACCCACGGTGATCACGAAACCTGTGGGAGCGAGCCTGCTCGAGAAGGGCCCATCATATTCAACATCAATGTTGACTGACACTACGCCTTCGCAAGCAGGCTCGCTCCCACAGGGATTGCGCCCGGCTGACCAGCATCGTGCCAAGCCCCGCCGGACGGGAGCCCCGTCGCATAGGCAAGCTGACGGGTGGCCGGTATACTCCGGCGCAATTAATGCATTTTCAAGGATTTCGCCATGAAGCGCCTGATCTCTTCCCTTGCTGCGCTCGTCGCGGTTGCCTGCCTTGTGTCGGCCTGTGGTCAAAAAGGCCCGCTGTATCTGCCCGACGATTCCCAGGATCCCGCCGAGCAGGCTCAGTCCTCGCAAAAGCAGCCGTCCAAAGCACACAAGCACGACGTCTACCAATAAGGGAACGCCATGGACGCTTTTAATTACCGTGGCGGGGAGCTGTTTGCCGAAGGTGTGGCCCTGTCGGCCATCGCCGAACGTTTCGGCACACCGACCTACGTCTACTCCCGCGCGCACATCGAAGCCCAGTACCTGGCATACGCCGATGCGCTGGTCGGCATGCCGCACCTGGTCTGCTTTGCGGTCAAGGCCAACTCCAACCTGGGTGTACTGAATGTCCTGGCCCGTCTTGGCGCCGGTTTTGACATCGTCTCCCGTGGCGAGCTGGAACGCGTACTGGCCGCCGGCGGCAGCGCCGACAAGATCGTTTTCTCCGGTGTCGGCAAGACCCGTGACGACATGCGTCGCGCCCTGGAAGTTGGCGTCCATTGCTTCAACGTCGAATCCACCGATGAGCTGGAGCGTCTGCAAGTGGTCGCCGCCGAGCTGGGTGTTCGCGCACCGATCTCGCTACGTGTGAACCCGGACGTCGATGCCGGCACGCACCCGTACATTTCCACCGGTCTCAAAGAGAACAAGTTCGGCATCGCCATCGCCGACGCCGAAGACGTGTACATCCGCGCCGCCCAGTTGCCCAACCTGGAAGTGGTCGGCGTCGATTGCCACATCGGTTCGCAACTGACCACCCTGCCGCCGTTCATCGACGCCCTCGACCGCCTGCTGGGCCTGGTCGACCGCCTCGGCGATTGCGGCATCTACCTGCGCCACATCGATCTCGGTGGCGGTTTGGGCGTGCGTTATCGCGATGAAGAGCCGCCATTGGCTGCCGACTACATCAAAGCCGTGCGCGAGCGTCTCGACGGTCGCGACCTGGCGCTGGTGTTCGAGCCGGGCCGTTTCATCGTCGCCAACGCCGGCGTGCTGCTGACCCAGGTCGAGTACCTCAAGCACACCGAACACAAAGACTTCGCCATCGTCGACGCGGCCATGAACGACCTGATCCGTCCGGCGCTGTACCAGGCCTGGATGGATGTCACCGCCGTGCGCCCGCGCACTGCAGCGGCGCGCGCCTACGACATCGTCGGCCCGATCTGCGAGACCGGCGACTTCCTGGCCAAGGATCGTGAACTGGCCCTGGAAGAAGGCGATCTGTTGGCCGTGCATTCGGCCGGCGCCTATGGGTTTGTCATGAGCTCCAACTACAACACCCGCGGCCGCGCCGCTGAAGTGTTGGTGGACGGTGATCAGGCATTTGAAGTGCGTCGCCGTGAGACGGTAGCCGAGTTGTTTGCTGGCGAAAGCCTGCTGCCGGAGTAATCCCATGCTGCTGCGTTTTACCAAGATGCACGGCCTGGGCAACGACTTCATGGTCCTCGACCTGGTCAGCCAGCACGCGCACATCCTGCCCAAGCACGCCAAGCAATGGGGCGATCGGCACACCGGCATCGGTTTCGACCAGTTGCTGATCGTCGAAGCGCCGAGCAACCCGGACGTGGACTTCCGCTACCGGATCTTCAACTCCGATGGTTCCGAAGTGGAACAGTGCGGCAACGGTGCGCGCTGTTTCGCCCGCTTCGTGCTCGACAAACGCCTGACCGCCAAGCGGCAGATTCGCGTCGAGACCAAAAGCGGCATCATCGAACTGGATATCCGCAGCGACGGCCAGATTGGTGTCAACATGGGCGCACCGCGTCTGGTACCGACCGAGATTCCATTCGACGCGCCAGAACAGGCCTTGAGTTATAAGCTCGATGTCGAGGGTACGACCGTCGAACTGGCCGCCGTGTCCATGGGAAACCCCCATGCCGTGTTGCGGGTCAGCGACATCAACAACGCACCGGTGCATGAACTGGGACCGAAAATCGAACACCACCCGCGCTTCCCGGCGCGGGTCAACGTCGGTTTTCTCCAGGTCATCGACCGGAACCGTGCGCAGTTGCGCGTCTGGGAACGTGGCGCCGGGGAAACCCAGGCCTGCGGCACCGGCGCCTGCGCTGCTGCAGTGGCCGCGATCAGCCAGGGGTGGATGGATTCGCCGCTATTGATCGACCTGCCCGGCGGGCGTCTGTCCATTGAATGGGCAGGCCCTGGCCATCCGGTCATGATGACCGGCCCGGCAGTCCGCGTTTATGAAGGACAAGTGCGTCTTTGAGAGAGTCGAATCCATGAAAGATAAGCCCCAGGTTCCCGCCCCACAGCCCGACGAATCCCCTTCCGAAAGCCTTGAGGCGGCGGCGATTGCCGCGTACCTGGAGGCTCATCCGGATTTCTTCGTCGAGCACGAAGAACTACTCCCGGCCTTGCGCATTCCGCACCAGCGCGGCGATACCGTCTCGCTGGTCGAACGCCAGATGAAGATCCTGCGCGACCGCAACATTGAGTTGCGTCATCGCCTCTCGCATTTGATGGACGTGGCCCGCGACAACGACCGCCTCTTCGACAAAACCCGCCGCCTGATTCTGGCGCTGATGGATGCCAGCAGCCTGGAAGACGTGGTGATCAGCGTCGAAGACAGTCTGCGCCAGGACTTCCAGGTGCCTTTTGTCAGCCTGATCCTGCTGGGTGACAACCCGATGCCGGTGGGCCGCTGGGTCACCCATGCCGACGCGCAAACGGCCATTGGCGGCTTGCTCTCGGAAGACAAAAGCGTCAGCGGCAGCCTGCGCGATCACGAACTGGACTTCCTGTTCGGCGAAGAACAGCGCAAACAGATCGGCTCCACCGCCGTTGTCGCCATCAGCCATCAAGGCATCCACGGCGTCCTGGCCATCGCCAGTCGCGACCCGCAACACTACAAAAGCTCGGTCGGTACGCTGTTCCTGAGCTACATCGCCGAAGTCATGGGTCGCGTGCTGCCTCGGGTCAACAGTTCCCTGCGCTCGGTACGCTGACCATGGAACGGCAACTGGACGCTTACTGCGAACACCTGCGCAGTGAGCGGCAGGTGTCGCCCCACACGCTGCACGCCTACCGCCGCGATCTCGACAAAGTGCTGGGCTGGTGCGTCAAACAGAACATCAGCAGCTGGGCCGCGCTAGACATTCAGCGTCTGCGCAGCCTGATCGCGCGCCTGCATTCCCAGGGTCAATCTTCGCGCAGCCTGGCGCGACTGCTGTCTGCCGTCCGTGGGCTCTATCATTATTTGAACCGCGAAGGTCTTTGCGATCACGACCCGGCCAACGGCCTGGCACCGCCCAAGGGCGAAAGACGGCTGCCGAAAACCCTCGATACCGACCGCGCGCTGCAACTGCTTGAAGGCGCGGTGGAGGATGACTTCCTGGCACGTCGGGATCAGGCGATTCTGGAGCTGTTCTATTCCTCGGGTTTGCGCCTTTCGGAGCTGACCGGGCTTAATATGGATCAGCTGGATCTGGCCGACGGCATGGTTCAGGTGCTCGGCAAAGGCAGCAAGACTCGCCTGCTGCCGGTCGGCAAAAAAGCGCGTGAAGCCCTGGAACTGTGGCTGCCGTTGCGGGCCATGACTAACCCGGCAGACGATGCGGTGTTCGTCAGCCAGCAAGGTCGGCGCCTTGGCCCCCGGGCGATTCAGTTGCGGGTCAAAGCTGCTGGTGAGCGCGAGCTGGGGCAGAACCTGCACCCGCACATGTTGCGACATTCCTTTGCCAGCCATTTGCTGGAATCCTCGCAGGACCTGCGCGCCGTACAGGAATTGCTCGGCCACTCGGACATCAAGACCACCCAGATCTACACCCACCTGGACTTCCAGCACCTGGCCACGGTCTACGACAGCGCCCATCCACGGGCCAAACGCATTAAAGGCGATGATTCATGACCATCCAATTGATCACCTTCGACCTCGACGACACCCTGTGGGACACCGCCCCGGTGATCGTCAGCGCCGAAGCCATACTGCGTGAATGGCTGACCGAGCACGCACCGAACCTGAGCGCGCTGCCGGTGGACCATTTGTGGGCTATTCGGGAACGGGTCCTGACCCTCGAACCGAGCCTCAAACACCGTATCAGCGCGCTGCGGCGCCGGGTGTTGTTCCATGCGCTGGAGGAGGCCGGATACGACCACGGCGAGGCGTCGGACCTGGCCGACAAGAGTTTTGAAGTGTTCCTGCATGCCCGGCACCAGATCGAAGTGTTTCCCGACGTCGAGCCGACGCTGGAAACCCTGGCCAAGCATTACGCCCTGGGCGTGGTCACAAATGGCAACGCCGATGTGCGCCGGCTGGGGCTGGCCGATTACTTCAAGTTTGCGTTGTGCGCCGAAGACATCGGCATCGCCAAGCCCGATGCGCGCCTGTTTCATGAGGCATTGCAACGGGGCGGTGCGACGGCGGAGACGGCGGTGCATATCGGCGATCATCCGGGGGATGACATTGCCGGGGCGCAGCAGGCGGGGTTGCGGGCGATCTGGTTTAACCCGGCGCGCAAGGACTGGGAAGCCGAGAAGGCACCGGATGCCGAGATTCGCAGTTTGACCGAATTGCCGGCGTTGCTGGCTCGGTGGAATTCCCAGCACCAATCCTGAGATCACCGATATTCCCTTGTAGGAGTGAGCCTGCTCGCGATTGCGGTGTGACATTCAGCATTTATGTTGCCTGACACACCGCAATCGCGAGCAGGCTCACTCCTACAGGGGATCGCCGCAGGCCCAGAGCTTTTTACCGCCCATGAAAAAGCCCGCAGCGACGGCGGGCCTTTTCAGCAAGCCAATAGCAGACGCTTAGATAGGCCGGCTGCCGTACTTGTTGTCAGGCTTCTTGGGCGGATCGGCGACCACATTGGCCTCCACTTCCTGCACCTTGCCGCCCCGTGCCAGAAACTCTTCCATGGCCTTGGCCAGGGCGTCGCGTTCCTTGTTCTTGGCTTCGACGCTCGGCAGCTCGTCAACCGATACCGCAGCCTTGGCTTTGCCTTTGGCGGTCGGAACGGGCGTTTCACCGCCGTCGTCTTCAGCGACGTCTTCGGCCGCTGCTTCCAGACCTTCTTCGGTTTCGTCGTCGTCGCCTACTTCGAGGTCGTCGTTTTCCAGATCATCGTCGCTCATGTTCTACCTCATGACTTGCGAAAAGCAGATTAGTTATAGCCCAGCTTCACCGTCTGTCGACAGCCGCCGGAAAAATTCAATAACCGCTGGTGACCAGCGGTTCATGCCTCTTCACCGTGCACGGTGGCGAGGACTTTACGGGCACCGCCAAAATCACGGTGCTCGCCCAGATAAACACCTTGCCAGGTCCCCAGCGCCAGTCGGCCTGCCGAAATCGGCAAACTGAGCTGACAGCCAAGCACGCTGGCCTTGAAGTGCGCCGGGAGGTCGTCCAGGCCTTCGTCGTTATGCTCATAGCCGTCTGTTCCTTGTGGGATCAGACGATTGAAAAATCGTTCGAAGTCGCGACGTACCGCCGGATCGGCGTTCTCGTTGATGGTCAACGACGCCGAGGTATGCTGCAGCCACAAATGCAACAGACCGACCCGGCACGCCTTGAGTTCAGGCAGGCCGGCGAGTAACTCGTCCGTTACCAGATGAAAGCCCCGGGGCCGTGCCCGCAGGGTAATCAGAGTCTGTTGCCACATACAGTTCTCCGCACGTTCGGGGCGCATTCTAGCGCGCTCTGGGAAAAAACAAAGGCCCTAATATTCCTTCAATCATGTAAGCCATTGGCCGCAGAAAAACGCCCGTCGTAAACGCCACTAAACGTGTACGAAAAAACCTTTCAGCAGTCTCTTCACTGACAAACGCCAGACAAAAAAATGCCCGGCAAGCCGGGCAAGTTTTTTATGCGCGTGCTTACAAGTTGTAGCCGCGTTCGTTGTGGAGTGCCAGGTCGATGCCGACGGCCTCTTCTTCTTCCGTGATACGCAGACCCATGACAGCGTCCAGTACCTTGAGAATGATGTAGGTGACGATCGCGGTGTAGATCACCGTGAAGCCCACGCCTTTGCACTGAATCCAGACTTGAGCGGCGATGTCGGTGACGGTGCCGAAGCCACCCAGGGACGGTGCGGCGAACACACCGGTCAGGATCGCGCCGAGGATACCGCCGATGCCGTGCACACCGAAGGCGTCCAGGGAATCGTCATAACCGAGTTTGCGTTTCAGGGTGGTGGCGCAGAAGAAGCACACCACGCCCGCTGCCAGGCCGATGACCAGCGCGCCCATCGGGCCCACGGTGCCAGCGGCCGGGGTGATGGCGACCAGACCGGCCACAACACCCGAAGCGATACCCAATGCACTTGGTTTGCCGTGAGTGATCCACTCGGCGAACATCCAGCCCAGTGCAGCGGCGGCGGTTGCGATCTGGGTCACCAGCATTGCCATACCGGCCGTGCCGTTGGCCGCAGCGGCGGAACCGGCGTTGAAACCGAACCAGCCGACCCACAGCATCGCGGCGCCCATCAGGGTGTAACCGAGGTTGTGCGGTGCCATCGGGGTGGTCGGGAAGCCTTTGCGCTTGCCGAGCACGATGCACGCAACCAGACCGGCCACACCGGCGTTGATGTGCACCACGGTGCCGCCCGCGAAGTCGAGCACACCCCAATCCCACATCAGGCCGCCGTTGCCGGACCAGACCATGTGCGCAATCGGTGCATAAACCAGGGTGAACCACACGCCCATGAAGATCAGCATGGCGGAGAACTTCATCCGCTCGGCGAAGGCACCGACGATCAGCGCAGGGGTGATGATGGCGAAGGTCATCTGGAAGGTGATGAACACCGCCTCAGGGAACAGCGCCGCAGGACCGGTCAGGCTCGACGGCGTGACACCGGCGAGGAATGCCTTGCCCATGCCACCGAAGAACGAGTTGAAGTTGACGACGCCCTGCTCCATGCCGGTGGTGTCGAACGCGATGCTGTAGCCATAAATGACCCACAGAATGCTGATCAGACCGGTAATGGCGAAGCACTGCATCATCACGGAAAGAATGTTTTTGGAGCGAACCATGCCGCCGTAGAACAGGGCGAGGCCGGGAATGGTCATGAACAGCACGAGGGCTGTCGAGGTCATCATCCAGGCGGTATCGCCGGAGTTGAGGACTGGGGCCGCCACTTCGTCTGCCGCCATAGCCAGGCTGGGCATTACGAGGGACAACAGGGCTCCTAGCCCTGCGAATTTACGCAGAGTCATATTGTTTTCTCCTGGGGCGTTGGGTTTGTGGCGGCGTTTAAATCGCGTCGGTATCGGTTTCGCCGGTACGGATGCGAATCGCCTGTTCCAGATTGACCACGAAGATCTTGCCGTCACCGATCTTGCCGGTGTTGGCGGCCTTGGTTATCGCCTCGATAACCCGGTCCAGATCCTTGTCGTCAATGGCGACATCGATCTTTACCTTAGGCAGGAAATCGACCACGTATTCCGCGCCGCGATACAGCTCGGTGTGACCCTTCTGCCGACCGAAGCCTTTGACTTCAGTAACGGTAATGCCCTGCACGCCGATCTCGGACAGCGACTCGCGCACGTCGTCCAGTTTGAACGGCTTGATGATGGCAGTGACTAGCTTCATGAAAACTCTCTCCCGAATTGGTGGACTTGCCCCAGGAAAACAAACCCGACTCAAGTCTAAGCGCAGTGCCTGGCTTTGTAACGCATCGTCGACCTTACCTGCCCGTCCGACGCCAGCTAACCGCTCCTCACGAAACAACTCCCCGTTTCGCTTGGCGCACTGCATTCGTCACAGCGACTGCATCAGTGCATGGGTTACGACTGACTAAGCAGAAAGCTTGCCATCTCGCCAAAACCCACTGAATTCAACCCCTTGACCGCTGCCAACAGCCCCTTTCCTCAATCGGCCCCACGGATACGCACAACAACAGTGCGCAGCCGTCTGTCCACATGCGCGAAAAGCGTGCATTCCTGCTGACGGAATTGACTATAGACACTGCGTGATACACTGCCCGCCATTGTTGACAGGACATTTCCCATGCTCGCACCCAAAGATTTCCTCGACGCCCTGAGCGGCACCGCCTCCCGCCTCTTCAGCGGCGAAACCCCATTGCCGAAAAGCGAAATCGAAAGCCAGTTCAAGGCGTTGTTGCAGAGCGGCTTCAGCAAGCTGGACCTGGTGAGCCGGGAAGAGTTTGATAGCCAGATGGTTGTGCTGGCACGGACCCGGGCACGGCTGGAAAGCCTCGAAGCGAAGGTTGCGGAGCTGGAAGCGAAGCTGAGTCCGCCTGCCGAATAACCCTGCTGACAACGCAGCCCCCTGTGGGAGCGAGCCTGCTCGCGAATAGAGTCACCTCGGTCTACCAGCCTTCCCACACTGGACCGACCAACCCTGTAGGACCTGCCAAAGGCTGCAATCTCCTGATCTGCCGCCCCGCCACCCTCTCGGCAACGTCCTACAAAGATCACCACCGCCGTCCGATAGCGCCGTGAAGCCCAGGCTCCTAAGCTCATTCTCAGCTGAATATTCAGCACTGGGTTTGGCGACCTGGAAGCTTAAGGCGTACGACGACCATCTCTCGAGTCATGGCGGCTGTGCGTGGGAGACCTTCGGGTCTGCCGGGTTCCTTTTGCTCCGGTTCGCCAACCCGCGTACAGCTGCCACCCAATTGTTTGGCGACGATTGACGGCAGCCTCTTTAGCAAAAGGAGCTGTATTAATGAGTTGCGATAACGCTTATCTAGTCCCTCACGTCTTCACCCGCCACAAACTCCACCTCCACGCGCTTTTGATCGAAAACCAGCCTTGGTTCAGCGCCCGAGACCTGGGCCGTCTGCTTCGCCTTTTCCTCGACGAACGCGCCGTCCGAAAACTCGATCCCGATCAACATCAATCCGCGCGAGTCGTCATCCACGGCACCCTCGAAAACACCCTGCTAATCAGCGAATCCGGCGTCTACGCCCTGCTTATCTACCACTACTGCCCCGAATACCGAGGCCTGCGCGAATGGCTGACCCACAACGTAGTGCCAGCCCTCAGAGACGCCCAACAACCGACGTCAAGCGAACGCCCGGTCCTGAGTCTGTTGAACTGGCCGGAGATGTCGCTGAGTTTGCTGCACTGGAATAACCAGCCGTGGATTCGGTTGCAGGATGTTCCGCAGATGCTTGCGGAGGGTGAACGGGCGCAACGGACGGTCAATGCGCCTTGGTGGAAGCGTGCTTCGCGGATCTTGCAATCGCTTTAAGTATTTAAAGCCCTACCACGTTCGATTCCAGCTTCCCGCAAATCGTAAGTCGCTTGCAGGTTCAGCCAGAACTCGGGCGTGGTGTTCAGGTGGTCAGATAGCTTCCCCGCTAGATCAGCACTGACACAACGCTGTTGCATCACGATATCGTTGACCACATTTAACGGTTCGTTCAACGAATGGGCGAAAGCTGACTCTGAAATGCCCAACGGTTCAAGAAACTCCTCCTGAAGAATTTCGCCAGGATGAACGGGCCGCATTCCATTACTGTTCATTATCCTCTCCGAAGTCAGCGATCAATTAATGATCATAAGCAGCCCAGCCAGACAGACAAGAGCGCTCACCCACTTTCACCGGCGTCCGTCAATGTTCTAGGCAAGGTCCTACAAAAACCTCATCCCGAGACCCATTACGTCGGCACCCCACGCTCGCTTACGCTTCATCACCAGAAAGACACTCGCAACATCCAGTGAAAGTTTGTCGCCTCATTCGTAACGCCGAAGAACAACACCCCGACTACCCTTCAAAAAACCGCAGGAAGCGGTTCCCGTAAAGCTCAAGGAACGACCATGTCCCTCTCCATCGTCCACAGCCGCGCCCAGATTGGCGTGGATGCGCCCGCCGTCACCGTCGAAGTCCATCTGGCCAATGGCTTGCCGTCCCTGACGATGGTCGGTTTGCCCGAAGCGGCAGTGAAGGAAAGCAAGGACCGGGTGCGTAGCGCGATCATCAACTCGGGGCTGCAATTTCCTGCACGGCGTATCACCTTGAATCTCGCTCCCGCTGACTTACCGAAGGACGGCGGACGGTTCGACTTAGCGATTGCCCTGGGAATTCTGTCCGCCAGTGTGCAGGTGCCGACGTTGACGCTGGATGACATTGAATGCCTGGGAGAATTGGCGCTGTCAGGCGCGGTACGTGCCGTGAGGGGCGTGCTGCCGGCTGCGCTGGCTGCGCGCAAGGCCGGACGCTCGCTGATGGTGCCGCGGGCGAATGCCGAGGAAGCCTGCCTGGCGTCGGGATTGAAGGTGTTTGCCGTGGATCACCTGCTGGAAGCCGTTGCGCACTTCAATGGACATACGCCGGTCGAACCCTACGTTTCCAATGGCTTGCTCTATGCCAGCAAACCCTATCCGGACTTGAATGAGGTGCAGGGGCAAATCTCGGCCAAGCGCGCATTGCTGATTGCGGCGGCTGGGGCTCATAACCTGCTGTTCAGCGGACCGCCGGGGACCGGGAAAACGTTGCTGGCGAGTCGGTTGCCGGGTTTGCTTCCACCGCTCGCCGAAAACGAGGCGCTGGAAGTCGCAGCCATTCAATCCGTCACCAGTTGCGTGCCCCTGAGCCACTGGCCGCAAAGACCCTTCCGCCAGCCCCATCACTCGGCCTCCGGCCCAGCGCTGGTGGGTGGTGGTTCGAAACCGCAACCCGGCGAAATCACCCTCGCCCACCACGGCGTACTGTTCCTCGATGAACTTCCGGAATTCGATCGCAAGGTGTTGGAGGTTTTAAGGGAGCCACTGGAATCGGGCCACATCGTGATTTCCCGCGCCAAGGATCGCGTGAGGTTTCCGGCGCGCTTTCAGTTAGTCGCCGCGATGAACCCGTGCCCCTGTGGATATCTTGGCGAACCCAGCGGCAAATGCAGTTGCACACCGGACATGGTCCAGCGCTACCGCAACAAACTGTCGGGGCCGCTGCTGGATCGGATCGACCTGCACCTGACCGTCGCGCGCGAAGCCACGGCGTTAAATCCTGCGCTCAAACCCGGTGATGACACCGCCACTGCTGCGGTACTGGTCGCCGACGCCCGGGAGCGTCAAAACAAGCGCCAAGGCTGTGCCAACGCATTCCTTGATCTGCCAGGGCTGCGTCGACACTGCAAGTTAACCGCAACCGATGAAGCCTGGCTGGAAACTGCTTGCGAGCGTTTGACCTTGTCACTCAGGTCAGCTCATCGACTGCTCAAGGTCGCACGCACGCTGGCAGACCTTGAACAGGTAAATGCAATTACACGCGAGCATTTGGCAGAAGCGTTGCAATACCGACCAGCCTCAGCGTAACCGATGGCTATTCCAGCAAATCATTCAGATCACTATTCAGAGAGAGCGTCAGTAATACATGAAGTTACTAAGAAGTCATTGGATGAGATTCGTCTATTGCCTGATAAGCATTGCTATCGTATGGGCGGCGCTATTGCAGCAGGAAATTGTTGTTGGCTCTCCGACAACCCTGAACAACTTTTCCTACATTGGCACAGTCATTACGATCGTCGCGCTAATCATTTCAATATCCGAAGTTCTGCACAGTGTTCGTTACTCACGCAGCATCAGTGCAGAAGCCAACAGAATACTCAAGGACGCAAAAGCTGTAGAGGGCGCCTCGGCCATCAGTGAATGCATTGCGACGCTCAATGAAGCAGCAGGTTATGTGGACACCGAAAACTATCCATTGGCGCTGAAGTGCTATCAGCATTTCAGGATTCTGTTTGCCAAAATACCCGGTACAGGTCAGGAGTTCGAAAGGATTGACAATATCCTTGGAGAAACTGAAATCACCATCAGAAAAGGGGTTTTCGCGACGGC
Source organism: Pseudomonas sp. SJZ077 (assembly GCF_007993905.1). Taxonomy (NCBI): domain Bacteria; kingdom Pseudomonadati; phylum Pseudomonadota; class Gammaproteobacteria; order Pseudomonadales; family Pseudomonadaceae; genus Pseudomonas; species Pseudomonas sp. SJZ077. The sequence continues at coordinate 333,075 of NZ_VIUJ01000002.1, forward strand.
AAACGCTCCGCTCGAAAAGCCGATCAGAATCCTTCTTCACCACAATCTTGAAAACATCAAAGAAAACCTCGAAAAGGTTAACCCGGCCAGAGGGCGTCAATATGCTACCGCCTAGATTTCTCGATTTCATCAAAGCACTCACCGCGAGAACGGAGAGAGGCGAATTCTCCTGGAGTTATGACGACAACAACTCGTTTGTGAAACTCAAGGAAAATGACTTTTCTCTTTCATTGCGTTACAGCTTCAACGCCGACGAGAAATATGCGGAGTACGTTATCTATTACATCGATGAGATCGGAAATAAGGAGCATCGGTTTTATACCAACCAAACCTGGAACGACTTCGATTTCATCCGGCGTCTGTTTGATGCGGCACAAGCGTCAGAAATGAGACTTCCTTTTTAGCCTTTTGATGAGCGGTGAACACAGACCTCCACTGCTCATCTCGCAAGGCCGCTTACTCTTTGGTCAAATCCACCAGCGGCGTCTGCCTTACCTCAGTCTCCCGCCCACCTTGAATCTCACTCACACGCTTCAACGCCTTATCCACAGCCCCCTTATCCGCCAACAAGCTGTAATGGATCTGAAACTGCCTCTGCTCTTTAACCCCTATCATCGGCACCAAACCAATCGGCCGCTGATACCGACGGTTGTAAGAAAAACTCGTCCCCGGCTCCAACCCGGTCACATACCCCTGCCCTTGCGTATCCGTGTTCTTCCACAACGAAAACACCGGCAACTGCTGCGTATTGAACCCCACCGACACCCCAAGGCTCCCGGCTTTGTTATGCAACACGGTCAGCGTGTCGCCCTTGGCATCGCCATAAGGCACGACGTTGTAAACCGTCTCGTCGTAATCCTTGGTCGGTGCACGGTAAGTCTGCCAATCCGGCAAATCCCCTTTGGCCTTTTCGTTGAACGGCGACACCTGTTTAACCGGCGCTGCAAAACGCGCGCCCTGCTCCAGGAATGGCGTGCTGAAGTTGCTGTGGTACAGCGCCTGGTATTCCTTCGGGTAGTCGCCGTTGTTGGTCAACGTGTCGTTCAGGGCGAACGCTACGCTGCCGGGCTCAGTGACCAACTCAGTTACCACCGAGAAATCGACTTTTTTGAACGCCTGCTCTTTCAGCTCGCCGCGCAGGCTGATGGCATAAGGCGGTTTTTCGTCGATGTGCAGGGTGACTTTGCTGGCCGGGATGTTGGCGGCGCGGCCATGCAGGGTCAGCAGTTCGCCGTTGTCGATGCCGGGATGGCCGACCCATTCGTAGCCACAGCGAGCCACCAGTTCGTTGAAACCTTCGAGCCAGCCCAGTCCGCCGCGGCCGTTGAGTTCGATGAAGGACGGATTGACCACGTCCTTGACCGGAGAGTCCCAGCCCATGCGTACATCGCCGACCGTTGCTTGCAACACGTTCATGCCGCGAGTGGGCACCACCGAGAGTTTCATTGTGCCGTTATCGATGTCGACGATGCTGACGCCCTCTTGCCGGCCGCCGTGCAAGGTGCGCAGGGTCACGGAGAAGGGTTTGTCGGTTTTGACACCGAGTTGCTGGCTGGTGATCTGCCAGTTCTGGGCAGCCTTGTCGCTGTCGAGCAGGACGTAGTCCCAAGCCATGGCGTGGGAGGCGGACAGCGCGCCAAGGGCAACGACTAATTTGAGAGGGGTCATGGGGAAGCCTTTCTTGGAGTTGTGCATTTTTTATAGCGCTAATGAAACGATTCAGCAAGCTTAAAAAAGCGGACGTCGGAGTCTTCCCAAATCAATTCACATTGCCCCCATGCAACCTCCGCACGCTTACGCTAGTCTCATACGGTTTTGGACCTCTGCTGATTGACGGCGACATCATTATGACATTAAGGTCGCCAGCTAAATGCAGGAGCAGGAACAGACACTTTTGTCTGTCATTTTTGCGCAACGGAACATATGGAGTTTGAATGCGCGGGGCATTATTACGCAGCGGTAAGAGCGGGTCATTCACAGCCCTGGGCGAAACAGGTCAACCGGTCTATCGGGCTGCCCTGCAATTGCGCGAAGCCATTCGCCGCAAGAACCCCGACATGGTCGACCACCTGGCCATTCCTCAAAGCGATGAACTCGGCAACCAGATCGATTGGTACAGCGGTATCGAAGGCGATGTGATCCCGTGGAGCAGTGCGACCGAAGAAGAACGCGCTCCGGCCCGTCGCCAACTTGAAGCCCTGAAGGCTGCGCTCGATGAGTTGAGCCAGCGTTTCCTGGGCACGGACCCGGCCGAACAGCAGCAAGGCGACAAAGCCGTGTTCGGCAAGCTGCTCAAGCGCGTCATTCATTTCCCTGACGAAAACTTCGTCTACCTGGTGCAAGGCAAGCCGGTGCTGACCTTCTGGGGTTTCGAGCACGCCGGTACCGGTAATCGCGATCCCCTGCACTGCCTTTATCAGGTTCCGCCCGTCTTCACGCTGCCACCCGTGGTTGAAGAACCGGTGGTGGCGCCCGTCGTGCCCGTGGTAGCTCGTCCGTGGTGGCGTCGCTGGTGGTGGCTGTTGCTGCTGCCGCTCCTGTTGCTGCTGTTGTGGCTGTTGCTCGGCCTGCGCGGTTGCGTACCGATTCCATTGGTGGCGGTGGACTTGCTGCCCGAGGGCATCGGGCCGGTGGAAAATCAGCTGGAAGAGCCACAACTGACCGGCAATGTCACAACGCTGAATGGCGTTCCCGTGACCGGCACGGTCGCCGGTTCCACCACAGGCACCGCCGTGACCGGCACCCAAGGCGCGGAAGCCCCGGCGCTCGCAGGCAACGAAGCTGACGCCGCGACTGCCGGCATCACGCAAGACCCGGCCGCCGAATCCCCAACCGCGCCACCCGCGCCACCCGCGCCACCGGAAGCCGAAGCCAAAACCGAGGCACCTGTCACCACACCGCCCGACGCACAAAAATCCGCCGCCGCAGCCGCAACCACAAAACCGGGCCCGGCCTTGAGCATTCCGCCTGACGCAGCCGACGGTGCCGCCAAGTTCCTCGACGGTCAGTACCGCGCCGGTGCCGGCATTCAGGATCGCCGGACCGGCAAGCCGCTGCGCCTGGAATACCAGCTCAAGGACGGTAAGGGCGAAGTCACCGTACACCAGGCCGACGGCACGAAATGCAGCGGGCCGGTGAGCGCTACCATGAAAGGCGGCAGCCTCGCCATCGACAGCCAGGGCCAGGCCGTGTGTGGCGATGGCAGCACTTACGACATGCCCAAGGTCAACTGCCGCAAAGGGGCGACCACGGTCGCGGACTGCACCGGCGGTTACGGAAAAGATCAATTCCCCATGTCCATGCGGCAAATGGGCGAATAAGACTGGAATAACCCGACATGTTGCCTGAAGTCACCCAATTCGAAGACACCGTCACGCTCGTCAGTGACACCGGTATCCAGTTCATGGATTTCGCCCTGCGCCTGGATCCTCGCAAGGAACCGGCGGGCGAGTTCGCGCCGATGATCAGCGGGCTGATCTGCCGGCTGATGTACAACGAAGAGAAAGACTTCTACTTCTACGAGCCCGAACCGGAAAAGGTCGAGAAGGCCAAGCCGGCGTTCAGCGTCGACATGAAAAGCAGCCTCGAGCTGCTGGACGGTGTCTGGCTGCCGACGCCGTTTTTCCGTTTCATGCCGCCGCACCGCTTTGACGAAGGCCCGACCAACTGGTCGCGGATGCGCCTGGTGAAACTGGCCACGCCAGACATCGACGGCAACACCCATCGCCTGACGATGGCGTTCGACAGCCGCGTCATGCCCAAGCGTGACGGCACCGCCTACCTGGCGCCGAACGAAGAAGACATCAGCTCCGGCGTGTCCTTCAAACTGGCGACCAAGGCCAGCGAAACCCGTTGGTTCCTGGCCCAGCCATGGGTCAACGAATGGCTGCTCGAAGTGTTCAACGAAGGCAATGCCCATCGTTCCCGCGAAGAGCTGGACATCGACATCCGCGCCAACCATCACCTGGCGCACTACCTCAACCTGCTGAGCCTGTTGAGCACGCCGTCTGCGGCAGCGCAGTCGACCGCCAGGCCGAAGGTGGAAATCCCTGAGCTGAAAGTGGTGGCCAACGACAGCAATGGCCTGGTCAAACCGATTCCGGTGGACCTGGTGCTGGACGTCGGCAACTCACGCACCTGCGGCATCCTGATCGAGAACCACGGTCAGGCCGGCTCCGGGCTGAAGCAGAATTACGTGTTGGAACTGCGCGACCTGATCACCCCCGAACACACCTACAACCTGCCGTTTGAAAGCCGTGTGGAGTTTGCCCAGGCGTATTTCGGCAAGGACCACTGCTCGGTCAAGAGCGGCCGTCACGATGCGTTCCAGTGGGCGACGATCGCCCGGGTCGGCAACGAGGCCAGCCGTCTGGCCAGCCGCCGTCGCGGCACCGAAGGCTCGACGGGCCTGTCCAGCCCGAAACGTTACCTGTGGGATGAAAACGCCTACGGCCACGGCTGGCGTTTCAACTGCTCGTACATCAAGACCGACAACGAGCCCTACGCCACCGCCGCGCCGTTCTCGCACCTGATCAACGAAACCGGCGAGGCGCTTTACAGCCTCGAAGAAGACGATCGTCTGCCGGTGTTCATGCCGCGCTACTCGCGCAGCTCGCTGATGACCTTCATGCTCGCCGAGGTGCTGGCCCAGGCGCTGTCGCAAATCAACAGCCCGGCCCAACGCTCGCGCCAGGGTCACACCCGCGTGCCGCGCCAGCTCAACAGCATCACCCTGACCGTGCCACCGGGCATGCCCCAGGCCGAGCGCAGCATCCTCAATGAACGCATGCAGCAGGCCATCGGCCTGGTGTGGAAAAGCCTTGGCTGGCACGCCGGCGAGGAAGATCCGCATCAGGATCAGGCCGTCAGCCCGCGCACGCCGATCCCGAGCATCCGTGTGGAATGGGACGAAGCCTCCTGCGGCCAGTTGGTGTACCTGTACACCGAGGTCAACGAGAACTTCGCCGGTCACCCGGAAGAGTTTTTCGACACCATCGCCCGGCCAGACAAGACCGACCGTGAACGCATCACCCTGGCGACCATCGACATCGGCGGTGGCACCACCGACCTGGTCATCACCGACTATCGCCTCGACCGCGCCGGCAACACCGGCAGCGGCAGCAATGTGCACATCGTGCCCGAGCAGCGTTTTCGCGATGGCTTCAAAGTGGCCGGCGACGACATCCTGCTGGACGTGATTCAGGACTTCATCCTGCCGAGCTTCGAGAAAGCCTTGCAGAACGCGGGCGTGAAAGCCCCGGATTCGCTGATGTCGCGGTTGTGCGGCGACGAATCGGTCAGCGCCCAGGACATGATTCTGCGCCAGCAACTGAACCTGCAGGTGTTCGCACCGCTGGGCCTTGCGTTGCTTAAGGCCTACGAGCATTACGACCCGCAAGTCCCGCAGGAAGTCAGCCCGCAAAGCTACCGCCAGTTGCTGGGCGACAACGCGATCAGCCAGACCGTCCTTGACTACGTCAACGCCGCCGTGCGCCGTGATGTCGGGGGTCAGAGCGGTTTCGACCTATACGAATCGCTGATCGGCTTCGACCTGCAAAAGCTCCACGCCGCGTTTCTCAACGATCAGATCAACATCACCAAGATCCTCGGCGCACTCTGTGAAGTGGTCGCGCACTATCCGTGCGATGTGCTGCTGCTGACTGGCCGCCCTTCGCGTCTGCCGGGCATCCAGGCGTTCATTCGCAAGGTTCTGCCGCTGCCACCCGGGCGCATTCTGGCGCTGCAAAACTATCGCACCGGCGGCTGGTACCCGTTCCACAAGAACGGCCGCATTGACGACCCGAAAAGCACCGCTTCGGTGGGCGCGATGTTGTGCCTGTTGTGCGCCAACCACAGCGTGCCGAACTTCTACTTCCGCTCTTCGGCGCTCAAACCGTATTCGACGGTCAAGCACATCGGCGTCATCGACCTGAACAACGTGATCAAGGATGCCGACGTGCTGTACCGCGACATCCAGTCCGAAGACTACAAAATCAAGTTGCCGGAAATCGGCACGGGCGATGACGCCGACACGCCGCAGCTGGAAATGCGCGGCGACCTGCGTCTCGGTTTCCGGCAGTTGGCCGCTGATCGCTGGGCGGCTTCGCCGCTGTACACCCTGCGGTTCACCAAGGCCGGCCGGGAAAAGTTCTCCCGGGCGATTGGAGAAAACGGCAGTGCACCGCTGCTCAAAGTGCGCTTCGAGGTCAAGGCGGCCGACAAGTACACGCGCAAGCAGGATCTGGTCAGCGATCGCCTTTCGGTTCGCGACATCGAATCCAACAGTAACAACGTCAACTTCAACCCGCGCAGCGACCTCGAGCTGGAACTCAACACCATGCTCGACGCCGGCCTGAGCGAGACCAAGTACTGGCTCGACAGTGGAAGTGTGAAACGCAAATGAATGACCTGACCCCCGAACAAACTCAGCTTTCAGCCCGCTGGGCCGCTGTTTATGAAGGTGCCGGTCAGGCGCTGGAATGGATTGGCCAGACACGCGGCAACGCACCACGGCTGGACAGCGAAGCCGACAACCTGAACATCCGCCTGCACCGCGCCCGCAACCTGGCCCACAGCCTCGGTCGCGTGGCCTGCACGCCGATGACCATTGGCTTTTTCGGCTTGTCCCAAGCCGGCAAGTCCTACTTGATTTCGGCCCTCGCGGCCGGTCAGAACGGCAAACTGGAAACCGATTTCGGTGGCCAGCGCCTGGACTTCATCAAGCACATCAACCCGGTGGGTGGCGGCAAGGAAGCCACCGGCCTGGTGACGCGCTTCAGCCGCCGCGCCACGCCGAGCCAGGATCCGCAGTTCCCAGTCGAACTGACGCTGTTCAAGGAAATCGAGCTGGCGAAGATTCTCGCCAACTCGTGGTTCAAGGACTTCGACCTTGAGCGGATCTCCTACGAGATCGACGAAGCGCGCATCCAGCGCGTGCTGAAGCCGTTTGAAGGGCGCGAGACCGGGCCGCTGCAACCGGGCGTCAGCGCTGACGATCTGGTGTCGCTGTGGGATTACCTGCGCGATAACTTCCGCAATTCGGTGAAGAAGCTTGAGCACCTGTATTGGCCGACGGCGCTGCAACTGGCACCCCGGCTGAATTTCCAGGAACGTGCCGAGTTGTTCTCCATCCTCTGGGGTGAGCAGAGCGAGCTGACGCGCGTGTACCAGCAATTGGCCGGCGCGCTGCACAAGCTGGGCCTGCCCGAGACCGTCTTCGCGCCATTGAAGGCTTTGGTAAGTTTCGAAAACGACACCTACAGCCAGCGCGACAGCATCATGAACGTCGACATCCTCGAGCGCTTCGGCAGCCCGCGGGACTTGCCGATCGACGTGCGGCCCCGGGTCGGCGGACGCCTGCAAAACAGCCAGGGCATCCCGGTCGCGCAACTGGCTGCACTGACCGCCGAGATGACTTTCGGGTTGATCGAAGCCCCGGCGGACGACATCGTCAACCAGGTCGACTTGCTGGATTTCCCCGGTTATCGCGGGCGCAAGAAGCTGCACGAGATAGCCGACTCCAACGACCCGGAATCCGCCACCAAGGACAACTCCGTCTCGCAGCTGATTCTGCGTGGCAAGGTCGCTTACCTGTTCGAACGCTACACCGACAACCAGGAAATGAACGCCCTGGTGGTCTGCACCGGCTCGACCAAACAGAGCGACGTCAACGACGTCGGCCCGGTGCTGACGCGCTGGATCGAAAAGACTCAAGGCGCCGACGCGGCCGCCCGCAGTAAACGCGACACCGGTCTGATCTGGGCCCTGACCATGCTCGACCTGCGCATCACCAACTCCCTGAGCCTGACGCCTGATCAGTACGACGAGAGTTGGAACGGCATGGTCAAGCTGACCATGCTCGAACGCTTCGGCAGCCTGAGCTGGATGAACGACTGGGCCGGCACGCCGTTCCAGAACACCTTCCTGGTGCGTAAACCGCGCATGGATGCCGCATTCATCGTGCAAGACGCCAGCGGCGCCGAAACCGGCCTCAATCCCAGCTACCTGGAGCGCGTCGACGCCCTGGGCACAAGCTTTGCCGGCAACGAACTGGTGTGCAAACACATCAACAATCCCGCCAACGCCTGGAAAGAAATGCTGCGCAACGATGACGGTGGCATCAGCCATTTCAGCGGCAGTTTCAAGGGCGTGGCCAACATTGAATTCAAACTGCAGCGCATCCGCGAGCAGCTCAGCGAATGCCTCGAAGGCCTGACCACTCACGGCCTGAGCACCTGGTATCACGCCGACGGTGACGGCGCCGCAGCCGCCAAAAAAGCCCAGGCGCAGATGATACTGACGGGCCTGGGCCGTCGTCCGGCCGTGCTCGGCGAGTTCATCGATGAACTCGACATGCCCAGCGAGTCGGTGCGCGACCTGTACCTCAGCGGTGTATACGAAACCGATGACGCGCCCGCCACCAGCGATGAGCCGGCCGCGCCGACACCGAGCCAGAGCCTGTACGGCAACGACGCCGGGTTCGATTTTGATTTCGGCGACGACCTGAGTCACGACACACCGGCCGCCAGTAAATCCAACACCCCGACGCCGGAACTGCAAAGCAACGAACACCGCTTCGCCAAAGCCGCGTTCAAGGCCTGGATTGCACACCTGCGCGAACTGACCACCCGGCAAAGCCTGCTCACCCTGCTAGGGCTGGAAAAGGCGTTGATCGAAGCCGTGGTCGACGAATTGATCACCGCCGGTTACCGCCAGGACTTGCCCGGCCAACTGAGCCGTGCGGTGCTCAAGCGTGCACAAAGCGGCGCTCGGCGCGATCAACTGGTCGAACGCCAAGTGCTGGAAGTGCAACGCGTGCTGCGCGATTTCGTGTCCTGGTTCGGCTACCTGCAGAAACCGGTCAACGAGCGCCCGAACAGCCGTGCCGGTGCCAAGGCGCCGTTGTTCTCGTTCTATACCGACATCGGTCCGGGACAAGTGCCGGTGTTGCCGCCGCAACCGGCGAACCAGGCGCAGCGGTATCTGGGTGACTGGCTCTCGGGCCTGGCCTACATCACGCAGGACAATGCCGGCCATGGTGCCGGTCGCGAAATCACCCCTGAACAGAATGAACGGCTGGGCCATGTGCTCACAGCCTTCACAGCGAGATAAGCAATGCCAATTCGTGTCGACCTGCTCGCCTTAGAACCCAACGTGCCTGGCCAGGCGTGCCTCACTGTGAAGAAATGGCAGGGTGGCGAAGAACAGCTGGAGTTCTCCATTCAGCGTAATCAGGACGGGTTCTACCTCCAGGATCAGAAAGCCTGGAGCAGCAATCCGTTCTGGTTCAAGGTCTCGCGCTTCAGCGTTGCGACCAGTGGTGAAGCCCTTGAAGCCCAGGTCGGCCCGGAAGTAGTCGACCCGCTGCTCGAAGGCGGCACCAACTCGCAATTCATGATTGAGCTGCGCGAACAGAGCCAGGGGCACACCGACAAAGGCGTGGTCCGTCCAGGCGTCGGGTTGCTGCCGTCCACGGCCGGTGGCCAGACGCGTTCGACTTACGGTGGTGCAGACTTGAGCGCACCTGCTGCACCGGAACCCGAAATTCCAGAGCTGCCGGAATTGGTCCTGAACACCGCCGAGCCAGAAATCGAACTGGAATCGGTGCCCAACGAACCCGCTTACTCCCCGCCTCCACCCCCGGTAAAGAAAAGCAAAAAAGGCCTCATCGGCCTCGCGCTCGTCGTGCTGTTGCTGGTGGCCGCAGCGGCCGGGTTCTGGTTCTACAAACGTACTCCGGTCCCCGCCCCGGCCATCGCTGCCGCCGTACCAGCCGGTGCCGATGCGCAAGCCTGCACCCTCGACAGCATGAACAGCCTGCCCGAGCTGACCTTCGTCCAGACCTGCATCAAGGCCGCGCCCGACAGTGCCAAGTTGCTGGAGATCATCAACGAAGCCAAGGCCGGCAAACACTGCGGTGTTGCCCAGCGTCTGTACGCCAACCGTGCCCAGGCCGGTGACGCGCTGATCGCCAACGCCTATGCACGCGAGTACGACCCTAAATACCTGAAAGCCAGCGAGTGCTTCCCGGCCGCGGACAACGCCACCGCCGCCTACTGGTATGAAACGATCCTGACCCAGGACCCGAACAACGCCGAAGCCAAGCAGCGTTTCGAGGAGTTGCAGAAGTGATGCGTTCTCCCCTGAGTCGTTTCCTGCTGAGCGGCGCCGCGCTGTTGGCACTGTGCATCAGCCCGTTGTCCCAGGCCGAAGACAAACCGCTGATCCAGGCCGGTAAAAAGACCTTGTTCCAGCGCGTACTGACCACCCCGGGCTGCAAACTCAGCCCGACGGCAGGCGGCGCGGCAGGCGATGCGCAACCAGTGTTCAGCCGCTTCTACGTTTATGAGCGTGCTCAAGCGGCCAACGCCGAGTGGCTCAAAGTCGGCCCCGACAGTTACGGCAAAACCATTGGCTGGTTGCCCGCCAGCTGCACCACCGACTGGAAAATGCAGCTGACACTGGCGTTCACCAACCCGGCCAACCGCGACCGGCTGCTGTTCTTCAAGGACCGCGCCACTGTCGAGGGCATCCTTGATGCACCGGACCCGGTGAGCAAAGTCGCCCCGCTGCGGGCCACGCTGAAAAAGGGCAAGCAAGCACCGGGCGTGCTCGCCGAAGAACCTGAATATTTCGTCGACCTGCAAAAGCAGTTCTACCTGCTGCCGGTCCTCAGCGGCGAAGAAGTGATGACCGAGGGCGGTTTCCGCACGCGGTTGTTGAACGTCGCATCGGTCAGCAAGCCCGATGACCAGAACACCAAGGGTGGTGCGGCCAACAGCGCGGCCGGTGGCAAGGAAGCCGAGGACAAGGCGGCCAACCAACTGAAGGAATTCACTGCAGCGGTGGTGTTTGTCATCGACTCGACGATCTCGATGGACCCGTACATCGACCGCACCCGCGAGGCGATCCGCAAGGTCTATCAGCAGATCGAATCGCAGAACCTCGGCAAGCAGGTCAAGTTCGGCCTGGTGGCGTTCCGCTCCAACACCCAGGCGGTGCCAGGCCTGGAATACACCACCAAAATGTATGCCGACCCGACTCAAGTGAAGGACAGTTCCGACTTCCTCGCCAAGGTCGCCGACCTCAAACAAGCCAAAGTATCGAGCAGCAGTTTCGACGAAGACGCCTTTGCCGGTGTCATGGAGAGCATCGACAAGGTCGACTGGAGCCAGTTCGGTGCGCGCTACGTGGTGTTGATCACCGACGCGGGCGCCATCGAAGGCGACGACAAGCTGTCGAAAACCGGTTTGAGCGCCTCGCAGGTTCGCCTCGAAGCCGCCAACCCGGGCGTGGCGATTTACACCCTGCACCTGAAAACCCCGGCCGGAATCAAGGACCACGCCAAGGCCGAGGCGCAGTATCAGAATCTGTCGACCTACCCGGGCACCAACACCTCGCTGTATTACCCGGTGAACGCGGGCGATATTCAGGAGTTCGGGCGCAAGGTGGATTCGCTGGCCACCGCGATCACCTCGCAAGTGAAAGCCGCCTACATGGGCGAAGACGCCATTGGCAGCGCGGTGAACGCCAAGCAGGACCCGGCCGAGAAGAAAATGCTCGAAGACGCGGCGCTGATCGGCCACGCCATGCAACTTGCCTATCTGGGCGAGAAGACCAACAGCAAGGCACCGCCAGTGTTCAAGGCGTGGATCACTGACCGTGACCTGATCAAGCAGAACGTCCCGACCACCGACGTGCGGGTGCTGCTGACCAAATCCCAGCTCAGCGACTTGAGCGACGTGATGAAGCAGATCCTCGATGCGGCCAACGAAGGCCTGATCTCGCCGACGGAAATGTTCGAGCGCCTGCGCTCGGTGGCCGCCACCATGGGCGCCGATCCCAATCAGCTCAAGCAGAACGGCAACACCAAACTGGCGGACATGGGCGTGCTCGGCGAGTACCTCGAAGACCTGCCGTATCAGAGCGAAGTGCTGAACCTGGACGAAGAAACCTGGAAGAGCTGGGATGGCCTGGCGCAGGAGAAATTCATTCGCACGCTCAATACCAAACTGCGGCACTACCAGCGTTACAACGCTGACGTCGACCGTTGGGTGGCTTTAGCCAAGGACAGCGATGCACGGGACAACGTGTACCCCGTGCCACTGGAAATGATGCCTTAACGAGACGCCGATGCTCGATATCAAGAACCTGCTGGTGCGCCGAGGAGAAGGTGCGCTGGCTCATCATGTGCGCCTGCCGCACCTGCACGTCGGTGCCGGGGAAATACTCGCCATCACCGGCGAGAGCGGCAGCGGCAAAAGCACGTTGCTCGAAGCCATCGGCCTGTTGCTGGCGCCGATAGAGCTCGAGCGTTTTCGGCTGGGCGCAACGCAGGATCAAGACATCGCACAATTGCTGGCCAGCGATGACCAGCCGGCCCTGGCGGCGGTGCGTTCGCGGCACTTGGGATTCATTTTGCAGAGCGGCGGTTTGCTGCCGTTTTTGAGCGTGCGCGACAACATCAGCCTGCCCCGTCGTTTGCTCGGCATGCCGGTCAAGAGCGCGCACATCGATCACGCGGTTGAGGTGCTGCGCCTGCAAGGCTTGCTGGATAAACACCCTCAAGCGTTGTCGATCGGTGAACGCCAACGCGTGGCCTGCGTGCGGGCGATTGCCCATGAGCCGCTGCTGCTGTTGGCCGACGAGCCGACAGCGGCACTCGATCCGCACAGCGCCCGGCGCTTGTTTGAATTGTTGATGAGCCTGGTGTCGAGCATGGGCCTGAGTGCGCTCGTTGTGTCCCATGACTGGGCCTTGCTGAAGGATTTCGGCTTGCCGCGACTCGGCGCTATCAGCCGTCAGGGAGAGACTCTGTTTGAACCGATGGACTGACCGCTTGCGCCTGCTCGCAACGCTGGCCCTGCAAGACCTCTGGCACGACCGCAAGGTGTCGTTGTGCATCGCCGCCTCGCTGGTGGCGGTGATCGCGCCGCTGTTGCTGCTGTTCGGCCTCAAGCACGGCGTGGTCAGCCAGTTGCAGGACGAACTGCTGCGCGACCCGCGCAACCTTGAAGTAAAGATGCTCAGCAACGGCAACTACGACAGCGCCTGGATCGAACGTGTGCGCCAGCGTCCCGAGACCGGATTTGCCCTCGGCCAGACCCGCTCGCTCAACACCCAGGCAGACTTGCTGATGGGCATGCAACGGTTTGTCGAAGGCGCGGAAATCATCGCCACCGAACCCGGCGACCCGCAGTTGAACCTGCCACACCTCAACCCGACCGGCGACCAAGTGATCCTCAGCGCCCGCGCCGCGCAACGCTTGCAGGCCAAGGTCGGCGACCGCGTGCAACTGCGCGTGTTGCGCCGACTGGAAGGCGTCAACGAGCGCGGCGAGATGACGCTGACTGTGCTGGCAGTGCTCGACGGCGCTCGTTTCGGCCGCGCAGCCGGGTTTGTTGCCCCGCCGTTGTTGCTGGACCTGGAGCGCTTTCGCGACGGTTATCAGGTCAGCGCATTCGGCATCGAAACCGGCAAGCCGTTGGGTGATCTGCAACCGCTGTATGCCCGCGCCCGCCTTTATGCCCGCGACATCGATCAAGTGGCGCCGCTGGAACGCTGGCTCAACGAACAACACATCGAAACTTCAAGCCGACTGGCCGACATCGACAACGTCAAAGCCATCAACCATGTGCTGGGGCTGATCTTCGGGGTTATCGCCCTCGCCGCGCTGATCGGCTGTGTGGCGTCGATGGTCGGGGCGTTCCTGGCCAACATCGACCGCAAGCGCAAAAGCCTCGCGGTGCTGCGCCTGCTGGGTTTCAAACGCACGGCGGTCGCCGGTTTCGTGGTCTTGCAAGCGCTGGTGCTGAGCCTGGCCGGCTACCTCGGTGGATTGGGCTTTTACGCTGTCGGCAGCCATTTGTTCGACTACCTGCTCGGCAGCAGCCAGGCCACCGGCACTTTTGTTTGCCACATCACACTCTGGCACGGCCTCGCCGCCCTGCTCCTGACCTTTCTGGTCGCTGCACTGGTGGCCGTGATCGGCGCCGTGCGAGCGATCAACATCCAACCTGCGGAGAGTCTGCGTGAGCTATAAACGTTTTGGCTTGCTGTTGCCCCTGAGCCTCGGCTACCTGCTTGACGCTTCGGCGGCGGGCTGGGAAGAGAAGTATTACAACCCGATGCCCGAGGCCAGCGACGTCGTGCTGCCGATGCCGTGCGAAGGCTCGATGGTGTTTCGCAAGGTGTTCATTCCGGTCGCCGGACCGCTTGACGACTACCCGATCAACATCGGTCAGGACGGCGCGGAATACGGCTACGTCGAACAGACTCGGCCGACCTTCATCGCCGGCAGTTTCACCGGCGCCAAGAATGACAAATCCCGCTACTACCTGATGGCCAAGTACGAGATGAGTCAGCTCCAATACGCCGCGCTGACCGAAGAAACCTGCCCCACCGCCGCCACCAAAATGCGCCTGCCGCAAGTGTCCGTGAGCTGGGTGCAGGCGGTCGAAGCGGCCGACAAATACAACCTGTGGCTGCGCAAAAACGCGGCCGGCAAATTGCCGAAAGAAGACGGCGCACTGGGCTTCCTGCGCCTGCCGACGGAAGTCGAGTGGGAGTTCGCGGCGCGCGGTGGCCTGGAAGTCGGCGCAGCGGAATTTCGCGATACGCGCTACCCGATGCCCGACGGTATCAACGCCTACGAGTGGTTCGCCGGGGCGCAATCGTCTAACGGCAAACTGCAATTGTCCGGCCTGCAAAAGCCTAATCCATTGGGCTTGCACGACATGCTCGGCAACGTCGACGAGATGATGTTCGAGCCGTTCCGCCTGAACAAACTCGACCGCCAGCACGGCCAGGCCGGTGGCTATGTGGTTCGTGGCGGCAACTACCTGACCGCCCAGGCCGACCTGCGCACCGGCTTGCGCAAGGAAGAGCCGTACTACAACGCCGAAGGCCAGGTGAAAAACAAAACCACCGGTATGCGACTGGTGCTGGTCTCGCCGACCCTGACGTCCCGCGAGCGTGTCGCCAGCATTGAAAGCAGCTGGAAGAAACTCGGCACCGGCAGCAAGGAAACCGAGTCGGCTGATAAAGGCACCGTTCAGTCACTGAACACCCTGGCCTCGGGCGTCGAAGACAAGGCGCTCAAGGAAAAGCTTCAGGCGCTGGAAAACCAATTGCGCGCCAGCAACCAGCAGCAAGAAGAAACCCGCGACCAGGCGATCCGCGCCAGCCTCAACCTCGGTGCGTTCCTGTGCACCAAGATGCTCGACGACGGCCAGTACGTGGACTTCTTGCAGAAGAACTACAAGCTGAACTGCGAATCTGCCGATAAAGACGCCAGTTGCGACATGCGCAAAGGCAAGCTCGACGAGCAGAAGGATCGCCTGCACAAACTCAGCCGTTACTACGCCAGCAGCCTGGTGGAATCGGCAACCTTGTATGGCCAGCCGCTGCTGGAAGCGCAGGTGCCGGTGATGGAAGAAATCATCACCCGCAACAAGCAGCTGCAAGAACTCAAACCCTATTTGCGCACCCACTGGGCCAATCAGAAGACCTTCCTGCAAAAGCAGAAGATCGACACCGATGCCTGGCTGACCAGTTGCAAAACCGTCACTCAATAACTTACTCAACAACAACAGCCAACACCGTCACCAAGGAGTTTCACCATGTCGCGCAGCCTCTGGACTCGCTTCAAGCTACAGATCGCTTTTGTCATCACTGGCAGCCTGTTGCTGACAGGTTGTGCCAACACCGGCAGCTCGATGCTCGGTGGCAGCGAGGGGGCCGACCCGCGTCTGACCCAAGGCAATGACGCAGAGTTTTTCAGCAAATCCGGTTACCAGGCCTGTGCGGTCGGCGCCGGTGTCGGCATCCTCGGTTGCGCACTGTCCAATAGCAGCAACAAGGCGGTCTGCGCCATCGCCGCCGGTATTACCGCGTGTGGCGTGGCCATGGGCGCGAACTATTACCTGGATCAACGTCGCAGCGAATACTCCGACACCACCACCCGCCTGGCGAAGATGAACAGCGACGTCGAGCAAGACACCCAGAACGTGATCGCCCGTACCGCGACCGCTCAGCAAGTCATCAATGATGACCAGGCGCAAATCGCCCAGATCAAAAAAGACATCGCCAACAAGAAAGTCGACAAGGCCAAGGCCCAAGTGCAAATCGCCGAGATCGATTCGAACATCGCGCGCCTGCGTAAAGACCTCGGCAACATGCGCACCAAGGTCACCGAGTACACCAAAGTGGCGGATGCCGAGCGTGCACAAGGCGCCGGTGCCGAGATCAAGCAGGTGGACATGAACATTTTGAAAATGAACCAGAAAGTCGCCGCCCTGCAAAAGGAAGTCGACGGTCTGTACAACCAGCGTTCCGCGATCACCCTGGGCTAAGCACATGACTCTACGACAGCTGGCGGTCCTCACCGCCGTCCTGGCCCTGAGCGGTTGCGCGACGAAGCCGGGCGAATGCGATGCGACCAATCGCGACAGCAGCATGCTGACCAAGATGAACTGCGACTACTCTGGTGGTTATAGCGACCAGGTCAAACAGAAGGAACTGGCCCTGACCGCGTCCCGCCAGGAAAACGCGATGTTCCGCCAGGTGTACGAGAACATTCAGGCCCAGCAGCTCAGCACCAAGACCGACCTGGCCAGCCAGCAGAAGTCCCAGGCGGCGCTGAACCAGTCGCTGGGCCAGTTGCTGACCTCGCTCAAGGCCCGGCATGGCAACCAAAGCCAGGTGCAGAAGCAGATTGCCGGGCTCGAGCAGCAGCTCAAGGCCTCCCAGGCAGCGCCCGTGACCAAGACCTCACCCGCGACGCTGGCTGCCAAGCAGGAACAACTGAAGGCCTTGCAGAAGAAAGTGAATCAGCTGCAATTCAGCCTCGGTTACGAAGAGTAACTTTTCACCCCGCAGGCCTGCCGATGGCGGCCTGCACCCTTTTCAGGAATCGTCGTCATGCAGCGGGTCATCAGGGATGCGCAAGCCACACCAGAGGGGATGAGTGCGCTGCAAGCCAAAGTCGCCCTCATCCAGAAACACTTTCCGCCGACCGTCGCCAGCCTCTTCGCCATCCCGCGAATGGGCAGCGGTGACGTGCTGGAATGGTGGACTGAACTGGGTGGCCAACCCACGCCCTATGCCGACCTCAACGAGGACGCGCAACGACGTTTGCTGGAAACCTATGAAGTGCGTCAGACGTCCCTTGGACAGTTGGCGGACGAACTGCAAAAACGCGGTCAGCCCACCGTAGCGGATGACCTGCGCAGCCTGCTCGGCACGCCCGAGCTGGATAAACTCTACAGCCTCAACGGCGAGCCGCTGGTGGTGCGCTGGAACCAGCGCCCGCCCAAACCGATCGTGCCGCCGGTTGTTCCAGTGGTGCCGGTAGTGCCGCCGTCGCGTCGCGGCTGGTGGATCGCGGCGGCCTTGCTGGCGCTGCTGTTGCTGCTTCTGGCGCTGTGGCTTTGGTGGTTCTTGCACCGTGAACCCGTTGTCGTGGTTCCACCTGTAGCGCCAGTGGTGACGCCGGTCGAGAAACCGGTTGAGCCTGTTCCCGAGCCTGTCGTGGAACCCGAGCCGGTTCCAGAACCGGAACCCGTGCCAGAACCTGTGCCGGTGCCGGTGCCGGAACCCAAGCCCGTCCCGCCACCAAAACCGGTCGTGGCCGCCCCGCCACCGGCCCCGACGCTGGACAACTTCGCCTGCCGCAAAAAAGCGCCCAACGCAGAGATCCCGCAATTTGTGGTGGTGCTCGACACTTCGGGGTCGATGGATTTGAACATCAAGTCTGTGAAAGCCGACGAGGACTGGTTCTTCGGCAACGAGCTCAACAAGTACCTGGATGTGAACCGCACCACGCAGATCTTCGCCAAACCGAGCCGCATGGACGTCGCCAAGGACTCGCTGGCCGGCATGATCAACGGGCTGGACCCGAAGATCGACACGCGCCTGATCACCTTCGCCGGCTGCGAAAGAACGCCGGACCAGGGCGTGTTCAAGTTCGGCGACCGTCAGCGGCTGATCAACGGGATTCGAGGCCTGGTGCCCAACGACGGCACACCGCTGGCCGACAGCCTGGCCCACGCGGCAAGCACCGTCGACGGGCGCAATAACGACGCCGTGATCGTGATGTTCGTCGACGGTGAGGACGGTTGCCAGAAAGACGTGTGCGCCGTGTCCCGCCAAATCGCCAGGGATCAACCGCGGCTGCGGGTCAACGTAGTGAAAATCGGTGCCGGCGGCCCGTCACGTTGCATCGCTGAAAACACCGGCGGCCGGGTTTACAGCAGCACCAATGCGGCGGAGCTGGGCAAGCAGTTGAAACTGGCGAGCAAGGAAGTGTCGAGCAATGCCAAGTGTGATTGATCGTCTGATCTGAACATTGAGGTGAGCCCTTCGCGGGCAAGCCTCGCTCCCACAGGTGATATGCCGTTCACACAAGAGTGGAACGCCACATGCCCCTGTAGGAGCGAGGCTTGCCCGCGAAGACTATTTCAGCGACGACTCAACGAAACCGGTCAACCTCTTGGCGCAAGTCCGCCGCCAGCTTCTCCAGCTCTTTGGCGGTCACGGCCAGGTTCGACACCACTTCCCTCTGCTCGCTGTTTGCCAACGCAATGCTTTGCAGGTTGCTGCTGAGCAAGGTCGCGGTGCTGCTCTGCTCCTGGGTCGCGGTGGTGATCGCCGCAAATTGCTGGCCAGCCGAGCGGCTTTGCTCATCGATCCGCGCCAGGGCCGAGGCCACGTTGGCGTTGCGTGACAAACCTTCCTGCATCAGCACATTGCCTTGTTCCATGGTGCTGATCGCATTGCCGGTTTCCTGCTGGATGCTTTGAATCATCCCGGAAATTTCGTCAGTGGCCTGACGTGTACGCGAAGCCAGGTTGCGCACCTCATCGGCCACCACCGCAAAACCACGACCTTGCTCACCGGCGCGGGCCGCTTCGATGGCCGCGTTCAGCGCCAGCAGGTTGGTTTGATCGGCGATTGAGGTAATCACCCCGACGATGCCGCCGATTTCCTGGGAGCGCTGCCCCAAGGTATTGATCACGATGGCGGTGCTGTTCAACGCGCCAGCGATTTGCTCCAGCGACGAGGACGCCTCGTCCATCGAGGTACGACCGATCTGGGTTTGCTGTGCGTTTTCCTGCGCCAGACGCTGGGTGCTGCCCATGTTGTCGGCAATGTTCAGCGAGGTTGCGCTGAACTCTTCCACGGCACCGGCCATGCTGGTGATTTCGCCCGACTGCTGCTCCATCCCTTCATAGGCACCGCCGGACAGACCGGACAACGCCTGGGCACGGCTGTTGACCTCGACCGAGGCCTTGCGAATGTGCTCGACCATGGTCGACAAGGCCTGGCTCATCTGGTTGAAGGCACGGGCCAGCTGACCGATTTCGTCGTTGCTCGACACGCTCAGGCGCACGCTCAAATCACCGGCGCCCAAGGCTTCTGCCTGACGCACCAGATCACCCAGCGGCGCGAGTTTGCTGCGCAGCAGCCAGACCGCCGAGCCGACGGCGATTAACGTCGCCAGCAGACTGCCGATCGCCAGTTGAATGCCGACGCTCCAGGTCACGGCGCTGATTTCGGCTTTCGGCATGCTTGCCACCACCGACCATGGGCCGCCTTCAAACGGCACGGCCACGCTGTAGAAGTCTTCGGACTTGTCGCTCCAGAAATCACCCTTGCCCGGGGTTTTCGCCAGATCGACGATGGCCGGGACTGCTTGATCCAGCGCTTGCACACCCGCAATCGGCACCAACCACTTCTTCTGCTCATCGAGCAGCGCCAGCGAGCCGGTCTGGCCGATGCGGAAGCGTTTGAGGTTCTCAAACTGTGCGTTCTGCGCGTCGGTGTAATCGAATCCTACGAACAGCACGGCAATCACTTTACCGCTGCTGTCGCGTACAGGCGTGTACTGCGTCATGTAGGAACGGTCAAACAGCAAGGCGCGGCCGACATAACTCTGCCCCGCCATCAAGCGTGCATAGGCCGGGTGAGCGTGGTCCAGCAGGGTGCCGATGGCCCGGTTGCCGTCCTGCTTGGTCAAGGACGTGCTGACGCGGATGAAATCTTCACCGCTGCGCACAAACACCGTCGCAACGCCCGCGGTCATCTGCTTGAACTCGTCGACTTCCTTGAAGTTGTTGTTCAACACTTCGCTGCCCAGGTGCAGGCCCGGGGTCTGCGTACCCGCCACGGCCACCGGTTCGTCCGGGTGCACGCTCACGCCGGCGCTGAAGCGCTTCTCGAACAGACCGGCCAGACGCTGAGTGCTTTCACGCAACGTGCCGTGAAAGGTACTCAACTGATCGGCCAGCAACCGGGCTTCACTGGCCAGGTGCTCTTCGCGGGTGGCGAGGTTGGCGGAGTCCAGCGAACGCAGGGCGAACACGGTACTGCCAGTGATGACGATCGCCAGTATCACGGCAAGCGCAAGACCAAGCTGTGAGGCGATCCGAGCACGAGGTTGAGACATGACAGCTCCTGGCCAAGTGACCGGATCATCCTGATCACGATGCACACTCAGCAAAATTCTAATTAGAGGAATTACAGGGGACCTGCACGAAGGTCCCACCTGCAGATTTTCGGCGGCAAACCTGAATACTTGAGTAAATAGCCGGGATATGGCTCAAGGCCTCTATTGCTGGGGCTTCATCGATTCAGCTCAAGCGCTCGACATCCGGTAAATCCATGGCCCTGACCTCGCCTTGCAGAAAGTCGCTGAGACGGCGCAAACGTTCACCTCCCGGACGGGTTTTCGGCCAGACGAGGTAATAATGCTCACCGCTGGCGACAGCCGTCGGCCACGGCAAACTCAGACGACCCTGCGCGACATCTTCCGCCACCATCAGCAAATCCCCCATGGACACGCCATAGCCTCGGGCCGCCGCGATCATGCCCAACTCCAGCGTGTCGAAAACTTGCCCGCCCTTGAGCGAGACCTGATCCGACAGCCCCATGCGCTCCAGCCAACTGCGCCAGTCGCGACGATCTGGCGTTGGGTGCAGCAACTCTGCGCTGGCCAGGCGTGCGACGTCCCACGGCTGGTCCTTCAGCAGGTTCGGCGCGCCGACCGGGATCAGTTCTTCCGGGAACAGCAACGTCGCCTCCCAGTCCGGAGGGAAACGCCCGTTACTGAGGATGACGGCGCAGTCGAAGGGTTCGTGGTTGAAGTCCACGGTGTCGATGTCCATCCAGGCACTGGTCAATTGCACTTCGTTGCCCGGTTGCAGGTGCCGGAAGCGACTCAGGCGCGCCAGCAGCCAACGCATGGTCAACGTCGACGGGGCTTTCATGCGCAAGATGTCGTCTTCGGCGCGCAAGGTATTGCAGGCGCGTTCGAGCGCGGTGAAACCTTCACGGATGCCAGGCAGGATCAACCGCGCCGACTCGGTCAGTTGCAGGTTGCGCCCGCTGCGGTGAAACAGCCGGCAGGCGAAATGATCTTCGAGGGTACGAATGTGTCGACTGACGGCACTTTGGGTGATCGACAATTCTTCAGCGGCGCGGGTAAACGAGCTATGCCGCGCCGCCGCTTCGAATGCGCGCAGGGCATACAAGGGAGGAAGACGACGGGACATTGGGAAAGCTCCTATAGCGCGGTTGCGCCACGTTAGCAGAAACTTGCCAGCATGAGTCTGACTCATGCCACCCATCCTTTTTATCCCTTTGTGGAAACCCCGCAGAGCGCCGAGAATCGGCTCTCTCCTGTTTACTCCGATAACCGAGGCGTGATGACCATGCAGCATCCAGCACGTACCGAACTCCGGGCCATCCTGCGGCTGGCGGGGCCGTTGATTGCCTCGCAGTTGGCGCACATGCTGATGGTCCTCACCGACACCTTGATGATGGCGCGCCTGAGTCCCGAAGCGCTGGCCGGTGGCGGCCTGGGCGCGGCAACGTATTCGTTCGTGTCGATCTTCTGCATCGGCGTGATCGCAGCGGTCGGCACCCTGGTAGCGATCCGTCAGGGCGCAGGCGATATCGTCGGTGCCGCGCGCCTGACCCAGGCCGGCTTGTGGCTGGCGTGGTTGATGGCGCTGGTGGCCGGCCTGCTGCTGTGGAATCTTAAACCGGTGCTGCTGCTGTTTGGCCAGACCGAAACCAACGTCCAGGCTGCCGGGCAGTTCCTGCTGATCCTGCCGTTCGCCCTGCCCGGCTACCTGAGCTTCATGGCCCTGCGCGGTTTCACCAGCGCCATCGGCCGGGCGACCCCGGTGATGGTCATCAGCCTCGGCGGCACCGTGGCCAACTTCCTGCTCAACTACGCGTTGATCACCGGGATGTTCGGCTTGCCGAAAATGGGCCTGGTGGGCATCGGGCTGGTCACGGCGATCGTCGCCAACCTGATGGCCGTGGCGCTGGCGCTGCACATCCGTCGGCATCCGGCTTACGACGCGTATCCGCTGCGCCAGGGTCTGTCGCGGCCTAACCGCCAGTACCTGAAAGAGCTGTGGCGTCTCGGCCTGCCCATCGGCGGCACCTACGCCGTGGAAGTCGGGTTGTTTGCATTCGCTGCGCTGTGCATGGGCACCATGGGCAGTACGCAACTGGCGGCGCACCAGATCGCCCTGCAGATTGTTTCGGTGGCGTTCATGATTCCGGCGGGGCTTTCTTACGCGATCACCATGCGCATCGGCCAGCACTACGGTGCCGGGCAGTTGCTGGACGCGCGGCTGGCCGGCCGGGTGGGGATCGCCTTTGGCGCGGCGGCGATGCTGGGTTTTGCCATGGTTTTCTGGTTCCTGCCGAATCAGTTGATCGGCTTGTTCCTGGACCACAACGACCCGGCCTTTCGAGACGTCTTCAACCTGGCTGTGAGCCTGCTGGCGGTGGCGGCATGGTTCGAGCTGTTCGACGGCACCCAAACCATCGCCATGGGCTGCATCCGCGGGCTCAAGGATGCCAAGACCACGTTCCTGGTCGGACTGGGTTGCTATTGGCTGATCGGTGCGCCGGCGGCGTGGTGGATGGCGTTCAACTTGAACTGGGGGCCGACAGGCGTCTGGTGGGGATTGGCGCTGGGCCTGGCTTGCGCGGCGGTGAGCCTGACGCTGGCGTTTGAGTGGAAGATGAAAGGGATGATTCGGCGCGAGCCGTCATTACAGCGTTTCGAAGTCCCTCAGACAGACTGAGACCCCCTGTAGGAGCGAGGCTTGCCCGCGAAGGCGTCACATCAGTCGACATCTTTGTTAACTGACACGACGCCTTCGCGGGCAAGCCTCGCTCCTACAGGTTCGGGGTTAGCTCACGATTTCGAGGGCAGGCTGCTGGCTGCTGCCAAACGTCAGATACTCAACCAACTCCGCCAACGGCAGCGGCTTGCTGATCAGATACCCCTGCACCTGATCGCAACCAAACCCACGCAACAACTCCAGCTGCTCCGCCGTCTCCACGCCTTCGGCCACCACTTCAAGGTTGAGGTTGTGCGCCAGGTTGATCATCGCGTGGACCAGTTTGCGATTCTCTTCCCGCTCTTCCATGCCGCCGACAAAGCTCTTGTCGACCTTGAGCAAGGCAATCGGCAGGCTGTTGAGGTGCACGAAGGACGAGAACCCGGTGCCGAAATCATCCAGCGAGAAGCGCACGCCCAGGCGCCCGAGGGCGTCCATGGTCTGTTTCACAAGATCGCTGCGGCGCATGACCGCAGTTTCGGTCAGTTCGAATTCCAGCCATTGCGCCTCGACGCCGCGCTCGGCGATCAGCCGGCTCAGGGTCGACAACAACTGGCTGTCCTGAAACTGCCGGAACGACAGGTTGATCGCCATGTGCAGCGCCGGCAAACCACGCTCGCGCAATGCCTGCATGTCCCGCAGGGCCCGGGAAATCACCCAGTAACCGAGCGGTACGATCAGACCGCTTTGCTCCGCCAGCGGCACGAACTCGCTGGGCGCCAGCAAACCGCGCTCGGCATGCCGCCAGCGCACCAGGGCTTCGAGGCCGACGATCTGGCCGTCCTCAAGGTTCAGGCGCGGCTGGTAATGCAACTCCAGTTCGTCACGGCGCAACGCCCTACGCAGCTCGCTTTCGAGGTCGGCCATGCTGCGGGCATTGCGGTTGATGCGTTCGTTGAAGATATGAAAGGTGCAGCCCTGAGTGCTCTTGGCTTGCTGCATGGCGATGTGCGCGTGCCACATCAGCGGGTCGGCGCCGGCCTGGGCCCGGGCGTGGGCGATGCCCAGACTGGAACCGATCAACAGGCTTTCGCCGTCGACCCAGTAAGGTTCGGCCAGGGCTTCGGTGATGCGTTCGGCCATCCATTCGGCGCGCTGAGGCGCGCGGCGGGTGTCGATCAGCAAGGCGAATTCATCGCTGCCAAGCCGCGCCAGTTGATCGCCGGCCTCAAGCTGGCTTTTCAGCCGCGCAACCACCTGCAGGATCAACCGGTCGCCGGCCTGGTGGCCGAGGGCATCGTTGGCGTGACGGAAGTTGTCGAGATCAAGGTGACCGAGGGCCAGGCCACGGCCGTCGTTTTCCGCCAGACGCGCGGCCAGTAAGGTCTGGAAGCCCTGACGGTTGGCGATGCCAGTCAGCGGGTCTTGCTCGGCCAGGCGTTGCAGGGTGTTTTCCAGCAAGCCACGTTCGCGCACATGCCGCAGGCACCGGCGCAGCATGCCGGCATCGAGATGGTCGCGCACCAGCCAGTCGCTCACACCATCGGGCGACGTCAGGGGCTCATGCTCGAGCAGCAACACTGTCGGCAAGCTGCATCGGCCTGGCAGAGGCTGAAGTGCTGGAATGGTCAACAACACCGCGTTGCGGTTGTCATCGAACAGACTGCTGACCGACTCCCAGCTCGGCGCGCTGATAAGCACGGCCGAGCTCCCCATCGGAGCCAGACACTCGCGCAACAACGCTGCCCACACCGGCTCTTCGGCCAGTAGCAGCAAACGCAAGGGTTCGACAGGCGTAGACAAGCTAGCTCCCTAGACTCTGCAAAGATGTAGGCGACGGGCATTATGCCGCGCCTGTAACCAATGACCAAATGACATCAGTTATCAAACGTGAGTTTGTGTCTGGAATACGAACATTAGCCGCTAATTCACCGCGCATCCTGCTTGAAAGTATCAAAACCGGCAAATAGAGATAGCGTGGTGCGTCACAAGTCGGAGAGAGCAGCACAATTCGCTGAGCCTGTTAAAATGCCGGCCCATTTCACTAACGACTCCCTGATTTCGTATGTCCCGACTCAATCCCCGGCAGCAAGAAGCCGTGAGCTACGTCGGCGGCCCTCTTTTGGTGCTCGCCGGCGCCGGCTCCGGCAAGACCAGCGTGATCACCCGCAAAATTGCGCATCTGATCCAGAACTGCGGCATCCGCGCCCAGTACATCGTCGCCATGACCTTCACCAACAAGGCCGCGCGCGAGATGAAGGAACGGGTCGGCACCCTGCTCAAGGGCGGCGAAGGCCGTGGCCTGACGGTGTGCACCTTCCACAACCTGGGCTTGAACATCATCCGCAAGGAACATGTTCGCCTGGGCTACAAGCCGGGCTTCTCGATCTTTGACGAAACCGACGTCAAAGCCTTGATGACCGACATCATGCAGAAGGAATACTCGGGCGACGACGGCGTCGACGAGATCAAGAACATGATCGGCTCGTGGAAAAACGACCTGATCCTGCCGCCCGAAGCCCTGGAAAACGCGCGCAATCCCAAGGAACAGACCGCCGCCATCGTCTACACCCACTATCAGCGCACGCTCAAGGCGTTCAACGCGGTGGACTTCGACGACTTGATCCTGCTGCCGGTGAAGCTGTTCCAGGAACACGCCGACATCCTCGAAAAATGGCAGAACAAAGTCCGCTACCTGCTGGTGGACGAATACCAGGACACCAACGCCAGCCAGTATTTGCTGGTGAAACTGCTGATCGGCACGCGCAACCAGTTCACCGTGGTCGGCGACGATGACCAGTCGATCTACGCCTGGCGCGGCGCCCGTCCGGAAAACCTGATGCTGCTCAAGGACGATTACCCGTCCCTGAAAGTCGTCATGCTCGAGCAAAACTACCGCTCCACCAGCCGCATCCTGCGCTGCGCCAACGTGCTGATCTCGAACAACCCGCACGAATTCGAAAAGCAGCTGTGGAGCGAGATGGGCCACGGCGACGAGATCCGCGTGATCCGCTGCCGCAACGAAGACGCCGAAGCCGAGCGCGTGGCCGTGGAACTGCTGACCCTGCACTTGCGCACGGACCGGCCTTACAGCGATTTCGCGATCCTGTATCGCGGTAACTACCAGGCCAAGCTGATCGAACTGAAGCTGCAGCACCACCAGATTCCGTATCGTTTGTCCGGCGGCAACAGCTTCTTCGGTCGCCAGGAAGTGAAAGACCTGATGGCCTACTTCCGCCTGATCGTGAACCCGGACGACGACAACGCCTTCCTGCGGGTGATCAACGTCCCGCGCCGGGAGATCGGTTCGACCACGCTGGAGAAGCTGGGCAACTACGCCACCGAGCGCAAAATCTCGATGTATGCCGCCACCGACGAAATCGGCCTGGGCGAGCACCTGGATGCGCGTTTCACTGATCGTCTGTCACGCTTTAAGCGCTTCATGGACAAGGTCCGCGAGCAATGCGCCGGCGAAGACCCGATCTCGGCGCTGCGCAGCATGGTCATGGACATCGACTACGAGAACTGGCTGCGCACCAACAGCTCCAGCGACAAGGCCGCCGATTACCGCATGGGTAACGTCTGGTTCCTGATCGAGGCGTTGAAAAACACCTTGGAGAAAGACGAAGAAGGCGAGATGACCGTCGAAGACGCCATCGGCAAACTCGTCCTGCGCGACATGCTGGAACGTCAGCAGGAAGAGGAAGACGGCGCTGAAGGTGTGCAGATGATGACCTTGCACGCTTCCAAGGGCCTGGAATTCCCTTACGTGTTCATCATGGGCATGGAAGAGGAAATCCTCCCGCACCGCTCCAGCATTGAAGCCGACACCATCGAAGAAGAACGCCGCCTGGCCTACGTTGGCATTACCCGCGCGCGTCAGACCCTGGCCTTCACCTTCGCCGCCAAGCGCAAGCAATACGGCGAGATCATCGACTGCGCGCCGAGCCGCTTCCTGGATGAGCTGCCGCCAGACGACCTAGCGTGGGAAGGCAACGACGACACACCTGTTGAAGTCAAAGCCGTTCGCGGCAATACCGCATTGGCGGATATACGGGCGATGTTAAAGCGCTAGAATTGAGCACTTTTTAACCGAACACTTTTTAACCAGGCATTTTTGACAAGCTAGGCGCACATGGCGCCAGTAGAGGAACGCTTCATGGAAGCACTGCACCAGAAAATCCGCGAACAAGGCATCGTGCTTTCCGATCAGGTCTTGAAGGTCGATGCCTTTTTGAACCACCAGATCGACCCGGCCCTGATGAAGCTGATCGGCGATGAATTCGCTGCGCTGTTCAAGGACTCGGGCATCACCAAGATCGTCACGATCGAAGCTTCGGGCATCGCCCCGGCGATCATGACCGGCCTGAACCTCGGCGTGCCGGTGATTTTTGCCCGCAAGCATCAGTCACTGACCCTGACTGAAAACCTTCTGTCGGCGACCGTTTACTCGTTCACCAAGCAGACCGAAAGCACCGTGGCCATCTCCCCGCGCCACCTGACCAGCAGCGACCGCGTGCTGATCATCGATGACTTCCTGGCCAACGGTAAGGCGTCCCAGGCGCTGATCTCGATCATCAAACAGGCCGGCGCCACCGTGGCGGGTTTGGGGATCGTGATCGAGAAGTCGTTCCAGGGTGGGCGTGCGGAACTGGATGCCCAAGGTTATCGCGTTGAGTCGCTGGCTCGTGTGCAGTCGCTGGCTGGCGGCGTCGTGACCTTCATCGAATAAAGCCACACCGCGCATATCCCTTGTGGGAGCGAGCCTGCTCGCGAAAGCGCTGGATCAGTCAACGATGATGTCGACTGATACTCAGCATTCGCGAGCAGGCTCGCTCCCACAGTGGTTTTGGAGTGGCTGTTATGGCGCGGTGGCCTTGAGGCCGGCGAGTAGCAGCCGCTGAAACAGGTCCTCTTTCAGCCCTTCCGGGTTGGTCAGCTGCATCCGCTCCAGATGCTCGGGAAACGCCGCAGGCTCCGGCGCATCCAGCGCAGCCTTGCCCAACTCCAGAATCTCCGAGAGCTTGAACTTGCTCTTCAACCAGTTCAGCGACCGCAACAAATCCCTCTCCACCGCAGTGAAATCACACCCCAGCGGATACTCCGGAAACAAATTCGGATGCAACGCCTGAATCGCCTGCAAACGCTCCGGGCTGTTGTCGGCAAAACGCGGATCGATGCGGAAATTCTTCGGCAATTTGCCAACGTTCTGCGCCTGCTCGATCAACCCCGGCTGGAAGCGAGAGTCGCTGATATTCAGCAATGCCTCGATCACCGCCGCATCGGTCTTGCCGCGCAGATCGGCGATGCCGTACTCGGTGACCACGATGTCCCGCAGATGCCGTGGGATCGTGCAGTGGCCGTATTCCCAGACGATGTTCGAACTGACCTCACCGCCCGCCTCGCGCCAGCTGCGCAACAGCAGCACGGACCGCGCGCCCTCCAGCGCATGGCCCTGAGCAACAAAGTTGTATTGCCCGCCAACGCCGCTCAGCACTCGCCCGCTTTCGAGCTGATCGGCCACGCCCGCGCCGAGCAGGGTCATGGTGAACACGGTGTTGATGAAGCGCGCGTCCAGGCGCTGCAAGCGTTTGAGTTCTTCCTGACCGTAGAGCTCGTTGATGTAGCTGATGCGGGTCATGTTGAATTCGAGTCGCTTGCTTTGCGGAAGCTCGCGCAGGCGCTCGTAGAAACTGCGCGGCCCGAGGAAGAACCCGCCATGCACCGAGATGCCATCGGTTTGCGCGGCTTCGTCGAGAGTGCCGGCATTGGCTTGTTGCTGGGTCGGCACGTCCGGGTAGACCTTGCGCCGCACGATTCCGGCATCGGCCAGCACCAGCAAGCCGTTGACGAACATTTCGCTGCAACCGTAAAGGCCCTTCGCGAACGGATCGACGCCGCCTTCGCGGTCGATCAACTGCGCCCACTGGCTGAGATTGATATCCGCCAGCAACGCCTTGTAACCGGCATTGTCGGCCTGACGCGCCAGCAACGCTGCGGTCAGGGCATCGCCCATGGCACCGATGCCGATCTGCAAGGTGCCGCCATCGCGCACCAGCGTACTGGCGTGCAAGCCGATGAAGTGATCCTGGAAACCCACGGGCATGTTCGGCGTGGAGAACAGTGTGGTGTTGTCCTTCTCGTCGATCAGCAGGTCGAAGGTGTCGATACCTATTTCGGCGTCACCGGGCATGTAGGGCAAATCGTTGTGCACCTGGCCCACCAGCAGGATCGTCTCTCCCGCCGCCCGGCGTTTGGCGATCATCGGAAACAGGTCGAGGGTGATGTCAGGGTTGCAGCTCAGGCTCAGACGATCCGGGTGTTCGGCGTGGCTGGCCACCAGTTGCGCCACGAGGTTCAAACCGGCGGCGTTGATGTCCCGCGCGGCGTGGCTGTAGTTGCTGCTGACGTAATCCTGCTGGGCCGATTCGCTATGCAGCAGGCTGCCGGGCTGCATAAAGAATTGATGGACGTGAATGTTCGCCGGCAGGCTGTCTTTGTGCAGTCCGGCGAGAAAATCCAGCTCCGGATAATCGCCAAACACCCGCTCGATGAAGGGTTCGAGGAAGCGCTTTTGCAAACCGTCGCCCAAGGCCGGGCGGCCCAGGCACAGGGCAGTGTAGATCGTCAGCTGCCGGTCGGGCAGTTGCGCGACGCGCTGGAACAACGCGTTGACGAAGTGGTTGGGTTTGCCCAGGCCCAGGGGCAGGCCCATGTGGATATGCGCTGGCAACCGCGCCAATACGTCATCGACCGCCTGCTCGATAGAACACAGCTGCACCATCTGATCCTCCCTTACATTCCGTGAATTGGGGTTGGACCGAGCTTGCCGGGCCTTTACTGCAAAGAATAGTCCCCAAGGAAAATCGCAGGCACAAAAAAGCCGCTCGTAAGCGGCTTTTTCGCTGAAGATGCTGGCGTGTTACAGGCCGGACATTTCTTTGATGGCGCCCTTCAGCTCGTCGTCGGAGCAGTCGGCGCAGGTGCCTTTAGGCGGCATCGCATTGATACCGGTAATGGCTTTGGCCAGGATGCCGTCTAGGCCGCCCTGGTGATCGGCGCGCTCTTTCCAGGCAGCCTTGTCGCCGATTTTCGGCGCACCCAGCAGGCCGGTTCCGTGGCAAGCATTGCAATGTTTTGCAATCACATCTTTAGGCGTCTTGGCACCGCCACCGCCAGTAGCAGCAGCAACTTCCATCCCCTTGCACTCTTGACCCTGGACGCAAACCTGGCCGACTGGCTCAAGGCGTTTAGCAATATCGTCGTTGGTCGCTGCTTGTGCGCTGACTGCCCATAGGGCCAATACGGTTGCTGGTACGGCCAGCATTTTCATAATTAGATTCACGCGTTCACCCTCAATGGTGGCTAGTCACGCCTACGGCCACGGTTCGCAGGCGGGCGCAAGTATAACGGTAACCCCGTCACACTGAAACAACCCCAAAGTCGAAGGGGTCTTGTTGCGCAATGGAAAAACGGTTCGGGTGCCTCCGCCATGCTGGCAGGACGCCTCTTCTCTTAGAAATTCGCGGGCGTGGCTGCGCTGATTAGTCGCGCCGGCGCATCGAACGGATTACGGAAACGGTGTGGCTTGGTACTTTCAAAGTAGTAGCTATCCCCCGCTTCGAGCACAAAAGTTTCAAGCCCTACCACCAGTTCCAGTCGGCCTTCCACCAGAATGCCGGTTTCCTCGCCCTCATGGGTGAGCATCTCGTCACCGGTGTCGGCGCCAGGCGGGTAGATTTCATTGAGGAAGGCGATAGCCCGGCTCGGATGCGCCCGACCGACCAGTTTCATGGTCACTGCACCATCGGAAATATCGATCAGCTCGTTGGCCTTGTAGACGATCTGCGTCGGTTTTTCCTGCAGGATTTCTTCGGAAAAGAACTCGACCATGGACATGGGAATCCCGCCCAGTACCTTCCTCAGCGAACTGATCGAGGGGCTGACGCTGTTCTTCTCGATCATGGAAATCGTGCTGTTGGTGACGCCCGCGCGCTTGGCGAGCTCACGCTGGGAAAGACCTTTGAGCTTACGGATGGATTGCAGTCGTTCACCGACGTCCAAGCTTGCGCCTCCAAGATTCAGGTTGTAGAAATATTGAGCGTTATCATGGCGACAGCGTTCAGTATTTACAACACTTTGGCCTGAATCCTGTTCAGCGAAGCGACTTCCGGTACGGACTGCTGACCGCTAACCCTCGGAATAGAGCTTTGGCACCCGGCGCAGGTTGCAGAAGATCTGATAGGGAATCGTGTCAGCGGCGGCGGCCACGTCGCTGGCGAGGATGTTTTTACCCCACAACTCAACGGTCGAACCCAGGCCGGCCTGCGGCACATCGGTCAGATCGATGCAGAGCATGTCCATCGACACCCGGCCAATCAACTGGCTGCGCTGCCCGGCGACCAACACTGGCGTGCCGGTCGGTGCCTGACGCGGGTAACCATCGGCATAACCCATGGCCACCACCCCGACGCGCATGGGCTTGGGGGTGATGAATTTGGCGCCATAACCGATCGGCTCGCCGGCCGGCAGTTCACGCACGCAGATCACTTTCGATTCCAGGGTCATCACCGGCTGCAAACGGGAGGCCACGGCGTTGGCTTCTTCAAACGGCGTGGCGCCGTAGAGCATGATGCCCGGGCGAACCCAATCGCTCGGAATCTGCGGCCAACCGAGTACCGCCGGCGAGTTGCGCAAGCTGATCTCGGCCGACAAACCTTTACGTGCCGCTTCAAACACAGCGACCTGCTCGGCGCTGGCCTGCTCGTGCAGCTCATCGGCGCGGGCGAAGTGGCTCATCAAGACAATCTTCGCCACCTTGCCGCTGGCCAGCAGCCGTTGATACGCCGCGTGATAATCCTTTGGATGCAAGCCAACCCGGTGC
Source organism: Pseudomonas sp. SJZ077 (assembly GCF_007993905.1). NCBI lineage: Bacteria > Pseudomonadati > Pseudomonadota > Gammaproteobacteria > Pseudomonadales > Pseudomonadaceae > Pseudomonas > Pseudomonas sp. SJZ077. The sequence continues at coordinate 365,043 of NZ_VIUJ01000002.1, forward strand.
ATACCGGAATCGAGCTTGAGCCAGACCGTGATGGGTTTGCTCAACACGGCATTCTCGATGGCTTCGAGCTGCCACAACGAATGCACCACGCACCAGAAATCATGCTCGACGATCAGCGACAGCTCATCGGCTTCGAAAAAACCTTCCAGCAACAACACCGGCGCCCGAATGCCAGCCGCGCGCAGCTCCAACGCTTCTTCGATACAAGCCACGGCAAATCCGTCCGCCTCGGCTTCCAGCGCCTGGGCGCAACGCACCGCGCCATGGCCGTAGGCATCCGCCTTGATCACGGCGAGGGCCTTGGCCCCCGTGGTTTCACGGGCGATCCGGTAGTTGTGACGCAGGGCTTGAAGGTCGATCAGGGCACGGGCTGGACGCATGGCGGCAGACTTCTAGGCGGTCATGGGAATAAAAACCGGCGCTGGCTGACGGCGTGAACCGCCAACAGCACCGGAAGAGGGATCTTTCTAACGTCCTGACAGGCTTACGGCAGAGCGGCGACGACCGACAGCTCGATCAGGATTTGCGGTTCGCACAGCTTCGACTCAACGGTCGCACGGGCCGGGGCGACGCCTTTTGGCAGCCACTTGTCCCACACCGCGTTCATGCCTTCGAAATGCGCGTCGATATCTTTCAGGTAAATCGTGACCGAGAGCAAACGGCTCTTGTCGGTGCCTGCCAGATCGAGCAAACGCTCGATATTGGCGAGGGTTTCACGGGTCTGCTGTTCAATCCCGGCATTCATGTCGTCGCCGACCTGCCCTGCCAGATAGACGGTGCCGCTGTGGACAACGATCTGGCTCATGCGCTCATTGGTGAGCTGGCGCTGGATTGACATGTTTTGCGGACTCCTGAAGTTTTGTGCCGTAACGGGAAATATCGAGGCCTTCGGCGCTGATCTGCGGCGTTTTCTTCGCCATCAGGTCAGCCAGCAAACGGCCGGAGCCGCACGCCATGGTCCAGCCGAGCGTGCCGTGACCGGTGTTCAGGAACAGGTTGCTGAACGGAGTGGCACCAACGATTGGCGTGCCGTCCGGGGTGGTCGGACGCAGACCGGTCCAGAAACTCGCCTGGGCCAGATCGCCGCCCTGAGGATAAAGGTCGTTGACGATCATCTCCAGGGTTTCGCGCCGACGCGGGTTCAGCGACAGGTCAAAACCGGCTATTTCAGCCATGCCGCCGACGCGGATGCGGTTGTCGAAACGGGTGATCGCGACCTTGTAGGTCTCGTCGAGAATGGTCGAGGTCGGAGCCATCGCCGGGTTGGTGATCGGCACGGTCAGGGAGTAACCCTTGAGCGGATACACCGGGGCCTTGATGCCCAGTGGCTTGAGCAGTTGCGGCGAGTAGCTGCCGAGTGCCAGCACGTAGCGATCCGCGGTTTCCAGCTTGCCGTCGATCCATACGCCGTTGATGCGATCACCGGCGAAGTCGAGCTTCTGAATGTCCTGGCCGAAACGGAATTCCACGCCCAATTTGACGGCCATTTCGGCCAGACGGGTGGTGAACATCTGGCAGTCGCCAGTCTGGTCGTTCGGCAGGCGCAAGGCTCCGGCGAGGATATCAGTGACGCTGGCCAGGGCCGGCTCAACGCGGGCAATGCCAGCGCGGTCGAGCAGTTCGAACGGCACGCCGGACTCTTTCAGAACAGCGATGTCTTTCGCCGCGCCGTCCAGTTGAGCCTGGGTGCGGAACAGTTGGGTCGTCCCGAGGCTGCGGCCTTCGTAGGCAATGCCGGTTTCAGCGCGCAGTTCGTCGAGGCAGTCACGGCTGTACTCGGACAGACGCACCATGCGTTCCTTGTTCACCGCATAACGGCTGGCGGTGCAGTTGCGCAGCATCTGCGCCATCCACAGGTATTGGTCGATGTCGGCGGTGGCCTTGATCGCCAGCGGTGCGTGGCGCTGCAACAGCCACTTGATGGCCTTGAGCGGCACGCCCGGCGCTGCCCACGGCGAGGCATAACCCGGCGATACCTGCCCGGCGTTGGCGAAACTGGTCTCCATGGCAGCGGCCGGCTGACGGTCCACCACCACCACTTCGAACCCGGCACGCGCCAGATAATAAGCACTGGTGGTACCGATGACGCCGCTACCCAAGACCATAACGCGCATTTTCATATCCCTCATCGCGGCTTGCCGCTGACGTTCGTAGTTGTAGAGCATTGATGTGCGCAGTGTAAAAAAGATTAGGCAGTGCTTTTCACTATATAACTGCCTATATTTGGCGAGAATTCTCGGCAAAAACCCTTTTCACGGAGGCGCATCCCCTATGCGTACCAACACTCAGACCAAACGTGAGCTGGACAAGATCGACCGCAACATCCTGCGGATCCTGCAAGCGGACGGACGCATCTCCTTCACCGAGCTTGGGGAAAAGGTCGGGCTCTCGACCACACCGTGTACCGAGCGGGTCCGGCGCCTGGAGCGCGAAGGGATCATCATGGGCTACAACGCCCGGCTCAATCCGCAGCACCTCAAGGGTAGTCTTCTGGTGTTCGTCGAGATCAGCCTCGACTACAAATCCGGCGACACTTTCGAAGAGTTCCGACGTGCGGTGCTGAAACTGCCCCATGTGCTGGAATGCCATTTGGTGTCGGGGGATTTCGACTACCTGGTGAAGGCGCGGATTTCCGAGATGGCTTCCTACCGCAAGCTGCTGGGCGACATCCTGCTCAAGCTGCCGCATGTGCGCGAATCCAAGAGCTATATCGTGATGGAAGAGGTGAAAGAGAGTTTGTGCCTGCCGATTCCGGATTGAGACTTTGTGGTGTCTGTTGCCGATCGTTCCCACGCTCTGCGTGGGAATGCAGCCCGGGACGCTCTGCGTCCCATCCAGAGCCGAACGCGGAGCGTCCGTTGAGGCGTTCCCACGCGAAGCGTGGGAACGATCACACGAGCACTTGGCGGGTCGACGCCATGTACTCATGAATCTGCTTCTCCACCCGCGGATGAATCAGCTCCACGGGCCCCCGCCCATTCGGGCACGGCAAGGTCTTGGTGGTCCCAAACAACCGGCAGATCAGCGGCCGCTCGTCATACACCGTGCAGCCATTGGGGCCCAGGTGCACGCAGTTGAGCTCATCCATCGCCGCATCCTGCTCGGCCCGGGTCTTGCGCGGCAGGCGGGACATTTCTTCCGGCGAGGTAGTCACCGGTCCACAGCAGTCATGGCAGCCGGGCACGCACTCGAACGAGGGGATCTGCTGGCGAAGCGTGCGGATTTTCTGGCTGTTGCAGCTCATCGAAGCGGTGACCCAAAGCGGAATAGACCGGGATTCTGACGCAAAAGCCGCGATCCAGACAGCACGAACCGACCAATGTTGCCCGCGCCGGAACGTCCGGCTTATGCTCCGTCAAATTTTATAGACACACGAATCAGGGACGCTCACATGAATGCCCGTGCCCAGCACACTGCCTCTTACTACGCCGCCAGCAGCCTGCCGCAGCCCGATCATCCGGTGCTGCAAGGCGATCTGGTGGCGGACGTGTGCGTGGTTGGCGGCGGGTTTTCCGGGCTGAACACGGCGCTTGAGCTGGCCGAACGCGGCCTCAGCGTGATCTTGCTGGAAGCGCACAAGATCGGCTGGGGTGCCAGCGGACGCAATGGCGGGCAATTGATTCGCGGCGTCGGTCATGGCCTCGATCAGTTCACCGACGTGATCGGTGCGCAAGGCGTGCGCCAGATGAAACTCATGGGCCTGGAAGCGGTGGAAATCGTCCGCCAGCGTGTCGAGCGTTTCCAGATTCCGTGCGACCTGACCTGGGGTTACTGCGACCTGGCGAACAAACCCCGCGACCTCGAGGGTTTCGCCGAAGATGCCGAAGAGCTGCGCAGCCTCGGCTACCGCTATGAAACCCGGCTGCTGCAAGCCAATGAAATGCACTCGGTGGTGGGTTCGGACCGCTACGTCGGCGGCTTGATCGACATGGGTTCGGGCCATCTTCACCCGCTTAACCTGGCACTGGGCGAAGCGGCCGCCGCACAGCAGCTGGGCGCAAAGCTGTTCGAACACTCGGCGGCGACCCGCATCGATTACGGCCCCGAAGTAAAGGTCCATACCGCCCAAGGCTCGGTTCGCGCCAAGACGCTGGTGCTGGGCTGCAACGCCTACCTCAACCAACTCAACCCGCAGCTCAGCGGTAAGGTGCTGCCCGCTGGCAGCTACATCATTGCCACCGAGCCGTTGAGTGAAGAGCTGGCGCACTCGCTCCTGCCGCAGAACATGGCGGTCTGCGATCAACGGGTGGCGCTGGATTACTACCGGCTTTCGGCGGATCGACGCTTGCTGTTTGGCGGTGCCTGCCATTATTCGGGCCGCGACCCGAAGGACATTGGCGCGTACATGCGGCCGAAGATGCTGGAAGTCTTCCCGCAACTGGGCGGGGTGAAGATCGACTATCAATGGGGCGGGATGATCGGCATCGGCGCCAACCGACTGCCGCAGATTGGCCAGCTCAAGGATCAGCCAAATGTGTATTACGCCCAGGCGTATTCCGGACATGGGGTGAATGCCACGCACCTGGCGGGCAAGTTGTTGGCCGAGGCGATCAGTGGGCAGCAAGGGGGCGGGTTTGATCTGTTCGCTCGCGTCCCGCATATCACCTTCCCCGGCGGGAAGCATTTACGCTCGCCGCTGTTGGCGCTGGGGATGTTGTGGCATCGGCTTAAAGAGTTGGTCTGAGGAAGTTGTAGCGTTCTTGCGGACGCCTTCGCGGGCAAGCCTCGCTCCTACAGAGTTAGTGTCGATCTTCCGACCGACGCATAACCTGTAGGAGCGAGGCTTGCCCGCGAAGAGGCCCTCCAGAACACCGCAAAACTCAGATCCGCCAGAAAGGCTTAAGCCCCTCCTCCCGCGCCTGCTCCCGACTCAACCCCACATCCCTGAGTTGCTCGGGCGTGAGCGTCAGCAACGCCTTGCGCGTGTGCAGACGATGCCAGAACAGTCCCCAGCGACTCAGGCCGGACGGCGCATTGCGCATGACTGCCTCGCGCGCACCGTTTTTCTGCCCTGCCGCCAGTTCCTGACTGTGTAACGTCAGCCGCACATCGCTCAAGCCGTTCATTTTGATTGCTCCTGTTTACTTGGGTAGCCAGAGCTTTCATGATGCGCGGACGGCAAAAAGCATTACAGATTCAACGAGACTGTATTAACCCCATACAGATTCTTCGATTCAGCGTCTGAATCCGATAATTTAGCCCCATCTGTACTGGTTAACCGAATCACCCGCATCGAGACTGCGCCATGACCCTTTACGTCAACCTCGCCGAATTGCTCGGCACCCGTATCGAACAGGGCTTCTATCGCCCCGGTGACCGGCTGCCGTCGGTGCGGGCGTTGAGTGTCGAGCACGGGGTCAGCCTGAGCACGGTGCAGCAGGCCTATCGCGTGCTGGAAGACAGCGGGCTGGCGACACCCAAACCCAAGTCCGGCTATTTCGTACCGGTGGGCCGCGAATTGCCGGAGCTGCCGGCCATCGGCCGTCCGGCCCAGCGTCCGGTGGATATTTCGCAGTGGGATCAGGTGCTGGAATTGATCCGCGCCGTCCCGCGCAAGGACGTCGTGCAACTGGGCCGCGGCATGCCGGACATCACCACGCCGACCATGAAACCGTTGCTGCGCAACCTGGCGCGCATCAGCCGTCGCCAGGACATGCCCGGTCTGTATTACGACAACATCTACGGCACCCTCGAACTGCGCGAGCAGATCGCACGCCTGATGCTCGATTCCGGGTGCCAATTGACCGCCCACGACCTGGTGGTGACCACCGGCTGCCATGAAGCGCTGTCCACCAGCATTCGTGCGATTTGCGAGCCGGGGGACATTGTGGCGGTGGACTCGCCCAGCTTTCACGGCGCCATGCAGACCCTCAAGGGCCTGGGCATGAAAGCCCTGGAAATCCCCACCGACCCGATCACCGGGATCAGCCTCGATGCGCTCGAACTGGCGTTGGAGCAATGGCCGATCAAGGCCATACAGTTGACGCCCAACTGCAACAACCCGCTGGGCTACATCATGCCGGAATCGCGCAAACGCGCCTTGTTGACGCTCGCACAGCGTTTCGACGTAGCGATTATCGAAGACGATGTGTATGGCGAACTCTCCTACAGCTACCCGCGCCCACGCACGATCAAATCCTTCGACGAAGACGGCCGCGTGTTGCTGTGCAGTTCCTTTTCCAAAACCCTGGCACCCGGGCTGCGCATTGGCTGGGTCGCGCCCGGACGCTATCTGGAACGGGTGCTGCACATGAAATACATCAGCACCGGCTCTACCGCGCCGCAACCGCAGATTGCGATTGCCGAATTTCTCAAGGCCGGGCATTTCGAACCGCATTTGCGGCGGATGCGCACGCAATACCAACGCAGTCGCGACCTGATGATCGACTGGGTCACGCGCTATTTCCCCGCCGGCACCCGCGCCAGTCGCCCGCAAGGCAGCTTCATGTTGTGGGTTGAGCTGCCGGACGGCTTTGACACCCTGAAACTGAATCGCGCCCTGCACGATCAAGGCGTACAGATTGCCGTCGGCAGCATCTTTTCCGCCTCGGGCAAGTACCGCAACTGCCTGCGGATGAACTACGCTGCCAAGCCAACACCGCTGATCGAAGAAGCCGTGCGCAAGGTCGGCGCCGCAGCGATCAAACTGCTGGCAGAAACGGACCACATCACCGACTGACCTTTCTTAGGAATCCAGCGTCCATATACCGACCTTTGCCGCCAATCGGAACGTTCCTACGTGAGAGTCAGACAGCCCCTACTTGCTCTTCTGCTACTCGCCTCGTTTCTGGGCGGTTGCGCCAGCTTCGACGTTCAACGCGAACCGAGCCAGGCTTTACCCGCCAGCGATTCGGCGTTCGGTCGCTCGATCCAGGCCCAGGCCGCGCCCCACGAGGGCAGGTCCGGCTTTCGCTTGCTGTCCAACAGCAGCGAAGCCTTCATGGCCCGTGCCGAGCTGATCCGCAATGCCCAAAGCAGCCTCGACTTGCAGTACTACATCGTGCATGACGGCATCAGCACGCGGATGCTGGCGGACGAATTACTCAAGGCTGCGGATCGCGGCGTGCGGGTGAGAATCCTGCTCGATGACACCACCAGCGACGGCCTGGACTGGATCATCGCGACTCTCGCTGCACACCCGCAGATCCAGATCCGCCTGTTCAACCCGCTGCACCTGGGCCGCGCCACGGGCGTGACGCGCACCATGGGCCGCTTGTTCAACCTGTCGCTGCAACATCGGCGCATGCACAACAAGTTGTGGCTGGCGGACAACAGTGCGGCCATCGTCGGCGGCCGTAACCTGGGAGACGAATACTTCGATGCCGAGCCCAACCTGAATTTCACCGACATCGACATGCTCGGCGTCGGACCGGTGGCGGAACAGCTTGGCCACAGCTTCGACCAGTACTGGAACAGCGCGCTGAGCAAACCGATCGACGAGTTCCTGTCGAGCAGACCGACGCAAAAGGACCTGCAAAATACCCGCACGCGCCTGGAAGAATCCCTGGAAGAGACCCGCAAGCAGAATCATGCGCTGTATCAGCAGTTGATGACTTACACCACAAAGCCACGCATGGACATCTGGCGCCGGGAGCTGATCTGGGCCTGGAACCAGGCGCTGTGGGATGCACCGAGCAAGGTCTTGTCGGACGGCGAGCCTGACCCCCATTTGTTGCTGACCACGCAACTGGCGCCGGAGCTTACGGGCGTCAGCAAAGAACTGATCATGATCTCGGCTTACTTCGTACCGGGGCAGCCGGGGTTGGTCTACCTCACCGGCCGGGCCGACGCCGGGGTGTCGGTGAGTTTGTTGACCAACTCGCTTGAAGCCACGGACGTGCCGGCCGTGCACGGCGGTTACGCGCCTTATCGCCGGGCGCTGCTGGAACATGGCGTGAAGCTGTACGAGCTGCGCCGCCAGCCCGGCGAAGGCGGCGGCAGCGGGCCGCATATTTTCTACAGCAAGTCCTTCCGGGGTTCCGATTCCAGCCTGCACAGCAAGGCGATGATCTTCGACCAGCAGAAATCCTTCATCGGCTCATTCAACTTCGATCCACGCTCGGTGCTGTGGAACACCGAAGTCGGCGTGCTGGTGGACAGCCCCGAACTCGCCGCGCATGTGCGTAGAGCGGCCATGGAGGGTATGGCGCCGCCCTTGAGTTATCAGGTGAAACTGGAGAATGACCGGATCGTCTGGGTGACGGAGGATGACGGCAAAATGCACACGCTGACCAAGGAGCCAGGGAGTCTATGGCGCCGCTTCAATTCCTGGTTCAGCACGGCGGTCGGCCTTGAGCGGATGTTGTAGCGTTGCTTCCATCAATCAAATGTGGCGAGGGAGCTTGCTCCCACTGGGTCGCGAAGCGGCCCTAAACCAGAAGCCCCCGTTCATTCAGACTGAACGAGGGCTCCGATAGGCGACTGCTGCGCAGTCGAGCGGGAGCAAGCTCCCTCGCCACACGCTTGTGCAGGGTTTCAGGCCGGTTCGGCAACTCCACCGAACGCGCCTTGGCGTGACAGTAAGATCACCAACCCGAACGCCCCCGCGGCCATGAACAGCGGCAACGCATGCCCGCTGATCCATTGGCTGCCGGCACCGGCCGCCAAAGGCCCGATCAGGCAACCGATGCCCCACAGCTGCGCAATGTGCGCGTTGGCTCGCACCAGTGCATCGTCGCGATAGCGTTCGCCGATCAGGATCAGCGACAAGGTGAACAATCCTCCGGCGCTGGCGCCAAACAGCACCCACAACGGCCAGATCAACAACGTATCGATGAGCAACGGGATCGCCAGACTCGAAAGCAGCAACACCACCGCACACCCGGTGAACAAAGTGCGGCGTGACAAGCGATCCGCCAGCGCGCCGATCGGCAGTTGCAGCAGGGCATCACCCACCACCACGGTGCTAACCATCGCCAAGGCGATTTCCGTGGTGAAACCCTGACGCAGGCAATACACCGGCAACAAGGTCAGGATCATCGCTTCAAACGCCGCGAACAGCGACACCGCCCAGGCAATCGCCGGCAAGCCACGGCAGAAGCCCCACAAGTCGCCAAACGTCACGCTGGCAGCCTCACTGGACGGTGCGCCGCTGCGGCCCAGCAACAGGAGCGGCGCCGCTATGAGCAAGCCGACGCCGACCCAGAAGCCGTAATCGTGTTCGGTGCCCAGAACGCCCAGCAGCAACGGCCCGGCCAGCTGACTCAGCGCGTAACTGCTGCCGTACAGCGCCACCAATCGTCCGCGCCATTGTTCGATCACCAGTTGGTTGATCCAGCTTTCGCCGAGGATGAAGACCAGGGTCAGGATCACCCCGATCATCAGGCGCATCACCAGCCAGACCGGATAGCTCGGCAACAGCGCCAGCAAGCCGATGGACACTGCCCCGGCCCACAGGCAAAGGCGCATGAGGTTGGCCGTGCCCAGACGCGAGGCCAGATGGCTGGAAATCTTCGCCCCCAGCAGCACGCCAATGGCCGGCATCGCTGCCATCACACCAATGGCGAACGAGCCGTAGCCCCAGCTTTCCAGGCGAAACGACACCAGCGGCATGCTGACCCCCAGGGCCAGGCCAACACTCAAGACAGACGCCAACACGGCGAAATAAGTCGCCCAACGCATGTTCCACGCTCCTGTGGATAGTTTTGGCACCGCACAAAACAATGTGGGAGCGAGCCTGCTCGCGATAACGGAACAACATTCAACATTGGATGTTGACTGTCACACCGCCATCGCGAGCAGGCTCGCCCCCACAGGGGATCTTCGTTGCGTGGTGCTTACAACTTGATCCAGGTCGCCTTCAGCTCGGTGTATTTGTCGAACGCGTGCAGCGACTTGTCGCGGCCATTGCCCGATTGCTTGAAGCCGCCAAACGGTGCGGTCATGTCGCCGCCGTCGTATTGGTTGACCCACACGCTACCGGCACGCAGCGCACGAGCGGTCAGGTGCGCCTTGGAAATGTCCTTGGTCCACACCGCAGCAGCCAGGCCGTAAGGCGTGTCGTTGGCAATCGCGATGGCTTCCTCGGCGGTGTCGAACGCGATCACCGACAATACCGGGCCAAAGATTTCTTCCTGAGCGATTTTCATCGCATTGTTTACGCCGTCGAAAATCGTCGGCTCAACGTAAGTGCCACCGCTTTCCTGAAGCGTACGCTTGCCGCCAGCCACCAGTTTGGCGCCGTCGGCGTGGCCGGATTCGATGTAGGACAGCACGGTATTCATCTGCTGGGTGTCCACCAGCGCGCCGACGTTGGTCGCCGGGTCCAGTGGGTTGCCCGGCTTCCAGGTTTTCAGTGCTTCGATCACCAGCGGCAGGAAGGTGTCCTTGATCGAGCGTTCGACCAGCAGACGCGAACCAGCAGTGCAGACTTCGCCCTGGTTGAAGGCAATGGCACCGGCCGCCGCTTCAGCTGCGGCTTGCAGGTCCGGGGCATCGGCAAACACGATGTTCGGGCTCTTGCCGCCCGCTTCGAGCCAGACGCGCTTCATGTTCGATTCGCCGGAGTAGATCAGCAATTGCTTGGCGATCTTGGTCGATCCGGTGAACACCAGCGTATCGACGTCGTTGTGCAGGGCCAAGGCCTTGCCGACGGTGTGACCGTAACCTGGCAAAACGTTAAGCACGCCTTTCGGAATACCGGCTTCGACGGCCAGCGCAGCAATGCGAATGGCGGTCAGCGGGGATTTTTCCGATGGCTTGAGGATCACCGAGTTACCGGTGGACAGCGCCGGCCCGAGTTTCCAGCAGGCCATCATCAACGGGAAGTTCCACGGCACGATGGCGCCAACCACGCCGACCGGTTCGCGAGTCACCAGACCCAGCTGATCGTGCGGGGTGGCGGCGACTTCGTCGTAGATCTTGTCGATGGCTTCACCGCTCCAGCTCAGGGCTTGCGCCGCGCCGGGAACGTCGATGTACAGGGAATCGCTGATCGGCTTGCCCATGTCCAGGGTTTCAAGCAGCGCCAGCTCTTCGGCGTGCTGTTTGAGCAGGCCGGCGAAACGGATCATGGTGGCTTTGCGCTTGGTCGGTGCCAGGCGCGACCAGACGCCGGAATTGAAGGTGGCGCGGGCATTTTCAACGGCGCGCTGGGCGTCGGCGGCGTCACAGCTGGCAATCTTGCCCAGCAGACGGCCATCGACCGGGCTGATGCACTCGAAGGTCTCGCTGGAGACGGCATCGGTGTATTCGCCATTGATGTAGGCACGGCCTTCGATCTTCAGATCGCGAGCCCGTTGTTCCCAATCGGCACGAGTCAGGGTGGTCATACGAGTGTCCTCCTCTTGTTGAATACGAGCGCCCAACGATCGTCGCGGACGCTGTCAGGAATTCTGCCCAGCCAGCCTGATTTTTCGGCCCAAGGCAACCGCCACCCTAAACCAGCGACAGGTGAAGTTTCAATATATTTGACATAAGGCCGGCAAACGGCCTTGCGATGTTCATTTTAATAAACATAGACTTTGGGCTTTCCAACCAACCGCGCCGCAATCACGGGGGATAACAACAATGAGCATCCAGGACATCGTCGACTTCAGCCAGGCCACCACCCAACCCGATCGCTATCGGCCGGACCCGGCAAAAGTCCTCAAGGGCGACCCCGAGCAAGCGGTCTACAACCACTACAACAGCCCTTGCGGCCAGTTGAATGCGGGCGTGTGGGAAGGCGCTGTTGGCCAGTGGCATGTGAACTTCACCGAGCATGAGTACTGCGAAATCATTCAGGGCGTTTCAGTGCTGCGTGACAACGACGGCAACAGCAAGACCGTGCGTGCGGGTGATCGCTTCGTGATCCCGGCCGGGTTCAGGGGCACCTGGGAAGTGCTGGAGCCGTGCCGCAAGATTTATGTGGCGTTTGAACAGAAGGCCTGAGGATTTGTATTAGCTGGGCCGGCCTCTTCGCAGGCAACCCATAACCTGCAGGCAACAAAAAAGGCCCGTATCTCGCGATACGGGCCTTTTTTGTAAGAGGGAAAAATCAATTACTTGATTTTGCCTTCTTTGTACATCACGTGCTTGCGAACGCGCGGATCGAACATGCGCTTTTCGAGCTTGTCCGGAGTAGTACGCTTGTTCTTGTCGGTAGTGTAGAAGTGACCAGTACCGGCGCTAGAAATCATTCGAATCAATTCACGCATGATTAGCTCCCTTAGATCTTGCCAGCTTTGCGGATTTCGGCCAGCACGACAGTGATGCCACGCTTGTCGATAATACGCATGCCTTTGGCAGATACGCGCAGACGCACGAAACGTTTCTCTTCTTCAACCCAGAAGCGGTGATGCTGCAGGTTCGGCAGGAAACGACGACGGGTTTTGTTGTTTGCGTGGGAAATGTTATTCCCAGTCACCGGACCCTTACCGGTAACTTGACATACTCTCGACATGCCTCAGCCCTCTAAAACCACATGCCCAACCCGGCATGGGTTGGCCGCTTAATCTCTCAGTCATTTGGCGCCAGGCGCCGCGTTTCTTTAGAGGTCTTACCGGCTACACCTACAGTGAAGGAACCGGGCCCCTAGAAAAGAGCGCTGCTTTATACCAGAAAGACTGGAGAGCAACAACATTCCGTGTGCGCGGACTTTATAAATTCCCCATTTTTCGGGCGCCGAGCGCCTTGGATAAAGGCTGTGGCCGATTAAGACCGCTCGTCGCAGAGAATCGGTCAACCGACCGATTTCGGGTTTTCCTCGGCCCGCATCACCGAAAACAAGCGCACATACTCTCCTTAAAATGAAAAAGGAGATAGTCATTTGCAAAAGAGCCCACTAGGGTAAGCCTTTTCCAGACTGCACTTGCAGATGGGCCTTCGATCTGTAAAGGAATCCGACCATGCGCCTCGCTGCCCTACCGCTGTTGTTCGCCCCGCTCCTGCTGAGCCCGCTGGCCCATGCCGCCGCCCTGAGCGTCTGCACCGAGGCGAGTCCGGAAGGGTTCGACGTGGTGCAATACAACTCGCTGACCACCACCAACGCGTCCGCCGATGTGCTGATGAACCGTCTGGTGGACTTCGACACCGCCAGCGGTAAAGTGGTCGCCAGCCTCGCGGACAGCTGGGAAGTCAGCCCCGACGGCCTGACCTACGTGTTCAAGTTGCACCCACAGGTGAAATTCCACCGCACCGAATACTTCAGCCCGACGCGCGACCTGACCGCCGAAGACGTCAAATTCAGCTTCGACCGCATGCTCGACCCGGCCAACCCTTGGCACAAAGTGGCACAGAGCGGCTTCCCGCACGCGCAATCGATGCAGCTACCGGCGCTGATCAAGAAGATCGACGCGCTCGACCCGCTGACTGTGCGCTTCACCCTTGATCACCCGGACTCAACCTTCCTCGCGACCCTGAGTATGGGCTTCGCCTCGATCTATTCCGCGGAATACGCCGACAAACTGCTGAAGGCCGGCACGCCCGAGAAGCTCAACAGCCAGCCGATCGGCAGCGGTCCGTTCGTGTTCACGCGCTTCCAGAAAGATGCCTCGATTCGCTACAAGGCCAACCCGGATTACTTTCGTGGCAAGCCTTCGGTGGACCCGCTGATCTTCGCCATCACCCCGGACGCCAATGTGCGCTTGCAGAAATTGCGTCGCAACGAGTGCCAGATCGCCCTGTCGCCCAAGCCTCTGGACGTACAGGCCGCGCTGAAAGAACCGACCCTGAAAGTGGAAAAGACTGACGCCTTCATGACTGCGTTCGTCGGCATCAACAGCCAACATCCGCCGCTGGACAAACCTGAAGTGCGCCAGGCGATCAACCTCGCCTTCGACAAGGCCAACTATGTCAAAGCCGTGTTCGAAGACACTGCCGAGCCTGCCAACGGCCCGTACCCGCCGAACACCTGGAGCTACGCCAAAGGCCTGCCCGGTTATCCGCATGACGTCGAGAAGGCCAAGGCATTGATGGCCAAGGCCGGACTCAAGGACGGCTTCCAGACCACCATCTGGACCCGACCTTCCGGCAGTCTGCTGAACCCGAACCCGAGCCTGAGCGCTCAAATGCTGCAATCGGACCTCGCGGAAATCGGCATCCAGGCCGAAATCCGCGTGATCGAATGGGGCGAGCTGATTCGCCGCGCCAAAGCCGGCGAGCACGACCTGCTGTTCATGGGTTGGGCTGGCGACAACGGTGACCCGGACAACTTCCTCACGCCGCAGTTTTCCTGCGCCGCGGTCAAATCCGGCACTAACTTCGCCCGCTACTGCAACCAGGACCTGGACAAACTGATCAGCGCCGGCAAGACCACCGGCGAGCAAGGTGTGCGTACCAAGCTTTACGAACAGGCCCAGGCGCAGATCCAGCAGCAGGCGCTTTGGCTGCCGTTGGCCCACCCGACGGCATTCGCGTTGACGCGCAAGAACGTCGAGGGTTACTCGGTCAGCCCGTTTGGTCGCCAGGATTACTCCAAGGTCAACCTCAAGTAACGCTCGGAAACGCTGCGCGAATGCTTCTCTGTGGCGAGGGAGCTTGCTCCCGCCGGGCTGCGCAGCGGCCCTGAAGATCCTGTGAGCGCTGCGCACTCAAGCGGGAGCAAGCTCCCTCGCCACAGAAGCCCGTCCCCAAGCCCTACATCCACCCATACTCGGCCATTGAAAGCGGCTCGCCGTCACCAATGATGAAATGGTCAAGCACTCGCACATCAATCAATTCCAGCGCCTCTTGCAAGCGTTTGGTCAGCGTGCGGTCGGCCTGGCTGGGATCGGAATTGCCCGACGGATGGTTGTGGCAAAGGATCAATGCGGCGGCGTTATGAGCCAATGCGCGCTTGACCACCTGTCGCGGGTACACGCTGGTGTTGTCGATGGAGCCGCGAAACAGCACCTCAAACGCCAGCACCCGGTGTTTTGAATCCAGGAACAGGCTACCGAAGACCTCATGCGGCTCGTGGCGCAGCATCGACTTGAGGTAGTCGCGCACCGCCAGGGGGCTTTCCATCACTGAATCACGTCGTAACCGCTCTGCCAGATGCCGGCGGGCCATTTCCAGCACCGCCTGCAACTGCGCAAACTTTGCCGGCCCAAGGCCGAGCTCACCACTGAAGGTCCGAAGGTCGGCTTCGAGCAAAGTGCGCAGGCTGCCAAATTGCTGCAACAGGTGTCGCGCCAAATCCACCGCGCTTTTGCCGGACACACCGGTCCGTAAAAAAATCGCCAGCAGCTCTGCGTCCGAGAGACTCGCCGATCCCTGCTCCAGTAACTTCTCCCGCGGCCGCTCCGCCGCCGGCCAATCACGAATACTCATAGCACCTTCCCTGTCTGTGGGCGCCGCTGTTCCATAGCGGTCGCTGTGATATCGTAGCCCATCTTTTTTGCTGGCGATTTCATCCCTGGGGAGGGGGTTTCGCCATGCTGTCATCAACGAAATGAAAGGCAGACCTATGCAGCGGCTGTATCGGAAACGCATCGTTCTGGGCGTCGGCGGCGGTATTGCTGCCTACAAGAGCGCCGACCTGGTTCGCCGCCTGATCGACCAGGGTGCCGAAGTGCGCGTGGTCATGACCCGTGGCGGCAGCGAGTTCATCACTCCGCTGACCATGCAGGCCTTGTCCGGGCACCCGGTTCATCTCGACTTGCTGGACCCCGCGGCAGAAGCTGCCATGGGCCACATCGAGCTGGCCAAGTGGGCCGATATGGTGCTGATCGCCCCTGCTACGGCGGACCTGATTGCCCGTCTGGCCCAAGGCATTGCTGACGATCTGCTGACCACGCTGGTGCTGGCCACCGATGCGGTGGTCGCCATCGCCCCGGCGATGAACCAGGCCATGTGGCGCGACCCGGCAACCCAGGCCAACCTGCAAACCCTCGAAAGCCGCGACATCAAAGCCTTCGGGCCGGCCTCCGGTAGCCAGGCCTGCGGCGACGTCGGCCTGGGCCGCATGCTCGAAGCCGTCGAACTCGCCCAATGCGCGGCGGACTGCTTCAAGCGTCAGGCATTGACCGGCAAACACGTGCTGATCACCGCCGGCCCGACTCAGGAAAACATCGATCCGGTGCGCTACATCACCAACCACAGCTCCGGAAAAATGGGCTTTGCCCTGGCCGAAGCCGCGGTGGAAGCCGGCGCCCGCGTCACGCTGATCACCGGCCCGGTGCACCTGCCGACTCCGGATCGTGTCACCCGCATCGACGTGGTCAGCGCTCGCGACATGCTCGCCGCCTGCGAAGCCGCGATCCCTTGCGACCTGTTTATCGCCTCGGCAGCGGTCGCGGACTACCGTCCTGAAGTCGTCGCCCCACAGAAACTCAAGAAAGACCCTACGAACGGCGACGGCTTGTTGCTACAGATGGTGCGCAACCCGGACATCCTGGCCACCATCGCCACTCGCCCCGACCGTCCGTTCAGTGTCGGCTTCGCTGCCGAAACCGAACACCTGCTCGATTACGCTGCGCGCAAGTTGAAAGACAAGAACCTCGATCTGATCGTCGCCAACGACGTCGCCAACCCGAGCATTGGCTTCAACAGCGAAGAAAACGCCTGCAGCGTGATCGATCGTGAACTGCACGCCACACTTTTCGCCCAGACCAGCAAGAGCAAAATTGCTCGCCAGCTGATCACTTTTATCGCCGAACGTCTGAACCAGGTTTAATTTACATGCACGCTTTGCAAGCCAAGATCCTCGACCCCCGCATCGGTACCGAATTCCCGCTGCCGCAGTACGCCACGCCTGGCTCCGCCGGCCTCGACCTGCGCGCCATGCTGGAAAAAGACACCGTCATCAAGCCGGGCGAAACCCTGCTGATCCCGACCGGCCTGTCCGTCTACATTGGCGATCCGGGTTTGGCCGCGCTGATTCTGCCGCGCTCCGGCCTGGGCCATAAACATGGCATCGTGCTGGGCAATCTGGTCGGTTTGATCGACTCCGATTACCAGGGCCCGCTGATGGTTTCGTGCTGGAACCGTGGCCAGACCGACTTCAACATGGTGGTCGGTGAGCGCCTGGCTCAACTGGTTCTGGTGCCGGTGGTTCAAGCGCACTTCGAGATGGTCGAAGAGTTTGTTGAAACCGAGCGTGGTGCCGGTGGTTTCGGGCACTCCGGCAGCCATTGATCCGATAAAGCATCCTGTGGCGAGGGCGCTTGCTCCCGCTGGGCTGCGAAGCGGCCCCAAGATTTTGTGAGTGCCGCGCACCCAAGCGCAAGCAAGCCTCCTCGCCAAAATTCGCACAACGTTCATCTGGAAGGTTTACCGCCCAAAATCAAGGCATTGACCGATCATTACCCCGCAAACGCAGGTGGCATGGCCTTTTCGCACCACGAACTCTCAGTGGAAAACGCCGTCATACCCTTCAGTTTGAGCCCGCCGACGAGATCTTCGCGGACAGGTCCAGTCACTTTCGAGATGGAGCATTCCCACAGATGAGCACCCCAGCCACAGTCGCACCCAAGTTCCCGGACAGCATCTTCCGCGCCTACGACATTCGCGGCACGGTCCCGGAATTCCTGAACGCTGAGACCGCTTACTGGCTCGGCCGCGCCATCGGTGCCCAGAGCCTGGCCCAGGACGAACCGAACGTTTCCGTTGGCCGCGACGGCCGCCTGTCCGGCCCGGAACTGGTCGAACAATTGATCAAAGGCCTGGCCGACAGCGGTTGCCACGTCAGCGACGTGGGCCTGGTGCCAACCCCGGCGCTGTACTACGCCGCCAACGTACTGGCCGGCAAATCCGGCGTCATGCTCACCGGCAGCCACAACCCGTCGAACTACAACGGGTTCAAGATCGTGATCGCGGGCGACACCCTGGCCAACGAACAGATCCAGGCCCTGCACGACCGCCTCAAGACCAACAACTTGAGCAGCGGCAAGGGCAGCGTCACCCAGGTCGAGATCCTCGACCGCTACAACACCGAAATCGTCCAGGACATCAAACTGGCTCGTCGCCTGAAAGTCGTGGTCGACTGCGGCAACGGCGCGGCCGGCGTGATCGCTCCGCAATTGATCGAAGCGTTGAACTGCGAAGTCATCCCGCTGTTCTGCGAGGTCGACGGTAACTTCCCGAACCACCACCCGGACCCGGGCAAGCCTGAAAACCTCGTCGACCTGATCGCCAAGGTCAAGGAAACCAACGCCGATATCGGCCTGGCATTCGACGGCGATGGCGACCGCGTCGGTGTGGTGACCAACACCGGCAGTATCGTTTACCCGGACCGCCTGCTGATGCTGTTCGCCCGCGACGTACTGGCGCGCAACGCGGACGCGGAGATCATCTTCGACGTCAAATGCACCCGCCGCCTGACACCGCTGATCAAGGAATACGGTGGCCGTCCGCTCATGTGGAAGACCGGTCACTCGTTGATCAAAAAGAAAATGAAACAAACCGGCGCCCTGTTGGCCGGCGAGATGAGCGGGCATATCTTCTTCAAGGAGCGCTGGTTCGGTTTTGACGACGGCATTTACAGCGCCGCGCGTCTGCTGGAGATCCTCAGCAAGGAAAAATCCACCGCGGAAGAGCTGTTTGCGACCTTCCCGAACGATATTTCTACGCCGGAAATCAATATCCATGTGACCGAAGAGAGCAAATTCAGCATCATTGATGCATTGCACGACGCGAAGTGGGGCGAAGGCGCCGACCTGACCACCATTGACGGCGTGCGAGTCGACTACGCCAAAGGCTGGGGCCTGGTGCGCGCGTCCAACACCACACCGGTGCTGGTGCTGCGCTTCGAGGCCGATGACGAGGCTGAATTGCAGCGCATCAAGGACGTGTTCAAAGTCCAGCTGAAGCGTGTTGCACCTGATCTCCAATTACCGTTTTGATCTTCTGAAGCACCCGGAGCCCTGAATGACCCTCGAACGCGAAGCCGCCGCCAACACCGCCAAGGTCCTGTCCGAAGCGTTGCCTTACATTCGCCGCTATGTCGGCAAGACGCTGGTGATCAAATACGGCGGCAACGCGATGGAAAGCGAGGAGCTGAAAACCGGCTTCGCCCGCGACATCGTGTTGATGAAAGCCGTCGGTATCAACCCGGTGGTGGTTCACGGCGGCGGCCCGCAAATCGGCGACCTGCTCAAGCGCCTGTCGATCGAGAGCCACTTCATCGATGGCATGCGCGTGACTGACGCGCAGACCATGGACGTGGTGGAAATGGTCCTCGGCGGCCAGGTCAACAAGGACATCGTCAACCTGATCAACCGTCATGGCGGCAGCGCCATCGGCCTGACCGGTAAAGACGCCGAGCTGATTCGTGCGAAGAAGCTCACCGTGACCCGCCAGACGCCGGAGATGACCCAGCCGGAAATCATCGACATCGGCCAGGTAGGTGAAGTGGTCGGGATCAACACCGACTTGCTGAACCTGCTGGTCAAAGGTGATTTCATCCCGGTCATCGCGCCAATCGGCGTCGGTGCCAACGGCGAGTCGTACAACATCAACGCTGACCTGGTGGCCGGCAAAGTCGCCGAAGCGCTGAAAGCTGAAAAGCTGATGCTGCTGACCAACATCGCCGGCTTGATGGACAAGTCGGGCACGGTCCTCACCGGCCTGACCACCCAGCAAGTCGACGAGCTGATCGCCGACGGCACGATCTACGGCGGCATGCTGCCGAAGATCCGTTGCGCGCTGGAAGCGGTTCAGGGCGGCGTGGGCAGCTCACTGATCATCGATGGCCGGGTGCCGAATGCGATTCTGCTTGAGATCTTCACCGATACCGGTGTGGGTACGTTGATCAGCAATCGCAAGCGTCACTAAGCAACACAAACAAAAAGACCCCGCTCAGCTTGGCTGAGCGGGGTCTTTTTTTCCTGCGCACTCCCTTGTAGGAGCGAGGCTTGCCCGCGAAAGCGATCTGACAGTCCCATCATTGCTGAATGTGACGACGCCTTCGCGGGCAAGCCTCGCTCCTACAGGTCAGCGTTAGACGCCGTACTGGGCGCGGTACGCTTCTACGGCTGGCAGGTGCTGCTTGAGCTGCGGATCATCCGCCAGGAACTCCAGCACCTGGTTCAGCGACACAATGCTGATCACCGGAATGCCGAAATCACGCTCCACTTCCTGGATCGCCGACAACTCGCCGTTGCCACGCTCCTGACGGTTCAGGGCGATGAGCACGCCCTTGGCCTTGGCGCCGTCCTGGGAAGCGATGATTTGCATCACTTCACGGATCGCGGTGCCGGCGGTGATCACGTCGTCGATGATCAGCACGTCACCGGTCAACGGCGCGCCAACGAGACTGCCGCCTTCACCGTGGGCCTTGGCCTCTTTGCGGTTGAAGCACCACGGCAAATCACGGCCATGATGTTCGGCCAGCGCCACCGCAGTGGTCGCCGCCAGCGGGATGCCTTTGTACGCCGGGCCAAACAATACATCGAACGAAATACCGCTCTCGACGATGGCTGCCGCGTAGAAACGACCCAGCTGCGCAAGGGCCGAACCGGTATTGAACAGGCCGGCATTGAAGAAGTAAGGACTGGTGCGCCCGGACTTCAGGGTGAACTCGCCGAAGCGCAAAACGCCGCGATCGATGGCAAAACGAATGAAATCGCGCTGATACGCTTGCATGAAAAAAACCCCAAATACCACGGATTTAGCTAATTAGGTTGACGCCGTGTATCATACACGCACGCGATTTTTGGGGCCATTTATGCGGATCATCAGTGTGAACGTCAATGGTATTCAGGCTGCAGTGGAGCGAGGGTTGCTCAGTTGGCTGCAAGCACAGAATGCCGACGTCATCTGCCTGCAGGACACCCGCGCCTCCGCCTTTGAACTGGACGATCCAGCCTTCCAACTGGATGGCTACTTCCTTTATGCCTGCGAAGCCGAAGTTCCCGCCCAGGGTGGCGTGGCTTTGTATTCGCGGTTGCAACCGAAGGCAGTCATCAGCGGTCTCGGTTTCGAGACAGCCGACCGCTACGGGCGCTACCTGCAAGCCGATTTCGACAAGGTCAGCATCGCGACCTTGCTGCTCCCTTCGGGGCAGAACGGCGATGAAGACTTGAACCAGAAGTTCAAGCTAATGGACGATTTCGCCCGTTATCTGGATAAACAGCGACGCAAACGTCGCGAGTACATTTATTGTGGCTCGCTGTACGTGGCGCAACAGAAGCTGGATATCAAGAACTGGCGCGACAGCCAGCAATCCCCAGGCTTCCTGGCACCTGAACGTGCCTGGATGGACGAGATTGTCGGCAACATGGGCTATGTTGATGCCCTGCGTGAAGTCAGCCGTGAAGGCGACCAGTACAGCTGGTGGCCGGACAACGAACAGGCGGAAATGCTCAACCTCGGTTGGCGTTTCGACTACCAGTTGCTGACCCCTGGCCTGCGCCGTTTTGTTCGCAGCGCACGCCTGCCACGCCAGCCACGGTTCTCGCAACACGCACCACTGATCGTGGACTACGACTGGACGCTGACCATTTAAGCGTCTTTTCGCAGACGCAAAAAAGCCGACATCGCCGTCGGCTTTTTTGTGCGCGCCTCATTCCTGTAGGAGCGAGGCTTGCCCGCGAAGAACGATAACGCGTTGTTCCTGACAGACCGAGGCGCCTCAATTCGCGGGCAAGCCTCGCTCCTACGGGACAGCGGTGGCTACTTGATCAACCGCCAGGTGAACGGATACCGATACGGCACCCCTTCATTGGCTTTCACACCACCGATGATCGTCAGTACCAACGCACCAATCGCCACCAGGCCGAACAGGAAGAACCCGATGATCACCACCATCAGCAGGAAGCAGATGGCAGAGGCAATGGCGACGGTGATCTGAAAGTTCAGCGCCTCCTTGCCCTGGGCATCGACAAACGGGTCCATCTCGCGCTTCATCTGCCAGAGGATCAGCGGGCCGATCAACGTACCGAACGGAATCCAGATCCCCAGCAACGCGGACAAGTGACAAAACATCGCCCACTGCCGAACCTCTTTGCTCGGGATGGGAAGTAGTTGCTGCTCGTCACTCATGGTGTCCTCCTTGCGTGGAACATCCGATCAGTCGGCCAGTGCGGCCTTTTGCAGTTCGAAGATCTCGGTCATGCCTTTCTTCGCCAGTTCAAGCATAGCGTTCAGCTCTTCCGGCTGGAACGGCGCGCCTTCGGCAGTGCCCTGGACTTCGATGAAGCCGCCAGTGCTGGTCATCACCACGTTCAGGTCAGTCTCGGCAGCCGAGTCTTCCAGGTAGTCGAGGTCGAGCACAGGCTCGCCCTGGTACATGCCCACCGAAACGGCCGCGATCATTTGCTTGAGCGGGTCGCCACCTTTCAGGCCGCCGCGCTTCTTGATCACTTTCAAGGCATCGACCAGCGCAACCATGGCGCCGGTGATGGATGCGGTGCGGGTGCCACCGTCGGCCTGGATCACGTCGCAGTCGACGTACAGGGTGACGTCGCCCAGCTTGGACATGTCCAGCGAAGCACGCAGCGAGCGACCGATCAGACGCTGGATTTCCAGGGTGCGGCCGCCTTGCTTGCCACGGCTCGCTTCACGCTGGTTACGCTCGCCAGTGGCGCGCGGCAGCATGCCGTATTCCGCGGTCAACCAGCCTTGGCCCTGGCCCTTGAGGAAACGCGGTACGCCGTTCTCGACGCTGACCGTGCAGATGACTTTGGTATCACCGAATTCGACCAGTACAGATCCCTCGGCGTGTTTGGTGTAGTTGCGGGTAATGCGGATCGAGCGGAGCTGATCGGCAGCGCGACCACTTGGACGTTTCATAGGGAATACCTGTACGGAGGACGGAAAACTGCCGAGCATTATAGAGCCGCGCGCCAAGACTGGGCACTTCTAAAAAATCCGTCCGACGATTGAAGGCGCTGACTAGAGCTTAGAACAGCGCTTTACCGACGGCCTGCAGCCCTTTGTCACACCGTGTGTTTGGGCGCATCCGCCCCACTGCGCTACAATCCTGCGCCTTTGCTGCCTGTCGGCTTTAATTCACAGATATCGGGTCTCGCGAAACCTTTGGTAACGCAAACCTGAATTGCGAGGTACCTCCATGGTGCACAGCATGACCGCCTTCGCCCGCGTTGAAAAAGCCGGCGCCCAAGGCACCCTGAGCTGGGAATTGCGCTCGGTCAACAGCCGCTACCTGGAACCCCATTTGCGCCTGCCGGAGTCGTTTCGCGACCTCGAAGGTGCGGTCCGCGAAGCGCTGCGCCAGGGGATATCCCGGGGCAAGCTCGAATGCACTCTGCGCTTCACCGAAGAAAACACCGACAAACCCCTGCAAGTGGACCGCGAGCGCGCCGCGCAATTGGTCGCTGCCGCCGAGACCATCGCCGGCCTGATCAAGAATCCCGCCGCATTGAATCCGCTGGAAGTCCTGGCCTGGCCTGGCGTTCTGGTGGGCGACGCCGCTGACCCGCAAGCGTTGAATGCCGAAGCACTGGCGCTGTTCAATGAAGGTCTGAAAGAACTCAAGGCCGGCCGCGAGCGCGAAGGCGCGGAGCTGGCCCGGTTGATCAACGATCGCCTGACCTCCATCGAAGAAGATGTGGTGACCCTGCGCGAACTGGTCCCGCAGATGCTCGCCACCCAACGCCAGAAAGTCCTCGACCGCTTTGCCGACATGAAAGCCGAGATGGACCCGCAGCGACTCGAGCAGGAAATGGTCATGCTCGCGCAAAAGAGCGACGTCGCCGAAGAACTGGATCGCTTGAGCACTCACATCATTGAAGTTCGCCGGGTACTCAAATCCGGCGGCGCTGCCGGTCGGCGCCTGGACTTCCTGATGCAGGAGCTCAACCGCGAAGCCAATACACTGGGCTCCAAAGCCTTCGACCCGCGCAGCACCCAAGCGGCGGTCAACCTCAAAGTGTTGATCGAGCAGATGCGCGAACAAGTGCAGAATATTGAGTAAGGCAACCCCGACATGACCCACAGCACCGGCACCCTGTACATCATTTCCGCCCCTTCGGGCGCGGGCAAGAGCAGCCTGGTCAAGGCCCTGACCGACGCTGACCAGGAGATCCGCGTCTCGGTCTCCCACACCACCCGCGCCATGCGCCCCGGTGAAGTGAATGGCGTGAACTATCACTTCGTCGAACGCGGCGAGTTCGTGAAGATGATCGAGCACGGGGATTTCCTCGAGCGCGCCGAAGTGTTCGGCAACCTCTACGGCACTTCGCAAAGCCACCTGCAACAGACCCTGGACGAAGGCCACGACCTGATTCTGGAAATCGACTGGCAAGGTGCCGAGCAAGTGCGCAAGTTGATGCCGCAGGCCCGCTCGATCTTCATTCTGCCGCCCTCTCTCCAGGCCTTGCATCAGCGCCTGAACAATCGCGGCCAGGACAGTGACGAGGTCATTGAAGGCCGGATGCGCGAAGCCGTCAGCGAAATGAGCCACTACGTCGACTACGACTACCTGATCATCAACGACGATTTCGCCCACGCGCTGCGCGATTTACAGGCGATTTTCCGTGCCAATCAGCTGCATCAGAAGCGTCAGCAGCAGCGCAACGGAAAACTTTTGGCTGAATTGCTCGGCTAAACAGCCCTTCCCAAAACCGCTGCAAGGGCTTTACATTGGCACTTGCAGCGCGTTGAAGGGCTTGGTCAAAAAATCAGCGCTTCCCTAATCGCTGGTGATTTTTTAAACTGTTCAGTCCGCTCGCCCACCCGGGCAGCGCGCATATTGCATTCGCTCCGAGGAATACCATGGCCCGCGTAACCGTTGAAGACTGCCTGAACCACGTGGAAAACCGTTTTGAACTGGTCATGCTGTCCACCAAGCGTGCCCGTCAACTGGCCACCGGCGGCAAAGAGCCACTGGTACAGTGGGAAAACGACAAGCCTACCGTTGTAGCCTTGCGTGAAATCGCCGAAGGCCTGATGAGCTACGAGTTCATCGCCAATGCTGAAATCGTCGAAGACGAACCGCTGTTCGCAGCGTTCGAGGACGAGTCCAACGAGGCCGTCTAAGCCTATGCCTGGTCGACGTAGCACGGCGCGGGGTCACAGCGAACGGCAGGAGTCATCATGCCGAGCATAGACGCCCTCGCCGATCGCTTATCGACCTACCTCGGCAAGGACCAGGTCAACCTGGTCCGCCGAGCGTACTTCTACGCCGAACAAGCCCACGACGGCCAACGCCGCCGCAGCGGTGAGGCGTACGTCACGCATCCTCTTGCGGTGGCGAATATTCTTGCCGACATGCACATGGACCATCAGAGCCTGATGGCGGCGATGCTGCATGACGTGATCGAAGACACCGGTATTGCCAAGGAAGCGCTGCAAGCGCAGTTCGGCGAAACCGTGGCCGAACTGGTAGACGGGGTCAGCAAACTGACCCAGATGAACTTCGAGACCAAGGCCGAAGCACAAGCCGAAAACTTCCAGAAAATGGCCATGGCCATGGCGCGCGACATTCGCGTGATCCTGGTCAAGCTCGCCGACCGCCTGCACAACATGCGCACGCTGGAAGTCCTGTCCGGTGAAAAGCGTCGGCGGATCGCCAAGGAAACCCTGGAAATCTATGCGCCCATCGCCAACCGGCTGGGCATGCACGCCATCCGCATAGAATTCGAAGACCTCGGCTTCAAGGCCATGCACCCGATGCGTTCCGCACGGATCAACCAGGCCGTCAAACGCGCCCGGGGCAACCGCAAGGAAATCGTCAACAAGATCGAAGAATCCCTCAGCCACTGCCTGGCCATCGATGGCATCCAGGGCGAGGTCAGCGGTCGTCAGAAACACCTCTACGGCATCTACAAGAAAATGCGCGGCAAGCGTCGGGCCTTCAACGAGATCATGGACGTCTATGCGTTCCGGATCATCGTCGACAAGGTCGACACCTGCTACCGCGTGCTAGGCGCTGTGCATAATTTGTACAAACCGTTGCCGGGACGCTTCAAGGATTACATCGCGATCCCCAAGGCCAACGGCTACCAGTCGCTGCACACCACGCTGTTCGGCATGCACGGTGTTCCGATCGAGATCCAGATCCGCACCCGTGAAATGGAAGAGATGGCCAACAACGGCATCGCCGCCCATTGGCTGTACAAATCCAGCGGCGACGAGCAGCCAAAAGGCACTCACGCCCGCGCTCGCCAGTGGGTCAAAGGCGTGCTGGAAATGCAGCAACGGGCCGGCAACTCGCTGGAATTCATCGAGAGCGTGAAGATCGACCTGTTCCCGGACGAGGTCTACGTCTTCACGCCCAAAGGCCGGATCATGGAGCTGCCCAAAGGCTCCACGGCGGTCGACTTCGCTTACGCGGTGCACACCGACGTGGGCAACAGCTGCATCGCCTGCCGGATCAATCGTCGTCTCGCACCGCTGTCCGAACCGCTGCAAAGCGGCTCCACGGTCGAGATCGTCAGTGCTCCCGGTGCCCGGCCGAACCCGGCGTGGCTCAACTTCGTGGTCACGGGCAAGGCACGGACCCACATCCGCCATGCGCTGAAACTGCAACGCCGTTCCGAGTCCATCAGCCTGGGCGAGCGCCTGCTGAACAAAGTGCTCAATGGTTTCGACAGCTCGCTGGAAAAAGTACCGGCCGACCGCGTCAAGGCGATGCTCGCCGAATACCGTCTCGAACTGATCGAAGACTTGCTGGAAGACATCGGCCTGGGCAATCGAATGGCCTATGTAGTCGCCCGCCGCCTGCTTGGCGAAGGCGAACAGCTGCCAAGTCCGGAAGGCCCGCTGGCGATTCGCGGCACCGAAGGCCTGGTGCTCAGCTACGCCAAGTGCTGCACACCAATCCCGGGCGACCCGATTGTTGGTCACTTGTCCGCCGGCAAAGGCATGGTCGTGCACCTGGACAACTGCCGCAACATCAGCGAAATCCGTCACAACCCGGAAAAATGCATCCAGCTCTCGTGGGCCAAGGATGTCACCGGCGAATTCAACGTCGAGCTGCGCGTCGAACTGGAACATCAGCGCGGCCTGATCGCCCTGCTGGCCAGCAGCGTCAACGCGGCCGACGGCAATATCGAGAAAATCAGCATGGACGAACGCGATGGTCGCATCAGCGTGGTCCAACTGGTGGTCAGCGTGCACGACCGCGTACACCTGGCCCGCGTGATCAAGAAACTGCGTGCGTTGACCGGGGTGATCCGCATCACCCGCATGCGCGCCTAAGCCCACTATTACAAGGAGTCATTCATGACCAAGACTGTTATCACCAGCGACAAGGCCCCGGCCGCCATCGGTACTTACTCCCAGGCGATCAAGGCTGGCAACACCGTCTACATGTCGGGCCAGATTCCTCTGGACCCAAAAACCATGGAACTGGTTGAAGGCTTCGAAGCCCAGACCGTCCAGGTGTTCGAGAACCTCAAAGCCGTGGCCGAAGCCGCTGGCGGTTCGTTCAAGGACATCGTCAAACTGAACATCTTCCTCACCGACCTGAGCCACTTCGCCAAGGTCAACGAGATCATGGGCAAGTACTTTGACCAGCCATACCCTGCCCGCGCCGCCATCGGCGTAGCCGCCCTGCCAAAGGGTTCGCAGGTTGAAATGGATGCCATTCTGGTCATCGAGTAATACATCCGGCGCAGCCTTTTCAAGGTTGCGTCGACTTCGTTTCTGAAAGGATTCCACCATGCGCCATGCGCTAGCTCTCTCGCTGGTCGCCCTACTCTTGGGCGGTTGTGCCAGCAACCCTGCCGATCGTGACATCAGCGGCACCTGGATCAATCAGGTGGCGATCGACGCTGCGTCCAAAGGTGGCCCCCTGCGTGAAGCGCTCCAGGCTTATGGCCCGAACCTGGAATGGGACGTCAACACCAAGGCCGCTCAAGCCCGCTACACCAATGGTTTTGAAAACGTCGACGGCAAGCTGCTGGGCGAAGAGTCCGGCGCCTGGAAAGTCGACTTTTATGGCAGCTCCGCCAGCGAACTGAAGCGTGACGGCAAGCAACTGAGCCAGGCCGCCAGCGAAAACGAGCCGGAGCAGGTCTTTGACCGCGCGTTGATTCCGGTCCCGGATGGCGCACCGATTGGCGCGAGCTTCGAACGCGCGCTGTACACCGCCTACATGGGCGGCAGCTGGAAAATCGTCAACGGTCCGGGCGAAGGCAATACCGTGCAATTCCAGGCCGATGGCCAGGTTGCCGGACTGCCGGGTGCCGATCGATATGCCCTTTGCCTGGCGGGCGATTGCGCGTCGATGAGCGGCGGCAATGACAACATGTGGCTGCAAGTGAACGGCCAGGGCAATACCTGGATCTTTGCGCGCAAGGGCAAGGAACTGGAGATTCTGCAGGCAGTGAACACGGCTCAGGCGGATGAAATGCCTCAGTTCACGCCGGGTGATCGCAAGTGGTTGCTGGAAAAGCAGTAACCCGGCCCTGAAGCCAACGCAAAACCAATGTGGGAGCGAGCCTGCTCGCGATGAGGCCATAACAGCCAACGATGATGTTGAATGTTATGCCACCATCGCGAGCAGGCTCGCTCCCACATTTGGTTTGTGGTGATGGGAAGTCAGCAGCGGTCTTCGAGAATGGCGGCGTAGCCTTCTCGATAGCTTGGGTACTTCGGCGTCCAGCCTAGGGCCTTCGCCCTGGCATTGCTGCATTGCTTGCTGCCCGTGCGCCGTACGCTCGCGTCGTCAGCCCACTCGGTCACGCCCAGATATTCACGCAACCAGCCCACCACTTCGGCCAGCGGCGCTGGCGCGTCGTCGACACCGATGTAGACGTCATCCAACGCCATCCCGCGTCGATCCGCTTCAAGCAGAAACGCCATCAAGCCCGCCGCGTCATCGGCGTGGATGCGGTTGCCATACAGCGGCGGGTCAACCGCCACGCGATAGCCACGACGCACTTGAGTCAGCAGCCATTCGCGGCCCGGGCCGTAGATGCCAGTCAAGCGCACGATGCTTGCCGGGATGCCGCTCTGGAGCGCCACTTTCTCGGCCTCCAGCATCAATCGACCCGAGTAGCCTGATACAAGGGTCGGCGAAGTCTCGTCGACCCACTCGCCCTCCTGCTGCCCATACACACTGCTGCTGGAAACAAACAGCAGGCGATTCGGTACCTGCCCGTAGTCGTCGAGCCACTCCAGCACATGCTCCAACCCCTCGACATACGCGGCGCGATAACCGGCTTCATCGTGATTGGTCGCGGCCGCACAATAAACGAGGTAATCCACGGCACCGATTGGCCACGTCTCAGGACAGTCCTTATCGAACAAGTCGCCGGCAACGCCAATGACCCCCTCGGGCAGGCGCGAGACGTCCCGCCTCAGGCCATGAACCTCCCACCCGGAAGCCATCAATTGCGTGGCCAAACGACCGCCGACATCACCACAGCCGGCGATCAACACAGAAGGCGCAGACATCAGAAAACTCCCATCAGAAAGGCAAAGACTAGCGCCGACAATGGACGAGCGGCTAGCAATGAAGGAAAAAAAGATACTCTATTACTTTTGTTAACAAGAATTACTTGCAATAATGCACGCCACTTTTGTTCTCGGCCTTACGAGGCCTGGAAGAGCATTTACCGTTTTTCTATTTCAGGTCCGGCCAGCATGACACGCAATCAATTCCCCGCTTCGCCAACCAAACGACCTCGCGCCTGGAGCGCAGTGGCCGCCCTGCTGCTCAGCCTGATGCTGGCACCGACCGCCGCTTTCGCTGACGTACAAGCTCCGGCCACTACGGCCGCCGCCGCTGCTCCAGCCCCGGCTGATCATGCCGCCCCCGCCGTTGCACCCGCCGCAACCGACCCGGCTCAGGCAGTAGATGCCGAAGACGTCCCTGAAGTTCTCGAAGCCGACAACACCCTGGGCATGGCCCACGACCTGTCGCCTTGGGGCATGTACCAGAACGCCGACATTATCGTAAAAATCGTGATGATCGGTCTGGCCATCGCCTCGATCATCACCTGGACCATCTGGATCGCCAAGGGCTTCGAGCTGATGGGCGCCAAGCGGCGTCTGCGCACTGAAATCGTCCACCTGAAAAAAGCCACCACCCTTAAAGAAGCCAGCGCCACCGCCACGAAGCAAGGCACCCTCGCCAACCTGCTGGTGCATGACGCCTTGGAAGAGATGCGATTGTCTGTCAACAGCCGCGAGAAAGAAGGCATCAAGGAACGTGTTGCCTTCCGTCTCGAGCGTCTGGTTGCAGCCTGCGGTCGCAACATGAGCAGCGGCACCGGCGTGCTCGCCACCATCGGTTCCACCGCGCCGTTCGTGGGCCTGTTCGGCACCGTGTGGGGCATCATGAACAGCTTCATCGGCATCGCCAAAACCCAGACCACCAACCTCGCCGTCGTCGCCCCCGGCATCGCCGAAGCCCTGCTGGCCACCGCGCTGGGTCTGGTTGCGGCGATTCCTGCTGTTGTGATCTACAACGTCTTCGCCCGCTCCATCGCTGGCTACAAGGCGCAAGTGTCCGATGCCTCGGCTGAAGTCCTGCTGCTGGTCAGCCGCGACCTCGATCACCTGCCGACCGCCGAGCGCTCCGCGCAACCCCACATGGTCAAAGTAGGGTAATCAGCCATGGGCTTGCATTTGAAAGAAGGCGCAGACGACGATCTGGCCGAGAACCATGAAATCAACGTCACGCCGTTCATCGACGTGATGCTGGTGCTGTTGATCATCTTCATGGTGGCCGCTCCGTTGGCCACCGTGGACATCAAGGTCGACCTGCCCGCCTCCAGCGCCAAACCGGCGCCGCGGCCAGAGAAGCCGGTGTTCCTCAGCGTCAAGGCTGACCAGCGCCTGTTCCTCGGTGAAGACGAAGTGAAGGCCGAAGCACTTGGCGCCACCCTCGACGCCAGGACCCAGGGCAAGAAAGACACGACGATCTTCTTCCAGGCCGATAAAGGCGTGGATTACGGCGACCTGATGAGCGTGATGGACAACCTGCGCTCCGCCGGTTACCTGAAGGTAGGTCTGGTCGGGCTCGAGACGGCAGTCAAGAAATGATCACGACGCGCCATAAGCTGACGCGTTACAGCGCGAGCCTGGCCGTGGTGCTGGGCGTCCATGCACTGGCTATTGCGCTGGCGCTGAACTGGACGTCGCGCCCACCCATCGAGCTGCCTCCGCAGGCGATGATGGTCGAGTTGGCGCCGGTTCCGGCCCCACCACCGCCGGCACCGCCGAAGGTGATAACGCCGCCACAGCCACCGGCCCCGGTGGAAGAACTGCCGATCCCGAAACTGGCTGAAGTGCCGAAGGCCGAGATCGTTGTGCCGAAGCCGGTCAAACCCAAGCCGAAGCCGAAGCCGCAACCACCCAAGCCTGTGGAGAAAAAGCCGGAGCCGCCGAAGGAGAAACCGTCCGAGGAGAAGCCTAGCGACGCACAACCGACCCAGGCACCGACGGAGAAATCCGCGCAACCAGCACCGGGCCCATCGCCTGCACAACAGGCTGCCAAGGCCAGCTGGGAAGGCACTTTGCTCGCGCACTTGGGCAAGTACAAAAAGTACCCGGTGAGTGCACAGAATCGGGGCAAGCAAGGCACCAACCGTCTGCGCTTCATCGTTGATGGCGAAGGTAATGTGTTGTCGTACGAACTGGTGAGCCGCTCAGGCACCGCCGATCTGGACCGCGCTACCCTGGAAATGATCCGCCTCGCCCAACCGCTGCCCAAGCCACCGGCGGACATGCTGACCAATGGCACCATCGAAATCACGGCGCCGTTCCTCTACTCACTGGAAAAACGCCGCCGCTAAACGCAACACAAAACCATTGCAGGAGTGAGCCCGCTCGCGATCAGGCCACCACATTCAACCTTTTCGGTGAATGTAATACCGCTATCGCGAGCAGGCTCAGTCCTACAGGGGTCTCCTCCAGCAGGAAAGTCCATGATCATGCAGAGAAGGCACCCAAAGGTGCCTTTTGTGTATCTGCCAGCGGCAAACCGGCATTACCCAGTGTCACTCTGCACACTCACTCTGATAACGTGCGTCTATCGATTGCAGCCGTTATGCTTGGCGCGCAACTTCATGGACGCTTGCTATGACTCTCACAGAATTACGCTACATCGTTACCCTCGCCCAAGAGCAGCATTTCGGCCACGCGGCCGAGCGTTGCCATGTCAGCCAGCCGACCCTGTCGGTGGGCGTGAAAAAGCTTGAAGACGAACTCGGTGTGCTGATTTTCGAGCGCAGCAAGAGTGCCGTGCGCCTGACTCCGGTCGGTGAAGGCATCGTTGCCCAGGCGCAGAAAGTCCTGGAACAGGCCCAAGGCATTCGCGAACTGGCCCAGGCAGGCAAAAACCAGCTGACCGCTCCGCTGAAAGTCGGCGCGATCTACACCGTCGGCCCGTACCTGTTTCCGCACCTGATTCCACAACTGCACCGGGTTGCCCCGCAGATGCCGTTGTACATCGAAGAAAACTTCACCCACGTACTGCGCGACAAACTGCGCAACGGCGAGCTCGACGCAATCATCATCGCCCTGCCGTTCAACGAAGCCGACGTGCTGACCCTGCAGCTCTACGACGAGCCGTTCTACGTGCTGATGCCGGCCCAGCACCCGTGGACGCAAAAAGAATCCATCGACGCCAGCCTGCTCAACGACAAGAGCCTGCTGCTGCTCGGCGAAGGCCACTGCTTCCGCGATCAAGTGCTGGAAGCCTGCCCGACCCTGGCCAAAGGCAACGACGGTGCCAAGCACACCACGGTGGAATCCAGCTCGCTGGAAACCATCCGCCACATGGTCGCGTCCGGCCTGGGTATTTCGATCCTGCCGCTGTCGGCCGTCGACAGCCATCACTACGCCCCCGGCGTGATCGAAGTGCGCCCACTGACGCCTCCGGTACCGTTCCGCACCGTGGCCAT
The DNA here is from genome assembly GCF_007993905.1 of Pseudomonas sp. SJZ077. NCBI lineage: Bacteria > Pseudomonadati > Pseudomonadota > Gammaproteobacteria > Pseudomonadales > Pseudomonadaceae > Pseudomonas > Pseudomonas sp. SJZ077. The sequence continues at coordinate 397,703 of NZ_VIUJ01000002.1, forward strand.
TGCGTGGCGCGCCAGCTTCCCGCGTCCGAAAGCCATCGAGATCCTCGCTGACTCCATTCGCCTGTGCTCGGTGGCCAAGCCGCAAGCACCGGTGGTTGCGGCCTAAGTCGCTGCCATGACCGAGTTGTCGCAAGTGTCGGTCACGGCACTCAAGGGTGTCGGCGAGGCCATGGCCGAGAAACTGGCCAAGGTCGGCCTGGAGAATCTCCAGGACGTGCTGTTCCACCTGCCGCTGCGTTATCAGGACCGCACTCGCGTGGTCCCGATCAGCCATTTGCGACCGGGCCAGGACGCCGTGATCGAAGGCACCGTCAGCGGCGCCGACGTGGTCATGGGCCGTCGCCGCAGCCTCGTCGTGCGTCTGCAGGACGGCACCGGCGGGCTCAGTCTGCGCTTCTACCATTTCAGCAACGCCCAGAAAGAAGGCCTCAAACGCGGCACGCGGATTCGCTGCTACGGCGAAGCCCGGCCCGGTGCGTCGGGGTTGGAAATCTACCACCCGGAATACCGCGCCATCACCGGCGACGAGCCACCGCCGGTGGATGAAACCCTGACCCCGGTCTACCCGCTCACCGAAGGCCTGACCCAGCAGCGCTTGCGCCAACTGTGCATGCAAACCCTGACCATGCTCGGCCCGACCAGCCTGCCCGACTGGCTGCCGACCGAACTGGCCCGGGACTATCAACTCGCGCCGCTGGCCGATGCGATCCGCTACCTGCATCACCCGCCCGCCGATGCCGATGTCGACGAACTTGCCCTCGGCCATCACTGGGCTCAGCACCGTCTGGCCTTTGAAGAACTGCTGACCCATCAGCTATCCCAGCAACGTCTGCGCGAAAGCATGCGCTCCCTGCGCGCGCCGGCGATGCCGAAAGCCACCAAACTGCCGGCGCAATACCTGGCCAATCTGGGTTTTACGCCAACCGGCGCACAGCAACGAGTCGGCAACGAAATCGCCTACGACCTGAGCCAGCACGAACCGATGCTTCGGCTGATTCAGGGCGACGTCGGCGCGGGTAAAACCGTGGTCGCGGCCCTCGCCGCGCTTCAGGCGTTGGAGGCCGGTTACCAGGTCGCCTTGATGGCGCCCACCGAAATCCTCGCCGAGCAGCACTTCATCACCTTCAAGCGCTGGCTCGAACCGCTGGGCATTGAAGTCGCGTGGCTGGCCGGCAAGCTCAAGGGCAAAAACCGCGTGGCCGCGCTGGAGCAGATCGCCAATGGCGCACCTATGGTGGTCGGCACTCACGCGTTGTTCCAGGAGGAAGTGCAGTTCAAGAACCTTGCACTGGCAATCATCGACGAACAGCACCGCTTTGGCGTGCAGCAGCGCCTGGCATTGCGGCAGAAAGGCGTCGGCGGGCGGATGTGTCCGCATCAGCTGATCATGACCGCCACGCCGATTCCACGAACGCTGGCCATGAGCGCCTACGCCGACCTCGACACCTCGATCCTCGACGAACTGCCGCCCGGCCGAACCCCGGTCAACACGGTATTGGTCACCGATACCCGGCGTGTCGAAGTCATTGAGCGCGTGCGCGGCGCCTGCGCCGAAGGGCGTCAGGCCTATTGGGTGTGCACGCTGATTGAAGAATCCGAAGAGCTGACCTGCCAGGCCGCCGAAACCACTTACGAAGACCTCACCGCCGCGCTCGGCGAGCTGAAGGTCGGCCTGATCCACGGCCGCATGAAGCCCGCGGAAAAAGCCGCCGTCATGGCCGAATTCAAGGCCGGCAATTTGCAGCTGCTGGTTGCGACCACCGTGATCGAAGTCGGCGTCGATGTGCCGAACGCCAGCCTGATGATCATTGAAAACCCCGAGCGCCTCGGCCTCGCGCAGTTGCACCAATTGCGCGGCCGCGTCGGTCGAGGCAGCGCCGCCAGCCATTGCGTGCTGCTCTACCATCCGCCGCTGTCGCAGATCGGCCGTCAGCGCCTGGGCATCATGCGTGAAACCAACGACGGTTTTGTCATCGCCGAAAAGGACCTCGAACTGCGCGGCCCCGGCGAAATGCTCGGCACTCGTCAGACCGGCCTGCTGCAATTCAAGGTCGCCGACCTGATGCGCGACGCCGATCTATTGCCCGCCGTGCGCGACGCCGCCCAGGCATTGCTGGAGCGCTGGCCGGATCACGTCAGCCCGCTGCTCGACCGCTGGCTGCGCCATGGGCAGCAATACGGCCAAGTGTGAGCACCGTCGCAGTTTGTGGACGATGCTTTTAAACAAGCTGGTTATACTCCTGCAATTGTTTGAATACGGATACAGACCATGACTGAAGCTGCCCTCGCCCCGGAACCCCTGCACGCTCCGTCTGTTATTCGGTTGCTGCTGGGCAAATTGGGCATTGCCTACGAAGAAGTCCTCGATCACCACGGCCTCAACGCCTCGCGCAAAGTGCAGGCGGTATTGGTGGACGACGCCGTCGGTGCCTTGATGGTGCTGTTCCCGCAAAGCCAGTTGCTTGACCTCAATCGCCTCGCCGAATTGACCGGTCGCCGCCTCACCGCCGTGCCCACCGAACGCCTGGTGAAAATGCTCGGCAAGCACAACCTGAGCCTGCTGCCTGGCCTGCCGGCGCTGACCAGTTCGCCGTGCCTGTACGAAGAAAGCCTGCTGCGCGAACCGAAGTTGCTGATCAACTCGGGCGAGCCGGGCCTGCTGCTGGAAATCACCAGCGAAGATTTCAAAAGCATGCTGACCAAGGCCAGCGCCGCCAACTTCGGCGAGAACCTGACCAGCATCCGCCCCAACCTCGACCGCCCCGACGATGACCGCGAGGAAATCACCCAGGCCGTCCAGGCGTTCACCGCACGACGCATCCAGCAACGCCTGGAAGCCACCATCGAAATTCCGCCGCTGGCCGAGACCGCGCAGAAAATCATCAAGCTGCGCGTCGACCCCAACGCCACCATCGACGACATCACCGGCGTGGTCGAAACCGACCCGGCGCTGGCCGCCCAAGTCGTCAGCTGGGCCGCGTCGCCGTACTACGCCTCGCCGGGCAAAATTCGTTCAGTGGAAGACGCGATCGTGCGCGTCCTGGGTTTCGACCTGGTGATCAACCTGGCGCTGGGCCTGGCCCTGGGCAAAACCCTGAGCCTGCCCAAAGACCACCCGCAACACACCACGCCGTACTGGCAGCAATCGATCTACACCGCCGCCGTCATCGAAGGCCTGACCCGCGCCATGCCCCGCGCCCAGCGCCCGGAAGCCGGCCTGACCTACCTCGCCGGCCTGCTGCACAACTTCGGCTACCTGCTGCTGGCCCACGTCTTCCCGCCGCACTTCTCGCTGATCTGCCGTCACCTGGAAGTTAACCCGCACCTGTGCCACAGCTACGTCGAGCAACACCTGCTCGGCATCAGCCGCGAACAAATTGGTTCGTGGCTGATGCGCTACTGGGACATGCCCGACGAACTGGCCACTGCGTTGCGCTTCCAGCACGACCCAAGCTACGACGGTGCCTACGCTGAATACCCGAACCTCGTCTGCCTGGCCGTACGCCTGCTGCGCAGCCGCGGCATCGGCTCCGGTCCGGACGAAGACATCCCCGACGCATTGCTGGAACGCGTAGGCCTGACTCGCGACAAAGCCAACGACGTCGTCAGCAAAGTCCTCGAAGCCGAAGTCCTGCTGCGCGAACTCGCTTCGCAATTCAGCCAAGCCTAAAAGCACCACGGGCAAGCCCACTCCCACAGGATTCACGCAATCCCTGTAGGAGCGAGGCTTGCCCGCGAGGAATCCAACTCGGTCTATCTGAGCTTCTCAAACCAAGTAGCGCGCAACAAACCCGCCAAAACGCTTATGCCATGGGGTGGAGTCGCGCCAGAGGTGGCCACACAGTACGATTCGGCCATCCGCCATGATCGCCATGTCCTTTACGGATTCATAAACATACTCAAGGTCGAAAACGACCCAGCCCCGAAGATTAAACGTCGGATCCAGGGTGCCGTCAGAGAGATACCGCGCAGTCACCCCTACCAATTGCTCCCCGACAAAGCCATCACCGCGGCTGCCGGCGACTACAATCGCTCCGTTTGCCTGCCAGGAACATCGCTTCCAAGCCAGACCTTCAGGCAGCATGTCCGAATATAACGGCATTCCCCTGTTAAAGACCCGATTGAAAGATCCGCTGGAGTTCAGGACGACGATCATCCCGTATCGCAAACTGCCACGCCGCACATCACCAACCGCAACGATCCCGCCATCACTTTCTCTAACAGAGATTGCATTCATAAAAAACAATCGATAAGCGGGATCAGAAATGGTTACCGGAACACCTTCATTAAAGCTGGCATCCACCTGACCCTCGGCGTCGAACCGCATGACATACCCGCCTCTGGAGTTATCCGAATCATTGGTGTAATAACCAGAGACCAATACTTTTCCATCTACCTGCACGGCAATAGCGTCGACCTGATTCCGATTATGCACCACGCCTGGAAGCTCAACGATTGCAGAGCCAACACCATTAAAAGTTTTATCGGTAGTGCCGTCTGAATTAAGTCTTAGTACAAGCCCTTTCGAAATACCGGGGCCAGGCGAAATGCTAGCAGTAAAGAAGATTTTACCGTTTGACTGTGCAACTGCGGAGTAGCCGGAATTGCCCGCCCGCTCAGGTTCCACTTCGGCCCCCTTCTCGCCATCCCGATGCAAAATATCCGCCTTCACCCTCAACTGCTCGGGATTGCCAATTTCATTGTAGGGAATGAAACGCCCACCGCGAACACCGAACGACTCTTCCAGAGTGCCATCCTGGCGCTGCCGTACAAACGCCAATCCGTCAGAATTTTTTGAGGTGTATTGGCCGTAAGTCACCCATCCCCCATCAGATAAAGGAATGAGCCCGAATATGGGATACACATAGGTATCCTCGAAGATCACGCGCACCACGCCGTTTTGTTCAACGCCAAATGTAGTGTCAAGCGCTCCATTCTCATTTAGACGCGCTACTGTAAACGAGCGCTCTCCCATGTATGGTTCGACGGCAATAAGCAACTTGCCCTCAGGTAGTGCGAGAATGGCCGACGAAATGGCCCCGGTAGTGCCAATCGGCACAGTTATTGAACCTTGATCACCAAACTCCGGGTCTAGACTCCCCGCGCTTTTCTTTACTTGTCGCTGATTCATGATTTTGCCCTACCAATATTTGAGTGAAGGTCCTTAATGGACTTCTCACATCAGTAGAGCAGTCAGTGGCACCCTCAAACACCTGTCATAAATAACAGTATTGCTGTCTTTGAGAGACACTCTTATGACGCACGGAGCCAATGTTTCGCAATTCAGCCAAGCCTAAAAGCATCGCGGGCAAGCCCACTCCCACAGGATTCACGCAATCCCTGTAGGAGCGAGGCTTGCCCGCGAAGAATCCAACTCGGTCTATCTGAGTGAATCAAGCCAGATAGCGCAACATCCATCCGCCCTTGAAGGTCGGCAAAGGTTCACCGTCTCCCCACAAGCTTCCGCAAATAACAATGCGTCCATCAGCCATTAATGCCATGTCCAAAGCGTGCTCAAACCCTTTCTCACCGTCAAAAACAGCAAAGCCTTTACCGGCATTGAATGTCATGTCCAATGAGCCGTCAGAAAGATAACGCGCCGTCACCACTGCCATCTCCTCAGAGACGAAGCCTTGCCCGGTGCTTCCGGTGACACTGATTGATCCATTAGCGTGCAACGCACAGCGCGCCCAATCCTGCCCCTGCGGCACCAACTCAGAAAAAAGGGCCCGTCCGTTGTTAAAAGGAAGATTGTAGGACCCACTCTTGTTTAAAACGACGATCACCCCGTTTTGAACGTCCTTCTCTCGCGAATTCCCCACCGCAACAATCCTGCCGTCACTTTCTCTAACCGTGATGGCGCTCAACATCATCCAGCGAGGACTCGGAATGGTCACCGCAAGGCCGCCATTAAACGTGCGGTCTACTTGTCCCAGTGAGTTGAAGCAAGTTACGAAGGCTCCCATGGATTCGTCCTGTTTCACGTACATGCCAGTCACCAATATCTGGCCGTCCGCCTGAACCGCAACACCTTCGGCACCGCTCCATTCATGCTCGACACCTGGGAGTTCGACAATCGCGAAGCCAGTCCCGGCAAACGTCAGATCGGGCGAGCCGTCTGAATTACGCCGCAGCACAATTCCCTTCGGTTTTCCGGAAGTGTTGATAACGGAACTGACCAGCACGATCTTGCCATCCGACTGCTCAACCACAGAGACTCCGCTGTGGCCAGAGACCCGGGAGCGTCCTGCCGACGTCTTTTCGCCATGGCGGCCAGCAACCTCCAGCGTCACCCCACTGTGCTGGGGACTACCCAAATCATCATAAGGAATGAAGAGTTTTCCATCGCCATTCAAGGACGTATCCAGTCGGCCATCCTGAAACTGCCGCACGATGAGCAAACCGCCACCGCTGAACGATATGTATTGGCCAACGATCAGCCACCCACCATTAGCCAGAGGCGTGAGCCCGAATACATAGATGTCACTATCTTCGAAAGGCACTTCAACAAAGCCACGCTGCGCAGTGCCAAATGAGCGATCCAGCGTCCCGTCTTCATTCAGCCGCGCAACTATGACCGGAACGTTGAACGCTGTAGGCCTCATGACAACAAGCGTTTTGTTGTCATCCAATGGGAGAACCGCATCGGGGAATCCGTACACTTCAGAGAGCGGAAAGTCCAAAACACCAGAACCGTTAAATGTCGGATCGAGGCTTCCTGAGTTGGCTGGTTTCAGCTGGATCATGATCTTGCTCCATCAAGGTGAGTGGAGTCCGCTATGGACCTCCCTCCCCGAGTAGAGCATTCACAGTCACCCTATCGCGCCTGTAAAAACTGACAGTTCTATTGTCCTCTTGAGCCTAAATGATGACAGCGTGAGCCAGCACTGGATTTATCAACGAACAGCAGCAGGCTTCTTCTTCGGCTTCAAATACTTGGTCAACCCCTGAAACCAGATCACCAACGCCGGATTGCCCTTGATCTGAATCGACTTGTCCTGAATCCCCGTCATAAACGCCAACTGCTTGTTCTTCGCCTGCATCGTGGCAAAGCCATACGTTGCGTCTTTAAAGGCAATCGCAAACGCCGGCTCGGCATACACGCCCGACTTGCTGGTAATGCGCTGATCCTTCACAAAGAAATGCCGCGCCACCTTCCCGTCCTGGGTCTGTAGCTGAAACACCAATTCCTTGTCACCCAACTGCTGCTGAAAAGCAGGATTAGTCCGACTGGCCTTACCCATCAACAAACCCAGCATCCACAGTAGAAAACGAAATTTCATGCGCACAGCCTCAAGAGAAAAGTGAACGGCCGGCGCAGTGTAGCGGCTTCAAGCGAGAACGCCACTGTTGTGCAGCGATAGAAGAAGATGCCGTGGTTTTTGACGCTGATGACTACCAAGTCATTGACGAAACGAGGGTGTTTAAAAGCGTGGAAATTTTGAGCTTTCTACGCTCGACTCCCTCGGATATTTCCTTCAACACGTGGTGTTGTTCGTGAACTAGGCAGTCTTGGGCTTCGTCGATAGGCTTTGTTCGTCGCCGCAAAATCGGTGACACGGACGTGCAAGTCCGTGATCGGCACACAATCGGTTATGGCTATTCACCGAGCGTTTTCTTATGCTCGCGAATTGTTATGGCGGCTGTGTGTGGGAGGCCTTCGGGTCTGCCGGTTTGCCGATTCCGGTCTTGCACACCTATACACAGCTGCCACCTCATTCGAAGCGCAAGCGAAAAGGTGTTTAGCTCCTAATATCGGTACTACTCATATGATCAAGCCAACACCCAATCCACCACAAAACGAAGCCACCTCCCCCTACGAATCCCTCGATTCGAAGAAACTCCACGAAGCCGCCGAACGCGCGCTCAACCACCATTTCGCCCCACCACCCGGCGATAAACCCAAGCCTCGCAAAGGCAACCTCTTCACCGTCTCCCCCGACATCGACACCGAAGCCCTCCTGGCCAACGCCTCGGAAGACCTGCTATCCATCAGCGCCATCGCCGCCAACCTGGCCGACGACGTGGACGGAGCACGGCGCTCCTTAGCCTTGGCGCTAAGCAGATTGGCGGATGGGGTCCGGTTGTTGGTGGAGCGAGCACTGGATCATATTGATTCGCCCAATCCGGCGGAGCATCGGGCGAAGCTGTAGCAGAACCACGGATAGAAAAAGGGGACTTAAGTCCCCTTTCTTGATTATCCCTGACTCACCACTGACAGCCTGTCTGGGGAGGTGGGTTCATATCGCTATCGCTCTCGAATACGTACCTTTTTCCGGATATGTAGTTCGTATAGATCATTGCGTAAATCAGAGCACCTTGACTGACCATTGCATAATCTCCCGTCACCAGACCTTCGGACACTTCAATCCATCTTGTCGTGAATTGAGAGGGCCGATTCGGATCGAGTACCTCTTCCTCCGAATCCTTAAAGACGAGAGAAATGGCCTCCTTGGATTTACTGTACTGAACGCTTGCACCGCTCCATTTGGAAACCGAGTCGTAATAGCTTCTGAACTCAAAATTGATGTCCTTGCCTTCCTGCGAGCGGAAGCAAGAGACCTCCGTCGTGACTTCGCTGTGAGCCGTCATCGGACAGAGGAGTAGCAGGGCCAAAAAAACCGAAGAAAAATATTTCAAACCGATCATTCCTTTAGCGGTTCATAGGTAACTGAAAGCGCATTCGCACAGCGCAATAAGCGAGGTCTTCACGAAACAGACGGAAACTCATCTCGCACTGCCCATCCGCATATTGCTTCCAAACCGGATCGTCGAAGTCTCCCCCTCCGAGCAGATTGATCGAGGCCTTCAGACCGCTTTCGCGATCCTGCCCTGCCATCAACGAAGCAGCTTTGTAAAAACCATCATTAGGCATACCTGTCTGTAGATAAATGAGCTCGCCCAACCGGGCGGTGGTTGTCTGCGCCAAGCACGTAATCTTATCGATGGGCGCCTCCGCTCCCGGCAAAACCGCTTGATACAGATCCTCGCAATACGCTTCCTTGAAGCGCACCCATCTTCTTTGCACATCGGTGAGTTGCTTCCTGTCTGCGGGAGACAAGCTGGCCAGGGTTTTCTTGTATTGCTCATTCAACACAGCGTCGACTTTTTCGAAGCTTTGCTGGCCGCAAATGATCAAATCGGGATTGGTAAAGCTGTCAGGGTTGCAGGTTTCCTTAGCGTTAAGGGATGCAGCTGAAACACTTTTCACCGATGTCTCAGTTTTTTCCGGCCCGATGGGTAAGCAATTGGACAGACAAACCATCGTCGACAGATCCGGCTCCTCGCTTTTAGCAAAAGCATATGTAGCAGCACCGACACGAGTTCGGGCGCTATACACCGGAACACTGACGGCCAAGGATTTTGAGGGTTTGGATATAGATGAATCTTCCGGCACCAACATCACCACACCTTCGACGTCGCCGCACAGCGACTGCATTGCTGACTCGCTGAAAGAATCACCGCTTGGAGGACTGAATGGTTTGGAGCCGGGCCGGCAGTCGTAACCATGCCAGTGAGGCCCTGAATGTTCAGATGTGTCTAACGAGAAAATATAAATCCTCTCCAGAACAATCCTCCCACCGTCATAGCCAAACACCACCCAGCGGTGCGACTGAGCCCTTGAGAAGTTTTCATTGGCCAGTATGTATCGATCGCCATCCCGGTAGAGCTGAAACGAATTCAACGCTCCAGTCGACTCAGCTGTGTCGGATAGCTTCTTGCCGGAATGGGCATCCACCAAATAGCTATTACTGTCCATGACCACCGAGCAATTACTCGTGGCACTGTCTTGCTTGCATAACTGCAGAGACTGAAAGATCGGTTCAGCGGCTACTGCCAAAGGACACAAGAGCATCACCGATAAAAATAACTTCCTCAATACCGTTCCCTTGTTTTGATTCAGAAATGCGAAAGCGTCGTATCGAAATTTCCATATAGAGCTGACAGATTTATTTGTCGACGACCAACCCGCAAAATGGCAAGTTCAATCAAATAAATCCGCCCCCCTTCCCTCACTTATCCTGTGCAGTCAGATATTTTTTTATACTGCCAGCATCTTTATAAGCGCAGACTGCATTTTTTCCTGTCGCTAACTCACGCCCTTCCCTGCAATTCTGCAGTATGGAATCAGATGAATCGCCTGGAAAAAAGGAAACGGATAACCTGTCACCATCCTTTATTAGAGGCAACTCCAAAGTTGAATACGTAACACCGTCGAATTCGCTATTGGACAGTTTGCTTTTTGTCAAAACATACATTGTTTTTCCCGATCTATCTGGCGACTTCCATTCGTAGAAAAATACGGATGTAATTTGTTCACCCTCGATCTTCCAGACATAATTTAAGGTAGCTTTATCGGAATTTATCGAAGAATAGAATATTTCCGCGTCTGCCACATGCACGTCTTTAATTTTATTCTTTAAATTATTCTTCAGAAAATACACTACAATTTTTTGTTGACCTACAGCAGCGACAACTGGAGGATGCAACTCCCCAATAGACGGCGCTTCAGCGGCCCAAGCATTTGAAATCATAAAGCCGACAGCAAATGCACAAGTTTTGAACGTTTTAAATACCTTCGAATATTTTTTCAACTTTGTATATCCTTTCAAAATTGTTCCATCGTTTAAGATAACTGTCGGTATCTCTATTGATGATTTTAGTTACAGCATCGACATTTTCTCTAGTATCTCCTTTGTCTGCTTCTGCAAAGATACTGTTTTTAAGCCAAAAGTAGACGCCAGATCTTACCGAATACTGATATTTTGTATGTAGTAAGTCCGGGCTTCCAACAAAATCAACCTCTTCCCCCCAAAACGTTTTGTGATATGTTTTGAAAGCTTCATAGTTAGCCTTGCCTGTTAGATGCTTTAGACCTCTACCGCGGTACTTCCATCCCATACCAGAGGCGACATTTCCATTACCAAGCCTACTGGCATAAGCTCGATTCGCAATAGCGATCTGATTTTGAGGGGACACATATTTCGTAGGGCCTGGATAGCCATAGGTTGTAGCCTCGCCGGGGTGGCTCGCGAAGTAACCAAAAGTAGACTTAAGCCCTTCCACACCATACGTGAAATCTTCTTCAACCGTACATTTCGATCCGATTTCCTGCCTGACTTGAGCGAAAAAGTGACTCAACCTCAGAACAGTATCTAGTTTGTACTTTTCACTATTCTCATTTATTTGAGATGCAACCTCAGCTAATAAATCATCCTTCTCAGCAGTATTTTTTAAACCTTCAAAAACTTTTTTCAGCATCGCAACGGTTATCTTTATTTTCCCACGTGAACTAATTGCATTACCTACAAATGCGACTGGATGAAAATGCCAAATAAGTCCGCTGCCAAGCTGTTTCGTCTGCAAAGCGGGATCGTCCCAAAAAACCAAACTATTGATTCTAGCCTGTTCATGTTCAAGTACCTCTGGGCTTCCTTCGAGCAGCTGTGCCAAACGAGCCCACTTCGGTGTATCAGCTTTATCTTTCCATTCAGTTGGGTGATAGGCGATGAGTTTTGACCAGTGATCTCTGAGTTCTACATTTTTCAGCGCTTTAGGAAAGTCTTGAGGTGTCACTTTTCCGTCACCATCACCTAATTCATCGAGCTCACTGTATAAATCCTTGAAAAAATCTGGCATGTCTTCGGGATCTAAAAAGCCGTCGGAGCTCGGATTAGACTCTTTGATGACGCGGAAGCCTAGTTTTTCCCAATCATGTTGCGTGAGTAGCGTAACTTCACTTTTTTTGAGTAAACCATTCTTGGTTTCACCGTTGTCTACGACTGTTAGCTCATACCACTCAAAAGTGTCCGTAAATGGAACAGCTTTACCAAGTTCAACAACATGCTCTTTGACCAGCTCAAAAGTTCCGATCTCAGGAGGTTTTTTGCTTAGTACAGTTGCAGCGGGTAAGTGAATGTACTGCTTGCCTTGCTTAATCCCTGCCGTATTCTTTAGAAAATCTTCAATCCTCGGATCGGCAGAAAAAACCTCCAAATGAACCTGATATTTACCCGCAACCCCGCCAGTTGGACTTTGAAGCGTTTCATTCATACCCAAATATCCAATTGGGTCGCCAGCCTTGATGGCCGTACCCAAAGGCACGACCTTATCAAAAGCGGTCGGCGTCAATTCACGCCAATCGACGAAGCGGTTTGGAGCGATATCCTCGACACAAGCCCAGAAATTTGGTGGTACTGAGAGCGTTTGATTTTTAAGCCCAGTGGCTGGACCCGAAGTGCTCGGAATGAATGTGCATTCTGCCATCCGCAGTGTTTGACTGCCCACTTTCAGATTGAATACTTTTCCACTATCGAACTCGATTGTGCTGTTAGTGCAAAGAACTAACCCCGTCCCCATTGGGTCACCGGCTGGGGCGCCGTGAGCAAGAGTCGCTGGTGGCTTACGAAGTGTTAACCCCGTTCCTGTCACCACTGCTTTGACTTTGCCTTGCCAGTAACCAGGTTTCGTACGCTCAGGAAGCAGGACAGTAATCCAACTGGCACCTCCGCCTGTTTTGGGGTAAGCGACGCCATCTTTTTTATAGGCAAACCAAAACTCCTGGCCATCAACCCGGCCGACAACAGTACCTTTAAGAAGTTTGCCTTTAGCGTGTATGCCGTCCACGTGTTCTTCAAGGATCTCTATCTCGGTTCCCGAAGAAATCCCGCCGTACTCAATACAGCCAACTGCATCTTTTATATCGCTACGCGCTTTGAAGCCACCTGCAACCATCTTAATTCTCGGTGTAGGTATTTCCTCTGGCGGTGCCGGGTATCGGTCAAACGGTAACAGATGCATATAAAGACTATAGAGCGTCAGCTCATTGTGCGTATTTGGCGTTACTTCGGTATTTGCTGGAGACTTGTATTCATGGCGAACAAGGCAAAAGGAATTGGAGTATTTCAGGGCTTCTGAGTCGCTCGCGCCTTCGAATGTCGACGTCAGATAATCCTTATTCAACCTATACGCCACCACTACCCCATCGCCTATGCAACGGACAGGTTCATCACGTACGCATTGTGGAGCACTCTTATTGCTAATGTGAATTCCGCCGTGCCAAAACTTGTGGTTCCCCAAGAGATAGTGACCTGAAGTTTCTAGCTCAAGAGCAGCGAACAGTTCATCGGCGTCTTTAAACTGAGTCCCGCCTGTCTTGCGAATCGGGAATTGGAAAGCTGATGTACTAGCCACTCCAGGCTCTGACACCGGCGGAGCACTAGCGGGAGCCGTCGTCTGCTGGTTCCACCATGTCTCGGGGCTGATTAAAGTGCCAGTGGGTCCCTTCATTTGATAATGCACGTGACGAGGATACTGTGCAGCGCCATTTGGCCCTTGCCCACCCATCGCACCAATTTCATCACCCGCTGCAACAGTCGCGCCCACGCTTACGATGTGGCTGCTTGTATGCAGAATTTCGTGGCTATTACCCTCCGCATCTTTGATCTTAATCGTGCCGTATGATCCGCCTGTAAATGTGACTACACCGGCTATCGGCGCATATACCTTTGGGTATTGCAAATTTATACCGTTCTGCCCGCCGATATAATTAAAGTCTGTACCACCATGGGGACCACTAGGTCGTTGTTCGCCATAATGACCCGTAATATGTGGTTGCTGACCATTCACGGGCGGTAAAACACGAAGCATCACTTCAGCGAAAGACATAAAACTTCCTTTTCAAATGGCAATCAAAGTGAATAATCTTTGACTTCGTCTAAAAACCAACACGAGCTAAACTTAAATACGTAAATAACTTGGTAGTCTGTATCAGGCTTTTCTAATTTTACTGCGGCCTCTTCACTTGTACTATCTAGAACTTGCAACTTAAGACCTGTCTCCTCCCGACGTTTCTTGTCAGGTATTACAGGAAATACAATTTTCATCTTTTCAATTAGTATGGCTTCTTGTTTGGGCTCTGGCTCCGCATCTACTGTGATAATTTTCTTAAGCGGCAAATTAGTAAACTCCTCCTGAACAGAAGAGCTTTCAGTAAATGCAACTAAAAACTTTGTGAATTCCTTCGAGGGGCATAAAGTTGCACTACTGCTGGCAGCCTGAACACTGATGGAGAACAAACCAAGCATCGTGGCCAACATAAAAAAACAGAAACGTTGCTGAGCTTTCATTTCTTAACCCTTTTTTTCTTACTCAGAAAACACAAAAAAAGCCTTCGGTTTAACCTTCTCAGGCACAGCATTCCCCAACGCCTGATCCATCAAACTCCCCGCCTTATCCTTATCCGCAGCCCCCGGCAACACCGGCGGCTTAATTCCAATCCCTGTCCCGCTCCCTGCCGAACCACCCGCATTAATCTTCACCACCGGCCCAACAACGGTCACACCACCGGCATCCAGCTTGATAAAGCTCCCTCCCCCCAAAATGGTGAGTTCGCTGCCAGCTTCAATAACAATCTTCGCCCCAGCCTTCAGATGAATCTCTTTCCCGACACTCGTCAGCTGCGCAGTCCCGAGCTTCACGTGCTGGTTCTGCCCAATCGTCAGGTGATCATCCAGCCGCGCTTCAACCTTGCGGTCGGCGATGGTGGTGCGGTGTTCTTCGGCTTTCAGTTCGGTGTAGGTGTTCTTCACCACCGTGTCGTGGCGTTCGTTACCCACGCGAATCTTCTGATCATGCTCAATGTTTTCATCCCAATCCCGCTGCGCATGGATGAAGATCTGCTCGGCCCCTTTCTTGTCTTCAATCCGCAGTTCATTGAACCCACCGCCCCCCGGTGAGCTGAGGGTTTTGAACACGGTGCGAGTCTTGTTCGCCGGCAGGTCGTAGGGAACGAGGTTTTCCTTGTGGTACAGGCAACCGGTCACCAGCGGTTGGTCAGGATCCCCTTCAAGGAACGTGACGAGCACTTCCATGCCGATGCGCGGGATGGCGATGGCGCCATAACGGTCGCCGGCCCAACTCGAAGAGACGCGCATCCAGCAGCTGGTTTTGTCGTCGGCCAGGCCTTCGCGGTCCCAGTGGAATTGCACTTTGATGCGGCCGTATTGGTCGCAGTGGATTTCTTCGCCTTTGGGGCCGGTGACCATGGCGGTCTGGCTGCCGAGCACGCGGGGTTTCGGGTGTTCCAGGGCTGGGCGGTAGAACACGGCCCACGGGGTGGCGAGGAAGCGGTTGCGGTAGCCCTGGTGGAAGTCATCTTTGTTGTCGGTGGTGTCGCTGGTCACGGACTCTTCGAGCACTTGCGGTTGTTTGCCTTCGTGGACGATTTCGGTGAGCAGCCAGAGGTCGTTCCACTCGGTGCGCGGGTGGTCGGACATTTCCAGGAAGTGGCCGCTGATCAGCCTGGTCTGGTCGCCGTGACCTTCGGCTTGTTGGTAGTCGGCGCGGTGGCGTTCGAGGGCGCGTTGGCTGAGAAATTTGCCGCGCGCGCGATCGAGGAAGCGGCCAGGGTAGTCGTAATCTTCCAGATCCGGTTCGGTGCTTTCGCCGTCGGGTTTGTAGGCGGCTTCGAGTTGCAGGCGCGGTTTTTCAAAATCGTAGTCGCGGCGCGTGACGCGGCCGGTGCGGGTTTCGAGGCGCAGTTTGAAGCCTTTGATGACGGGCTCGTCGGCGACCATGCCGCTGCCTTGCACATACGCGGTTGGCTGGCCGAGCTTCGGAAATACGGTCTGGTCGTCGCCGAACACCAGCAGATGGCCTTTGTCGCTGTGCTGGAAGTGGTAGTGAATGCCTTCCTCTTCGCACAGGCGCTGGACGAAGTGCAGGTCGGTTTCGTCGTACTGCACGCAGTAGTCGCGGTCCGGGAATGGCTGGCTGAGCTGGAAGCGGTAGGCGTTGCCCTTGATGCCGTGCTCGTCGAGGATCAGCGCGATGATTTTCGGCGCGGACATCTGCTGGTAGATGCGCTGGTTGGTGCGGTGATGCAGGTATTGCAGTTGCGGCACCAGGGAGATTTTGTAGCGGGTCAGGCGCTTGCCGGCATCGCCTTGGGCGACGCGGTAGATCTGGCCGTGGATGCCGGAACCCTGCGGATCGAACGCCAGGAACGCCTGTTTGTGCAGGAGTTTTTCCAGGTCCAGATCGGGGTTTTCGCTGACCAGTTCCAGGTCGAAGCGATACGGCTGGCTGATGCCTTCAGTGCCGGTGAACGACAGCACTTGCAGGTCGCCCACGTAGTCTTCAACAGTGAGGCTGAAGTGGGTTTCGTTAGCTGAGTTGAACATTGCTTGCTCCCTGTTCGGTAGTCATCCGTTACGCCCGCAGTCGCAGGCGTTGCAGCAAAGACGAAGTGGCGCCCAGGGCGTCACGCAGTTGGGCGGCGGTGATGGTGCGCTTGGCCGCATCGAAAGCCAGCGCCGTTCGCAGGGCTGGCCAGCAGTGTTTCGGTAGATTCCGTGGAGCGTGCAGTTCGCGTTCGAGGTGGCCGTCGCGGGCTTCGGTCGACGGCAAGCGGCGGAACGGGTGTTTGCCGCCCGCCAGTTCGTAGAGCACGCAGGCCACGCCGTAGACATCTGCACTGGCCGACAGCGGTTGGCCTTCAAGCAGTTCGGGGGCTGCGTAGCCCGGGGTCCAGGCGTTGAAGCGGTCGCGGCTCAGGTGTGGCAAGCCAGGCAGGATGCCCTCTTCAGCCTGGCCGAGGCCGAAGTCGAACAGGCGCACGCCTTCTTCGCTGAGCATCACGTTGCTCGGTTTCATGTCACCGTGCAGCACGCCGCGAGCGTGGGCGTAGGCCAGCGCGTCGAGCAGCGGCAGCGCGATGTCGCGCAGTTCTTTCCACGGCAGGCCCAAGGGGCGCTCGCAGAGTAATTTATCCAGGGTCAGCCCACGCATGAGTTCCATGGTGATGAAGGCGCGCTGGCAATCGGTGTCCACTTCAAAGCTGTGCAAGCGCAGCACGTTGTCGTGGCGCAGGCGTCGGATCAGGGCGAACTCGCTGTAGAGCAAGGCGCTGGCGTCCGGCGATTCGGCAAATTCTTCGCTGAGGATCTTCAGCGCTATGTAAGGGTCGGGATCGCCGAACTGTTCGCTCAGCAAGTCCCGTGCGCGGTAAACCGCGCCCATGCCGCCGGCACCGAGCAGACGCTCGATGCGGTAACGGCCTGCGAGCACGTCGGGCATTTCGCCGATGCTGGCCTTGGTTGGCGCCAGCGCGGGCTCGGCTTTATGCGACTTGGCGAACGCGAAGTAAGTCAGGTTATTGGCTTCCTCGTCGGTCACCAGCAGGTCGTCGAGCGGCGGCATGAGTTGGGTCATTGTCGGATCACCACGGCAGTCAGGTTGTCCCGGGCCGAGCCACGCAAGGCGCCGTCGAACAGACGCTCCAGCGCAACGTGCGGCGCGGTCAGGCTCAGGGCGTTGCCCAAGGCATCGCTGCTGAGTCCTTGGTACAAACCGTCGCTGCACAACAGAAACGTATCGCCGGGGTAGACCTCGAGTTCGAGCACGTCCAGCGTCAGCACATCAGCCGCCCCGACCGCACGGGTCAGGGCATGGGCCGATGGATGCGCACGGGCGTCCTCGACGCTCATGTTTTGCTCGTCGATCAGTTGCTGTTGCAGCGAATGGTCCTTGGACAGCTGATACAAACGCTGGCCGCGCCACAGGTAGCAACGGCTGTCGCCGGCCCAGATACAGGCCGCTCGATTGCCTTCCACCAGCAGCGCCACCACGGTGCTGCCCATGATGCTGTCATGGCGCCCGGCGGTGACGGTCAACTCCTGACCCAAGCGGCGATTCAACCAGTGCAGGCACTGGCGAATACCTTTGAGTCGTTCGTCGAAGTCGTCCTGCACCGGCAATTCCGCCAGGCTGGCGACGATCAACTGGCTGGCGATGTCGCCACCCTGATGACCGCCCATGCCGTCCGCGACCACCCACAGCCCCTGCTGTGGACAGTCGAGGAAAGCATCTTCGTTGCGCGCCCGAACCTTGCCCGGATCGGTACGCGCAGCGCTGCGCCAGGGACTGGCAACCAGCATCAGAGCTGCACCGGCATACGGAAGGTGCGCAGCACGCCCATGTCGAACGGGTTCGGCGTGCGCTGGCTGCTGAGCAGGTAATTGGCGCGCAGGCCACCCACGTCAGCTTTCAGGACCATCACGTCGCGACCGTTCAGGTACTCGGTCTGCATCAGGTCGAACAGACGGAACAGCGACCACGGGCCGGTGTTCTTCTCGATGCCGATCGGGCGGCCAGCCATTTTGTCGAGGACCAGGCTGGTGCGACCGTCTTCAGCGTCGGTCGGCCATTTGAAGGACACCGGCACGATCGGGCCGTGACGGTATTCGATGGTCTTGTCGCCAAACTTGAACTCGGAACGGCTGACGGCCGGGTCGAGGGTGTACGGCTCCAGTTTGAACTGCACTTGCGGCTCGGCCGGGTTGACCGAGAAGAAGCTCTGGCGGATCACTTGGGCCGCGGCCATCTGGTCGAGGTAGACCTTGGAGATCGGCATGCTGTGACCGTCGATGGAACGCAGACGGTAATTGCCTGGATCGCCACTGACGAACGGACGCATGTAGGTCTCGAAGAAGCGATCGTTGATGCCCTGCGCCTTGAAGAACTCGCGGAAATCGCTGATCGCGACGTCGCTGGTGCTGTGGGCGCTGAACGGGTAACGCTTGTTGATCGCCTTGCCGTAGAAGCTGTACAGCTCGCTCTGATAACGCTGGTTCAGGTACTGGTAGGAATCGTTCAGCACCAGACGCCAGGTGTCTTCGGCCAGCACGTTGAACCAGACGCTGACGGGACGCGGCAGACGGTTCGAGGCATTGCGCAAGTTGCTCAGCGCATCACGCTGGCCGCTCATGCGAGTCTTGGCCATTTCGAACGCGGCCTGATCCGGGGAACTGGCACGCGCCAGGCTCGCCAGTTGCAGTTGCAGGTCGTTGAGCGCCGTCAGTGCCGGGGTCAAATCAGCGGCCGGGCCGTTGTTGTCATCCAGCAGACGGTGCAACGGTTCGAAGCGGCGTTGCAGGGATTTCTTCGCGGTATCCGGCAGGTTTTTGATCGCCGCCATCTCCGAAGCCTGGTCCGCTGCGGCAGACGCCAGTTTGCCCAGCTTGCCCAATTTGCCTTTCTGATCGGCCAGTGCTCCAGCGGCATCAGCCGCTTGCTCAGCCGGTTCGGCTTCTGCCGGGAACCGGGTGTTCTCGCGCACTTCCACCAGCAGTTGCAGCACCGGGGAATTGGCCGACGTCAGGCCCGCCAGTTGCTCGGCGCCCTCGCCCGCATCATTGATCGGTGGCAGGGCAACCTGGCCGACCGCTTCACTCCAGAAGTTGGCGTAGTCGCGGAAGTACAATTGCTCCAGTTCAACCATCAGGCGGCGCAAGTCCATGCCGCTGATGCCCGCGCCTTCGCCCAGTACCCAGTTGTCACGCAGGATATCGGTGACCAGCGCGCTGCCCTGAACCGAGAAATACTGCTGATAACCCTGCTGGGTGTAGAACCCCGGGATCACGTAATCGGTGCCGACAAACAGCGAAGCCTGCGGACCGATGTGTTGGCTCAGACGGTATTCCGGCAGGTTGCGGGCCTGCTCGCGCAGCATCCGGTAAACCACGTTGGCCAGCGACTCGCTGCGCAATACCTGACGCGCTTGGGCCACCAGTTGATCGTTCAGCGGGTAGATAAACGGCTGCTTGAGCAGACGCTCGAAGTGCGTGTTCAAACCGTTCTGCACCGCGGTGTTGCCGGCGTAACGCTGGGACCAGTCAGTGGCGACCCAATCCTTGAGCCATGCCGCATCGCGACGATCCTTCATGTTCAGCATCAGGTACGCGCGCAGGCTGTTGAGCAAGCGTTCGCGGTCCTTCATGTTGGCGCGGATCTGCCCTTCCAGCAGCGTCGCAACCTTCGGCAGCAACTGCGCTTCGAGCTCACGCTCGTAGGCGTCCTTGACCACCGGGTTGACCTCTTCACCTTGGTACAGGCCGCCACGCTCGTGGTACGACACGTCACCTTTTTTCGGGAAGACCTGGGTCGCCGCATAGCTGGTGTCGAGGGTCTTGAGCACGGCCATGGAATCATCACGCGCGGTCAGGGCCGAGCGCTGCTGAGTCCAGTTGGTGGCCAGGTTGCGCAGGTTTTCCAGACGCTCGTAGTTAGCGGAGAAACCGCCGGCCCAAAGCATACCGAACAGCGCCAGTGCCGCCAGTGCGCCCACGTACAGGGCACGTTGCCCCCAATGGATGCGGCTGCGTTCGCGCTTGTCCAGACCGGCCAGATCGGCCTCGGGGAAAATCACCCGGCTGAGCAAATGGTGAATGAACCGCGAACGGCCACTGCGCAAGGTCGGCAGCATGCCGGCGCTCATGCCCAGACTGGCGCCGATGCCGGCCGTGGTCTGGTCCATCTCTTGAGTCAGGTGCGGGGCGCTGGTCAGGTAGAAACCACGCAACTGGCTGACACGCTGGTAGCGGTTGCCGGTGAACGCCATGTCGACGAACAGGCACAGGCGCTCGCCGATCTGCCCCAGTTGATGCGGGAAGTCGAGGATGCGGCCACGGCGCTGGGTGTCGCGCTCCTGGTGCATGCGCATGATCACTTGGCTGTTGAGGCGACGCAGCAGCTCTTCGAACTCGGCGCGCAGGACGGCGACGTCGGTGCCGCTCTGCTCTTTGCGGAAGCTGGTGCCGAGCACCTGATCGCTTTCTTCACGGGTCAGTTGATCGAAGAACTCGTCGAAACCGAGCAGCTTGTCCGCCTTGCTCAGCACCAGATAAACCGGCACATCGACATGCAGTTTTTGATGCACGTCTTGCAGACGCGCACGCACCTGGCGAGCCAGGGTGTCGAGGTCCTGTTCGGTGTTGCCCAGCAGCAATTCAACCGGGATGGTCACCAGCACGCCGTTCAACGGACGGTTGCGGCGACGCTTGCGCAGCAGGTCGAGCAAGGTGCTCCAGGCACTGCCATCGACTTCGGCATCCGGCTGGGTCAGGTAACGCCCGGCGGTGTCGATCAGCACACCGTGGTCGGCGAAGTACCAGTCGCAATGACGGGTGCCGAGGGTGTCGCGGGTCAGCTTGCGGTCGATCTTGTTGATCGGAAACTCAAGGCCCGAGAAGTCCAGCAGGCTGGTCTTGCCACTGCCCTGCGGGCCGATCAGCAAGTACCACGGCAAGTCACTGCGCCAGCGTTCGCTGCGACCGCGATACAGACTCGAGGTCTTCAGGGTTTTCAACGCATCCTTGAAGCGCACGCGAAGTTCTTTCTGCTCTTCGTCGATCAGCTCTTCACGGCGGATACGATCCTGGCCGTCTTCGGTGTCTTCGATAGCCTTTTTGCGTACGCCAGCGCGCCAGCTGACGAAGACCATGGTCAGGCCCCAGATCAGGAACAGCACACTGATGGTCAGCAGGCGGGAGGTCGAACCTTCCCAGAACTTGTAGTCATCAACGGCCAGCAGCGGCCCGACAAACCACACCAGCAGCGCGACAAACAGCACCACCAGCAAGGTCCAGACCCAGGTCTTGCGCAAGAATGCGCCGACTTTCTTGAAAAACTTTTTCATCACACGTCCCTGTTTACGGCTGCGACTGCGGCTGGACCGCGGCCGGATCTAGCTGCTGAAAAGGTTGCAGAACGGTTTCGCGTTGCTCGCCCAATACCCAGGCGAAACCCGAATACATCACCACCAGGCAGACCACGGTGAACAGCACCACCATCCACGCCGGCACGATGCGCACCAGGCTGCGGCGCTGATCGTTCAAGCCTTCCCAATGCGGCGACAACTCACGAGGCACGTCGCCGCGCAACTGACGGATCTGGCGATACAAGGCGTCGCGGATGCCTTCGAGCTCGAGCATGCCGCGGGCTTGCACCCGGTATTTGCCTTCGAAACCGAGGGACAGGCACAGGTACATCAGCTCCAGCATCGGCAGGTGCTTGACCGGGTTTTTCGACAGGCGATCGAGCAGCTGGAAGAACTTCTCGCCACCGAAGGTTTCGTTGTGGAAGCTGCTGAGCAGGCTCATCTGCGACCACTCGCTTTCGTTGCCCCACGGCGTGGTCACGACGGCTTCGTCGACCACGGTGCAGAGCACGTAACGCGCGGCCATCACCTGGCTGCTTTCGGCGCCGTTGTGCAGGGCGCGCACTTCAAACAGTTTCAGCCCGGCAGTCAGGCGCTCGTTGAGCGCGTACATGTCTTCGCGGGTATCGCTGTGCTTGAGGCGCACCACTTCCGACAACAGATCGGACGCCGCGGCCACCAGCGAATTGAGGCTGATGTTGAAGGATTCCGCCGGGCGCAGGCGCGCGGCATAAATCATCCGTTCTTCAAGCTGTTCGAAGCGCGGCGGTGCAGCGAAGTCTGTCAGCGGACTCGAAGCAGGGCCGTGGCCCTGGCGGTCGAGCAGGACGGTTTTATCGTCCTGGTTATGTTCCATGTCCTTGATCATGTCGGTCAGTTCCTGATGGCCCAGAATTTCAGTTCAAGCTCGGCAAATTCGCCGGACACGTGGAACGCGAAGCCGCCGGAGCGCTCGAGTTGTGCCAGGTCTTCGGAACTGAGTTCGAGAATGAAATAGGTTTTGTTGGAGTGGAACGCGATCTGCCGTGGTGCCACCGGCAACGGTTTGACCTTGATCCCCGGCAGGTGCAGGTTGACCAGTTGGCGGATGCGCTCCACCGGGCCGACCTTGAGGTGCGCCGGCAAGCGGTGGCGCAATTCTTCAGAGTCGCAGTTGGCACTGGCGGCGAGCACGAACGAGGCCGAGCCCAGCAGTTTATGGTCGTGCAACGGCGAGACAATGATCCCGTACTGACGCGCTTGCAGCACCAATTCGATGGCGTGCTGTTCGAGCACCATCGACAGCACCTGACGAATCGCTTCCATCAGTTTGCGGAAGCTCGCGCCCTGGTCGCTGTGCTGGTAACGGCTGTCCAGACGCGGGCGTTTGCTGTCGCTGGAGAAGGTTGCCAAGTCGCCGAGCATGGTCAGCAGCGTGCGGTACAACTCTTCCGGGTGAACCTGCTCCAGGCCTAGGTAGTGACGCAGCAGCAGTTCGGTGCGGTTGATCAGTTGCAGCATCATGAAGTCACCGACTTCCGCGCCACCGACCTTGCCGTTGGAACGGATGCGCTCGGCGATGGTGTCGCCACGGTGACCGAGCATGCTGATCACTTCTTTCAGGCACGACAGCAAGTAGCTGGAGGCATGCGCCTGAATGTAGGTCGGCACGAAATCCGGGTCGAGGCTGATTACGCCGTCGGGCGTGGTGTCGAGCACGTCGCAGATTTTCAGCTTCACGTAAGCCTGGTCGCTCTGTTGCTCACCGAGCAACAGTTTGAAGTCCGGGCGGCCACAGCTGACCTGGCTGGCGGAGTCATCGCCGGCGTTGGAGTCCGCCACTTCCGCTTCATACGCGGTATAGCGCGCCAGCACGTCGGATTGCTCCGGGCGGCGGGACTCGATGTGATTGCCGGTGACCAACGGCAGTGCCAGGTAGATCGGCGTGTTGCCGGTGTTCGGCGGCACGTCGAGGGCCAACGGCTCGGTGTTGCCGCCGAGCTCGAACAGACTGCCGTCCGGCAGAATCCCCGAGGCCTGGCTGATCACCAGTTTGCCCATGTTGAGGAACTGCAAATCGATTTCCAGATTGAGGAAGCCCCAGGTGTAGCTGCCCAGCAACTGGGTGCGGGTCTTCATCTGGTGCTCGTAATAACGGTCGTTATGCTGGAAGTGCTGCGGACGCAGCAGCATGCCTTCCTGCCAAATGACTTTATGGGAATTCATGTTCAGTCATCCGCCTTGGCGAGCGTTTCGTTGCTGTTGCGAATACCGGCCTGATCGAGGGTCAGGTCTGTGTCGGTGACTTCCACCGGGGTGATTTGCACCGTATAGCGCCATTTGGTTTCCGGCAGGTCGCGGTAGGCTGCGAGGATGCCGACGTAGCGGCTGCCCTCCTCCACGCTGAGCTTGAGTTCGACGGTTTCGCCCGGGCGCAGTTCGAGTTCTTCGCTGGCCACCAGGTCCGGGGCCAGGGATTCCTTGGCGCGCTCGTACAGGCTGAAGAAGTCAGCGTTCTCGAAGGTCACCGGGTGCTTGAGCTCGAACAGGCGCACGACGATCGGCGACGGACGCCCGTTGAGGTCCGGGTTCAACTGATCGCTGGCGGTGAGCTTCAAGTTGAGCTTGGTGACGTGGGAATACGGCGACAGCGACGAGCAGCCAGCCAGCAGCACCAGGGCCGCGAACGCCGTCAGCGTCTTGAAAAAAGCGGTCGAGCAGCGAGACATGCGCATCATCCTTGGTGGTCGGTGTGAAGGGTGGAAATCAGACGGATCTGTTCTTCGTAGGCCTGGGCAAAATCTCGGGCCAACAGTCGCTCGCTCCAGTCATCGTCCTGGCGCAGGGCCTGGTGATAACGACCGTAGGCTCTCCAGCGGCTGCCGGACGTGGCCAGCAACGGCTTGTTGTCGCGCTCGAAACGCAGGGTCAGTTGCTGCGGCGAGAAGTGTTCCAGCGTGCCGCGAACGGCGGCGCGGCTGGCGGTCAGCAATGCCACCTGATGCGCCTGCAAATCACGGAACGCACGGGAGATCGCTTGCTCGGGCGGCATCTGGCCCGGCTTGTTCGGCTGCAACAAAATGCCCAGCGCTTCGCCGGCATCGACGGCGAATTTCAGCGGGTTCTTGTGAGTGCCTTGCACCGTGGTCTGGGCCAGGCGCAGTTCGTTTTTCAGTTCGCTGCGGGTGCGCAGGCTCTGCTGCAACCCGCCGACGCTCTGCTTGAGCAAGCGGGCAGCGTTCAGCGCCAGGGCTTCGCGGGCGTCGTGGTCGAGGCCTTTGAGGTCCACGCCCAGCGCCGCGCCGAAGTGCTCCCAGAAACCTTCGCTCTGACGCTCGACCGCTTTGGGCGGTGGAGCAGGGGCTGGCTCTGCCGGGGCGTTGATCAGCTCCGGGACCATCAGGCTTTCCATGTCGATGCGGGCGTAGTCGGCGCGCTGACGGGTGTCCTCAATGGTCGTGCTCGGGGAGATCAGTTCGTCGATTTCCGAATACACGCGCTCTTGCTGATCGAGAGCGTTCAGCGGGTCGAGGTCGAGGAACGCATCGTCCGGAATGATGCTGCCGGCCGCTTGCGGACGGCCGACTTCGACGTCGAAGGTCGCCGGATCGCGGACCAGTCGCGCACGGATCTCGAAATCACCCAGCACGTACACGCTGCCATGCTCGATGCGCATCGCTTCGCCCTTGCGCAGGCGCGCGCCGCTCTCGCTGTCCTGGATACCGTTGCTGCTGGTATCGGTCAGGAAAAACGTGCCTTCGCGGTAGCTGATCAACGCGTGGTGGTTGGACAGGTGACGCTTGCGGTCAGGGATGATCCAGTCGCAGTCCTCGCCCCGGCCAATCACGCCACCAGCCTGTTTGAAGGTCTTCTGGCACAAATCCGTGGGCACGAATTGCTTGGTGTTCAGCATTTCGAAAACCAGTTCCATGGTGATACTCCTTGCGGTCACTTGCCGCGATTGACCGCCTGCGGATCACCCAATGGGCGATAGGTGTTGTCGTTGTATTTGTAATTGCCGCTACAGCCGCCGAGGCCGCATAGAACGACGAGGGTCAGCAGGACGGCTTGCCAGTGACGAACAGGCATCAGAGGGTCTCCATGGGTAGACAAAGCACAAAGCGCCGACCCGGGTGGGCGGCGCTATCGAAAGCAAATGAAATGGGTTGTGGGGCTCTAATCCGGTGGTTAGAGCCGATCCCCTGTGGCGAGGGAGCTTGCTCCCGCTCGGCTGCGCAGCAGTCGTAAATCAACGAATGCGGTTCGACTGAGACACCGCGGCGCATGGTTTTGGGGCTGCTGCGCAGCCCAGCGGGAGCAAGCTCCCTCGCCACAGGTAATTGTTGGCCGCGAAATACGTTAACCATCGAAATCCCCCAGGTTGATATTCAGGCGCCCAAGGCGATAAAGCAGCGTGCGGCGTGGCAGGCCGAGTTCGCGGGCGGCGAGGGTCTGGTTGCCGTCGTTTTTGCGCAGGCAATCGAGCAACAGGCTGCGTTCGACCTGCTCCAGGCGTTCGCGCAGGTTCAGGCTGTTGTCTTCGGGCATGGCCTCCATGCGCAGGGAGAAATGCTCGGCCAGCAACTCACCGCCCTCGCACAGCAACACCGCGCGTTCGACCAGGCCTTTGAGTTCGCGCACGTTGCCGGGGAACGCATAGCCGGACAGGTGATCCAGCGCCGCATCGGACCAACGCACCGCATCGCGCTGCAAGAACGAGCACGCCTTGTCGGCGAAATGCCGGGCCAGGTCGAGGATGTCGCCTTCGCGCTGGCGCAGGGCCGGGAGCTCGATCGGGAATTGCGCGAGGCGGTAGTACAAGTCCTCGCGGAATTTGCCTTCGCTGACCAGCACCGACAAATCCCGGTGCGTCGCGGCAATGATGCGCACGTCGATCTTGTGGGTGTCGTTGGAACCCAGCGGACGAATCTCGCCTTCCTGCAAAACCCGCAACAGCTTGGCTTGCAGGGACAACGGCATGTCGCCGATTTCATCGAGCAGCAAGGTGCCGCCATTGGCCGCGTCGAACAGCCCGGCACGGTCGCGGTCCGCGCCGGTGAACGCGCCTTTGCGGTAGCCGAACAGTTCGCTTTCCAGCAGGTTCTCGGGGAACGCCGCGCAGTTCTGCACGATGAACGCCTGGGAACGGCGCGGGCCACAGTCGTGGATGGCGCGTGCGACCACTTCCTTGCCAGTACCGGTTTCGCCGCGCAGCAGCACGGTGTACGGGCTGTGCAGGACTTTGCTGATCAGCGAATACGTCTCGCGCATGGCCTTGCTCTTGCCGATCAGGCCATAACCGCTGGCGCTCGGAATGCTGGCCTTCAACGGTCTCGCCTCACCCGCCGGCTGGCGCAAACGCTGCAACAGATGCAGTTGGCCCAGCACGAACGAACCCAGTTGAGCGAGGGAATCGGCAAAGCCTTGCAGGTCGACGTGCCGGCGACTGGCGCACAGCAGCAAGCCTTCGACAGCTTTCTGCTGATTGACCAGCGGCACGCACAACAGCGACTGCCAAGGCGTGGCCTGTGGCGGCAAAAAGCTGGTTTCGTGCAGGCTGCCGCTCAACTCGCTGAGGCTCACTACGCGGTTCTGGCACAGGGCGAATTGCAGCAGTTGTTCACCGTTGTAATCCGCCGGCAGGCTCGCCGCTTCCCGGGGTTGCAGGATGCCGTTGAGGCACTCGGCGTTCATCCCCAGGCACGTGTGAGTCGCGTCCAGCAAGTACAGCTGCGTCAATTCGCAACCACTGAGCTCGGCCAGCCCGCGCACGAAGTCACCCAGCAGCGCAGCACCGTCCGCTGCGCGCGACAGGCTGGCGAATTGCGCCAGCAAGGCTTCGGCATACACCAGCGGTTGCGGCACTTGAGTGAACATCACACCCACCTCAGGCGAACTCGCACGTCACGCTGGCGCCACCGTCGAGCGTCGCGTGGACACGCTTGAGGCTTTCACCGGTGGCCATCGCATCAAGCAAACGGTCGGCCACCAGCGGCAGCACGTGCAGGTCGAGCAAGTGGTCGATCAAACGCGCACCGCTGTCGCTTTGGGTGCAACGTTCGGCCAAGTGATCGACGAGGTCTTGCGAGTAGGTGAAATCCAGCTGGCGACGGTTCAGGCGCTCGCCCAGACGATCGAGTTTGATCTCGATCAGCTCGCGCAGCACCGGGCCACCGACCGGGTAGTAAGGCACCACGCGCATCCGCGCCAGCAGCGCCGGCTTGAAGTGTTTGCTGAGCACCGGGCGGATGGTTTCTTCAAGCACTTCGGCACTCGGCCGTGCGCCGTTTTCGCAGAGTTCGCTGATGCGGTCGCTGCCCAGGTTCGAGGTCATCAGGATCAACGTGTTGCGGAAGTCGATCTCGCGCCCTTCGCCGTCGTTGGCCACGCCTTTGTCGAAGATTTGGTAGAACAGGTTCAGCACGTCCGGGTCGGCCTTCTCGACTTCATCGAGCAACACGACCGAGTACGGTTTCTGGCGCACGGCTTCGGTGAGCATGCCGCCCTCGCCATAACCGACGTAGCCCGGCGGTGCGCCGATCAGGCGCGAGACCGTGTGTTTCTCCTGGAACTCGGACATGTTGATGGTGGTGATGAAACGATCACCGCCGTACAGCAAGTCGGCCAGGGCCAGCGCGGTTTCGGTCTTGCCGACGCCGCTCGGGCCGACCAGCAGGAACACGCCAACCGGCGCATCCGGTTTGTTCAGGCCGGCAGCGGTGGCGCGCATCGAGCGGTCCAGCGCGTGAACGGCTTGTTCCTGACCACGAATGCGGGTGCGCAAATCGGTGGCGAAGCTCGCGACTTTGGCGTTGTGCTCGCGGGCCAGTTGAGCCAATGGCACGCCGGTCCAGGCGCTGATCACTTCGGCGACCAGACGCGGGCACACTTCGAAGCTCACCAGACGTTCTTTGACCTGCAGCTCGGTCAGGGCTTTGTGAGTGTCGTTGAGCGCGGCTTCCAGGGTTTCGACGCTGTGCGCTTCGTCCACCGGCAGTGTTTCGATCACGGTGCCTTCGGCGTCTTCTTCAACCGTGACGGTCGGTTCGACGGCCGCTGCTTCGCGGGCCTTGGCCAGTTGCTGACGCAGATCCAGCAAGCGTTCGGCCAATTCTTTCTGTTCGGTCCACAGGGTTTCCAGTGCGACCATTTCCTCTTCGGCGGCGGCCAGGCGATCTTCCAACGCGTCCAGCGCTTCGTGATCGATCAGCAAACCGGCCTCGGCATCACGGCGCAGGGCCTGACGCTGACGGCCACCTTCAGCCAGTTCACCACGCAGGCGTTCGAGGCTTTCCGGGGCGGCGGCGAGGCTGATGCGCACACGGGCGCAAGCGGTGTCGAGGACGTCGACGGCTTTATCCGGCAGCTGACGGCCCGCGAGGTAACGTGCCGACAACTCCGCCGCCGCCACCACCGCGTCATCGCGCAGGTAGATGCCGTGGCTCTTCTCGTACACCTGAGCCAGGCCACGGAGGATGGTCACCGCTTCGCTGACGGTCGGTTCGTGCAGTTGCACCGGCTGGAAGCGACGGGCCAGGGCCGGGTCTTTTTCGAAGTATTTTTTGTACTCCGCCCAGGTGGTGGCGGCGATGGTGCGCAACTCGCCTCGGGCCAGGGCTGGCTTGAGCAGGTTGGCTGCGTCGGAACCGCCGGCATTGCCGCCCGCGCCGATCAGCGTGTGCGCTTCGTCGATGAACAGAATGATCGGTTTCGGCGAGGCTTTGACTTCGTCGATCACGCCTTTGAGGCGACGTTCAAATTCACCTTTGACGCTGGCGCCGGCCTGCAACAGGCCCATGTCCAACGACAGCAACTCCACGCCTTTCAACACTTGCGGCACTTCACCAGCCGCGATGCGCGAGGCCAGGCCTTCGACAATGGCGGTTTTACCGACACCGGCTTCACCGACCACGATCGGGTTGTTTTTGCGGCGGCGGGCGAGGATGTCGACCATTTGGCGAATCGCGCCATCGCGGCACAGCACCGGGTCGAGTTTGCCGTCGCGGGCTTGTTGAGTGAGGTTGTGCGTGAAGCGCTCCAGCAGCGATTCGCCCGGCACGGCAGGCTTGCCGGTGGCCGGTTGTTCTTTCTGCGACAGGGCGAATTCTTTCAGGCGTTCGATGTTCAGCTTGGCCAGCAACGACTGGTAGCGGCTGCCGGCGTAGCGCATCGGGTTGCGCAGCAGCGCGAGGATCAATGCGGCTTGCTCGACCTGGCTCTGACCCAATTCAAGGTTGGCCACCAGCAACGCGTCTTGCAGCCACTGCACCAGTTCAGGGGCGAACACCGGGTTGCGCGAGGCGCTGTGCTCGACCCGCGATTGCAACGCGGCGCTCAGTTCGCCGGCATCCACTTCGGCGTCTTGCAGCGCGCGTGCGAGCAGGCCTTGCGGGCGCTCCAGCAGGCCGAGCAGCAAGTCTTCGACGAGGATTTTGCTGCCGCCACGGGCGACGCAACGTTCGGCCGAACTTTCCAGGTCACGACGGGTTTCGGCGTCCAGCGCCTGGATAAGTTGTTGCAGGTCTACGTTGATCATGGGTCATCTGTCCTTAATGAATTTTGCTGCCCAGGGTAACCACGCCGTCCGCTTTTTCGCGGCCCAGCCAACTGGTCCATCCCAGGCGACAGGCGTTTTGCTCACCGATGCGCAGTTCGCGGATTTCTTCCTGGCGCAGCACCAGGCGAATGTCGTAATCGAGCGGGTCACGCAGGGTGAACCGCACCAGCGCGCACAGCGGCTGGTAGCCGAAACCGATCGGCAGGAATTCGTGGAAGCGCTGCCAGTCGAGCTCGCGGATGTGGATGCGGAATTTTCCGCTGCGGTCGCGCACGTGCTCGCCCAGCACCAGGTCTTCGCCAAGCAGGCTGTTGGCGCGGCCCAGACGATTGCGCTGCTCGTCGAGAATCTCCACGCGACGCTCGATGCACTGCTCGATGGTCAGTTCAGCGTGCTTGAAGTAGTAACGCAGCACCGCCTCGATCAACGCCGCCGAGTGCGCCCGCAAACTGAGCAGGCCGAGGTACGGCAGCAGACGCTTCCAGTTCAGTTCCTGGGCCTTGCGGATCTCTTCGCCGCCAAGGCCGATCAGGGCAAAAAGCTGGGAGGAAAACGGATCGAGTGCGCCGCTCTCGAAACTGGCGCGGTAGCGGTACTTGCGCCAGATCGGCAGCATCAGCCGTTGCAGGCGATGGTGGAACAGGTCGAGGAAGTTGCGGGTCGGGTTGCCGTCTTCGCTGTCGCCCAGGGCCTGTTCACCGTAGAACGCCGGCAGTGGCGAGCCGGAACCGACCAGGCCGATCAGGTTGAAACGCAGGCGCGCGCGCATCTGCCCGTGCTCGTGGAAAAACTCCACGCGATCGACGTCGCTGCCAGGGAAACCCAGGCTCGGGTTGGCCTGGAATTCGAGCTGATCGTACAGATCGTCCTGGCTCAGGTGCGGGTGGGCCTCGCGCAGCCGGTCAACCACCAGCAGGACGGCCTGAAACAGCGAGTACTCGCGTATTCCTCGGGTCAGCCCGCTTAAAGAAGCGGCTGAAGGCCCATACGTGGTGTCCATTGGTACACCTCTCCCTGTGTGCTTTTTACTCGCAGCTCGTGGTACGAATTGAGACTGGCGTAAAGCGCGAAAAACTCGTTAAGAACCGAGGCGAAAACGAACAGGTCGCCCTCGCCGATATACCCTTCCGGGTCGATGGTCAGTTCGGTGCGCAACCCGCGAACCGGTAACCCTCGGTGCAACCGGTCGACGTGTTTGTGCTTGATCGACTTGAGCCCGCCGAGCAGGCGTTTGCTGACTTTTTCAGCGTGTTGGTCGTAGTAGCGCGGCAGGTCGTAGGTTTCCAGAATCACCTTCAACGCGTTGACGTCGGCCAGCGACAGATAGTTGAGCGACATGTTGCTGATCAGCTTCCAGAGAAAGTCGCGGTTCAGCGGCGGCGCGTAACTGGGTGTGGCCGGGGTGATGTTGCGGAAGCTCAGGAACTCCGGCGTGTCTTCGCAGGCCATGCTGATGTCGCCGAGCTTGAGCTTTTTGGGCAGGTTCTGGTTGGTGCACATCAGCTCGATCGACAGGGTTTCGTGGGCTTCGGTGTGGCGGATACCGAAGCTCAAATAAGTGTCGAGGCCGTCGTGCAACAGCGACGAACGCTGGCGGATGCTGTAATGCGGACGGCTGTTGGGCACGTCGAAGCTCGGGTCGTGCTCGAACGATTCGAACGGCACGTATTCCTGATACCCGAGGCCACCGGGCTTCCATCCCGTGACCGTTTCCACCGAGAACACGCCGCAGTTTTGCAAATCGAATTCGGCGGGCAGCAGCAGGTATTCGTCTTGCTTGCCGTCGAGGCGAATCGGCAAGGCGTCGTGCTTGAACAGATTCACAATCGGCGTGCAGTAGAGCTTCACGTTGTCCAGCGTCGGACGCATGCGCATGATGCCGCTCTTGCGAATGTCGAAGCGCAATTCGAGGCCGCGCATTTGCTTGAGCGTGTCTTCCGGCAATGCCTTGAGCATGTCGAGACCGTTGACGTCGACGAACAGGAATTTGTCCTGGAAGGCGAAGTATTCCTGCAGATAGCGATAGCCGCGGAAGGTGTTCAGCGGGTACGGGATCAACGCTTCTTCTTCGGCAAACCCCACCGGCTGCACACGGTCGCCAGGCATCTTGAATGCCATCGGCAGGCCGTTGACGCCATTGATGGGTTTACCGGCGCCGTCCAGCGGAATCAGCTCGATGCCTTCCAGATTGCGCAGCAGGCTGAGGTAGAGCATCTGGCTGATGTAACGCTCGCCGGCGAAGTGCAGGCGCAGGCGGCTCAGCTCCAATTCACCGAGATGACCGTCAGCGCTCATCTCCAGACGCAGGCTCAACAGCGAGCCGTCGCCCTTCACCGAGTAATTCAGCGCAGCCAGATCCAGCGGCAAGACTTCGGTCGGGTAGCACGTGCGGAAACGGCAACGCACGTCGTCGATTGGCACACTCTCGACTGGCGTGTCGCGCTCGACCATCAACGCAGGACCCGAACGCTTCAACGGATCGAACTGCAAAATGCTGAACGCCGGCAACGGCCGCATGTAGTTCGGCCACAGCAAGTGCATCAGCGAATGGCTCAGCTCCGGCAACTCGTCATCGAGCTTCTGCCGCAGGCGACCGGTCAGGAAAGCGAAGCCCTCAAGCAACCGCTCCACGTCCGGATCTCGCCCGGCCTGGCCAAGGAAAGGCGCCAACGCCGGGCTACGCTCGGCGAATCGACGACCTAACTGGCGAAGTGCGGTGAGTTCGCTTTGGTAGTAGTGGTTAAAGGACACGGGGTACCTTCCTGGTGGTGGATCTCATGAAAAAACTGTCCTGTAGAGCGCGACTGTCAGACCGGAAACCACGTAGCCCGCAATGAGGAGGTACGGTAAAAAAGCCAGCCAGCCAGCCAAACATCATCGGGAACCCGGCAAGGCTCCCCAAAAGCACATGGGCCAACCCATAAATCACCCACGGGACAGCGTAAAAAGGGATGAAGGTCAGTGGTGCGCGCCACACGCTTTTCAAAATCTGCTGTTCGGTTTTTCCGTTCAGTGCTCGCATTGCCCACAGGGCAAATGCGATGTAGGCCGGGATTCCGAATGAGAGAACGTAGATCAACAGCATTTGTTGCCAGTCCAGAACCGCCGCGTATTCGTCGCCCTGCTCGACCAGTGTCAAAGCCAACATCACCAGGAGCGGAGACCAGAGCGCTACTCTGAAAAAATTTGGATTAGCGCAGCATTCGCTTTTTCGAATGTTCTGCGCCGAATCGTTAGTAAATTTCACTGAACACCCAGTGATTGAAACTGTAAAGAGCAACAACACCTACAACGGAGGAAACCAAGAACGAAAAGCCATCGTGCGAGCGTTTATATTTGAAGAAACTCATTAGCGCTCTTACAAAATAGTAAAAAGAAAACGCCATCATCGGAATATAAAAAAACATACAAAAAACAAATAAGCCTCCGTAGACATCAACCCCAGCTATTGACCACTTAGTTTTCGGATCAGTGCACGACATCAACAGAAAAACCGCGGAGGTCAAAAAATAAAAATAGTTGATCATTTTAAGAATTTTCGACACGACCAAATCTTTCGAATGCAGCAGCTCAAGCGCAATCTTTGGAATGGGGTTAGTTTCATAACTAATCACGACATCGGCCCACCTGAAAAAAACTTCGGAAGCACGAACAACACCAGCAAACCGATTATCCAAAGCACGAGCAAATAATAGTTACCGGGCATTCTGCAGGCCATCCACCCTTTAACCACTCCATAACCAATAGCGAACTGTAATAGCAAGAACGAGATAATTCCCAGCGGAACGGAAAGCAAATAACTATAAGGCTCCGCAAACCCGAACCGGATAACCGCATAAATTTCGAACAATGCAAACGGTGCGATCAAAGCGTTTGCGATGATGATCATTGCTCTGACTGTTTTTGCGCTACCCATCAACGCAAGCCCTGTGCATAGAGGAACTTTGCCAGCTCTAGTCGGCGCTGCTCACCTGAAGGACCGTCAATACCGTAGTAAAAATGTCCCACACCTTCTTTACGCTCGCTGGACTCGGTCATCTGCGAGCCGAGCAAAGGAGCATGCTCAGCCAAGTCAAAAAATGACATGCCTGCATGAATAGGGTCGCCATGCTCCTTCAAGTCAAGAATGACTACATGCTCGATCAGGGATTGCTGCCTAACTTCCCCAAGCATTTCTTCAGAAATTGGAGAACCTATCAGTACAAGATAATCAACGGCCTGCCCTTTATCTGCGTAATAAAGAGCAGATTGGGCGGCTACCAGCGATCCAAAGGAATAACCAATAAGATTAAATTGCCCTCCGGTTGGAAAAGATCGGCTAACGCCTAACGACTTCAGACTCCAGTCCGCCTCAACGCTATACGGTCCAGTGTCCGACATGCCGTTAATTTTCTTAAGCCTGTAACGGTGCTTATTGACGCCAGCAACAGCATCAGCATATTGACCCTCAGTATTACGCCCTACTACTGCGCCACTAATACCCACCATACGCAGTGACTTAATCTGGTCATCAATATACCCACCGGCCATCCCAGCACCACCGAGATAAACAGTCAGACCTTCTTCCAGAACGATATGTTTCGGTGTCCTGTCCGCAGTAGCAGTACTGCTGGTCGAAGCAACCTTTTTAAATATCCCTGTTGATGTTTCCAACACGTCTGTCGTCATTTGCATCAATCCTCTGATGCAACGTAGATATCGACTTTTTCCGCACTCGCGTGCCGCGTCACTCGATGAGTCAAACCTGTATCACTAGTAACGCCTTCTTCTTGAAGACCATTTTCTCGGACCAAGAGATATCGACGGTTTGCCATAGGCGCTCCGCTTTTGTCAGTCAGGACAAATTGCTCATCAAAACCAGGCAGAATCAAAGGCAACGGCGCCACAAACGGCACCGGCGAATGCGAATTCCCGATAATCACCGTCCCGGACCCAGCTGTAACCTTGTTGCCATGGGTCCCGACGGAATCCACCGTCGCAGCCGGTTTGCCGTTGATCAAAACCGTCGTCGCCAATCCGCCCGACATCGCACCACCACACGCCGAGGCATCGCCTTGGCGGGCGGCCGCGAGGCCGTCGAAGAAGACGTCGCCGGAACCGGCGGCGATCGGGTTGGTGCCGTGGCCGGGGAGCGGGCAAGCGGTGGGGTCGGTGACACGTGCTGCGGGTTTGCCGGACATACGAATCTCCTTAGTTGACCTTGACTTGACCGCTGCCATCCAGGCGCGCGGCGAAACTGACCTGGCGCTTGAAACCATCAACTTCCAGCAGGCCTTCGATGCTGAAGGACAGGCGAAGCTGATCGTGATCACGCGGCAGGGAGATGACACGCACATTGCTCAGGCGTGGCTCGTAGGCTTCGATGAAATTTTCGATGGCCAGACGGGCCTGACTCAGGGAGTCGTGCAGGCTCAGACGCATGTCATTGAGATCGGGTAGCCCGTAATCGGACAGCGTTTGCACGCTGCCCGCACGGGTGCTGAGCATCTTGGCCAGATGGGCAGCCACGGACGCCATGGCGGAGACCTCGCGGCTCCAGCCGACGCGTTTGTCCGCGTCGCCACCCAGGCGTTCGAAAAGGCTGCCGTATCCAGTCATGACTCAGGCTCCTCTTACTCTTTGTCCAGCTTGCCAACCAGCGACAGGGTGAAATCGGCACCCATGTACTTGAAGTGCGGACGCACGTTCAGGCTGACGCGGTACCAGCCAGGCTCGCCTTCGACATCGCTGACGATGATCTGGGCAGCGCGCAGTGGACGACGGCCACG
The DNA here is from genome assembly GCF_007993905.1 of Pseudomonas sp. SJZ077. NCBI lineage: Bacteria > Pseudomonadati > Pseudomonadota > Gammaproteobacteria > Pseudomonadales > Pseudomonadaceae > Pseudomonas > Pseudomonas sp. SJZ077. The sequence goes on from NZ_VIUJ01000002.1 coordinate 433,506, forward strand.
GACTTCGGCGCTTGGGTTTTCCTGGTCGGCCACGTACTGGCGGATCCACTTGTTCAGTTCCAGCTCGAGATCGGTACGTTCTTTCCACGAACCGAGTTGCTCGCGCTGCAGCACTTTCAAGTAGTGAGCCAGGCGGTTGACGATCATCATGTACGGCAGTTGGGTGCCGAGCTTGTAGTTCAGCTCTGCGGCCTTGCCTTCTGCGCTGATGCCGAAGAACTTCGGCTTCTGCACCGAGCTCGCGGAGAAGAACGCCGCGTTGTCGGAGCCTTTGCGCATGGTCAGGGAAATGAAGCCTTCCTCGGCCAGTTCGTATTCACGACGGTCGCTAACCAGAACTTCCGTAGGAATCTTGGTTTCGATTTCGCCCATGCTTTCGAAATGGTGCAACGGCAGGTCTTCAACCGCGCCACCGCTCTGTGGGCCGATGATGTTCGGGCACCAGCGGAATTTGGCGAAGCTGTCGGTCAGCTTGGTGCCGAACGCGTAGGCGGTGTTGCCCCACAGGTAGTGCTCGTGGCTGTTGGCGACGGTTTCTTTGTACACGAACGATTTAACCGGGTTTTCTTCCGGGTCGTACGGGTTACGCAACAGGAAACGCGGCACGGTCAGGCCAACGTAACGGGAGTCTTCCGACTGGCGGAAACTCTGCCATTTGGCGAATTGCGGGCCTTCGAAGTGATCTTTCAGATCCTTGAGGTCCGGCAGGCCGGTGAAGCTTTCCAGGCCGAAGAATTTCGGGCCGGCAGCCGCAATGAACGGCGCGTGGGACATGCAGGCAACGCTGGAAACGTACTGCATCAGTTTCACGTCCGGCGAGCTTGGGGACATGAAGTAGTTGGCGATTATCGCGCCCACAGGCTGACCACCGAACTGACCGTATTCAGCGGTGTAGATGTGCTTGTACAGGCCCGATTGCATCACTTCCGGCGAATCGTCGAAATCGTCCAGCAGGTCTTCTTTGGAGACGTTGAGGATTTCAATCTTGATGTTTTCGCGGAAGTTGGTGCGGTCGACCAGCAACTGCAGGCCACGCCACGACGATTCCAGGGACTGGAAGTCAGGGTGGTGCAGGATTTCGTCCATCTGACGGCTGAGCTTGGCATCGATCTCGGCGATCATGCGGTCAACCATGGCTTTCTTGACCGGCTCACCGTTGTTCTGCGGCTTGAGCAGCTCTTCGATGAAGGCCGACACACCGCGCTTGGCGATGTCGTAGGCTTCGTCGTCCGGCGTCAGGCGGGTTTCGGCGATGATGCTGTCGAGAATGCTGTATTCGCCACTCTCTTTGTTCTTTTGCTGTGCTGCGCTAGTGCTCATGGTGTTGGCTTCCTTAGGCTGATGGAGACTCAGGCGTCCTGGGCTGCGGCGTTCAGGCCCAGCTCACCCAGTACGCGACCGCGGGATTCGTCGTCGGCGAGAACGCCTTCGATGGCTTTGCGGAACGCAGGCGCGTTACCCAGTGGGCCTTTGAGGGCCACCAGCGCGTCGCGCAGTTCCATCAGTTTTTTCAGCTCAGGCACTTGCTCGACCAGCGAGGCCGGGTTGAAGTCCTTCATCGAATTGACGCGCAGTTTCACGGCCAGTTCTTCAGTGTCACCTTCTTCCTGAAGACGGTTCGGTACGCTCAGTGTCAGGCTCAGCTCTTGCTTGGCCAGCACTTCGTCAAACGTCATCTTGTCGATGCTGATCGGCTTGCGATCTTCGACTTTGCGTTCGTCCTTGCGGTGGGTGTAGTCACCGATTGCCAGTAGTTTCAACGGCAGTTCGATCTCTTCCTGTGCACCACCGGTGGCAGGTTTGAAGGTGACGTTGATGCGTTCCTTGGGGGCTACCGAGCCTTCTTTGGCCATGGCTTTTCTCCTTGCGGTTGTGGCCCTGGGGCCTATTCGAGTACCACTTCGAGATCGAGGTGGCACAGCCTGCGATAAATCTCTTCCTTGCGTTCACGTACGGCATGGTTCTGCGGCAACAACTCGCAGCAGCTATGCAGTAAATGCAGCACTTCCAGCGCAAGATCGGGCTCCCAGGCGTTCAGGCCTGAGTCCTGTAATGTTTGGTCGAGTGTTTCGAGTTGGGTCTTGGCCAGTTCGTATTTCTTGGCCATGAAGCACAGCCGCGCGAGGGCGAACTGCCAGAAAAACCGGACGCGTCCGCCCTGGGCGCTTTGCAGCCCCTGCTTGAGGATCTGCACGGCGGCCTTGAGGCCGTCCTTGCGCAGGATCGGCAGGACTTCTTCGAGGGCCACTTCCCAGGCTGGCTGGCTGTCGGCGACTTCAACCTTGCGCGGCGCACTGGCGCTTTGCAGGTGCGGCATGACGTTGGCGCTGATCCAGGCGCGGGTGGCCGGATCGGCGAACGGCGCGCCGTCGTGGAAACGCAATTCGATGATGCCGGGCAGGCGCTGAATCAAAAGCGCGAAGTGGATTTCCACTTCGCGCATTGCCATCTCGGCGTTCAGGCCCTGGAGGCACTCCCAGACCATTCGCTGGCCATCGAACCAGAACGGCGCCTTCGCCAGGCTCGCCTCCAGTTCCACCAGCAAGTCTGCGTATTTGGCTTGATCGTAGCGGTCCTGATAGGCCTTGAGCTTGTCGGCGGGCAAGCCGCGCAACACGGTGATTTGCTCGGCGTTACGCTCGGGCACTGCGTCGATGGGCAGCCACAGCAGCGTGCGATTGAGGCGCAGGGCGCGCAGATCAGTGGCTTTCTGCTTGAGCCACCAGGCACACAACGGACGGGCACTTTCCTGCTGGGCGCGCAGGGCCTTGTGGGCTTCTTTTTCGTTGTCGATCGGTGCGCCGGGGGTGAACAGCTGCGTCGCGGCCTGTTTGACTTGGGCCACTGCGGCGCCAACCACGCCGGGTTCCGGCTGGTTGTCGGCGGCGCGTTGCACCATGTTTTTCAGACGGCGGGAGATCGGCAGCAGCAGCGGCGCATCGTCACCCAAATGCTCGGTGCAGGCGGCATCGAGGCCTTCCAGATGTTCGACCAGCCGCCGGAACATCGGCAACTGCTCTTTGATCGCGACGTTCTCGGTCAGCACCTGCTCAAGGCGCGGCACCAGCCAACTGATTGCGGCGGAGCGAGTGCGGGCCTTGTTCGGGTGAAGGTCAGCCCAGTGGTTCTCGCACAGGTGGTGCAGCAACCCGAGGCCAGCCAGCAAGCCCTGGAACGATTCGCGCTGGTACAAGGCCCACGTCAGCCAGGCGCCGACCCGCAAATCCTTGGACTGGGTGCGCAGCAGGTTTTCGCTGTTTTCGCGGATTTTCAGCCAGTCGATCTGACCGCTTTCGTGCATGGACGAGGCTTTCGCCAGCTCGCTTTCCAGTGCCTCATATTCGCTCGAAAAGCGAACGTCCTCGCCCGCGAAATTCTCTTTGGAAACAGAGGCTTTTGCGAGTTCGAGGTAATGAGCGGAAAGTTTGCTTGAGTAGGACATCCATGGCCTTTAATTAGGATTACGGTCGAACGCCAATTGCAGTTGCAGCGGCGCGGGACAGTATCAAAGAGCTGCGATGAGTCTCATCCAATTGAGTTCGTGCTCTTTCAAGTGCGCGCATCGTACTCACGATGATGGCCACTAGCAAGCATCCGATTAAACAACAAGACGAAGTGCGCTTTATTGCGTGTAAGAGGTTTCCCTATATGAGACAGGGGATTCCCCGATGCCGATTTAATATTCACGCTCTTACGGCAACCCCTGAAAGCACTGAGCCAGAGCGCCCCGAGAGGGATGCGCCGATTTGTTGGCAACATTTTCCCCTCATAGACGTAGAGCATGCCAACAATAAAAGACAATGAATGTAGGAATCGTCCGAAAGGTTGTGGTCATCATGGAAAAGAATGAGGCGCGACAACGGAGACGCAGAAAAGTGCCATCGCCATGATGGCACTTAATATATCGGGGGATATCAGTGAAGGACTTGAAACAGCGAACAAGTGAGCATTAGTTTTCCAGAGTGTATTAATCAGTCCATCCCGGCATATATACACATTGGAACAGCGCCTATAAAAAATGGGCATCCGAATTAATCGGTATGCCCATTTTTCAATACGGTTCTCCCCATTATTCAGGGAGTTCGCCGCAATTACGGATTAACGCTGTCTTTCAACGATTTGCCTGGCTTGAACGCGACAGTATTGCTGGCCTTGATTTTGACAGGTTCACCGGTTTGCGGGTTTTTGCCGGTGCGGGCACCGCGGTGGCGTTGCAGGAAGGTACCGAAGCCCACCAGCGTGACGCTGTCTTTGCGGTGCAGAGCGCCGGTGATTTCTTCGAGAACGGCGTTGAGAACGCGGTTGGCCTGCTCTTTGGTGAGATCTGCTTTTTCAGCGATTGCAGCGGCGAGTTCTGGTTTACGCATTAGTGAAGCCCCTTTGACGGTTTTTTGTTGTTATGTCCGTGCTGTTCTCGTTGGAACAGCGCCCAAAGCGCCGCAGATGCTCTACTCTGCGGCAGACGGGAGTGAGAATGGCACGCACGGAAGAGCCGCGCCAGTCTCGGCGCGACCTTTGTAGGGGCAAAAGCGGGGTGATTCCGACAGAACGACCGGTATTTACGCCAGCAGTGCCGGAAGCTCTTTGTTCAGGGCCAGTTTTTCCATCACCGCCGCGCCTGTCAGGGCATAACCGAGCAGTTTTCCGCTGGCATCGCGGCATAAAGCTTTAATGTCCGCGCCCTGCCCTTCAACGGTCCAGACACCCTCGGCGCCCCGTGGTGGTGGCGAAACCACCAACGGACAGACCGGGGTTTTCACGGTGATTGGCATCGGGCCATAACTCACGGCGGTGGGGTTGCCGGCGAGGGTTTGCGCCAGCGCTCTCGCACAGCTCATCAGGGGCATGACGTACAACAGATTCAGCCCATCGACCTCGGCGCAGTCGCCCAAGGCGTAGATATTGGCGTGGGAGGTTTTCAGGTGGCGATCGACCATCACGCCGCGATTGACCTGCACACCGGCCGCAGCCGCCAGATCGATACGCGGACGCAGGCCGATGGCCGAGACCACCACGTCGCAAGCAATCACCTGACCATCGGACAGATGCGCTTCCACGCCGTCTGCGACGTGCTGCAAGCGGTTGAGCACCGGCCCCAGGTGGAAACGCGCCCCCAGGCTTTCCAGCCCGGCCTGCACCGCAGCAGCCGCCGCCGGGTGCAGCAGGGTCGGCATGACTTGCTCGCACGGTGCAACCAGTTGCACCTCGTAGCCGCCGAGGATCAGGTCATTGGCAAACTCGCAACCGATCAGGCCGACGCCTAGCAGCAACACCCGGTGTTTGCCTGCCGCTGCGGCGCGAAAGCGGGCGTAATCTTCCAGGTCGTTGATCGGGAACACCACATCCGCCGCATCGCCTTCGATGGGCACCCGCACGGTTTCCGCGCCCCAGGCCAGGATCAAGTCGCGATAAATGACCGCTTCCTCACCGATCCACAGGCGCTTGTGGCCCGGATCGATGCCGCTGATGCGCGTGTGGGTGCGCACTTCGGCCCTCAATTGCTCGGCCATGGCACCCGGCTCGGCCATGCTCAGGCCGTCAGCGTCTTTGTTTTTGCCAAAACCGGTGGAGAGCATCGGTTTGGAGTAGGAGCGTCCGTCATCGGCGGTAATCAGCAGCAACGGGGTTTCGCTATCGAGTTTGCGAAACTCCCGGGCCAGGTTGTAACCAGCCAGCCCGGTGCCGACGATCACGACAGGTGCGTTCATTCCTTACTCCTCTGGTGTTTTGTTAGTTGATTTCGATCATTTCGAAATCCATCTTGCCGACGCCGCAGTCCGGGCACAGCCAGTCTTCCGGCACGTCCTGCCACAGCGTGCCCGCCGCAATGCCGTCGTCCGGCCAGCCCTCGGCCTCGTTATAGATCAGGCCGCAGACCACACATTGCCACTTTTTCATTCAGGTACTTCCTCAGGATTCAGGCTTATTGCCGGCGCGAACGGTCGATGGTTGGAGCGCTGCCGTCCGGCTCAGGGGCGTTTTGTACTGATCGGGCCCGGCAGATGCAAGCGCGTTCCGCGCAACGGCGGCCCCGATCAATCAAAATCGCTGGCTGACATGTTAAGCTCGCCGCCTCATTTGCTGCCAATAATGACTCACTGTGCCGCACTCAAAATTCCCCTCCGCTACCCCGCTGTGGCTCCCTCAAAGCCAACTGACGCCCCTCCCCGACACGTCTACCCTCGACTGGCTGTTCGACGAAGGCTCCCTGACCCGACGCCTGATCCGCTTGTCGAATGACGGCTTCAGCGTCACGCCGTTGTTTGAAGGCTGGCAAACGCTGCGCGCCGACGAATGTGCTGCGCTGGAGTTGGAGGAAGGCAGTGAAGGCTGGGTGCGCGAGGTGTATTTGCGGGGGCACGGCGAAGCCTGGGTGTTTGCCCGTAGCGTGGCGGCGCGCAGCGCCTTGCAGGGCGACGGCTTGCACATGGATGAACTGGGTAGCCGCTCGTTGGGTGAGTTGCTGTTTTGCGATCAGGCGTTCCAGCGTCGCGCCATCGAGGTTTGTCACTATCCTCAGGAATGGCTGCCGCTGGCGTCCCGGGCCCCCGAACTGTGGGGCCGTCGTTCGCGGTTCGACCGTGGCGCCTTGAGCGTGCTGGTGGCTGAAATTTTCCTGCCGACCTTGTGGCTCGCCGCCCGCGCCCACCCGGAGAACTGCTGATGTACCAGAGCCTGCTCAAGTCCCTGAACCGCTTGAACCCTCGGGCCTGGGACTTCATTCAGCTGACGCGCATGGACAAGCCGATCGGCATCTATCTGCTGCTGTGGCCGACCCTGTGGGCGCTGTGGATTGCCGGCAAAGGCTCGCCATCCCTGGCCAACATTGTGATTTTCGTCCTCGGCGTGGTCCTGACCCGTGCGGGCGGTTGCGTGATCAACGACTGGGCGGATCGCAAGGTCGACGGCCACGTGAAGCGCACCGAGCAGCGCCCTTTGGTCAGCGGCAAGATCAGCTCCAAAGAAGCCCTGGTGTTCTTCGCGGTGCTGATGGGCGTGAGTTTCCTGCTGGTGCTGTGCACCAATGCGGCCACGGTCTGGTTGTCGTTCGGCGGTTTGGCGCTGGCCTTCAGCTACCCGTTCATGAAGCGCTACACCTATTATCCGCAAGTGGTACTGGGCGCGGCGTTCTCTTGGGGCATGCCGATGGCGTTCACCGCCGAAACCGGCGAGCTGCCGGCAGCGGCATGGTTGCTGTGGATCGCCAACCTGCTGTGGACCGTGGGCTACGACACTTACTACGCGATGACCGACCGCGACGACGACTTGAAGATTGGCGTGAAATCCACCGCCATTCTGTTTGGCGATGCGGATCGGGTGATCATTCTGACGTTGCAAGGCTTGGCGCTGGGGTGTCTGTTGCTGGCAGGATCGACATTCGAGCTCGGGGGCTGGTTCCACTTGGGATTGCTGGCGGCGGCGGGCTGTTTCGCATGGGAATTCTGGTACACCCGCGGCAAGGACCGGATGCGTTGCTTCAAGGCGTTTTTGCACAACCACTGGGCCGGGTTGGCGATTTTTGTCGGGATTGTGCTGGATTACGCCACTCGCTGACCGCCCAAGCCGTTGCCGACGCTATGTGTCGGCAACGGCTACAGGCGTTGAGTCGTCTACTTTTGCGACTCGTGAACAACGTGCCAGACGTCTTTCATTTTGTCGCCCACCATGTCGCCAGGTTTTTTGTCCTTCACGAACGTGTAAAGAGGTTTACCGTCGTAGGCATATTGGCTCGTGCCGTCATCGCGCTTGATGACGCTCCACTTGCCAGCGGCCGTGGCACCCGCCGGAGCCATCATGGGTGGCCAGTTTTTGGCGCAATCGTCATTACACATCGACTTGCCGCCGCTGTCCTTGTCAAACGTGTACAAGGTCATGCCCTTGTGGTCGACCATCATCCCGTCCTTCATCATCGCCGGGTCGGCGGCGAAGGCCATGGTCGGCAGCGTTAGAGCTGCAGTCACTAACAATGCCTTCCAGGATTGAGCAATGTGATTCATGGAAACCTTCCTTTTGTGGTTGTCAGGATTCGGACTTAGAGCTTAGTTCAGGATCATGACCACCGCCGACCTGCTAAATTGCTGTCACACGACTGCAATAATTCCGTTATCTAATGCGGCGCAAGACAGTTAAATGACAAGAGGATTAAGGCATGGTTGGCAGGAGCATTCTGATCGTCGACGACGAAGCGCCCATTCGCGAAATGATCGCCGTTGCGTTGGAAATGGCCGGCTATGACTGCCTGGAGGCCGAGAACTCCCAACAGGCCCATGCCATCATCGTCGACCGCAAACCGGACCTGATCCTGCTCGACTGGATGCTACCCGGCACGTCCGGTATCGAGCTGGCTCGCCGTCTCAAGCGCGATGAGCTGACCGGGGACATCCCGATCATCATGCTCACCGCCAAGGGCGAAGAGGACAACAAGATCCAGGGGCTGGAAGTCGGCGCTGATGATTACATCACCAAACCGTTTTCCCCCCGTGAACTGGTGGCGCGCCTCAAAGCCGTGCTGCGCCGTGCCGGTCCTACCGATGGCGAGACACCGATCGAAGTCGGCGGCCTGCTGCTGGACCCGATCAGCCACCGTGTGACCATCGACGGCAAACCCGCCGAGATGGGCCCGACCGAATATCGTCTGCTGCAGTTTTTCATGACTCACCAGGAACGGGCCTACACCCGTGGCCAGTTGCTGGATCAGGTCTGGGGCGGCAACGTGTATGTCGAAGAGCGCACCGTCGACGTGCACATCCGCCGTCTGCGCAAAGCCCTCGGTGATGCCTATGAGAATCTGGTACAAACCGTGCGCGGCACCGGTTACCGCTTTTCTACCAAAGCCTGACCAAGAGCTTTCCCGCCCGACAAGCTGACAAGGACGCGTGTTCAATTGAACCAAAACTGGCATGGCACCCTGATCCGCCACATGCTGTTGCTGGTGACCGGGTGTCTGGTGATCGGCCTGATTACCGGCTACTACGGCTGGAGCCTCGCCGCGGGCCTGGGCCTTTACCTGGCCTGGACCCTCAAGCAATTGCTGCGGCTGCACGAATGGCTGCGGCTGCACAAACCCGACGAGGCACCACCCGACGGCTATGGCCTGTGGGGCGAAGTGTTCGACAGCATCTACCACTTGCAACGTCGCGACCAACGCGTGCGCGGACGCCTGCAAGCGGTGATCGATCGGGTCCAGGAATCCACTGCCGCGCTGAAAGACGCCGTCATCATGCTCGACAGCGAGGGCAACCTTGAGTGGTGGAACCGCGCCGCCGAAACACTGCTTGGCCTCAAGACGCCGCAAGACAGCGGCCAGCCGGTCACCAACCTGGTGCGCCATCCGCGCTTCAAGGAATATTTCGAGCAGGACAGCTACGCCGAACCGCTGGAAATCCCTTCGCCGATCAACGATCGTCTGCGCATTCAGCTGTACATCACCCGCTACGGCAACAACGAACACTTGATGCTGGTGCGCGATGTGACGCGTATCCATCAGCTGGAACAGATGCGCAAAGACTTCATCGCCAACGTCTCCCATGAACTGCGCACACCGTTGACGGTCATCTGCGGTTACCTGGAAACCTTGCTGGATAACGCCGAGGAAGTGAACCCGCGCTGGACCCGTGCCTTGCAGCAAATGCAGCAGCAAGGCGGGCGCATGCAGACCTTGCTCAACGACTTGTTGCTGCTGGCCAAACTGGAAGCCACCGATTACCCCTCGGACAACCAGCCCGTGGCCATCGACGGCTTGCTGCAATCGATCACGAGCGACGCCCGGCAGTTGTCCGGCCAGAAAAACCAGCACATCACTCTGGAAGCTGATCCGACGATCCTGCTCAAGGGCAGCGAAGCCGAGTTGCGTAGCGCGTTTTCCAACCTGGTGTTCAACGCAGTGAAATACACCCCGGCCGAAGGCAATATCCGCATTCGCTGGTGGGGCGATGAGCAAGGCGCGCACCTGAGCGTGCAGGATTCCGGGATCGGCATCGACAGCAAACACCTGCCGCGCCTGACTGAACGTTTCTACCGCGTCGACTCCAGCCGCAATTCCAACACCGGCGGCACCGGCCTCGGCCTGGCAATCGTCAAACACGTGCTGCTGCGCCACCGCGCACGGATGGAAATCAGCAGCGTGCCGGGCCACGGCAGCACCTTTACCTGCCATTTCGCGCCCGCTCAGGTCACAAAAACCCGGGTCATCAGCACCGCCGACTGATACCGGCCAGCACTCGCCACTAGGCAATCGCCCGGTCAGCCGCTACATTGGCTGACTTGTGCCTGCCCTTCAGGCACCGCATTGACCCCCTATTCGAATACACGGAACCCGCAAAACTCCATCATGGACCCTTCCCCTGGCTTGACCCTCGCGACACTCTTCGCCGATTTCGGCATGATTCTTTTTGCTCTGATCCTGGTTTTGCTCAACGGCTTTTTCGTTGCGGCGGAATTCGCCATGGTCAAATTGCGCTCGACCCGGGTCGAGGCCATCGCTGAGAAAAACGGCTGGCGCGGACACATCCTGCGCACCGTTCACAGTCAGCTCGATGCGTACCTCTCAGCGTGCCAATTGGGTATCACCCTCGCCTCCCTGGGCCTGGGCTGGGTCGGTGAACCGGCGTTCGCGCACATTCTGGAGCCGCTGCTTGAAGCCGTCGGCGTGCAGTCGCCCGAAGTGGTCAAAGGCGTATCGTTCTTCGCTGCGTTCTTCGTCATCTCGTACCTGCACATTGTGGTCGGTGAGCTGGCCCCGAAATCCTGGGCCATTCGCAAACCCGAGTTGCTGTCGCTCTGGACCGCAGTGCCGCTGTACCTGTTCTACTGGGCCATGTACCCGGCGATCTACCTGCTCAACGCCAGCGCCAACACCATCCTGCGGATCGCCGGCCAGGGTGAACCCGGCCCGCATCACGAACACCATTACAGCCGTGAAGAACTGAAACTGATCCTGCACTCCAGCCGTGGCCAGGACCCGAGCGACCAAGGCATGCGTGTGTTGGCTTCCGCCGTGGAAATGGGCGAGCTGGAGGTGGTCGACTGGGCTAACTCCCGTGAAGACCTGGTGACGTTGGAGTTCAACGCGCCGCTCAAGGAAATCCTGGCGATGTTCCGTCGCCACAAGTTCAGCCGCTATCCGGTGTACGACAGCGATCGCCAAGAGTTCGTCGGCTTGCTGCACATCAAGGATCTGCTGCTGGAACTGGCGGCCCTGGACCACATTCCCGAGTCATTCAACCTCGCCGAACTGACCCGGCCGCTGGAACGCGTGTCGCGGCACATGCCGCTGTCGCAGTTGCTGGAGCAGTTCCGCAAGGGTGGCTCGCACTTCGCCCTGGTCGAAGAAGCCGATGGCAACATCATCGGCTACCTGACCATGGAAGACGTGCTTGAGGTGCTGGTCGGCGACATTCAGGACGAACACCGCAAGGCTGAGCGCGGCATTCTCGCGTACCAGCCGGGCAAGCTGCTGGTGCGCGGTGATACGCCGTTGTTCAAGGTCGAACGCCTGCTGGGCATCGACCTGGACCACATCGAAGCCGAAACCCTCGCCGGGCTGATTTACGAAACCCTGAAGCGGGTGCCGGAAGAGGAAGAAGTGCTGGAAGTCGAAGGCTTGCGGATCATCATCAAGAAAATGAAAGGGCCGAAGATCATTCTGGCCAAGGTGTTGATGCTCGATTAAGCGCGACACCGGCGGCGAGCGAGCTCTTGTGGCGAGAGAGCTTGCTCGCGCCGGCCGATCCGCGCCAGGGCGTAGCAGTCGTAAACCGATGAATGCGGTGTGCGGTTGCAGGCGTTGGGGCCGCTTCGCAGCCCAGCGGGAGCAAGCTCCCTCGCCACAGTAATCGTGCTGATCCGGCTATTGCTTGCCCAACGCAAAGTTGGGCAACGCGCCCACCGGCTGATTGAACTGATACGGAATCGACACCAACCCAAGCCCCGTATTGCGCTGCACCACGAAGTGCAAATGCGGCCCGCTGCTGTTGCCGGTGTTGCCCGACAGGGCCAGCGCACTCCCCACCGCTACCCGTTGCCCCTCGCGAACGCCCACCGAACCTTGCTTGAGGTGCAGGTACACGCCCATCGTCCCGTCATCGTGCAGCACCCGCACGAAATTGCCTGAAGGATCGGTGCCACGTCCGGTCTGGGCATTTTCAGTTTTCACCACCACCCCGCCCCGCGCCGCAATGATCGGCGTGCCTTCGGGCATGGCGATGTCCATGGCGTAACGGTTTTTGGCGCCGAAATGGCTGTATTGGCCGTTGGCACCCTGACTCAAGCGAAACGGCCCACCACGCCAGGGCAGCGGATACCGATAGGCCATGGCAGCCCCTGAAGGGTCGCCCAGGGAATATTCGAACCTTGGGGTGTACGCCAGCGGCCTTCCGGCCTTCGTCGCCGTGAGCAGCGCCAGACGGATGTTGCTGCGGGCCGGCATCACCCGGCGGATCGGTCGGCTCGGCGCGCCGCTGACATTGCTCAACCCGGCAAAACTCAGCTCGATCTCGACCGGCGCATACAGGTCGTTGCGCACGTACACGTTGTCCACGCCCTTCTGCTTCTTGATCTCCAGGTACACCTGGCGCTCAAGGTGCTCGACCATGCGATCACGAAAAACGAACACCTGGGAGCCTTTCGTGGGGCGGTCGCTGTAGGAGACCACGCCATTGGCGTCTTTGGACTTGTAGATCGTCATGGCCACAGCCGAGGTGGAGGCCATGAAAAGACCACAGAAAAACAGCAGGCGCGCGAGCATGGGCAAGAGTCTGTCGAGTAAGGCCTGGGAAGGAGCCTAGCAGCTGCAATGGACCCGGGTAGTCGGCAGATGTTTCAAATCAGCAAGCGCCACATTCCAACTCAATTTCGCGAATCGTCCCCGCGACAGGCAATCGCGGGGACTCTGAGCGCAAGAACGCCAATATCACCAGTCCTCCTCTACATACAGTTTGTTTACCGGCGAGCCGACGGTGTCACCCGACTGCCGCTCAACAACAGCCATGAATGTTACAAAGTTTCCGGCCAACACTGAAAACGGGATCGGCAGATTGAACGATTGATACCCTTGCGCAATATCTGCACTTGTTACCGGAAGGCGAAAGACAAATTCGCGCCCAAGTTCCGCGCCAACAAAAATGAAAGAAGTTAAATCACCTTGACTCATCCCTAGTGTCGGAACCCGCATCGGGATCTTGCCGCTTTCATCAATTTTCAATAAGGTCGCGGGGGAGCCATAAATTACTTCCTCCGGTGCCCAATAGAGTGCCGTAGGCATTACAAGATCGCCTGCCACATCAAGCTTCATGAGCCGTGACGTCCAAGTGCCTCGATCAGAATGGACCGTGTAAATAAAATGAACATGCCCGTTTTTGTTAGGCTCCAGGAACTCCCGGCCGACGAAAATGACAATATCTTCATCGCTTTGACCTGGTTGAACAATCAGGTACTTCACGAAACATGCGTTGCTGTGGGAGCCGATCCAGTAGACGGAAACAACTGCATTTTCCTCCAATGACATTGCAGACTTTATTCGCAGGTTTACGCCTTGCGATACTACCGAAATGGGAATTACCCCATCTACCGCCTCATCGACAACTGGCTGATACAACCACCCTTCCACCCAATAACAGGTACTGGGTGACAATAGGTCGTCGGGTGGATAATCAAAATAAATGTACTGCAGGACAAGTTTTCCACTAAAAAGCCGCGCTTGCTCAGCCGAAAGAGAAACAACAATATCCTGATTGTCTTCTTGGATAGTTCCCGACAATGCAAGGGCGCGCCCGTCACTCGAACTAAAATTGAGGAGATATCTACTCCCCTTGTTCATGCCATCAACAAATGGAAACCGAACGGTCATGCCATTTTCAATGCTGGAGTAGCTGATTTTTCCATCCACTGCTTCGTCGATTGAAGCCGGGAGCAGAGGTTCCTGACGCGCTCCAATAGCCTCGACGGCCTTGTTTCGCTCTTGCAGTGTAACGATCTTGCTCATTTGCATTCCGCTCCATAGAGTCGCCACGATTTGTGGTGATTCCGGCATACGCTACAGAGACTCTGCGAATCCTTGACCTGTAATAAATGACAGTTTCGACGAACGGCACTCGAGCATTTTCATGCCCAAACCAAATGAGGCTCGCAGAAGCGCGGTGAGATCAAGAGACGGACCGGGAGTGCGATAAAGAGAGAAAAGTCACCTCCCGCGTTGTTCAGGAACAACCTCGGGGGCGACCTTTCATACGTGAAGTTTACGCGCCAGGTACGAAATGCTTCTGCGCCGTGCCACGTGCGATCAATCGGGAGATGTAGTCGAGCTTCTGCGCATCCTGATCCACAAAGCGGAAGGTCAGTTGCAGCCAGTCGCTGTCAGGTTTCGGCTCAAACGCGACAATGGCGTGCAAGTAGCCATTGAGGCGGGCGACTTCAGCGTTGTCGCCCTGCTCCAGGTCCAGCACGGCGCTGTCGAGGACTTGCGGCAGCGTGTCGGTGCGCTTTACCACCAGCAGCGCTTCCTTGATGCTCAAGGCTTTGATCACGCACTGCTGAATGCCGCTTGGCAAACGCAGCTGGCCTTGACCCCGACCGCTGGCGGGAGCGGAAGCAGCGCCCGGTGCCTTGACCGGCGGGCTATTGAGCAAACCGCGAGACGCCGCCGGGGCAGGGGTCGGCGCGGCGGCAGCAGGTTTGGCGAACGGGTTGACCGGCGCCGCTGCAGGTGCGACCACGGCCGCCTTGCCGCCGGTCAATGCGCTCAGGGAATCGTTGCCGAAAGCCGAGTTCATTTTGGTCGGCGCACCGTTCATCAAGGCGTCGAGCTTGCCGACCTTGTTCAGCGCTTGCTTGACCTTGGTCAGCAGTTGTTCGTTGGTGAAGGGCTTGCTGACGTAGCCGGAAACGCCGGCCTGAATCGCCTGGACCACGTTCTCTTTATCGCCACGGCTGGTCACCATCACGAAGGGCATGGTCTTGAGATTGTCCTGCTCGCGGCACCAGGTCAGCAGTTCCAGGCCAGACATTTCCGGCATTTCCCAGTCGCACAGCACCAGGTCGAACGCTTCCTTGGCCAGCATGGCCTGAGCCTTTTTGCCGTTGATGGCATCTTCGGTCCGGATACCCGGGAAGTAGTTACGCAGGCACTTCTTTACCAGGTCACGAATGAACGCTGCATCGTCCACCACCAACACACTGATCTTGCTCATCCATCACCCCTCGAAAAAATCCCGGCAAGCATACCGTTTTGCTGATGGCACATTGCCAAAAACCTTCAGTCACGCCGGGACTTTTCGTTCGCGGGTGCTGCTTTTGAAGTCGAAAGCCACACACAAAAACGCCCGGCCAAAGGACCGGGCGTTTTTCTTGGGCAGTCTTACTTATCGTCAGCTTTGCCCGGAACATTAGCGGTTTCGCCACTTGTGCCTTCAACTTCTTCTTTCATGCGCTTGAGGCCCAGGTGACGCACGTCCGTGCCGCGCACCAGGTAAATCACCAGTTCCGAGATATTGCGCGCGTGGTCGCCGATCCGCTCCAGCGAACGCAGCACCCAGATAATGCTCAAGACCCGCGAGATAGAGCGCGGGTCTTCCATCATGTAGGTCGCCAGCTCACGCAGTGCGGTCTTGTATTCGCGGTCGATGATCTTGTCGTACTGGGCCACCGACAACGCCAGGTCGGCGTCGAAGCGGGCAAAGGCGTCCAGCGCGTCACGCACCATGTTGCGCACCTGGTCGCCGATGTGGCGAACCTCGACGTAGCCGCGCGGGGCCTCGCCTTCTTCGCACAACTGAATGGCGCGGCGGGCGATCTTGGTCGCTTCGTCACCGATGCGCTCCAGGTCGATCACCGATTTGGAGATGCTGATGATCAGACGCAAGTCGGATGCTGCCGGCTGACGACGGGCCAGAATGCGCAGGCATTCTTCGTCGATGTTGCGTTCCATCTGGTTGATCTGGTCGTCGATCTCGCGAACCTGCTGGGCCAGGCCGGAGTCGGCCTCGATCAGCGCGGTCACCGCGTCATTGACCTGCTTTTCCACCAGACCGCCCATGGCCAGGAGGTGGCTGCGAACTTCCTCCAGCTCAGCGTTGAACTGCGCGGAGATGTGATGGGTAAGGCCTTCTTTACTAATCATTCGGTTCGCTCCGCGAAAGTTGCCAGCTTCAAGCTGCAAGCTTCAAGCAGTTATGTATAAGTCCTGATATCGCACCGCTTCCTACTTGCCGCTTGAAACTTGCGGCTTGCAGCTGTACGGCTAGCCGTAGCGACCAGTGATGTAGTCTTCGGTCTGCTTCTTCGCCGGATTGGTGAACAGCGTATCGGTGTCGCCGAATTCCACCAGTTTGCCCATGTACATGAACGCCGTGTAGTCGGAAACCCGCGCGGCCTGTTGCATGTTGTGGGTCACGATGACAATGGTGAATTTCGATTTCAATTCGTAGATCAGTTCTTCGACTTTCAGCGTGGAGATCGGGTCGAGTGCCGAGCATGGTTCGTCGAGCAGCAGCACTTCCGGCTCTACAGCGATGGTGCGCGCGATGACCAGACGTTGCTGCTGACCACCGGACAGGCCGAGTGCCGATTCATGCAGACGGTCTTTGACTTCGTCCCACAGCGCCGCGCCTTTCAACGCCCACTCGACCGCTTCGTCGAGAACGCGCTTTTTGTTGATGCCCTGGATGCGCAGGCCGTACACCACGTTTTCGTAGATGGTTTTCGGGAACGGGTTCGGCTTCTGGAACACCATGCCGACGCGACGACGCAGTTCGGCCACGTCTTCGCCCTTACGGTAGATGTTGTGGCCGTACAGGTTGATTTCACCTTCTACGCGGCAACCGTCGACCAGGTCGTTCATGCGGTTGAAGGTACGCAGTAGCGTGGACTTGCCGCAGCCGGACGGGCCGATGAAGGCGGTCACACGCTGTTTCGGAATGTTCAGGCTGACGTCGTACAGCGCTTGTTTGTCGCCGTAGAACAGGTTCAGGCCCGGCACTTCGATGGCCACGGTTTCCTGTTCAAGGCTCAAGCTCTGTTTGTCGCGGCCCAAGGCAGACATGTTGATGCCGTGGGTATGTGCTTCGTGCTGCATGGGGTCTCACTCCGTTCGTAGCTGCAAGCTTCTAGCTGCAAGCTGCAAGTTTTGAGCAAAAGCGGCTTATAACTTGCCGCTTGTGGCTAATGGCTTTAGCTGTCTAGAGCTTTGTATTTTTCGCGCAGATGGTTACGGATATAAACGGCAGACAGGTTCAACGTGGCGATCACCAGCACCAGCAGCAGCGCCGTGGCGTACACCAGCGGCCGCGCGGCCTCGACGTTCGGGCTTTGGAAGCCGACGTCATAGATATGGAAGCCCAAGTGCATGATCTTCTGGTCCAGGTGGAGGTACGGGTAGTTGCCGTCCAGTGGCAGCGACGGTGCCAGTTTCACCACACCCACCAGCATCAGCGGCGCCACTTCACCGGCGGCGCGCGCCACGGCGAGGATCATGCCGGTCATCATTGCCGGGCTGGCCATTGGCAGCACGATCTTCCACAAGGTTTCAGCCTTGGTCGCGCCGAGGGCCAACGAGCCTTCACGCACGGTGCGAGGAATCCGCGCCAGGCCTTCTTCCGTGGCCACGATCACCACCGGCACCGCCAGCAGCGCCAGGGTCAGGGACGCCCAAAGCAAACCCGGTGTACCGAAGGTCGGCGCCGGCAACGCTTCCGGGAAGAACAACCGGTCAACCGAACCGCCAAGTACGTAGACGAAGAAGCCCAGGCCGAACACGCCGTAGACAATTGCCGGAACGCCCGCCAGGTTGTTCACCGCGATGCGGATAATCCGGGTCAACGCGTTCTGCTTGGCGTATTCACGCAGGTAAACCGCCGCCAACACGCCGAACGGCGTCACGATCATCGCCATGATCAAGGTCATCATGACGGTGCCGAAAATGGCCGGGAAGATCCCGCCCTCGGTGTTCGCTTCACGCGGGTCATCGCTGAGGAATTCCCAGACCTTGCTGACGTAGAAGCCGATCTTGGTGAAGGTGCCCATGGCGTTCGGCTGATAGGCGCGGACCACTTTGCCGATGCCGATCTCGATCTCTTTGCCGTTGGCATCGCGGGCGGTCAGGCTGTCGCGGTTGAACTGGGCGTGCAGGTCATTCAGGCGGGCTTCGATGTCCTGATAACGAGCATTGAGCTCAGCGCGCTCGGATTCCATGTCCGCTTGCGCGGCGGCGTCGAGCTGGCCGGCCAGTTCCAGTTTGCGACCGTGCAGACGCACACGTTCCAGACCGGCGTTGATCGCGCCAATGTCGGCTTTTTCCAGGGTCTTGAGCTGTGCTGCAAGCTTGTTCACGCGATCGACACGGGCCTGCAACTCGGGCCATGCGGCTTCGCCCTCAGCAATGACTTTGCCGTCCTGCTTGACGTTGACCAGGTAGCCGTAGAAGTTGCCCCACTCGCGACGCTCGACGGCCATCAGCTCCGGCGGCGTCTTCTGGTTGGTCAGCCACTCGCCGACGATCCAGGTGAAGTCGTTGCCGTTCAGGTCGCGGTTGCCGACCTTGATCAGCTCACGGGTCATGAACTCCGGGCCCTGATCGGGCACCGGCAGACCAGCGCTTTTCAAGCGCTCGCGCGGCACTTCTTCTTTCTGCACCACTTCGCCGATGACGAGGTGGTTGGCCTGGCCCGGCACGTCATAACTGGCGTGCACCAGGTCTGCCGGCCAGAAGTGGCCCAGACCGCGCACGGCAATCACCGCCAGCAAGCCAATGGTCATGATGACCGCGATGGACACCGCGCCACCGCTGATCCAGACGCCTGGGGCGCCGCTCTTGAACCATCCTTTCAGGGAGTTCTGTTTCACAGACTTCTACCTTTCTTAAAGCGACGAGTATTTCTTGCGCAGACGCTGACGAATCAGTTCCGCGAGGGTGTTCATGACGAAGGTGAACAACAGCAGCACCAGTGCCGAGAGGAACAGCACGCGATAGTGACTGCCGCCGACTTCCGACTCGGGCATTTCCACCGCGACGTTGGCGGCCAGCGTTCGCAGACCTTCGAACAGGTTCATTTCCATGACCGGGGTGTTACCGGTGGCCATCAGCACGATCATGGTTTCACCGACCGCACGGCCCATGCCGATCATCAGTGCCGAGAAGATGCCCGGGCTGGCGGTGAGGATCACCACACGGGTCATGGTCTGCCATGGCGTGGCACCGAGGGCCAGGGAACCGAGGGTCAGGCCGCGGGGCACGCTGAACACGGCGTCTTCGGCGATGGAGTAAATGTTCGGGATCACCGCGAAGCCCATGGCCAGACCGACTACCAGAGCATTGCGCTGGTCGTAGGTAATACCCAGGTCGTGGGAGATCCACATGCGCATGTCGCCGCCGAAGAACCAGGTTTCCATGTACGGGCTCATGTACAGCGACAACCAGCCCACAAACAGAATCACCGGGATCAGGATCGCGCTTTCCCAGCCGTCCGGCACTTTCAGGCGGATGGACTCAGGCAGGCGGCTGAAGACGAAACCGGCGACCAGGATGCCGATCGGCAGGAGCATCAGCAGGCTGAAGATGCCCGGCAAATGCCCTTCCACATAAGGCGCGAGGAACAGGCCGGCGAAGAAGCCGAGGATCACCGTCGGCATCGCTTCCATCAGCTCGATCACCGGCTTGACCTTGCGACGCATGCCCGGGGCCATGAAATACGCGGTGTAGATCGCGGCAGCGACGGCCAGAGGAGCGGCCAGCAGCATGGCGTAGAACGCGGCTTTCAGGGTGCCGAAGGTCAGCGGCGACAGGCTGAGCTTGGGTTCGAAGTCGGTGTTGGCGGCGGTCGATTGCCAGACGTATTTAGGCTCGTCGTAGTTCTCGTACCAGACCTTGCTCCACAACGCGCTCCACGACACTTCCGGGTGCGGGTTGTCGAGCAGCAGCGGCTGAATCTTGCCGCCCGCTTCGACGATCACACGGTTGGCCCGTGGCGACAGGCCGAAGACGCCTTGGCCGTCGACCACCTGGTCCACCAGCAAGGTGCGGTGGGCGGTGCTGTGGAACACGCCAAGCTTGCCGGAGGCGTCGAGGGCCACGAAGCCTTTGCGACGTTCTTCAGCGGTGATTTCAACGATCGGCGTAGTGCCCATCTGGAAAGTGCGGATCTGCTTCAGGCGCAACTCGCCATCCGGGTCACGGGCCATGAACCACTGGGCCAGGCCGCCTTTGGAGTCGCCGAGGATCAGCGAGATACCGCCCACCAGTTGAGTACTGGCAGTGATTTCGGCGTCACCGTTTTCCAGCAATTTGTAGCGACCGTTGAGGCTCTTGTCGCGCAGGCTGAACACGTCGGCTTGCGCACGACCGTTAATCACATACAGCCACTGCTGACGCGGGTCGACAAAGATGTTCTTCACCGGCTCGGTCATCTGCGGCAGCTCGATACGCTTCTGCTCGTTGGTCACTTCGCCGGTCATCATGTTTTCTTCGCTGGTCAGCGAGAGCACATTGAGTTGTGAGCCGGTGGAACCGACCAGCATCAGGGTCGAATCCGTGGCGTTGAGGCTGACGTGCTCCAGTGCACCGCCCGCTTCGTTCAGCGCAATCGGAGTTTCGCCGTACGGGTATTCGATCGCCGGCGAGATGGTTTTCTTGCCGTCCGGGTAGCTGACCTTATACGTGTGGCGGAACACCAGCGCCTGGCCATTGGACAAACCTACAGCCACCAAGGGATGGCCCGGTTGGTCTTCGCCGATGGAAGTCACGGTGGTGCCGGCCGGGATCGGCAGATCGACGCGCTTGAGTTCGGCGCCACTGTCGATATCGAAGAACAGTGCCTGCCCTTTGTCGGAAACCCGCATGGCGACCTGGTTCTGCTCTTCCAGGGAGATCATCAGCGGCTTGCCGGCGTCTTGCATCCAGGCAGGCGTGATGGATTCCTTGGCGGTCAGGTCGGCACCCTGAAACAGGGGGAAGACAACGTAGGCGAGGAAGAAGAAGATCAACGTGATCGCGCCGAGAACGGCAAGGCCGCCCACGAGGACGTACCAGCGGGTCAGGCGATCTTTGAGCGCGCGGATGCGGCGCTTGCGTTGCAATTCAGGCGTATTGAAATCAATTCGCTTGGGGGGATTTGTAGTCATGGTGGAATTGGCCAGATCATTCATGCGCACACCCTAGCGATCCTGTATGACAGAAAGATGACAATGCAGTGACGCAGCAAATCCGCCGCCAGCGGGAACTGGCAGTGGACCGGAAATTTGGGGGCCGGCGTACCGGCATTTGCAGGATCGAAGCTTGCTCGCGAAGGCGTCATTACATTCAACGTCACGTTGACTGAACCACCGCTTTCGCGGGCAAGCCTCGCTCCTGCAGAGCCCGGGACTACCCCGGGCTCAGGGTTTTACTTTTTTGCTACGTTGCCGCCTTCTTGCAGACCCAGGTCAGCCAGTGCTTTTGCAGCAACCTTGGCTGGCAGTGGGATGTAACCGTCTTTCACTACAACTTCCTGACCCTGTTTGGACAGAACCAGTTTCACGAACTCAGCTTCCAGCGGAGCCAGAGGCTTGTTCGGGGCCTTGTTGACGTAAACGTAGAGGAAACGCGACAGCGGGTACTTGCCGTTCAGGGTGTTTTCTTCGGTGTCTTCGATGAACTCAGTGCTGCCTTTCTTGGCAAGAGCCACTGTCTTCACGCTAGCGGTCTTGTAGCCGATGCCCGAGTAACCCACGCCGTTCAGCGAGGAGCTGATCGACTGCACAACCGAAGCCGAACCTGGTTGTTCGTTGACGTTTGGCTTGTAGTCGCCTTTGCACAGGGCTTCTTCTTTGAAGTAGCCGTAGGTGCCGGATACCGAGTTACGACCGAACAGTTGAACCGGCTTGTTGGCCAGGTCGCCCGTCACGCCCAGATCACCCCAGGTTTTCACGTCGGTTTTAGCACCGCACAGACGAGTCGAGGAGAAGATCGCGTCGACTTGCTCCATGGTCATGTGCTGGATCGGGTTGTCTTTGTGCACGAAGACAGCCAGGGCGTCCACGGCAACCGGGATAGCGGTTGGCTTGTAGCCGTATTTGGTTTCGAACGCTTGCAGCTCGTTGTCCTTCATCTTGCGGCTCATCGGGCCCAGGTTAGCGGTGCCTTCAGTCAGCGCAGGTGGCGCGGTAGAAGAACCGGCAGCCTGAATCTGGATGTTGACGTTCGGGTATTCTTTTTTGTAGTTCTCAGCCCACAGGGTCATGAGGTTGGCCAGGGTATCGGAGCCGACGCTGGACAGGTTGCCCGACACACCAGTGGTCTTGGTGTAGCTCGGGATAGCAGGGTCAACAGCGGCAACCGCGTTGGCAGTCGCAACGCCAGCAGCGACAAAAGTCATTGCCGCCATCAAACGCTTCAGTTTCATGCCTTACTCCTAGCAGATAGGGTGTGTTAGTCGGGGCCAAGTATCAGCAGGCCGTGTGAACACTCTATGGCTGAAATATGACAATTGGATGAAAGGCCAGCATTCGAGTTTTTTGCCGGATAATTCATGCGCCCCAAATCGCTAGCAGGCTAGCCCCACATTGGAATGCAATTCAATGTGGGCGCTAGCCTGCTAGCGATAGGGCCGGTACAGCTACAGACAGTTTCGGGGATCAGCGACCCTTCTTCCAAAGATACGCACCCACCAGAATCCCGACCCCGCAAATGATCGCCACGTAGTAGGCAGGCCCCATCGGGCTTTCCTTGAGCAGCAGCGTCACCACCATCGGCGTCAAACCACCGAAAATCGCATAGGCCAGGTTGTAGGAGAACGACAACCCGCTGAAGCGCACCACCGCTGGAAAGGCTTTGACCATCACGTAGGGCACTGCACCGATGGTCCCGACCAGGAAACCGGTCAAGGCGTACATCGGGAACAGCCAGTCCGGGTGGTTGAACAGGCTGTGATAGAACGTCCACGAGCTGATCAACAGCGCGGCGCTGCCAAACACAAACACTCGGCCAGCGCCGAAACGGTCAGCCAGGGCACCGGAAGCCACGCAACCTACACTCAGAAACACGATCGCCAGGCTGTTGGCCTGCAACGCGGTAGTTGGCGAGAAGTGGTAAACGGTCTGCAGCACGGTCGGCGTCATCAGAATGACCACGATGATGCCGGCGGACAGCAGCCAGGTCAGCAACATGGAAATCAGGATCGCACCGCGATGGTCACGCAGCACCGCGCGCAGCGGCACTTCTTCGGCCAGGGCCTTGCGCAGTTGCAGTTCGGCAAACACCGGGGTCTCGTGCAACCAGCGGCGCAGGTAGACCGAGAACAGACCGAACACGCCACCCAGCAGGAACGGGATCCGCCAGGCGTAATCGGACACTTCCAGTGGGGTGTAAATGCTGTTGATCGCCGTGGCGACCAATGAACCCAGGAGGATGCCAGCCGTCAGACCGCTCGTCAGGGTGCCGCAGGCATAACCGATATGTCGCTGCGGCACGTGTTCGGAAACGAATACCCACGCGCCCGGCACTTCACCGCCAATCGCCGCGCCTTGAATCACCCGCATCAACAGCAACAGGATCGGCGCCCACATGCCGATCTGCGCATAAGTCGGCAGCAGACCCATGATCAGGGTCGGCACCGCCATCATGAAAATGCTCAGGGTGAACATCTTTTTGCGGCCAAGCAGGTCGCCGAAATGGGCCATCACAATGCCGCCCAACGGACGAGCGAGGTAGCCGGCGGCGAAAATGCCGAACGTCTGCATCAGGCGCAGCCACTCGGGCATGTCCGCCGGGAAGAACAGTTTGCCCACCACCGTGGCGAAGAACACGAAGATGATGAAGTCGTAAAACTCCAGTGCGCCGCCCAGGGCAGACAGCGATAACGTCTTGTAGTCGCTACGGGTTAACGGGCGTGCGGGCTGGGTCGGCTGCGCGATGCTAGAGGGCGCTGTGGTCATGGCAAGGGCTTCTCTTATAGTCGGATCTGCAACCCCAACAACGCTGGCGAGGGCTTGGGCAGGTCCGGCACGATAGCAAATTGTTCGAAAAAGCACATAGAGGTGCGTATTTGACGGTCAAAATGAGAACCGGACGGTCGTCTCGGAGTCTACCGATCGATATACTCGCTGCGTTGCAGCATTTGTAAGGGGTTGCTGTGCGAAAACGCGCTGGATGACTGGCAAGGTCATTGCGTGGCTCAGTCGGTTTCGCAGAGTTTCCCTTTAGGCGCCTTTCGAAAAACGTGACGAACGTAGTATGTTCGGGGCTGAATCGTTTTTTCTTGAGACGGCTATTCACCTGAAGTACCAATGAAGAGTCACGGGTCAGAGGCACCCCCGGCATGATAGAGCTCGAACAAGAAGATCCAATTCCGCAAGGCGACCTTGCCCTGCAAATCACCGCGCTTCCGCGTGAAACCAACGGCTTTGGCGATATTTTCGGCGGCTGGCTGGTGGCACAGATGGATTTGGCCGGCACCGCAATGGCCAGCAAAGTTGCGGGTGGGCGCGTAGCAACCGTGGCGATTGATCGCATGGCGTTCCTGGTCCCGGTGGCGGTGGGCGCTCAGCTTTCCTTCTATACCCAGGCGCTGGAAATCGGCCGCAGCTCGATTCAGATGATGGTCGAAGTCTGGAGCGACGATCCGCTGTCCAGCGAGTGGCGTAAAGTGACTGAAGCCGTGTTTGTGTTTGTCGCGATCGATGGCAGCGGCCGTACTCGTTCGGTTCCTCCACGCGCGCGTTAAACACGGCGACCTTTCTGCGGTCCATTGCAGTCATTGTTCCTGATCGAGAGTTGCCCCATGAGCACGCCCAACGTTGAAGCCGTGAAACTGGATGAACTGAACTGCTGGCGCATCCGCCACGGTCAGGCCGAATTGCTGGTTGCCCAGCAAGGCGCGCACATCCTCAGTTATCAATTGGCCGGCCAACCGCCGCTGATCTGGCTTAACGATGAGGCCGTGTTCAAGACCGGCAAGAGCATCCGCGCCGGCGTGCCGGTGTGCTGGCCGTGGTTCGGCAATTTCAAGCGCAACCCGCAAAGCGTCCAGGCGATGCGCGTCAGCAACGAACCGCCGACTGCCCACGGTTTTGTCCGGGCGATGGATTGGGAATTGGGCGGCATAGAAACCGAGGGCGAGAGCCTGAAGGTGGAATTCGTCCTGCCCTACCCCGAAGGCGGCTTTCCTGGCTGGCCACATCAGGTGGATCTGAAGTTGAGCATCCGTCTGGATGAGCAACTGCACATCAGCTTGACCAGCCACAATCAGGGCACCGATACCGTCACCATCAGCCAGGCGTTGCACAGTTACTTCGCTGTCAGCGATGTGCGCACGGTGCATGTCGAAGGGCTGAATGGCTTGAGCTATATCGAAACGCTGGACGACTGGAAAACCGTGACCCAGACCGGCGATCTGCGCTTTACCGGCGAAACCGACCGTATCTACCTCAATACCCCGGCGAAGCTGAGCATTGTCGACCCGGCCTGGAAACGGCGCATTGAGCTGACCAGCAGTGGTTCGCGCTCGGCGGTGATCTGGAACCCGTGGATCGAACGCGCGACGGCGTTCAGCGACATGGCCGACGATGGCTGGCAGAAGATGCTGTGCATCGAGACGGCGAATGTGATGGATGATGTGGTGACGCTGAAACCCGGCGCCACCCACACTCTCGAAGTCAGCATCGCCAGCAACCCTTTATAAGCAACACCACAAAACCAATGTGGGAGCGAGGCTGCTCGCGATGACGTCATAACATCCAACATCAATATTGGCTGTTACACCGCTATCGCGAGCAGGCTCGCACACAGTGGATCTTTGCCAGTCTGGTTGGCGCTGTTACAAATCCGACTCCTGCACCACCCGCACCTTCGCCGCATCCAGCGCATACGCCGCGTCAGCCAAATCATTGTTGACCTTCTCGACCTTCAGCGTGCCGGTCACCCACAGCGGTGTGTAGATATCGTCCAGCTTCAAACCCTTCGGATAACGCACCAACACCAATTGGTTAGGTGGCGGTGGCGGCACGTGGATGCAGGCGCCCGGGTACGGGACAAGGAAGAACAGCGTGCTGCGTCCCTTGGCGTCGGACTCCAGCGGTACCGGATAACCGCCGATGCGGATGTTCTTGTCGTTCATCGACGGCACGGTTTTGGTCGAGTACATCACCGCCGGCAAGCCCTTGCTCTGCTTCATGCCACCTTTTTCAGTAAAGGTGCCATCGCCTTCGGGGGAGTTGTGGTCGATTTCGGGCATGGCCTCGAGGGCTTTCTGGTCCGACTTGGGCATCAGTTCGAGCCAGTCGGTTTCCGGCAGTTCGCCGGCATGGGCAAGGCCCGTACCCAGTAAAAGAAAAGTCAGCAGAAAACGGCGCATGAAGGTGCTCGGCATAAGGAGAGGTCTGTGCAACGCCGAGCATTCTAGCCCTCCCCGCGTGCGGCGCGGAGAGGACTTCGTCGCTTGAATCAGTTCTTTCTGATCAAACCGTAGATCACCAGCAGCACCACCGCGCCGACCAGCGCACCGATGAAGCCTGCACCTTCGCCTGCGTGATAGATGCCCAGAGCCTGGCCGCCATAAGTGGCCGCCAGCGAACCGCCGATACCGAGCAGGATGGTCATGATCCAGCCCATGCTGTCATCACCCGGTTTCAGGAACCGAGCCAGCAGGCCGACGACCAAGCCTATAAAGATGGTTCCGATAATTCCCATGGCACTTCCCTCTGATTGAATGGCAATGCAGAAGCCTAGTCAGACTTTCGCATCCTGCCATGAGAGAACGGCGGACCTAGAATGGTTCCGCCGCTGCCACATGAAACTGTTTATTCGGCGATGAGCGCTTCGACCTGGAGGATCTGCGCGGCCAGTGTTTCGCGGTTTGCACAACGCAGGTTGGCGTGACCAACCTTGCGGCCAGCCTTGAACGCTTTGCCATAGTGATGCAGATGGCAATCGGCGATGGCCAGGACCTTTTCAGTCTCCGGGACTTTGCCGATGAAGTTGAGCATCGCGCTCTCGCCGACCTTCGCCGTCGAACCCAGCGGCAGGCCAGCAACAGCCCGCAGGTGGTTTTCGAACTGGCTGCACTCGGCGCCTTCAGTGGTCCAGTGACCCGAGTTATGCACGCGCGGGGCGATTTCGTTGGCCTTGAGGCCACCGTCGACTTCAAAGAACTCGAACGCCATCACGCCGACGTAATTCAGCTGCTTGAGCACGCGGCTGGAATAGTCTTCCGCCAAGGCTTGCAGCGGATGGTCGGTGCTGGCCACGGACAGCTTGAGGATGCCGCTGTCGTGGGTGTTGTGAACCAGCGGATAGAATCTGGTTTCCCCATCGCGAGCACGCACAGCGATCAGCGAGACCTCGCCGGTGAACGGCACGAAGCCTTCCAGCAGGCAGGCCACGCTGCCCAGTTCGGCGAAGGTGCCGACCACGTCTTCCGGTTTGCGCAGGACTTTCTGGCCCTTGCCGTCGTAACCCAGGGTGCGGGTTTTCAGCACGGCCGGCAGACCGATCGACGCCACGGCAGCGTCCAGATCGGCTTGCGATTGAATGTCGGCGAACGCAGGGGTGGGAATCCCCAGGTCCTTGAACATGCTCTTCTCGAACCAGCGATCGCGGGCAATGCGCAGGGCTTCGGCGCTCGGGTAGAC
This sequence comes from Pseudomonas sp. SJZ077, assembly GCF_007993905.1. Classification (NCBI taxonomy): domain Bacteria; kingdom Pseudomonadati; phylum Pseudomonadota; class Gammaproteobacteria; order Pseudomonadales; family Pseudomonadaceae; genus Pseudomonas; species Pseudomonas sp. SJZ077. The sequence continues at coordinate 461,097 of NZ_VIUJ01000002.1, forward strand.
CGGGACGAATTGCGACAGGAAAGCCACGGTTTCAGCCGGGACACTTTCGAACTCGAAGGTCACCAGATCGACTTCATCAGCCAGCTGACGCAGGTGGTCCTGATCGCCATAATCGGCCCGCAGGTGTTCGCCCAACGCGGCTGCGCAAGCATCCGGTGCCGGGTCCAGGAAAGCGAAGTTCATGCCCAGCGGGGTGCCCGCCAACGCCAACATGCGGCCCAACTGGCCGCCACCGATTACACCGATCTTCATCGTCAACAACCTCAGGCGATGCGTGGGTCTGGATTTTCCAGGACGCTGTCTGTCTGCTCAGCGCGGAATTTTTTCAGCACCGCGTGGAACTGCGGGTGCTTGGCGCCGAGGATACTCGCCGACAGCAGGGCTGCGTTGATCGCGCCGGCCTTGCCGATGGCCAGGGTGGCAACCGGAATGCCCGCTGGCATCTGCACGATCGAGAGCAGCGAATCGACGCCCGAGAGCATCGACGACTGCACCGGCACGCCCAGCACCGGCAGGTGGGTCTTGGCCGCACACATGCCAGGCAAGTGGGCCGCGCCGCCGGCACCGGCGATGATCACCTCGATGCCACGCGCCTCCGCCTCTTCGGCGTACTGGAACAGCAGGTCCGGGGTGCGGTGGGCAGAGACCACTTTCACCTCGTAAGGGATGCCGAGCTTTTCCAGCATATCGGCGGTGTGGCTAAGGGTGGACCAATCGGACTTGGAGCCCATGATCACGCCAACCAGTGCACTCATCGTCGTGCCTCTTCTCTCTGGGCGCCCGCAGGCGCGTCAAAAAACAACAAGCCACGCAAAATGCGTGGCTTGATTGTACGAATTATGGCCAGTCAAGCCGGCCGAAGGCCGCGCAGTATACCTCAATGAAGCAGATAAACAGCCCCTGAAACGACCATCTGTCATACGGCGCAAAGTGCCGGTTTTATTGACTTGAAGGTCAGCGAAAGAACACCACAAATCCCCTGTGGGAGCGAGCCTGCTCGCGAATGCAATGTGTCAGTCGCCGACACTGTTGACTGAACCACCGCATTCGCGAGCAGGCCCGCTCCGCTCCCACCTTTGATCTTCAGTGGTTTCAGGATCCCGTCGTGCCTTGGGCGGCGCCGCCTTCCAGTTTGCGCCACAGCAAACGAACGTTCGCCTTGCGCACCAGCGCGCAGCGATACAGTCGGATCTCCAGCGGCACATGCCATTGCGGGCCGCCGCAGACCACCAGTTCACCGCGCGCCAGTTCGGCACGCACGCTCAATTGCGGCACCCAGGCAATCCCCAACCCCTCGAGCGCCATGCTTTTCAGGCTGTCGGCCATGGCGGTCTCATAGATGGTGGTGAAGCGCAGCGCACGCTGGCGCAGCAGCATATTGACCGAACGCCCGAGAAACGCACCGGCGCTGTAAGCGAGCAGCGGCACACTGGCCTCGCCTTCCAGATCGAACAAGGGTTTGCCGTCGGCATCCGCCGCGCACACCGGCAACATCTCGGTGTGGCCAAGGTGCAGCGACGGGAAGATTTCCGGGTCCATCTGCAAGGCCGCGTCCGGGTCATAGAACGCCAGCATCAAGTCGCAACCGCCCTCGCGCAGCGCATGCACCGCGTCGCCGACGTTGGTCGCCACCAACCGCGTGGCAATGTTCAGGCCTTCATTGCGCAACTGCGCGATCCAGCGCGGAAAGAAACCCAAGGCCAATGAGTGAGCGGCAGCCACTTGCATCACTTCGCCCTGTCCGCCTTCCAGGTGATGAAGGTGGCGCAGCACTTCGCCGAGCTGTTCAACCACGGTCCGCGCGGTCACCAAAAACAACTGTCCCGCCGCCGTCAGTTCGACCGGCGTGCGTGAGCGGTTGACCAACGTCAGCCCCAGCGCGGCTTCCAGGCTGCGGATTCGGCGACTGAACGCAGGCTGCGTCACGAAGCGGCGTTCCGCAGCCTGGGAGAAGCTGCGGGTGGCGGCCAAGGCGCTGAAGTCCTCGAGCCATTTACTTTCCAGATTCATCACGTCCTCCCGGACACGCACCAATTTAGGTCACACGCTCGCCGCACACACGGCGTCACACCGGCATTATGCCGAATGTGCATAGGCCAGTGTTTAACAGCATTGGCCGAAAATTCTCTACAAGCCTAGCATTTGCAGCGTTCCGGCACAGACCGGGTCCTTATCGAGATGATTTCTATCATGTCCTCCGCTGCATCTTTCCGCACAGAAAAAGACCTGCTTGGCGTACTCGAAGTACCTGCTCAAGCGTATTACGGCATCCAGACCCTGCGAGCGGTGAACAACTTCCGTCTCTCCGGCGTTCCGATTTCGCATTACCCGAAGCTGGTTGTCGGCCTGGCGATGGTCAAACAGGCCGCCGCTGACGCCAACCGCGAGCTGGGTCACCTGAGCGAAGCCAAGCACGCGGCCATCAGCGAAGCCTGTGCCCGTCTGATCCGCGGCGATTTCCACGAAGAGTTCGTGGTGGACATGATTCAAGGCGGCGCTGGCACTTCGACCAACATGAATGCCAACGAAGTCATCGCCAACATCGCGCTGGAGGCCATGGGTCACCAGAAGGGCGAATACCAATACCTGCACCCGAACAACGACGTGAACATGGCGCAGTCGACCAACGACGCCTACCCGACCGCGATCCGCCTGGGTCTGCTGCTGGGTCACGACGCGCTGCTGGCCAGCCTCGACAGCCTGATCCAGGCGTTCGCTGCCAAGGGTGTTGAGTTCAGCCACGTCTTGAAGATGGGCCGTACCCAGTTGCAAGACGCCGTGCCGATGACCCTGGGTCAAGAATTCCGCGCCTTCGCCACCACGTTGAGCGAAGACCTGGCACGCCTGAAAACACTGGCCCCTGAACTGCTGACCGAAGTGAACCTGGGCGGCACCGCGATCGGTACCGGTATCAACGCCGACCCGCGTTACCAGCACCTGGCCGTTCAGCGCCTGGCCCTGATCAGCGGTCAACCGCTGGTTCCGGCGGCCGACCTGATCGAAGCCACTTCCGACATGGGCGCCTTCGTGCTGTTCTCCGGCATGCTCAAGCGCACCGCGGTCAAGCTGTCGAAGATCTGCAACGACCTGCGCCTGCTGTCCAGCGGCCCACGCACCGGCATCAACGAAATCAACCTGCCGGCGCGTCAGCCAGGCAGTTCGATCATGCCCGGCAAGGTCAACCCGGTAATCCCGGAAGCGGTTAACCAGGTAGCGTTCCAGATCATCGGCAACGACCTGGCCCTGACCATCGCCGCCGAAGGCGGCCAGTTGCAACTGAACGTGATGGAGCCGCTGATCGCCTTCAAGATTTTCGACTCGATCCGCCTGCTGCAACGCGCCATGGACATGCTGCGCGAGCACTGCATCGTCGGCATCACCGCCAACGAAGAGCGTTGCCGTGAGCTGGTCGAGCACTCGATCGGCCTGGTCACCGCGCTGAACCCGTACATCGGCTATGAAAACGCCACCCGCATCGCCCGTATCGCCCTCGAAAGCGGCCGCGGCGTGCTGGAACTGGTGCGCGAAGAAGGCTTGCTCGACGACGAAATGCTCGCCGACATCCTGCGCCCGGAAAACATGATTGCTCCGCGTCTGGTGCCTTTGAAGGCTTGACCGAACGCAGACTCTTGCTCTTTTAACGAAGAGCACCAGGAGCCACACGCTCACCAGGTCGAGGGACTAGACACCTCTCACCTTTTGAGGGCTTGGGGATTTATTCCCCAAGCCCTTTTTTTTAACTTTTGTAAGGAAAACCGTCTTCTGTAGGAGTGAGCCTGCTCGCGATGAACGATAACGCGGTGTAACTGAAATACCGCGGTGCCTGCATCGCGAGCAGGCTCACTCCTACAAAGGCCTGGCTCAAAAAGTCAGGTGTTTCAAAGGCTTCGTTTCGTCGCTTGCACCACAACCGTGCAGACGGACGGCACTCTCCTAGGTATAGTGCCGCCCCTCTTCGCGTGAGCGGTCGTCGGTAACGAGGCCCAAACCCATGCGAAACCCGAACTAATAACAAACCTGCGATATGGGCCCGGGACGAACACTCGCCTCACTGTTGTGCCACGTGCACACCGGTGTAACGCGATGTTTCTGCCTGCCCAACATTTGCCTACACAAAAAACAGCGAGGAATAATCCATGCTCGAAGTCATTAACGACTTCCTCTCAGGGAAAGTACTGATCGTGCTCATTGTCGGGCTCGGTAGCTACTTCACGATCCGCTCGCGTTTCGTTCAATTGCGCCATTTCTTCCACATGTTCGCGGTGTTCCGCGACAGCCTGAAAAGCAGCGCCGGCCAACTCAGTTCGTTCCAGGCCTTGATGCTCAGCCTCGCCGGCCGTGTCGGCGCGGGTAACATCGCCGGTGTCGGCATCGCCGTTACCCTGGGTGGCCCGGGGGCGGTGTTCTGGATGTGGGTGACCGCACTGGTCGGCATGTCCAGCAGCTTCTTCGAATGTTCCCTCGGCCAGCTCTACAAGCGCTGCGATGCCGACGGCACCTACCGTGGCGGCCCGTCCTATTACATCCAGCACGGTCTGCAGAAACGCTGGCTGGGCATGATCATGGCGTTCCTGTTGCTGGTGACCTTCGGGTTTGCCTTCAACGGCCTGCAATCCCACGCCGTGACTCACTCGCTGAACAACGCGTTCGGCCTCGACACCACCTACACAGGCCTGGCCCTGGCGGTGCTGCTCGGCCTGGTGTTCATCGGTGGGATCAAGCGCATCGCCAAGGTCGCTGACCTGCTGGTGCCGGTGAAAACCCTGGTGTACATCGGCGTGACCATCTATGTGATCGTGCTGCAGTTCGACCAGGTTCCGGGCATGCTGATGACCATCGTCAAAAGTGCTTTCGGTCTGGACCAGGCCTTCGGCGGCCTGATCGGCAGCGCAATCGTCATGGGCGTGAAACGTGGCGTGTTCGCCAACGAAGCGGGCCTGGGCAGTGCGCCGAACGTGGCGGCCGTGGCTTCCGTCGAGCACCCGGTGGCACAAGGCGTGGTTCAGGCGTTCAGCGTGTTCCTCGATACTTTCGTGATCTGCACCTGCACCGCATTGCTGATCCTGCTCTCGGGTTTCTACACCCCAGGCTTCGAAGGCGACGGCATTGCCCTGACCCAGAACTCGCTGGCCGCCGTGGTCGGTGACTGGGGCCGTAGCTTCATTTCCGTGGCGTTGTCGTTGTTCGTGTTCACCTCGATCCTCTACAACTACTACCTGGGCGAGAGCAACCTGCGCTTCCTGATCGGTGAAAACCGCAAGGCGCTGATTGGCTACCGCGCGCTGGTGCTGGTGTTGATTTTCTGGGGCGCCATCGAAAACCTCGGCACGGTGTTCGCCTTCGCCGACATCACCATGACCATGCTCGCGTTCGTGAACCTGATCGCGCTGTTCCTGCTGTTCAAGGTCGGCATGCGCATCCTGCGTGACTACGATGACCAGCGTGCCGCCGGGATCAAGACGCCGGTATTCGATTCGAGCAAATTCCCGGATCTGGACCTGGACTTGAACGCCTGGCCAGCCAATCCGCCGGCCGCGGCTCCAAAGGCTGAAGCCGAACTGCAAGGCGTACCCGCAGCGCAACGCTGATGGGTAAACGACGGGCGCATCCTCTGCGCCCGTCAGTTAAAGTGCACAACTTGTGGGAGCGGGCAGGCTCGCTCCCACATGTCATCTCTTGCGGAGACTTTCCCATGGTTCCCAACTCCTACCCAGCCGCCCAGCACGTCATGGTGCTCTACACCGGTGGCACCATCGGCATGCAAGCCAGCGCCAATGGCCTGGCCCCGGCGTCCGGTTTCGAAGCGCGGATGCGTGAATATCTGCACAGCCAGCCCGACGTGGTCGTGCCGCAGTGGCGCTTTCGCGAAATGTCGCCGCTGATCGACAGCGCCAACATGAGCCCGACGTACTGGCAGCAACTGCGTGAAGCGGTGGTCGACGCCGTTGATGTCCAAGGCTGCGACAGCGTGCTGATCCTGCACGGCACCGACACCCTCGCCTACAGCGCCGCCGCGATGAGTTTTCAGTTGCTCGGCCTGAATGCCCCCGTGGTGTTCACCGGCTCGATGCTGCCGGCCGGCGTGACCGACAGCGATGCCTGGGAAAACCTCAGCGGTGCGCTGGTTGCCCTGGGCCATGGCCTGGCGCCGGGCGTTCATCTGTATTTCCACGGCGAACTGCTGGACCCGACTCATTGCGCGAAGGTTCGTAGTTTCGGTCGCCATCCGTTCAAGCGCCTGGAGCGTCAGGGCGGTGGTGTGAAGGCCACGTCGCTGCCGGCTCAATTGAATTACAACCAGAGCAAGCAACTGGCGAAAGTCGCGGTGCTGCCGTTGTTCCCAGGAATCGGCGCCGAGCAGCTTGATGGCGTGCTGAACAGCGGCATCCAAGGCTTGGTGCTGGAATGCTACGGCAGTGGCACCGGGCCGAGCGATAACCCTGAGTTTCTCGCCGCTCTGGAGCGGGCACGGGACAATGGTGTGGTTATCGTCGCCGTCACCCAATGCCATGAAGGTGGCGTTGAGCTGGATGTCTACGAGGCCGGTAGCCGGTTGCGAGGCGTGGGTGTGCTTTCGGGCGGCGGCATGACCCGTGAGGCGGCGTTGGGCAAGTTGCATGGGTTGCTGGGTGCCGGGCTGGACACCTCTGAAGTCCGGCGTCTGGTCGAGCTCGACCTTTGCGGTGAACTGGTCTGATACACCGCAGGACCTGTAGGAGCGAGGCTAGCCCGCGAAGACGTCCTTGAAGGCGCCAAAAGCTTCGCGGGCAAGCCTCGCTCCTGCAAGTATTCATTCGCGGCATACAACTTGCTCGATTCCAGCATCCAATCGCTGGAACTTCCCATGCTCCACTCCCACCTCACCACCCTCAACGCCGTCTCCCTGGTGCTCAACACCTTCAAGGCCGAAGGCTTGTCCAGCGAAGCACTGCTGGCGGGAAGTGGCATCAGCGCGGCGGATCTGAGCCGGGCGGACACGCGAATCACCACCAACCAGGAGATGCAGGTGTGTGCCAACGCCGTCGCGCTCAAGCGTGATATCGGCCTGGAACTGGGGCGGCGGATGCACGTTTCGTCCTACGGCATACTCGGTTATGCGCTACTCACCTCTGCCACCTTCGGTGACGCTTTGCGCCTGGCGATGCGTTATCCGGCGCTGCTGGGAACACTTTTCGAGTTGAGCCTGGAAGTCGACGGCGAGCGTGTGTGGTTCGTCGCTGCCGATTATCGAGAAAATCCGGCGCTGGCCGTGTTCAACGCCGAGTTCTGCCTGGTGTCGTTAAAAGTCATTTGCGATGACCTGCTCGGGCACCCGCTGCCATTGCTCGCCGCTCGCCTGGAACATATGGCGCCGGATTATCGGGCGAGCTACGCCGAACACTTCGACTGCCCGCTGCACTTCGACGCGCGAGATAACGCCTTCGCATTCGACAAGCGCTGGCTCGACCAGCCCTTGCCGCTGGCCGATGTCATCACCCATCAGGCCATGGTCGACCGCTGCCGCAAGCAGAACACCGAATTCACCGGGCGGCAGGCGTGGTTGGGGCGGATTCGGCAGTTGCTTCGTGCGCAACTGAATGCAGCCCCGGGGCTGGAAGGTTTGGCGTTGCAGATGAATTGCTCGGCGCGAACGTTGCGTCGGCATCTCAAGGACCTGGGGTGCAGCTATCAGGAATTGCTCGATGAACTGCGCTTCGAGCAGGCCAAGCAGATGCTCTGTGAGGATCAGCTGCCGATCTACCGGATCGCCGAGGCGCTGGGCTTCAGCGAAACCGCGAGTTTCCGCCATGCGTTTGTGCGCTGGAGTGGTGTGGCACCGAGTCAGTTCCGCCCTTGACCCACAACTCTCTGTAGGAGCGAGGCTTGCCCGCGAAGGCGTCTTCAAGTACGCCAAACGCTTCGCGGGCAAGTCTCGCGCCTACAGGTGGGTGCCCAACACCGGGGCACTTGCGCGCCAATAAAGGGCGAATTCCGGTCAGATCTTTTGGCCATATCGATCCCCTTTTGGCCTTTCCTGCCGTTCTCCGAATCGCGCTGCGCCGCAAGACTGTGTTCAACCGAATCAGCCTGCGGAGAACAAGAAATGCTGACGATCTACTCGGACGATCACCACCTGCACCACGGCCGTTGTGAATTGATGGACGGGCAACTGATGCCCTGCTTCGAAATGCCCTCGCGTGCCGACCATGTGCTGCAACGCGTGCAAACGCAGAACCTCGGCCCTGTCGAAGCGCCGAAGGATTTCGGCCTCGACCCGATCGCGCGCATCCACAGCCGCGACTACCTCGACTTCTTCAAAGGTGCCTGGGCACGCTGGACCGAATTCAAAACCGACGGCGACTTGCTGCCCTACACCTGGCCAGCCCGCACCTTGCGCCGGATCATCCCCACCAGCCTGCACGGCCAGCTCGGCTATTACAGCTTCGACGGCGGTGCGCCGATCACCGCCGGCACTTGGCAAGCGGCATACAGCGCAGCGCAAGTGGCCCTCACCGCGCAAGCCGCCATCCAGCGCGGCGCTCGCAGTGCCTTTGCCCTGTGCCGTCCACCGGGACACCACGCCGCCAGCGACTTGATGGGCGGTTATTGCTACCTCAACAACGCCGCCATCGCCGCTCAAGCGTTCCTCGATCAAGGCCACAAAAAGATCGCGATCCTCGACGTCGACTACCACCACGGCAACGGCACTCAATCGATTTTCTACGAACGCAGCGATGTGCTGTTCACCTCGATCCACGGCCATCCGGAAGCCGAGTTCCCGTTCTTCCTCGGCTATGAAGACGAGCTCGGCGAAGGGGCCGGTGAAGGCTTCAACTTCAACTACCCTTTGCCGGCTGGCAGCGGCTGGGACCGTTGGAGTGCAGCGCTGGAGCAAGCCTGCAACGAGATCGAAACATACGGCGCCGACATCGTCGTCGTGTCCCTGGGCGTCGATACGTTCAAGGACGATCCCATCTCCCAGTTCAAGCTCGACAGCCCCGATTACCTGGCCATGGGCGCACGCATCGCGAAACTCGGCAAGCCGACGCTGTTCGTGATGGAAGGCGGCTACGCGGTAGAAGAAATCGGCATCAATGCCGTGAACGTTCTCGAAGGTTTTGAAAGCGCCCAATGAGGAATTAGAACAATGAACAGACTCACGCGTTTTATCGCACCGGTACTGTGCGCCACGGTACTCGGTGGCGCCGCCCACGCTGAAGAGCGAACGTTGCGCGTCTACAACTGGTTCGACTACATCACTCCCAAGGCGCTGGAAGACTTCAAGGCGCAGAACACCCAGACCAAACTGGTCTACGACATCTTCGACACCAACGAAGCACTCGAAGCCAAGCTGCTGACCGGTAACTCCGGCTACGACGTGGTGGTGCCCTCCAACGTGTTCCTCGCCAAGCAGATCGAAGCCGGCGTGTTCCAGCCCCTGGACCGTAGCAAATTGCCGAACTGGAACCACCTCGATCCGAAGCTGATGAAGCTGCTCGAAGGCAACGACCCGGGCAACAAATTCGCCGTGCCGTACATGTACGGGACCATCCTGATCGGCTTCAACCCGGACAAAGTCAAAGCCGCGCTGGGCGACAAGGCGCCGGTGGACAGCTGGGACCTGATCTTCAAGGAAGAGAACATCAGCAAGCTCAAGCAGTGCGGCGTCGCCCTGCTCGACTCGCCGTCGGAAATCCTGCCCCTGGCCCTGCAACACCTCGGCCTGGACCCTAACAGCAAGAAGCCGGCGGACTACGAAAAGGCTGAAGCGCTGTTGATGAAAATCCGTCCGTACATCACCTACTTCCACTCCTCCAAATACATGGCGGACATTGCCAACGGTGACATCTGCGTCGCGGTCGGTTATTCCGGCAGCTTCTCCCAGGCTGCCAACCGCGCCAAGGAAGCCAAGAATGGTGTGGTCGTCGACATGCGCCTGCCCAAGGAAGGCGCGCCGATCTGGTTCGACATGCTCGCAATCCCCAAAGGCGCGAAGAACCCGGAAGACGCCTACACCTTCATCAACTATCTGCTGCAACCCCAGGTGATTGCACCCGTCAGCGATTTCGTCGGCTACCCGAACCCGAACAAGGACGCCACGGAACTGGTCGACCCGGCGATCCGCAACAACCCGAACCTGTACCCGACCGAAACCGCGATGGGGACGCTGTACACCCTGCAACCGTTGCCGCGCGATGCCGAACGCGCGCGGACCCGGGCCTGGACCAAGATCAAGTCCGGGACCTGATACCCGCCTGAAAACCGAAGACCCGCGGCGACGCGGGTTTTTTTTGCCTGCGATATTTATGTACCACCCGACACGGGTGGCCGCCCGATACCTTCTCCCGATTCCGCGCTGCGCAATCAGCAGCGGCGCGCTCTCAGTCAGGAGACGACCATGTCCGAAACCGTTGCCCCGAGTGCAGAAGAGCTACTGACCCAACTGGTCACCGGCCCCTCGATCAGAGAAGTCGCAGCGGCCGCGCTGAGTCCTGCGCTCAACGCGCTGTATCCGCAGTTGAGGATTGACCCGACACTCGCCACGGTCGTCACCCCGACCTGGGTCGATACCGGCACCGAGGTAGTGCCCGGCCCTAACGTGTTTGAATCGCTCACCGATGTGTTGGTACGACTCGGTTTGTCAGGATCGACGGTGACGCTCATTGATGGAGAACACTTCCTGACCCTGCAACCGGGCGCGGAACCGCAGGCTCAACTGCCGGTGAAAATCGATGCCATCGGCAGCCTGCTCAATGCGCTCGCACCGCAGTTGTTTATCGCCTATCAGCAACAGCAGCTTGATTACTGGAACCAGGAGACAAGCCCTTCGACGCCGCGCTGGCATTCGCTCGCGAAATCGCTGCAGGACATCTGGAGCCCCGATCCCGCCTTGGACTGGGATGCGGATGAAAAAGCCATGGCCCAGGCCATCTTCGATCATCCGGATCGCGCAACTCGGACACAGGACAAGTACCTGACCAAGGCCTGCCTGATCGACACCGATCGGCTTGAGAACGCCGTCAGCGAACACCTGCGCGTTCTGGATATCGCCGTGTTCGTGGGCACATCGGGCACGCGCACCTTGGTGCTGACGCACTCGATAGCCGAAGGGTTCAAGCGTTACGACTCGGTTGCCGCGCTGGGTGAAGCCGTGTTCAAACACCCTGGAACGTCAAGCCTTGAGCAGACCCTGCAATGGCGTCTGTATGAGCCCGAGGGCAACTTTTTTCACCACCAGGCCTGCGCGCTGATTGCGCTCGAGGTCGAAGCCATCGGTGCATTCGGTGCGGTCCAGCGCACGTCTGCCACACCTCTTTCGCCACAAATCAGTGCGGCGGCAAAAAGCTTCACTGAATTTGAAGCCCTGCCGTCGTCACGCTTCAACAGGGTTCAGGGGTTGCTGACCGACTGGCTGAAAAACGCTTCGTCGGCGGACCTCTCCCGCTACAGCCGACACTTGATGGACCTGGCACAGCTGCGGGAACAGGACGCTGGAAAAACCTTCGACGAGGACATCGCGTCACTGCCGGCGTTTGCGCTGCAGACCCTGCGAGAGCAGATGATCAAGGATCATCCCGCAGCAGCGGACCTGGACCTGCAAGACATTGAAATCAGCATCACCAGCGTCGTGGTGCTCGGCGCTGTCGTGATACCCGGCAAGACGCAGACCACCACGCTGTCGCTGATCGAGCTGGCGCTGCAAAACCTGATTGCCGTTCCGCTGGGAAACAAGACGGTGAACTGCAAAAACGGCGACGCAGTGCCCATCTGGATGACCCCTGCCTATCTTGAAAAGCTCGTCACACAGGTCAATATCGGTGGGGTTTACCCGGCGCTGATCAAGCGCAAGTTGCTTGACGACCCGGCAGAAACGTTACGACGACAGACGCTCTACACCCGCCATCTGCGTATCCAGCTGCCCTTGCAGGCGCTGCAACAGAAGATGCGCGGCGAGGCGGGTATTGATGAACGTGGTTACCAGTACGTTAACGCCGTCATGCTGGAAAACGCTGCCGACCGCAGGGTAAACGGGCAGGAGATTGTCATTCGACCGCTGGCCTTTATGACCGGTGATCGCGCCGGCAGCCAAAGCGATGAAGTCGCCAACATGTTCCTCATCGGCCCCAGGCTCACCGATCAAGGGCCGTGCCTGCTCTACCGACCATTGCTCACCCCCTCGTTGATGCAATACCCGAGCGAGGCCAATCTGCTGTATGCCATCAAACACGAAAAATCACTTCGCCAATCGATCCTGGCCTGGCTGTCCGACGATGTTCGGTTCAACTATTCCCAGTATGTGTTCTCGGGTGAGTTGCCTTCGGTCTGGACGTTGACCCAATTGCTGGTCGATCCCACGTCAGCCCTGGGCAAGATGGGCACGGTGACGCTCAGTGCAGCAGCCCTTGATGACACGCCGCTGGCCGCCCTGTTCAAGGCCAACGCCAACGCCATGATTACCTTGGCGGACCAACAATCGGTGTCCAATGCGCAAGCCCGCTGGGCAACACTCAAGCAAGGCACATGGATGCTGTTCAATGTCGCGCTGCCCTTTCTTGGTCGCACCGCCGGGGTGGCTGCGTGGATCTGGCAGATCATGGACGACTTGCAGGACATTACCGAGGCCGCTGAGAACGATGACAGCTCACTCGCCTGGTCCGCCCTGACCGATCTGCTGTTGACCCTCGGCATGGTGCTGGCTCATCGCGCCGCCACTCGCAACAAGCCCGTCTCGCGGTTGCCCGAGAAGGTCGAGCCGCCACGCGTCATACCCGAAAGCAAGCCAGCGCACACCATCACGGTGAGTCATCTGCCCGACCTCAATCAGCCTCCACCCTCCCATGAGGTAGCGATGCACGCCATCGCCACGCTGCCGCCTTCATCCCTGGGCGTCTTGCTTGATGAACTGGCCGTCGCCGAACCCAAAGGGATGGCCGCCGCCTCCAGCGAGCCCGGCCTTCGCCAACACCTCGGTTCGCTCAAGGGAAAATGGTATGCGAAGGTTGGCCAGCGATGGTTCGAGGTCACCCTCAACGACAATGACGATGTGCAGATCATTGATTCACGCCGGTCTCCCGCACGCACGGGGCCGTTGCTGATCAAGAACGCCAGGGGTGAATGGTTTATCGATACGCGGCTGAGGCTCAAGGCCGGAGGCAAGGAGAAACAACGGCTGGAGCAACAAAACCGGCAACGCCAGGCTGAACTGAAACAGCAAATGATCGCGTTCGAAAGCCAGACCCAAAGCCGCGAAACAGAGCTCAAGGAAGCTCAAAAAAACGCCCAGGCGACGACCGCCACCGACACCCATCGCCGCGTGTACCTTGAAATGCTCGACGCGCAGATGTCACTCCTCAGCACCAACATGGAACAGATGAAAGCCTTCAATGCTCGCGAGGCGATTCCCAATTACCGAAAAGCAATGATCAGTCGCCTGGATTTCCAGCTGTCGCTGCTGCAAAGATGGTTCGTTCAACAGCAGTCGGTTTTCGGCAATCAAATGCGCTTTTCCCTCGATCTTCTCGACAACCCGTCAACGGAAAATACACAGACCACCCGGCAAATCCATCAACTCACCGGCGAGTTGACCGCCAGCTACATCAATAAAATCGAGTCGGCACAGGCGTGCTTCGAGCAACTGAACCTGCTCGGCAAAGAAGCCATCGAAGTGATCCGCGACGTTAAAGCCAACATGCCGTCGTTCGATTTAAAGGACCTCAAACTTTTTCAGATCACACTCGGCCAGGAGTTGTGCCTCGACAACAGCGTTGAGCCCGCACCTGAAGCGCGCCAGGCACTGGAGAGCGTTGTCGAAAATGCAGGCCTTGCGATTCAGGCCTCACTGGACCTGATCGCTGACGAAGAAGTGCTGCACTTGCCGGATCGGATCGACGGGCTCAGCGATCTGGTGGAGCAACTGACGATCACCGACCAGCGCATCGTCGATCTGCCCACGGAGTTTCCCGGTCAGTTCCTGCAACCACCCCTCGACGTGATGCGCCAACGTCTCGACGGTTTTCAACAGCGCACCGTGAAACACCTGGCGAGCTTGCTGCGGGAGCGCAAGGCACTCGAGCCGCTACCCGGCCCTTCCCGTCCACCGACCGCGCCCGCCAAGCGAATCATCAAGACCCGCTACAAAGGTACTGTGGTGGGTCAGCCTCGTGCCGACTCCATGACACACGGTTCAGAACTGATCGACGTGACCTCGGCGTTGACCGGTAAAGTCATCTCGACTTTTCATGAGAAAACCCCGGGGGTCTGGGTTGAAAGAGTGGCCCCGCCACCGGTTTCCGCCGTCGTTCTCCAACCCGACTTGAGTGCAAGCACCGCTCAAGGGCAGGCGTTGCTGGAAGGATTGGAAGCGTTCATCCGTCGAACGCAAGCCCATTCAAAAGGGATGCGTCGAATCCCCGTGGAAATCGAGGAGATGTTTCATCAGCAGGCTCACCGGCTGCAGGACGCCGCCAGCGCAATCGACGCAGCGTTGGTCGCGACCAATGCCACCGAGGGCGGTCCGGGATCCGTCGTCGTTTTGGTCAAGCAGCTAAACGACGCGGCGACCAAGCTGTATAACCAGGGACGCGTCACGCGAATCAGCATGACCAAACTACAGCCGCCGACAGCGGAGCGCGTCCGCTGGCTGCAAAGCGAAGGTCAGGTCGACATCGTCAAGAATCCAGGCCGACGCTTGCTCAAAAGCCGTAAACGAGACTATCTCGAGGAATATGAGGTCCGCGATCACAGCAACCAAAGTGTTCTGTGGTATGCCCACTTCCACTATGCGGAGCCCGCTTCACCTGCACAAACCTTCACCGCGGCACACCTGAAAACCGTGCAACAACGACTGCTGGGTGGCGCATCCGAGTCCCGCCACGCCAACGACGACCTCCAGGCGATCTCGATCTACCGCAGCGAGATCAGCCCGCAACTGGCGACGTCCCTGTTCTTCGCAAAAGTACCGGCCTCGGCCTCAGGGTCATAAACCGTGCTGAACCCGAGACCTGCATTCGCGGGTCTTTTTTTACCCGCGATATCTATCTACCACCTCCAGTGGCCGACGCCTGATTACCGTCGATGCACCAAGAGGCTTTCCCGGCCTCGTCATTGCCCCCAGGTATCCGCCATGAGCAACAACACCCCGCCGCCCCAGAATGACTCGACACCCTTGCTGGACACCTGCGACCTGGTGAGCCTGACCAGCCACGGCCCGACGCTCAGCGAAGTGGCGTCGCAGCTGCTGCACCAGGCGTTGAAAAAACTCTCGCCAGACTTGCAGATCGACCCGGATAACGCCTTCGTCGGCACCCCTCGATGGCTCATCGTGGACAACCACATCGAGGCGGGCCAGACCGGGTTCGAATCTCTGACCGTGGCACTGATGCGCCAGGGCCTGTATGGAACGACGGCCAACTACCTCGAAGGCGAACATTTCCTCACCCTTGAGCCGGGCAGCAAAAACCCGGTTCATCTCGCGGTCTGCATCGAGGACATTGCAAAGATACTCAACGACTCGGCATCGATCCTGTTCATTGAGGCTCAAGCTCGGCAACTGGCGTTCTGGAATGCCAAGGGGCATGCGATCCCCCGCTGGCATGAGCTGTCCGACACGCTGCGAAAGGCGTTGAACGTGCAGAAGGTCACAGGCTGGGACGCCGCTGAATGTGCGATGGCGCGTGAAGTGTTCAGCGCCCCGGACAAAACCACCCGTAAAAATGTAAATCGCGAGTTTTCCGCCATTCAGGCGTGCCTGCTCGATATCGACACCGTCGAGAATGACATCACCCAACATCTGTTGATTGGCGGTGCGCTGGTGCTCAAGGCCACATTTCGCACGCGCCCATTGCTGGTGATGTACACCATCGAGCGCGGGTACGAGTCGTTCGGTTCGATGGAAGAGCTGGGCGACTCCCTTCCCCCACGCCTGGCAGAACAGCCCTTCGGACGCGATCTGTCCTGGCGGCTTTATGAGCCGGAAGGCAACATCTTCGATCACATGGCGTGGGCGCTGGTCTCGTCACAATTGGATGCCATCAGCTCATTGCAGTTTATTGAAGCCCCGGCAGATGAGGCCGAACCCGAAACCGGACTAGACCCCGACGAAAAAGCGCGATTCCTGCAACTGAACAACGCAATTCCCGATTGGCTGCGCAACGCCGCCTATCAGGACATTCAAGACTACGGCCGCTACATCAGCGCACTGGGCAAGTTGTACCGTCAACCGGACAGTCAATTGGCCAACACCGAGATCCCGTCCGTCACCGACTATGCCCAGCGGCGGATGCGTGAAGCGATCATTGCGGACCCTTGGGCGGTCGGCGCCGCGAACCTTGCGCTGGACGATCTGCGGATCAACATCATCCACAGTTTTACCGCCGACAATTTCACCCTCCCCAACCCCCTCGACCAACGCATTGAAACGCTGGCCGACTTCGCTCTGGAGAACCAGGCGCCCTACATGGCGACCGTATTTTTCAAGGGCGGGGAAACCGTTCCGGATTGGCTGACCGTTGAATTTCTCACCGCCGTGTCAGCGCGAGTGGACGTCGGCAAGGCTTACCCCGAACTGATTAAACCCAAGTTGCTGGAGGACCCGATCGCCTCTCGCCGTCAGGAAAACTTCTATCGCGATCAATTGCGTTTTTTGCTGCCACTGCAGGCATTAGAAGCCAGATTCAAGCCTGAAACCGGTGTGGACGAACGCGGATACCGATACATCTGCGAGCTGCTCGATCCCGATGTCAGCCCCAAAACGGTAGCCCTCTACCCGCTGACCATGACCCCGCAACATCGCTTGATCAGCAGCAGCGATACCGTCGACAACATGTTCATCATCAGTCCTCGAGACGCGCACAGCGGGCCATGCCTGCTTTACCGGCCGATGCTCGATGAGCCCCTTATTCAATACCCCTCAAGACAAAACCTGTTGTATGCGCTGCACCAGCCCGGCGACCTCAGGGACACGGTGCTGGCCTGGTTGCCCGACGAAAACCTGAGTGTTGAATATGCCCATTCTGTTTTTCCCACCGGCCTGCCCTCTCCATGGCTGATCGCGGAACAAATCGTCAATCCCTTGCAGCACGCAGACAAGTTCGGACGCGTGGTTTTCGAAAGCGTCGAGATCACCGGCGACATTCTGTCTGCGCTGTTCAAAAGCAACGCGTGGATGCTGGTCGACCTCGCCGACCGTCAGTCGCGATCCAATGCCGAGCGGCGCTGGAGTGTGTTGAGGGACAGTGGCTGGGCGCTGTTCAACGTCGCCTCGAATGTCCTCAGCGGCGCGGTCGGCACAGCCGTCTGGGTCTGGCAAACCATCAATCAGATCCAACAGGCACTCGATGCTCATGAGCAGGATGACCGCTTCATCGAATGGACATCGGTGTCGGACATTCTGCTGGCAATCGGCATTATCCTCAGCCACCACGCCGTGATGCGACGCAGAAGGCTTTCGAGCAAGCCCCGGATCGAACAGGTGCCGAAACGAAAATCGCCACAATCCCAAGAGGCGGTGGCCGTCACGCTCAATCCCGTTCCGCTGGCACCGGACCTTCCACCCACTCACCTTTCCTTCCTGGAGATGGCCGGCTCGGTTCCACGCCGAACACCGACCGCTCTGGGCGCTTACCTGGACTCGCTCAAAGTCGCGGCTCCGGATATTGCCAGCGCCAACGTGACGAAGGTTAAAGAAGCCCCTCCGCATTTTTACCAACATAACTTCCGAAACTACGCACAGGTGGGTGATCGGTGGTTTTACGTCGACGTCAAAGGCGACGATGAAATCCATATCGTTTACCCGGATCAGCCTGAGCGAAACGGTCCGATGCTCAGGGATGACGGCCACGGGCAATGGGTGCTCGACCTGCGTCTGCGGTTGCGAGGCGGGGCCGGAAATGCGGTCAGCCGCCATCAGGAAGCGGCTGACGAACAGCGCAAAGACACGTTGAGGGAGATCCTGAGCGCCTTCAAAAGCCAGGAAAAAACCAAGGAAACCGAGCTGAAAACGTTACATGACAGCATCGCGCAGGCCAACGCTGGAAACTACGATCAGCGGACGGCGGTGTACATTGAAAAACTGGATAAAACGATCGACGAATATCGCCAGGCGCTCGAACAACTACGCGAATGGCGCACCCTCGGCGGGACGGAAAACTACCAGGAAGACTTGCTTCGCATGAGCGTGGTGCTGGAGAAGAATCTGTCTTTGTGGTTTGTCCTGAAACGATCCGAATACAGTCAGGCCACCCGTGTCCTGACCCAAGGCAACGAAAACGAACCCGTTGCCTGGCAATTGCTCGTCGACAATGTGCAGAAGGCATCGGACATCGGTGAGGAGCTGATTGAAAAGCTGACTCTGTTTTCGTCGACACTTGAGGACATGCATGTAGCCGGACGCCCTGGCATTGAGCGCGCCATGCAAATCAGAAAACTGGCGCCTGCCTTTACTGTGCTGGATATCAAGGCCAATGAGATCGGCATGTCGCAGGAACTGTGCCTCAATGAACAGGCCAGCCCCCTGATGCAGCAGGCTCGAGACGCTGTGGGGCATATTGCAGTGAGCGCCGCGAAGGCTGCGATTCAAATGGCGGACCTGATGAAAAGTGAAGGCGCGGTTTCCGATGTGCAGGCGCATGTCGAGGCATTGAACAGCCTGGTCGAGACCTTTGCCGACGCTGACCAGCGCATTCAGGAGTTGCCGGGCACCTACCCTGACCTGGTCAAGCAATCCAGGCTCGATCATGTGCAATCGCTTATCGACGAGTTCGCGCAGCTCGCACAAAGCCGGTTACAGGCGGTGCTGCCAGAACCGGAACCCTTGCCCGTGCAGGCTGCGGTAGAACGAAGTCATGCGGTTTCTTCCCGACAACTGATCAAGGTACGCAAGACCCGACCGCGTGATCCCGACAAAACCGAACCGGAAAAAACC
The DNA here is from genome assembly GCF_007993905.1 of Pseudomonas sp. SJZ077. NCBI lineage: Bacteria > Pseudomonadati > Pseudomonadota > Gammaproteobacteria > Pseudomonadales > Pseudomonadaceae > Pseudomonas > Pseudomonas sp. SJZ077. Next base: position 479,998 of record NZ_VIUJ01000002.1, read on the forward strand.
ACGGAAGATCCGATCAGGTCGTTTACCCCCGCCGTTTATCAGCAACCCGCTCCAGTGCTGGATGATGCTGGAAAAGTCGAGGCCGGCATCGAGCTGAACCTGGACACGGCCAAATTCATCGAACGCACCCGCAAGGACGCGTTGCGCCCGAGACGCATGCCGGCCGATCTTCAGGATGTGTTCGAGCAACAGGCCTTGAAACTGGAGCAAGCGGCCAGCAGCGTCGATCAAGCTGTGATCAAGAGCAGGAAAGACCACACATTCTCTTTTCCGGTTGCCACGCTGAGCCGCGAGTTACGTGATGGGGCCAGTCGTCTGCGCAAAGAAGGTGTCAGCGTTCGCGCCGATCTTTACACCCGGCGCAAACCGACCCAGAGCACGTTCAAATGGATGCATGAAAACGGCCAGCTCGACCTCGGCCGCGACAGACGAGGGCGTATCCAGACCCGAGGGCTCGGCGATTATTTCCAGGAGTACCGGATTGTCGACAAGACCCGCAATCAGCCGTTGTGGGTTGCACATTTCCATTACGAGACGCTGTCGAGTCCGGCCAATGCGCCCACCGCGGCCCATCTGAAAATTTCAGATGACTACCTGAAAACACTGCCGCTGGACCAGCAACAAGCGTTGACCACCTTCGAACCCATTGATGGGGTGTTCAGAAAGTTAGAGGATCCTGCGCTGCGAAAACTCTTCCTGGACCTGGAGCCCCAGGCAAACACTGCAGCAGCCACCTAAGGACGCCAGACCTTTTCCAGTCGCCCGAGCGCGGCGCTGATGGCCACCTCGGGCACCGCCGCGAAACCCAGGACCAGCCCCGCGCGCTGGTCCATAGGTGTTGTCGAATCCGGCAACCAATAACCGCTCAGGGCATTGATCTCGACGTCGACACTCGCCGCCTGCTCCACCAGCTCGCGCTCGCGGGCCTGTGAGTCGACCGCCACGGTCAGATGCAGCCCTGCCGCGACACTCGGCAGGCTGCCGACGCCGGGAATATTCCGCGGCCAACCGGCCAGCAAGGTATTGCGCCGGCTCAGGGCCGCGCGACGCATGCGGCGGATATGCCGCTGGAAATGCCCGGCAGCCATGAACTCGGCCATGACCGCTTGGGTACTGACCTCGGAGTGCCGGACGTCCACCGCTCGCCGTTGCGAAAACGCCTGCACCAGCGTTGGCGGCAACACCAGGTAGCCCAGGCGCAGCGCCGGGAAGGCAACTTTGCCAAACGTCCCGACGTACAAAACCCGGCCCTGCCGATCGAGTGCGGCCAACGGGGCCAGTGGCGCGCCGCTGTAGCGGTATTCGCCATCGTAGTCGTCCTCGACGATCCAGCCTTGGGTACGTTCGGCCCAGGCCAGTAACTCAAGACGTCGCGCCAGGCTCATTACCACCCCGGTGGGGTATTGATGCGACGGCGTGACATACGCCAGTCGACAATCGCTGAGGCCATTCAATTCGTGGCAGTCGATGCCCTCACTGTCCACCGCCACGCCATGCAATCGCGCACCGGCCACGGCGAAGGCATGACCTGCCGCCCGATACCCCGGATTCTCGATCGCCACCCCATCGCCCGGTTCCACCAGCAGCTGTGCACAAAGGCTAATCCCCTGCTGCGCGCCGCTGGTGATCACTATTTGTTCAGCCGAACACTGCATTCCTCGCGAACTGCGCAAATACGCGGCGATCATGCCGCGCAAACGCTCGTCCCCCGCCGGATCGCCATAACACAGTTGCTGTAAATCCGGTTTACGCCAGAAAGCGGCATTCAGCTTGGCCCAGACCTCGAAAGGAAACAGATCGAACGCCGGAACACCCACCCGAAAAGCCCGCGGCGGACCGCTCGGCGGCAGGGCCAAATGGTTCTTTTCTACGCGCCCCAACGCGCCACTGTGGATAACTTTACTGGATGAAATCACAGGTAAATCCAGCCAATTTGTGGATAAGGCTGTGGGTAACCCTGTTGACAACCCTGTGGATACTTTTGTGGATAATTTTTTCCCGGATGCCGCGGTTTGAGGCAATTGCGCGACGTAAGTCCCGTCACCCACCCGCCCCTCAATAAACCCCTCGGCATAGAGCTGGTCGTAGGCCCGCACCACACTGTTGCGGGAAATTGCCAACGCCGCCGCCAGATCCCGGGTGGCCGGCAATCGCGTGCCACTGGCCAGTCGTCCGTCGAGCACCCGCAGGCGCAAGGCCTGATAGAGCTGGCGACTCAGACCTTGGCGACGGTCGAGTTCGATACCCGCGGGGTTGAAGGACAACGAAAGCGACGTCTCGCTCATGACAATGGACCTATGAAATTGGTCATTAATGGCTCTTACAACAGACCAATAGCCTGCCTAGGATGGATGCATTCGCCAAGGAATATTTCCATGTACAACCCCAGCGGCTTTGCCATCAAAGATTTGCATGAACTGCAGCAGCAGATAATCGACACGCGTCTCGCCATGGTGGTCACCCACGGCGAGCAAGGTTTGCAAGCCAGTCATCTGCCGCTGTTATTCAATCCTGAGCAGGGCCCGAATGGCACCCTCTACGGCCACTTCGCCCGGGGCAATCCTCAGTGGAAGGAACTGCAGAACGGCGCCGAAGCCCTGGTGATTTTTGCCGGTGCCGACGCTTATGTCAGCCCGGGGTTTTACCCGAGCAAAGCCGAGCACGGCAAAGTCGTGCCGACCTGGAACTACGTCGCCGTGCACGCTTACGGAACCGCGGACGTGTTCACCGAGGCCGATCGCCTGCTCAACCTGGTGAGTGCGCTGACCGATCGTCACGAAGCAAGTCGCCAGCAGTCGTGGAAAGTCACCGACGCGCCCGCCGACTACATCGACGGCATGCTCAAAGCCATCGTCGGGTTTGCCCTGCCGATCCAGCGCCTGGAAGGCAAGCGCAAGCTCAGTCAGAACCGCAGCGCTGCAGACATCGCCGGTGTGCGCGAGGGGCTCGCCGCCAGCCCTGATGTGCATGACCAGGCCCTCGCCCACTTGATGCGTTAAGGAATGATCATGAGTCAGATTGAAATTCGCCCGGTCAGCGCAGACGATCACGCCGCCTGGCTGCCGCTGTGGCAAGCCTACCTGCGCTTCTACAACACCGAATTGCCCGAGGCGGTCACGGACAGCACCTGGCAGCGCATGCTCGACCCGAATGAACCGACTCACTCGGCGTTGGCCTGGGTCGATGGCAAGGCGGTCGGCATGGTGAACTTCATCTACCATCGCTCGAACTGGAGTATCGAAAACTCCTGCTACCTTCAAGACTTGTTGGTAACGCCGCAAACCCGGGGCACCGGCATCGGCCGCAAGCTCATCGAATTTGTGTACGCCACCGCCAAAGCGGATGGTTGCTGCAAGGTCCACTGGCTGACCCACGAAACCAACGCCACCGCGATCCAGCTCTACGAGCGCATCGCCGAACGCCCCGGTTTCATCCAGTTTCGCAAAGCCCTTTAAGGTTCAAGGAGAACACTATGTCGACTTCACTCGCAGACTGGAAAGGCGCCCCGGCGCCGTCGGTTCAAACCATCGAAGGGCGTTTCATCCGCCTGGAAAAACTCGACCCGTCGCGTCACGCCGAGGGTTTATGGAAAGCCCTGCAAGGCCCGGGATCAGACCCGAAGCTCTGGGACTATCTGCCTTACGGTCCTTTCCCGGAGCGCAGCGCTTTCAATGATTGGCTGAACAACCATGCGGCCAACAGCGACCCGTATTTCTTCAGCGTGATCGACCGTGCCAGCGGTGATGTACAGGGCCTCCTGAGTCTGATGTCGATCGTCCCGGCCCAAGGTCGCATCGAAATCGGCCACGTCACCTTCGGCGCGCCGATGCAGCGTTCGCCGAAAAGCACCGAGGCCGTTTACTTGCTGGCCAAGGAATCCTTTGCACTGGGCTACCGGCGCCTGGAGTGGAAATGCAATAACGGCAACGCCCGCTCCAAGTACGCGGCCGAGCGGCTGGGGTTCAGCTTTGAAGGCGTGTTCCGTCAGCACATGGTGGTCAAGGGACAGAACCGGGATACGGCGTGGTATTCGATTCTGGATTCAGAATGGCCGGCGATTGGCGCGGGGTTTGAGCAGTGGCTATCCGATGAAAACCAGACGGAGTCCGGGCAGGTGAAAACACTGGTCGAGTGCCGCGGGTAGCTTTCAGAGTCTGGACGTACGGCTTCGCGGGCGAGCCGGATCGCCCGCGAAGTTTTTGATGTTCATTAACGCCTCGCTAAATCCCGCCTCCAGCCCAGCGAACCTGAAGTATCACAACCGTCCTCAATCAACATTGGCGAAATGCAGGCGCATTTATGAATAAATGCCCATACCCGCAACTTCAGTCCGTTGCTACACCCATTAAGCAAAAGCGGAGCTTGAGTTTTCTTAGTTCAAGTCTCGCCGAATCCGCACTACACCCATCTTCAGTCCAAACGGCTTGAACACGGCATTCAGCGATTTCAACGTTTGATTCCCTTCCCCATGCTCGATATGTACCAGCGTGCGCACCGAAATTTTGCACATTTTTGCGAATTGGGTCTGGTGCAGCCCTGTGGCCTCTACTCGTAATCGACGAACTGCCTCGCCTATCTCAAGAGTGCCTTGAGCCAGCCCTTCCTGGATACTTTCAATGAGTACAGTACGCTCGGCCACGGTCATGCTCATTTCAGGTCCCACTCTTTCAAACGCTGCTCCAGATTTTTCAAGGCAATTCGCGGGTGATTCATTGTTGCGTCGGGCAAGCCACTGGCGGTCAAAATGTCGGGGAGTGCTGCCAGATGTTTGGCATCCTCGCGCAATCGTTCGAAAGAATTCGACGCGTCACTCACCGCAGCTAATGGATCATTAGGATCGGCAATGTCAGCCAATGCTCGACATACGCCACGCCAATCAACGTCACCCGCTCTCTCCAGCTCTTTTGGCCATTTGGTAGTGCGTGTCACACCTTCGTCGTCCATCACCATAGGCGCCAGATCATAGATCGGTGCTAAACGAAACGAAGCTGTGTCCCGAAGGATTGCGGTGTTGCGGCCATGGTTATCTGAGTTGCCGAGGATTTTATTGATCAGATCCCGACGCAGGTAGTCAGCAACAAGATTCGGGATTTGGTCCGTCTGCCCCGCTTCACGCCAGAGTCTCGCAAGTAGCCGGATAACCTCCATGTGGTCCATTGCGCTACCGGGCGTGGTTATTTGCGCCAAAGAATAGATCGACTCCACGGCAAAACGCTCGACCCCCTGAGGGGTTACTTGTCGGTCAAAACGCTGCATCCACAAACTAGGTTTGGTCGCCTCTTCCAACGCCAAGCCCTGTTCTGCCACCGTCTCGATGTCTAGTTTCTGTAGTGCTTTGTAGTAGTGGTATTCGCTTCTGAGGATATCTTGATCGTTCCTGTTTCCTTTGTTGCGAGAGAACTTCACGAACCAGTGCTGGGTAACGTCTGCGTCGTCCAATACTGCGTCCGGGTATAAATTTCCATCCTTACCCTGAACTAACAAAAGTTTGGGCGCCTCGCCACCCGCCCCCGTTGCTCCACCAATAGGGGCGCCTTGCTCATAGGCATATTCGAGAAACCGGTTATCACGACTAATGACCTCTTGGCGTTTAAACCCTATAGCCTCACGCTGATCTACCGCCTCGACGGATTCCTTTATGCGCATATTGCCAATCGGTGCCGGAGTGCTTCTGGCCACTAAATAAAGATCAGTACTGATATCAGCAGGCTTGTCGCGACCTATGCGCGCCAGAAGAAATCTCTTGGCTGCACCGGAAGGTGCAATATCGTGCAGAAATGCTGGTGCACTGGATCGCTTGCCCTCCCATTCAAGGGGAAACCTGGCACTCACCGCCTTGGCAAATGGAGCTCCGATGTCCTCAATATTTTCGATGAGATAAGGTGTTGCGTAGCCGAAGTTACATCGACTTTCGAATCCTTTTTCAGGGCTGTCGAAGCTCAAGACCATGGCGTCGTGCCATTTCCCTGTAATGAAAATCTGTAAAGTCAGGTCGTACATGCCATCAGCACCTGCATAAATGCATTTCTTGAGGATTTCTTAAGCCTTGAGTGCACTATAGTGCGTTTGTGAAGCCCCAGGTCTACGCTTAAACGCATTAAAATGCAGATAGATCACGATTAGCCGTTTTAGAACGCAAAATAATGCAGATACAGGGGGGCGCGCAGACATCATTCTGTAAAAACCCTCCGCTATACAAGACGGCCCGCTTATAACAAAAAGGCCGTCTCACATGCCCTTCTCCCCCCAGCGCCTGGCACTCAGCATCGCGTTGTTGATCAGCACCGGCGCCCACGCCGCACCCTTCAAGAATGTGCAGATCGACACGCCGACCACCGCTGCACAAACCCTGGGCGGCGCAGACACGCTGACGATTTTAGCGCCGGGCAGCATCACCAACGCTGGCAAGGCAGTGAGCCTGAAAGACAGCACCAGCGGCGTGGGTGTGGTGATCGATAACTCGGGCAGGATCATCTCGACCGGCGGCCGGGCGATCGACAGCAGCGGTGACCTGACCCAGGCACGCAACTACAGCATTTATAACCGCGCGGGTGGGCAGATTCTCGGTTTCAACGACGCGTTGCGCATCGACAGCAACTTCGCCAGCGGCAGCTTGCTGATCGACAACAGCGGCATTATCCGCTCGACCACCGGCCAAGGGCTGGACCTGGATGCGCTGCGCAGTGCCGGGGTCAAAACGACGATCATCAACCGCGCAGGCGGGTTGATTCGCGGGGACGCCAGCGATGGCATGAAGACCGGCGCCAACGCGATAATCACCAACTATGGCGAGATCTCTACCGGCGACGCTCGAATCGCTGACAACAAATTCGACGGTATCGACATCGACACCGCGACCGGCGTGACGGTGACCAACTACGGCAGCATTTCCGGTGGCCGCCATGGCATCACCACTGACCTGGGCGCGACACTCACCAACTACGGTCAAATCACCGGCCGCAATGGCTCGGGCTTCGGCTCCGATGGCGACGGCACCGTCATCAACCACGGCACGATTACCGGTGCTTATTCGGGCCTGCAACCCAATGGCGACGGTGATGGCGTGGACATCGACAAGCTCGCCCACATCGAAAACTACGGCACCATTCAAGGTGTCGGTGCCGGCGGTGTCGACAAGGGGGGGTTCGCCAACGGCAGCGAAGGCATCGCGTTGGGTGGCGGCTATGTGTTGAACGCCAGCGGGGCGCTGATCAGCGGCGCCAACAGCGCCATTTTGGTGGACGACGGCAGCGGCGGTTCGGGCGTGGCCGCGACCACGCTGGAAAACTTCGGCACCATTCAGGGCCTCGACGGATTCGGCGTGAAGTTCGTCGGCGGGTTCGATGACAGCGTGATCAACGGCGGCACGATCAGCGGCAGCAATGGCCTGGCGCTGGATTTGGGTGGCGGCAACGACAACCTGACAGTGCGCAATGGCAGCCGCTTCGTCGGCATGGTCGACGGCGGCAGCGGTGACGACCACGTGGTGATGGACGACGCGGCGGGCGGCCATTTCGGTGCGAGTCGCAACTTCGAATGGCTGGAGGTCAAGCACGGGGCCTGGACGCTGACCGGCAGCGGTGATTTCAGCGACGGCGGCGCGGTGCGCAATGGTGCAACGCTGATCAACCAAGGCGGCATCGCTGGCACTTTGACCGTCGATGCGGGCGGTGTATATGCAGGTGGTGGTTCGGTCGGCAACTTGCTGGTCAACGGGACGTTACGGACCAACACTCAACTCGGCACAGCAACCATCAGCCACGACTTGACCATGGGCAGCGGCGCGACCCTTGCCTACGGCGTCAATGCCGATGGCAGCAGCGCGTCGATCCAGGTCGGAGGCTTAGCCAACCTGAACGGCTCAACCCTGGCGGTGAACCCTGGCAGCGGCACTTATCCGTGGCAGAGCCACTACACCGTCCTGCAAGCCGCGAGCATCAACGGCACCTTCGGCAAGGTCACCAGCGACTATGCGTTCATCACGCCGACCCTCGCTTACACCCCGACACAAGTCGACCTGACCTACACGCGCAACGATGTCGCCTTCAACCAGTTCGCGGTCACGGGTAACGGCAGCAACGCCGCCAACAGCCTGGCCTCGATGGGCAAAAACAACGCGCTCTACAACGCACTGCTGAACACCACCAGCGCCACGGCCGGCGCGGCGATCGAGCAACTCGCCGGCGCCAGCAATGCCAACCTGACCAGCGCCACCCTCAGCGCCAGCAGCCAGATCGGCAGCAGCATGCTGTCGGCGATGCAGCAAATGGGCGGTGGGCCAGGATTGCTGGTCGGCCTGGATCAGCGCGACACCCCAGTACTCGCCGCCGCTGGCGTTCCCTCTGAAGCCCGCAACCTCAATGACCCGAACGCCCAAGGCCGACTATGGCTGCAAGCCATCGGCGGCTACGGCAAGCTCGATGGCGAGCATGGCAGCAGCGGCCTGGAGCAGCGCACCAAAGGCAGCGTGCTCGGGGCCGACTGGGCGCTCAATCCACAATGGCGATTGGGTGTTCTGGGCGGTTATTCGAAAACAGATCTGGATGCCACGGGAGTCGATGGCAGTGTCGAGAGCTGGCACGCCGGCGTCTATGCCTTGCGCCAAAGCGGTCCCTTCGCTTTGCGCCTCGGCGCCGCGTACAGCGGTCATCAGGGTGAAAGCAAACGCACGGTGGCCTTCAACGGCTTCAGCGACCGCCCAAAAGGCGATTACGACGCCGACAGCCAGCAGGCCTTCGCCGAACTGGGCTACGCAATGGGCAGCGGTCGACTCAGTGCCGAGCCGTTTGCCAACCTCGGCTACCAGCGTTATCACCGCGACCGCTACCAGGAAAAAGGCGGCGCCGCCGCACTTCAAGTCGACAAACAAACCCAGGACAACTTCAGCAGCACCTTCGGCCTGCGCCTGGCGCACCTGAGTTCGCTGGAGAACGGCATGAGCCTGACGCCCCGTATGACCGCAGGCTGGAAGCACACCTATGGCGATGTCAGTAACTCGACGCGTCAGGCTTTTGTGGTCGGGGGAACGGCGTTCAGCGTTGATGGCAGTTCACTGGACCGTGACAGTCTGGTGCTGGAAGCCGGGCTGGACCTGGGCATTTCGGCGCGGCATTCGGTGGGGATTGGGTACAGCGGAGAGATGGGGAGCAACAGCCGCAATCATGGGGTGATTGGGCAGTGGCAGATGAGTTTCTGATCCGTAAAAAACAGACCAGTCCGGAAAGGTTGTAGGCAAATACTCCGCCGTGTGAAGGCCAATGCACACGTAATCTGCGGAGTAGGATTTTTGCTACAACCGAATTTCCATGGCCCTTCAAAAATGCCGGAAACGCCCGGCATTCAAGGACCAGCGCTCCCTCCTAGAGTTTGACCTTCTCAAAAACAAGGTCAAATTCAATGCCCACGCCGTCCACTTATCGCCCGCATCGACTCGCCCTGGCGATCGCCCTCTCCCTTGGCTGCATCGATGTATCGATGGCTCAGCAACCAGAGATTGATGCGGCTGTCGAAGCGCCCGACAAAAAAGCTCGAACAACCGCTTGGCGAAAAAGTGATGATCTTTTGGCGATCAGGAACTTCATTGGTCCGATGCAGCATGCCGTCAAACCCGCTTCACTAAAGCCCCAAGAACCGGTAATTCAGCCGCCAACTGATTCGGCTGCCCCGGAACCTGTAGATCTCGCAGCGCACCTTTACGACTTTCCCGAAACTGCCGACGATTCGCTCCCACCGCCATCGCCCGCAACACTGGAAGGCGAACCCGGCCCGGTTTCGGCTGAGGTGCCAGCGAATCCTGCTCCACCTGTAGCCGCTACCACGGAACCCATCGATCCAGCAGAGCCTCTTTACGAGTTACCCGGGAACAATGATGTCCCGCTCGAAACGGTAGATAACGATTTACCGATGACGTTCGACGAATTCTCAAATGCCGATGGCGTCAAGCGCACCACTGCAGCAGGGCGGTACGAAAGCATCGACGGCGTCTCACTGACACTGGGGATGGGAGATGACCTTCTTATCATCGGTAGCGGTGTCAGCTTTGCAGGAGAAATTCAGGGCGGTGGTGGGAAAAACGCAATACTGCTCGACTCCCCCGAGGGCGGCGTACTCGACAAAACCAGTAACTTTTCCGGGTTGCGAGTCGCGCAAGGCGCTTGGTCTTTGACGGGTAAAGACGACTTCGACCGCGGAGCCGAGGTATTGGACGGCGCAACGCTGTTCAACATGGGCAGCATCGCGGGTGATGCCATTGTTCGCGAAGGGGGGCGCTACGGTGGCCAAGGTGAAGTACGCAATCTTTATGTAGACGGTACATTGCAGGTCAGCGAGCGGCTTGGCGCTCCACGCATCAAAGGAGACCTGATATTCACAGAGGGTGCCACGCTCTCCTACGGCGTAACGGCTACCGGCAAGCCTCCCACCATCATCGTCGAAGGTATTGCAGCGCTTGAAAATGCCTCACTGGAGGTTGCTGCACTGCCGGGCAACTATCCCGACAGCAGTGATTACACAGTGCTGAAAGCCGGCCTGGTGGAAGGCAAATTCGGTAGCGTCACGAGCAATCTGGCGTACATGACGCCGAAGCTGTCTTACTCCAAGACTGATGTGGTGCTCAACTACGCTCGCAATGAAGTACCGATAGAGGATTTCGCCGCAGACGACAATGCTCGAGCGTTTGGCCAAAGCGTGGCCGAGCCGACGGCTAAAACAAGCGCGTCCAATGCGGCCGTCACCGCCCTGCTCACCACCGACAAATCCACTGCCACCTACGCTCTTGAGCAACTGGCCGGTGACAGCAATGCCAACCTCGCCAAGGCAACCCTCAACAGCGACAGCCCTGTCAGCGCCTCCTTGCTCTCGACCATGCGCCAACTGGACCGCGCCAGCGCGTACAACCCACGCGGCAACCGTTCCAACTCGCCACGACTCGCCGCCGGCAGCCCGGAAAACGGCAGGGTCTGGCTGCAAGCCTTGGGACACGGTGGAACGCTGGATCGCGACCACTACGCTCTGCAAACGTCGACCAAAGGCCTCGTTCTGGGCGCAGATTGGGGTGTCGATGAGGAATGGCGTGTCGGTGTGATGGGCGGCAAGTCTGAGACTCGCCTGGACAGCCGCGAACTAGACGGCGATCTCGACAGCTGGCACTTGGGCGCCTATGCCCTGCGCCAGAGCGGCCCCATGTCGCTGCGTCTGGGCGCGACCTACAGCAATCACGACGCCAGCACTAAACGTCGGGTTGCCTTCAACGGTTTCAGCGACCGCCCCGAAGGCCGTTATGCTGCCAGCACCCAGCAGGCCTTCGCGGAAGTGGGTTACAACCTGGGTCGAGCCAATGTCAGCATCGAACCCTTTGCCAGCCTTGGCTACCAACGCTATCAGCGCGACGGTTACACGGAAAAAGGTGGCGCGGCAGCGTTGAAAGTCCACGGCCAGACCCAGAACAACCTCAACAGCACGTTCGGCCTGCGACTGGCGAAGATCAACACCCTGGATAACGGCATGCAACTGACCCCGAGGTTCAGTGCCGGCTGGAAACACACCTACGGGGATATCGACACCCGTCAGCGACTGGCAACGGGCGGAAAGAACTTCACCGTTTCCGGTGCGCCGCTGGACCGTGACAGCTTGCTGGTTGATACAGGTCTGGACCTTGGCTTGTCAGCGAAACATACGTTGGGGGTCGGCCTTAACGGCGAGATCGGCACTGACAGCCGCAATCACGGCGTAATGGGCCAGTGGCGGATGGCGTTCTGATCAACCATTGATTCACCCAGTCCCAGTGGGAGCGAGCTGGCTCGCTCCCACATGTTCAAACGCGAAACTGCGGGCAAAAAAAAGGGGAGCACATGCCCCCCCGAGGTTTAAAACGGTGTATCGAGGCTGTTATCTCAGCCTTCGATCTCGATCAGGATTTCGCCCGGGTTCACCCGGTCGCCCTTCGCCACATGGATGGCGGTGACTTTACCGGCGATGGCCGCCTGGACTTCGGTTTCCATCTTCATCGCTTCGGTGATCAGCACGGCCTGGCCGGCCTTCACGGTATCGCCTTCCTTGACCAGCACGTCGACGATGTTGCCCGGCATGGTGGTGCTGACGTGGCCCGGAGCTGTGGCTTGCTTGCGCTTGCTGTTGCCGCCGCTGACGAATTCGTTGAGCGGTTCGAACACCACTTCTTCCGGCATGCCGTCGATCGACAGATAGAAATGACGCTTGCCTTCAGCCTTGACGCCAACACCGGTAATGTCGACGCGGTAGGTTTCGCCGTGGACGTCGATGACGAACTCGGTCGGCACGCCTTCACCACCGGCCGAGGTCACACCGCCGGCTTCAGGAATCGGCAGCAGCACTTCTGGCGTCAGGGTGCCGGCCGCGCGTTCTTCGAGGAATTTGCGGCCGATGTCCGGGAACATGGCGTAAGTCAGCACGTCTTCTTCAGACTTGGCCACGGCACCGATCTCGGCACGCAGCTTGGTCATTTCCGGCTTCAGCAAATCGGCCGGACGCACGTCGATCACGTCTTCGCTACCAATCGCCTGACGACGCAGTTTCTCGTTCACAGTGCCCGGCGCCTTGCCGTAGCCGCCTTGCAGGTAGAGCTTCACTTCGTTGGTGATGGTCTTGTAGCGCTCGCCGGCCAGCACGTTGAAGAACGCCTGGGTGCCAACGATTTGCGAGGTCGGGGTCACCAGCGGCGGGAAACCAAGGTCTTCACGAACTCGCGGGATTTCGGCCAGCACCTCGGCCATGCGGTTCAGGGCCCCCTGCTCTTTCAGCTGGTTGGCCAGGTTGGAGATCATCCCGCCCGGTACCTGGTTGACTTGCACACGGGTATCGACTGCGGTGAACTCGCTTTCGAACTGGTGGTATTTCTTGCGCACGGCGTAGAAATACAGACCGATCTCTTGCAGCAGCTCCAGGTTCAAACCGGTGTCGAACTCGCTGCCTTTAAGGGCGGCGACCATCGACTCGGTGCCTGGGTGGCTGGTGCCCGAAGCGAAGCTGGAGATCGCGGTGTCGATGTGGTCGGCACCGTTTTCGATGGCCTTGAGTTGGCACATCGTGGCGAGGCCAGCGGTGTCGTGGGAGTGGATGAACACCGGCAGCGATTGCTCGGATTTCAACGCCTTGACCAGTTCGCCGGTGGCGTATGGCGTCAGCAAACCGGCCATGTCCTTGATCGCCACCGAGTCGCAACCCATGGCTTCCATTTGCTTGGCTTGAGCCACGAACGCGTCAATGGTGTGCACCGGGCTGGTGGTGTACGCGATGGTGCCTTGGGCATGTTTGCCGGCCGCTTTTACGGCTTCGATGGCGACGCGCAGGTTACGCACATCATTCATGGCATCGAAGATGCGGAATACGTCGATGCCGTTGACCGCAGCCTTGGCGACGAAAGCCCGGACCACATCGTCGCTGTAATGGCGGTAGCCCAGCAGGTTCTGGCCACGCAGGAGCATTTGCAGGCGCGTGTTAGGCAGCGCGGCGCGCAGTTGGCGCAGACGCTCCCACGGGTCTTCTTTGAGGAAGCGTACGCAAGCGTCGAAAGTCGCGCCGCCCCAGCATTCCAGCGACCAGTAGCCGACTTTGTCGAGCTTGTCGCAGATCGGCAGCATGTCTTCGGTGCGCATGCGGGTGGCGAGCAGCGATTGGTGGGCGTCGCGCAGGATGGTGTCGGTTACAAAGATCTTCTTGCTCATTCTTATATTCCTCACAGGCCTGCGTGGGCGGCGATGGCGGCGGCGATGGCCAGGGCCAGCTCTTCGGGTTTGCGCTTGATCGAGTAGTTGGTCAGTTCAGGGTGGCTATCAACGAAGCTGGTATTGAACTGGCCGCTACGGAATTCAGGGTTACGCAGGATTTCCTGGTAGTACGCGGCGGTGGTCTTGACCCCTTGCAGACGCATGTCGTCGAGGGCGCGCAAGCCACGGTCCATTGCTTCTTCCCAAGTCAACGCCCACACCACCAGTTTCAGGCACATGGAGTCGTAGAACGGCGGAATGGTGTAGCCGGTGTAGATGGCCGTGTCGGTGCGCACGCCGGGGCCGCCGGGCGCGTAGTAACGGGTGATCTTGCCGAAGCTCGGCAGGAAGTTGTTTTTCGGGTCTTCGGCGTTGATCCGGAATTGCAGCGCGAAACCGCGGTGCTGGATGTCTTCCTGTTTCACCGACAGCGGCAGGCCGGACGCAATGCGGATCTGCTCACGGACGATGTCGATCCCGGTGATTTCTTCGGTGATGGTGTGTTCCACCTGCACCCGGGTGTTCATCTCCATGAAGTACACCTCGCCCTCGGCGAGCAGGAACTCCACGGTGCCAGCGTTCTCGTAGCCCACGGCCTTGGCTGCGCGCACAGACAGGTCGCCGATGTAGGCGCGCTGTTCCGGGGTCAATTGCGGGCTTGGCGCGATTTCGATGAGCTTCTGGTTACGGCGCTGGATCGAGCAATCACGCTCGAACAGGTGCACCACGTTGCCAAAGCTGTCGCCGAGGATCTGCGCTTCGATGTGTTTCGGGTTGACGATGCATTTTTCCAGGAACACTTCCGCCGAACCGAAGGCCTTGGTGGCTTCGGAAATGACGCGCGGGAAGGCTTGTTCGAGTTCTTCACGGCTGTCGCAACGACGAATACCCCGGCCACCACCACCGGACGTGGCCTTGAGCATGACCGGATAACCGATGCGGTCGCCTTCGACCAGGGCTTCGGCGATGTCCGCGACGTTGCCTTCGGTCCCCGGGGTGACGGGTACGCCTGCCTTGATCATGCTGCGACGGGCTTCAGTCTTGTCGCCCATGCGGCGAATCACTTCAGCCGATGGGCCGATGAACTTGATGCCGCGCTCGGCGCAAATGTCCGCCAGTTCAGCGTTTTCCGACAGGAAACCGTAGCCGGGATGCAGGGCATCACAACCGGTTTCGACCGCCAGATTCACCAGCTTGCGCGCATTCAGGTAACCGGCCAATGGCTCGGCACCGATGCTGTGGGCCTCATCCGCACGCTTCACATGCAAGGCATGGCGGTCGGCGTCGGAATAGATCGCGACCGAGCGAATGCCCATCTCGGCGCAGGCACGCACGATTCGTACGGCAATCTCACCACGGTTGGCGATCAGGATCTTTTTTATCACTTGGAGGTTCCCTTGAGCCGGTGGTACCCACGACCTGCTAGACCAGGTCGACGCGTGACTAAATGTTTCGACTTAGTCGCAGCCCCACACTAGCCCCCACAAGGGATTAACAAAAATGATTAATAATTGGGTTAGCCATAAGTAAAGACTTATAGTTGATCCATCAGCTTGTGGCGAGAGTGCTTATAAAATGCGTAAGTCATTGATGCGTATGACATTGCGTCAATTGCAGATCTTCAATGAGGTCTGTGATTTGAGGTCGTACAGCCGGGCAGCCGATGAAATGTCCCTCACCCAACCGGCCGTCAGCTTGCAGATTCGTCAGCTTGAGGAGCTGATTGGTCAGCCTTTGTTCGATTACGTCGGCAAAAAACTCTACATGACGGAAGCCGCCGAAGCACTACAGCGTGCCAGTCGAGACATTTTCGGGCGCCTGGAAAACCTCGATATGCAGCTGTCGGACATGCAGGGATCGTTGCAGGGACAGCTGAAACTGGCGGTGGAATCCAGCGCCAAGTATTTCGTCCCGCACTTGTTTGCTGCGTTCAAGCGTCAGCATCCGGAAGTGAATCTGCAACTGACGGTGGTCAACCGAGGGCAGGTGATCCGTCGACTGTCTGATAACCGCGACGACCTGGTGATCATGTCCATGGTGCCGCAGGACATGGGGCTGGAGTTTCTGCCGTTCCTCAACAACCCGATCGTTGCCGTCGCGCCGCCGGACCATCCGCTGTGCCACATGGGGCCGCTGCGCTTGCAAGACCTCGAGCCTTACACCCTGCTGCTGCGCGAGCCCGGCTCTGGAACGCGTATGGCGTGCGAAGAGTATTTCAAAGAGAAGCGCGTGCACTTCAACCAGACGCAGGAGGTCTCATCGGCCGAAGCCCAGCGTGAATGTGTGCTGGCGGGTCTGGGCGTCGCGCTGTTGACGCGCCACGCCCTGAACCTTGAGTTGGCGACCGGCGGATTGATCGAGTTACCGGTCGAAGAACTGCCGCTGTACCGCAGCTGGTGCCTGGTGCAGGCCAAGGCCAAACGGCTGTCGCCGGTGGCCCACGCATTCCTTGCGTTTATCCGCAGCGAACGGGTGCAGATTAGCGCCCTGGTTGAGCGTTTCGACGGGAAGTTGCGGGAGCTGCCTGCCAGTAGTTGAGTTCCAGATCAGAAAAATCGCCGATCTCGGCCAGCAACTGGCGGCGCTCGCAGCGATCTTCGATGGCGCGGCGAAATTCCATGCGGCGCTGGTCTTCTTGCTGGCGACGGGTTTTGACGGCGCTGTTGCGTTCTTCGTAGGGCTGGGCCATTTCGAGTCTCCCAAGGCGATTACGGGAGTTTCAAGATAGGCGCGAGGGATGACGGTTTGGCGGCGGGTGGGTTACAGAACGATGAAACTCGCAGACTGACCGCGAACCGGTGGCGAGGGAGCTTGCTACCGCCCGGCTGCACAGCCGTCGTAATGAGCCTGATGCGATTGGTCAGAACATCGCTGTGAATGGTTTCGGGCCGCTCCGCAGCCCAGCGGGAGCAAGCTCCCTCGCCACAATTCCAGCCATTATCAGTCGTCGAGGGCTTTCACTGATTTGGGCGACAGCCGCAAGCTGCGCAGACTGCGTTTGACGCTTTTGAGGTGGTTGACCAGGCTCGGCCCGCGCGCCATGGCCACGCCCATCGCCAATACGTCGATCACCACCAGGTGAGCGATACGCGAGGTCAGCGGCGTGTAGATTTCAGTGTCTTCATGCACATCAATCGCCAGGTTGACGGTCGACAGCTCGGCCAACGGCGTCTGGCTCGGGCACAACGTGATCAACGAGGCGCCGCTCTCGCGCACCAGGTTAGCGGTGATCAACAAATCCTTGGAACGCCCGGACTGGGAAATACAGATCGCCACATCGGTCGGTTTCAAGGTGACCGCAGACATCGCCTGCATGTGCGGATCGGAATACGCCGCCGCAGTCAGCAGCAAACGGAAGAATTTGTGCTGGGCATCCGCCGCCACCGCGCCCGACGCGCCAAAGCCGTAGAACTCGACGCGTTGGGCCTGGGACATCAGCGACACAGCCCTCTGCAATTCCACCGGATCGAGCTTCTCGCGAACCTCCATCAAGGTGTGCAGGGTGGTGTCGAAGATTTTCAGGCTGTAGTCCGCGACCGAATCGTCTTCATGGATCGCAAACTGACCAAAACTCGCACCTGCCGCAAGGCTCTGCGCGAGCTTGAGTTTCAAGTCCTGGAAACCGGAACAACCGATGGCGCGGCAGAAGCGCACGATGGTCGGCTCACTGATGCCCACGCTATGGGCCAGGTCGGCCATGGAGCTGTGCATCACCGCCGCCGGATCAAGCAGCACGTGGTCGGCGACCTTGAGCTCCGACTTGCGTAAGAGGTGGCGTGACTGGGCGATGTGTTGCAGCAGATTCAAAGGTCTGGACTCTTTGTTATTGGCAGGGGCCGGGGATGTAGCAAGCTTGTAGTTATACTACATGAATCGGCTTTTTGCCTGCTCAATGCGTAACTCGATGTCCCCATTCCACGCCACATACGCTTGATGTAGCACTTACAAGGGTTTTGCGTCCTCACCTAAAAGCGCCGCCAGGTCATCGGCCTCGACTGGACGGCTGATCAGGTAACCCTGCACTTCATCGCAGCGCTCGGCTTTCAAGAATTCCAGCTGCTCTGCGCGCTCCACACCTTCAGCCACCACTTTCAGCGACAAGCCATGCGCCATGGCGATGATCGCCCGGGTGATCGCTGCGTCCTCGCTGCCCTGCCCCAGACCGCGGATAAACGCCTGATCGATCTTCACGTAATCCACGGGAATGCGCTTGAGATAACTCAGAGACGAATAGCCCGTGCCGAAATCGTCGATCGCCAGTTTCACGCCCAGATCCCGCAGCTGCTGGAACGTCGCGATGATGTGCTCGACGCTGTCCAGCAACTGGCTTTCGGTGAGTTCGAGCTCCAGGTAGTGCGGCGCCAGGCCGGTTTCTTCCAGTACCTGCCGCACCAGGCTGACCAACTTGCCCTGGCGCAATTGATGCACCGACAAATTGACCGACACGCGAATCGGCTCAAGCCCCTGCCGTTGCCATTCGCAGGCCTGCCAACAGGCTTGGCGCAACACGAACTCGCCGATCGGACCGATCAGCCCGGTTTCCTCCGCCAGACCGATAAATTCAGCGGGTGGCACACGCCCCATGGTCGGATGATCCCAGCGCACCAACGCTTCGGCAGCGTTCAGGCGCCCGGTGGCGAGGCATAGTTTCGGCTGGTAATAGACTTGCAGCTGCTTCTCTTCGATCGCTTTGCGCAGCTGATTTTCAAGCTGCAATCGCTCAAGGGTGCTGGCCTGCAAGCTCTCGGTGTAGAACTGGAAGTTGTTGCCGCCCAAGTGTTTGGCGTGCTGCATGGCAATGTTCGACTGGCTGACCAGCGCGGAAATTTCCCTGGCGGTGTCCGGCAACATGCTGATGCCCATCGAGGCGCTGACCACCAGTTCATGGCCATCGACGGTGATCGGCAAACGCAGTTTGGTCGACAACCGGGTCGCCACGCGCGCCAGGCTCGACAGGTTGCCGTAGGCATCGAATATCACCGCAAATTCGTCACCGGAAAGCCGCGCGATGGTGTCCGCCTCGGGCAATGCGTTGACCAGCCGTCGGGCCATTTTCTGCAGCAACTGGTCAGCGACTTCATGGCCAAGGCTGTCATTGAGCAGCTTGAAACGATCCAGGTTGATATGCAGCAGTGCCAGGCTGCGACGCCCACCCTGACGCACCCGCTGATGAGCCTCGCGCAGCCGTTCGCGGAACAGCGAACGGTTGGCCAGGCCCGTGAGTTCATCGTAATGGGTCAGATAGCGCATGCGCTCTTCGGATTCCCGTCGAGCGGATAGATCGGCGAAGAAGCCGACAATATGGCTCACCTTTCCCCGAGCATCCCGAACAGCGTTGAGTTGCAGCCACTGTGGATAGAGCTCGCCGTTTTTGCGGGTTTCCACCAGCTCGCCCTGCCACGTGCCGTGCTGTTCCAGCGCATGATGGATCGCGCCGTAGTGCCTGCGCGCATCGCGGCTGCACGGCAACTCGACGACGTTGCGCCCGATCATGTCGTCGATGTCGTAGCCGGTGACCCGGCTGAAAGCCTGATTGACCGCGATCAGCGCGTAATTGGGGTCGAAAATCACGATGCCTTCGCTGGCCGCCTCAAACACCGTCGCCGCCAGTTGGCGCTGTTCTTCCTGGCCCTTGCTCGCGCTGATGTCGCGGCGGGTGCCGACCATGCGGATCACCCGACCATTTTCGCTGCGCTCGACCGCTCGTCCACGGTCCTCGATCCAGACCCAGTGACCGTCGCCGTGCCGCACCCGGTATTCGATCTGGTAATCCTCGCTGCGGCCTTTCAAATGCTCGACCAGCGCACGACGCAGCGACGGCAAGTCTTCGGGATGAAGGCGAGGCTTGAGGTGGCTGAGCATCGCGGTGACGAATTCCGGTTCCAGGCCGAACAACTCTTGAAGTTGGGTGTGATGGACTTCGTCAGTTTGCAGGTTCCAGTCCCACAGCCCGAGTTCACTGGCCTTCAACGCCAGCGCCAGTCGCGCTTCGCTCTTGCTCAGGGCCTGGTTGGCCGCGTCCAGTTCGAGGCTGCGCTGGGCGACCCGGTTTTCCAGCTCGACCTGGGCTTCGCGCAACTTGTCTTCGGCGCACCGGCGATGATCAATCTCTTTGGCCAACTCGTGATTGAGCTGGTCGCCGCAGCTCTGCGCCTGCTGCAGATGCTCGATCAGGGCCTGATTCTGAAAGCGCCGTAGCAAGCCGCTGTCGATCAACCTGTTGACCTGCCAGGCCACCACGCTCAACGCGCCCAATAAAATCAGCCCGAACCAGCCCCAACCCTGGCCTTGTTCATCTCCCCCCCAGAAGAGATAGGCGATGGCCGGCAACAGGCAGGGCAAGGTAAAGGACAGGAATGCCGGCAGGCTGACCGCATACGCAACGCTGGCCGACAGGGCGGCGGCGCCGATCAGGCCGAATACCCAGGCTTGCTGCATGAAATTATCAGCGGGAACCAGAGCGATGCCGGCACCGGCCAGGGTCAGGCCTGTCATGGCGGAGCCCAGCAGGAACATGCGACGCCAGACCGGATGAGCCTGGCGATTGGGAATGGCCGAATCGAAGGCCGCGACTTGAATCACCCGCAGGGCCACCAGCGATAGAAGCCAGATCAGCCAGACGCTGACGATGAAGTAGCGCTGCGGACTCCAGAGCAGTGCGGCACAGACCAGCCCGTTGATCAGCATGAACAGCGTAGGCAGCAGCGAGCCCTGGTAGAGCAGGCGCGTGCGCTCGACCGCCATTTCCATGGCGTACTGTTTGCGGATAACCCGGGGCTCCACAGAAGGGCCCGACAGGTCGGAGCTGAGGGTCATAGGCAATGTTCTTGTTCTTATAATGGTGAGCATGAGCCCGAAACGTGGACGGAGCATACACAAGCCGATGCCCTTACCAAACTGCCCCGGATCATAAAATCGACAAAATTTCAGCCCCCCGCCGCCGCCTGAAAACCCTTGGAGCGAGCCCCGCCAACGCTTGCAGCCAGTGACTGACCGGTCGTCATTCGTGCTTCTTTCATCGGCTAATGCAAAGCTCGGTTTGCCCGGTGTGACGGCGCACCCTAGAATGCCCCGATGCGCGATGATCTCTCCCTTCTGCTGAACTCCCTCAACGATGCCCAACGCCAGGCCGTAGCTGCCTCCGTGGGTCGTCAGTTGGTCCTGGCCGGTGCTGGTTCCGGTAAAACCCGAGTGCTAGTGCACCGTATCGCCTGGTTGATCCAGGTCGAGAACGCCTCGCCCCACTCGATCCTGTCGGTGACCTTCACCAATAAGGCCGCTGCCGAGATGCGTCATCGCATCGAGCAGCTGATGGGTATCAACCCGGCCGGCATGTGGGTCGGCACCTTCCACGGCCTGGCGCACCGCTTGCTGCGGGCGCACTGGCAGGAAGCCGGCCTGAGCCAGACCTTCCAGATTCTCGACAGCGACGACCAGCAACGGCTGGTCAAGCGGGTGATCCGCGAGCTGGGGCTGGACGAGCAACGCTGGCCGGCCCGCCAGGCTCAGTGGTTTATCAACGGGCAGAAAGACGAAGGTCTGCGCCCACAACACATTCAAGCCAGCGGCGACCTGTTCCTGGCGACCATGCGCAGCATTTATGAGGCCTACGAGGCCGCTTGCCTGCGCGCCGGTGTTATCGACTTCTCCGAATTGCTGCTGCGTGCCCTCGACCTGTGGCGCGATCACCCGGGCCTGCTGGCCCATTACCAGAAGCGCTTCCGGCACATTCTGGTGGACGAGTTCCAGGACACCAACGCCGTTCAGTACGCCTGGTTGCGTCTGCTGGCCAAGGGCGGCGACAGTTTGATGGTGGTGGGCGACGACGATCAGTCGATCTACGGCTGGCGCGGCGCGAAAATCGAGAACATTTATCAGTATTCCGACGATTTCCCGGATGCCGAGACCATTCGTCTGGAGCAAAACTACCGCTCCACCGCCGGGATTCTCAAGGCTGCCAACGCCCTGATCGCCAACAACACCGGGCGCATGGGTAAAGAACTGTGGACCGATGGCGGCGAAGGCGAAGCGATCAATCTGTACGCCGCGTTCAACGAGCACGACGAAGCACGCTACGTGGTGGAAACCATCGAAAGCGCGCTGAAAACCGGCTTGGCCCGTAGCGATATCGCGATTTTGTACCGCTCCAACGCCCAATCGCGCGTTTTGGAAGAAGCGTTACTGCGCGAGCGCATTCCGTACCGCATCTATGGTGGGCAGCGCTTCTTCGAGCGCGCCGAAATCAAGAACGCCATGGCCTACCTGCGTTTGCTGGAAGGTCGCGGCAACGATGCGGCGCTGGAGCGGGTCATCAACGTTCCGGCCCGTGGCATCGGCGAGAAAACCGTTGAAGCGATTCGCGACCATGCGCGCCACAGTGACGTATCGATGTGGGAAGCCATGCGCTTGCTGGTCGCCAATAAAGGCCTGACCGGGCGTGCCGCTGGCGCGCTCGGCGCATTTATCGAGCTGATCGAGAACCTTGCCGCCAAGTGCATGGAAATGCCGCTGCACCTGATGACCCAGACGGTTATCGAACAGTCGGGGCTGATTGCCTACCACGAAGCGGAAAAAGGCGAGAAAGGCCAGGCCCGGGTAGAGAACCTTGAGGAACTGGTCAGCGCCGCGCGCAACTTCGAAAACGCTGAAGAAGATGAAGACCTGACGCCATTGGCGGCGTTCCTCGGCCACGCGTCGCTGGAGGCCGGTGATACCCAGGCCGACGAGCACGAAGACAGCATTCAGCTGATGACCTTGCACAGCGCCAAGGGCCTGGAATTCCCTTACGTGTTCCTCGTGGGCATGGAAGAAGGCCTGTTCCCGCACAAGATGAGCCTGGAAGAGCCGGGGCGTCTTGAAGAGGAGCGCCGTCTGGCTTACGTCGGCATTACACGGGCGATGCAGAACCTGGTGATGACCTACGCGGAAACCCGACGCCTGTACGGCAGCGAGACCTACAACAAGGTGTCGCGTTTCGTGCGCGAAGTGCCAAAAGGCCTGATCCAGGAGGTGCGGCTGTCCAACAGCGTCAGCCGTCCGTTCGGCGGTGGTCAGCAACAGAGCTCCAGCAGCCTGTTTGGCGGCAGCGAGATTCCGGACACCGGGTTCAGCCTCGGTCAGGCCGTGCGGCATTCGGTGTTTGGCGACGGCGTGATCCTGAACTTCGAGGGCGCCGGAGCCCAGGCCCGGGTGCAGGTGAACTTCAGCGAAGGCAGCAAGTGGCTGATGCTCGGTTACGCCAAGCTGGAAGCTATTTAGGCGCCCATGATCGTTCCCACGCTCGGCGTGGGAATGCATCCCGTGACGCTCCGCGTCACAGTGGACGCAGAGCGTCCATGGCGGCATTACCACCCAGAGCGTGGGAACGATCTATCTGCGCCGCACCCGCTACGGGCATTCCTACAGAACTTATCTCCTCGTCCTACAGACCAAGGTTAACAGGCCCGATTGCGCTGACCGAAGCTGAACGCAACCTGTCAGGCAAAAGCCCGAAACACTCTGCCGCTAGCCAGTAACACTTCAGCTGTGCAACATGGCGCGCGTGCCATCCACAAATGGGAATTCCCTTTATGAAACGTTTTCTTAGCATCGCCATGGCGTTGTGCATCGGCCTGACGATGAGCCTCGACGCCAACGCCAAGCGCTTTGGTGGCGGCAAGAGCTCCGGCGCTGCGCCGACTCACCAGACCAGCCAAATGGCTCCTTCTTCTGCCGCCGGTGGTGCTGCTGCCACTGCGGGCGCGGCCGGTGCCGCTGGCGCTGCCGCCAAGGCCGGCGGAGCTTCGCGCTGGCTCGGCCCTCTGGCCGGCATCGCTGCCGGTGGCCTGCTGGCCTCCATGTTCATGGGCGACGGCTTTCAGGGCATGCAGATCTTCGACATCCTGATCATGGCTGTCATTGCGTTCCTGATCTTCCGCTTCATCGCCGCTCGTCGTCGCAAGCAACAGGAGCATCTGGCTCCAGCTGGCGCGCCGATGCAACGTGAAGTGTTCGAGCAGAAGCCAGCCGGCATGGGTTCGATCTTCGGCGGCTCGGCGGCACCTGCTGCCGCTCGTCCGGTAATCAACGCGCCAGCCTGGTTCAATGAACAGAACTTCATTGAAGCGGCCCGCAACCACTTCCAGTCCCTGCAGCAACACTGGGACTCCAACGAAATGGACAAGATCGCCGAGTTCGTGACCCCGCAATTGCTGGAGTTCCTCAAGCGTGAACGTGCCGACCTCGGCGAAGGTTTCCAGTCCACCTACATTGATAACCTCAATGTTCAACTGGACGGCGTGGATGATCGTGCCGACAAGACCATCGCCACCCTGACCTTTACCGGTGTGTCGAAGACTTCGCGTTTCGACCAGGGCGAAGTGTTCAGCGAAAGCTGGAACATGGAACGTCCGCAGGGCGAAAACCAGCCTTGGCTGGTGGCCGGTATCCGCCAGAACGGCTGATCCCCTCCGCGTTACGCATGCTGTAATAGAAACCCCGGCCTCGGCCGGGGTTTTCTATTTCGCAGTTGCATCTGTAGCGAGCTACTGTATAAACCGCCCCAACTAAACCGCGCCATCAAGCAAGAGGATCCCGGACGTGGAAGAAATCATCGAACAACTGCGTGAAGCCAACGAACCGGTACCGGTCCCCTTGGAATTGCCTGACGAAGACCAGATCGTGGAAATCGAGGAACAACTGTTCATCGACATTCCCTTCGTCTTCAGAGAGTTTTTGCTGACTGTCAGCGACGTTGTCTACGGCAGCCTGGAGCCGGTGACCGTCACCGACCCGCAATCCCACACCTACCTGCCAGACGTTGCTGCCAACGCCTGGGATGCGGGTGTTGATCGCAGCATGATCCCGATCTGCCAGGACGGCGACAATTACTACTTGGTCGAAGAAGACGGCACCGTGGTGCTGTGGTTGGCCGAAGAAGAGCTGGTCGCCGAAGAAACCTGGGAATCGGTTTGGCACTGGGCGCGGGACGTCTGGCTGGAAAGCTGAGTCGTCTGACGCGCCGCGTGGTCAATGCCCGGACGACTCCTTGTGGTTGTCCAGTGTTTCGAGCAACGCCACCTGCATCCGCGTGTGCACGCGGATGAACCAGCGCCAGAGCAGTGCTGCCACCCCGGCGGCCACCACGACGATCAGTACCAGCAACTTGTTGGTCGGCAAAATACTGGCCGACAAGGCTGCCAGCAGCAGGAAGATCACCAGCAGCGAGAGGATCGGGATCACTTCGGCGATTACCCGGCGCACTCGCTGCGTGTGGCGCCCTGCCATCCCCGGCTTCACGCCCATCTCCGCCAACAGCATCGACAGCGCCTTGAGCTTACGATAAGCGGCGATCAGAAACGGCAGCGACAACAGCAACGCCCCGCCCCAGATCAACGCTTTCTGCCAGCTCGGATCGCTGATCCACGCTTGCAGGTACACGGACATGCGTTCGGCGAAATACGCGCCGGAAAAAAAGATCGCAATCACCAGCGCCAGATTGACCCCGACCTGCAACAGAATCCGCCGGATCATCGACGCCAGCAGCGCGCCCTCGCCCTGAGGCTGAATGCTGCGCAGCCACTCGCCGTACATCCCCAACACTCGCGCCAGCCGCTGCGGCATCACCGCGGCAAGCTTGATCGACAGCGGATCAGCCGCGCGGATCAGATACGGCGTCAGCAACGTGGTAATCACCGAGACTGCCACGGCGACCGGGTAGAGGAAGTTGCTGGTGACCTGCAGCGTCATGCCCAGCGCAGCGATGATGAAGGAGAATTCGCCAATCTGCGAAAGCCCCATCCCCACGCGCAGTGAGGTGCGTCCGTCATTGCCGGCGATAAAGGCCCCGAGGCCGCAGGAAAGCATTTTGCCGAGCACAACGGCCACGGTAATCACTGCAATTGGCCAGGCGTATTGCAGCAGGATCATCGGATCGAGCATCAACCCGATCGCCACAAAGAAGATTGCACTGAACAGGTCGCGAACCGGCTCGATCAAGCGCTCGATCTTCAGCAACTGCCGTGACTCGGCCATGATCGCCCCAATCAGGAACGCGCCCAGGACCATGCTGTATTCAAGCTTGACCACCAGCAGGCAGAAGCCGAAACACAGGCCCAGCACAGTGATCAGCAGCATTTCATTGCTTTCGAACTTCGCCACATAGGCCAGTAATCGCGGCACCAGCAAGATGCCAATGACCAGTGCCACGATCATGAACAGCGAGAGCTTGCCCACCGTGGAAAACACTTCGCCAGAACTGACCGTGCCGCTGACCGCGATGCTCGACAGCAAGGCAATGATGCCGATACCGAGGATGTCCTCGACAATCAGCACACCGAAGATCAGCTGGGCAAAGCGCTCGTTCTTCATCTTCAGGTCGTTGAGCGCCTTGACGATGATGGTGGTTGAGGAAATCGCCAGGATCGCGCCGAGGAACAGCGAATCCATGGTGTTCCAGTCAAACCATTGGCCGATTTCGTAGCCGATCCAGATCATCAGCACGATTTCGAGGAACGCCGCGATGAATGCCGTGGCACCGACCTTGAACAGCTTGCGCAGGCTGAACTCCAGGCCCAGGCAGAACATCAGGAAAATCACCCCGAGTTCCGCGAGGGTCTTGATGGTTTCTTCGTCATGGATCAGGCCGAACGGCGGCGTGTGCGGACCGATGATGAAGCCGGCGACGATATAACCCAGCACCACCGGCTGTTTGAAGCGGTGGAACAGCACCGTCACCACCCCTGCGACCAACATGATCACTGCCAGATCCTGAATAAAACTGATGGCATGCATGGTGTCGGGCTCCTTGAGGTGGACGTCCGGAGGTTAACACCGCGACTTCCGCCAGAAAGGCGGTGCAATATATGGAAACAGATCGATCCGGCGTGACGGCGAGCAGCCGCCCGGCGTCCCGATAACTGTGGTTTGAAAAAAACCGACCAGGCACCCGCAGAGGTGCCGCCCTTCCGCCATTCTGCCTTGACCCGTGAGAACGCTATGGAACCCGGAAACGCCCAGCTGTCGATGACGGTATTGATGACCCCTGACATGGCCAACTTCTCTGGCAATGTTCACGGCGGTACCCTGCTCAAATACCTCGACGAAGTGGCCTACGCCTGCGCCAGCCGTTACGCCGGCCGCTACGTGGTGACCTTGTCGGTGGACCAGGTGATTTTCCGCGAGCCGATTCATGTCGGTGAACTGGTGACCTTCCTGGCCTCGGTCAATTACACCGGCAACACTTCCATGGAAGTGGGCATCAAGGTGGTGACCGAAAACATCCGTGAGCGCTCGGTTCGCCACACCAACAGCTGCTTCTTCACCATGGTGGCAGTGGATGACGACCGCAAACCGGCTGCCGTACCGCCGCTGCAACCGCAGAACAGCGAAGACAAGCGCCGCTTCATGCAGGCTCAGCAACGTCGGCAGATTCGTCAGGAACTGGAAAAGCGGTATCAGGAAATCAAGGGCGATGCCTGACGTGTTCAGGCTTTAGATCGCTTTCGCGGGCAAGTCTTGCCCGCGAAGCTTTTAAAGGCTGATCGCGGTTGCTTCGAACTTCACCCGCGGATGCGCAATCCGGTCCTGCGCCCGCACCAGTTCCAGCTCATAGCTGGCACACGCCTGGGTTTCCAGCAGCACTTCATGCACCGCCGCCGCCGTGAACTCGAAGGCCGCCAACAGGCTGTCGCCTAACAGCACACGCGCCAGGAACAGCCCCGACGTCAAGTCACCAACACCCACCGGCTGACGCGGAAACGCCAGCAGCGGACGACGCAGGTGCCAGCTGCCTTCCGCCGTTACCAACAACATCTCGAAGCCATCCGCCGGCTTGCCGGGATAGTCCAGATGCTTGACCAACACCGCCTTCGGTCCGCGCGCCAACAGGGCGCGTGCCATCGCCAGGCAATCGAACAGCGACTGCGGCTTGCGCCCCGAGAAGCTGTCCAGCTCCAATTGGTTCGGGCACATGAAGTCCGCCACCGAAGCCGCCTCTTCCAGCAGGAAATCGCTGACTTCGGCCGGCACGCTGCAGCCCTTCTCCGGATGGCCCATTACCGGGTCGCACAAATACAGCGCCTTGGGGTTCATCGACTTGATCCGCGCCACACCCGTCAGGATCGCCCGGCCCTGAGCCGCACTGCCGAGATACCCGGACAGCACCGCATCGCAATTGCCCAGCTCGCCAATCGCCGCGATCCCTTCAACCAGATCGGGGATCTGGTGCGGTGCCAGCACCTCACCGGTCCACTGGCCGTATTGGGTGTGGTTGGAGAACTGCACGGTGTTGAGTGGCCAGACATTCACCCCGACCCGCTGCATCGGGAAAACCGCGGCGCTGTTGCCAGCGTGGCCGAACACCACGTGGGACTGGATGGCGAGCAGATGGGGCGTACGTTTCATGCGGTGAGTTCCGTAAAACGATTGAAATTCGAGCCGCGCAGTATGCGACGAAACACGGCCTGTACGACAGACCGGCGACGCAGTTAAGCTGGCACTATCTTGTTGGAGCAATTTGCTGATGCTGACCCTCGGAAATATCTTCGTGCTGATGCTGCTCGCCACCGGCGGCGCATGGCTGTGGCACAACCACGGCTTGCGCGAGCGCGCGCTGGATAGGGTCAAGCTGCATTGCACCAAGCTCGGGATCGAGTTGCTGGACGGTAACGTGGCGCTGAAAAAGATCGCGTTCATCAAAGACGCCAACGACCGGCGGCGCCTGGCTCGTGTGTATAACTTCGAGTTCACCGTGACCGGCGAAACCCGCCACAACGGCACCATCACCCAGTTCGGCGCCCACAGCGCGCAGATCGAACTGGCGCCTTACCCAATGCCGTTCGACGACACGCCTGCTGTGGTCGACGTGGAGAAGCCTCGCGCGGAAGTGATCGAGCTGAGCCAGTGGCGGCAAGAACACACCAAGTGGCGTCCTTAACCGGTCCGACAGTCGGCCAACGCTTTTTGCAGTGAAGCCACTTCCTGCGGCTCACCGAAAATCAATTCGACCCTCGAATCCTGGCGCCATTCGCTCGGCTGCCATTCCAACGGCGAGTTATCCAGCGCATTCGCTGATACCCAACCGTCGACGCTGTGGATGACCAGCTTCGCCCGCCGCCAGGCAAAGCTTTCAAGCCACTGGCCAACGCGAGCCGCATCGAAGGTCTGAGTCGGATGCCACCGCCAACCGACGCTCCAGCTCCCGTCCTGCGCCTGACTCAAGCAAATCGGCAGCGCAGGATCGGTCCAGATGGCCGGCATCTGCGCCAACCCCTTGGGCACGATAAAGTTATCCACACCCGCCTCCGCCTGAACGCCAAGGCCCGGTAATTCGTTCAACGGCAGGCGCGCTTGCTGCGTCCAGTACAAAGGACGAGCAGGCAGCTGCGCGGCGATTCGCTGGCGATCATTGACGTCGAGACCTTCCGCCTTGTTCAGCACCAACAAACCGGCACTGCTCAACGCCTCCTGTTGCGCCTCGGGCAATGGTTTGCCAGCGGCGAGCGCCTGGGCATCCAAAACCAGTACACAAGGTTGTACCGCCAGTACGCCTTGCCACGGCGCTTCACTCAATTGCTTGAGCAACTGCGCCGGGTGGCCCAACCCTGATGGCTCGATGAACAGCCGATCCGGCCGCGCCTTGCGCAGCAACCGCCCGAGGCAGATCTGAAACGGCGCACCGTTCACGCAACACAAACAGCCCCCGGCCACTTCCCCCAGTGCGATACCATCGGCGTCCCGGGTCAGCAGCGCGGCATCGAGGCCGATCTGGCCGAACTCATTGATCAGCACCGCCCAGCGCTCGCTCGCTGGCCGCTGCGCCAGCAGGTGCTTGATCAAACTGGTCTTGCCCGCGCCCAATGGGCCGGCAATGACGTGAGTGGGAATGTTCTGCAACATGGTCGATGTTTTCTGAGGAGGTAATGGATGCGGTTGATGGAATTGTCGTTGCTGTTGACGCTCTGTTCCGGTGAGGCGCTGGCCCAGGCTTGCGTGGTACATAGCACAGCCGAGCGACTTGACGTGAAAGTCTGCCAGCAGAACCGCAACATCCCGCAAAAGCTTTTCGCCGACGGATTCTGCCAGCCGAACCTTCCCGGGCAGAACGTCGACGTGCAATACGTCGACCAATGTCCCACGGGCGCGTTCGGCGTGTGCAGCAACGCCCAAGTCGCCAATATGCCTTACCGACAGGATATTCACTATTACGGCGTAGCCGCCGATGCGGCGTATCTGAAGCCGTTTTGCGAAGGCCAGAGCCAGGGCAACTGGCTCAAGCCTTAGGCCAGCCAATCCAGGGTCAGGATCAAACGGCGTTCGCCCGATGCGAGTTGCGGCGAACGGTGGATCAGACCGAATCCTTCGTTGCCGTGCCATTTCTCGCCTTTCAGCAGTGCCACTTCACCGCTGACGATCTGCTCGATCAGCGAATGCTTCGTGGGCTCGGCACCAGGCTGGCCCAGTTGCCGGCGATCCATCACCCCTTCTTTCAGCCACTGACTGCCCGCTCCGGAATACGTCGTGATTAACCGCACCGGCACATGATCGACGTGAAAACGAGGGCACATGGCCTTGTCCAGAACGCGCACGCGCAGGCCGATGCGCTTGGCGCCCAACAGACAAGCGAATGCGCTGACCAGCCAGGACACGTCGGCAATGAAACCGGCATAGCCTTCGAGATCGCGGAAACCGGATGCCAATTCATGCAGATCGGGCTCGGTGTCTTCGTTGGGTAACTCCAGGACCAGCGACTCGGCCAGTGGCTCGTTCAGGGACAGCAACAAGCACCCGAAATCACTGATGTGCGCCGGGAGCTGGCGCTGCCAGATCGCCAGATTTACCCCGTCTTCAAGAATTCGGGTCAGGGTTTGCGGCGTTTCCCCTTGAACCTGATGAACGACCGGCCGCAGCTTCAGACTGGGCGCCAGCATCAGGCGGCAACCTCTTCGTCCCAAGGGCCGAACGGATCTGACAGCAAACGCCAGCCTTCGATACCCAAGGACATTTCATCATCGCTCAGCAGGCAATTGTCGAGTTCGGCGGTGAGTTGCGCAAAGTCGATGTTCTGACCGATAAACACCAACTCCTGACGGCAATCGCCGGTGGCTGCCGTCCAGTTTTCCATGATCCCGGCCGTGCTTTCTTCGTCCTGCGGCCACTGGGTTTTCGGCACGAAGCGCCACCAGCGCCCGGCGAAACCATGGCGCATCAAGCCGCCGGCCTGGGACCAGCTACCCGCGTCCATATGCTTGCTGGCCAGCCAGAAAAAGCCTTTGGAGCGCAACAGTTTGCCGTTCACCCACGGTCGATCGATGAAGCTGAAAAAACGTTGCGGATGAAACGGTCGGCGAGCTCGGTAAGCCGTCGAGGCGATGCCGTACTCCTCGGTTTCCGGCACGTGTTCGCCGCGTAACTCCTGCAGCCAGCCTGGCGCTTGAGCCGCCTTTTCAAAGTCGAAACGCCCGGTGTTGAGGATTTCCTTCAGGGGGACTTCACCCATGACCATCGGGATGATGTGCGCCTGAGCGTTGAGGCGTTCAAGAATCGCGATCAGCTCCTCACGTTCGTGGCGGCTGATCAAATCGATCTTGCTGATGAGGATCACGTCGGCGAATTCGATCTGCTCGATCAGCAGGTCGGTGATCGAGCGCTCGTCCTCCTCGCCCAATGTTTCACCACGGGAAGCGAGGCTTTCGGCCGCCTGATAGTCGAGCAGGAAGTTCATGCCATCGACCACCGTGACCATGGTGTCGAGCCGCGCGATGTCGGCCAGGCTCTGCCCCTCTTCATCACGGAAAGTGAACGTTTCGGCCACGGGCAATGGCTCGGAGATACCGGTGGATTCGATCAACAGGTAATCGAAACGCCCCTCCTTGGCGAGCTTGCTGACTTCTTCGAGCAGGTCTTCGCGCAAGGTGCAGCAAATGCAGCCATTGCTCATCTCCACGAGTTTTTCTTCGGCGCGGTTCAGGCTGACATCGCGCTGGACTTCGCTGCCATCGATGTTGATCTCGCTCATATCGTTGACGATTACCGCGACTCGCAGGTTCTCACGATTACGCAACACGTAATTGAGCAGCGTGCTTTTACCGGCGCCGAGAAAGCCGGACAGGACGGTCACGGGGAGACGATTGGGCATCAGGATTTCCTCACAGAGATGCCCGATCGCAGTGTCGGGCTGATTTCAATGTTATAGTATAACAATGCAATCAAGCCAGTCTGCTCTTGCCCTTCACGATAAAGGGTACGATGCTGAAACCCGCCCACGCCGTGAGAATTCCCATGCGCATTGCCCTGAAATCAGCGCTGGTTACCTTTTCGCTGCTGCTCGCCATAGACGCCCGGGCTCAGATCCCGAACCTGGCCACATGCACCCGAAGCGCCAATCTGCTCGCCTGCGTGGATGCCGATGGCAATACCTATAGCGTCAACACCGTTGGCAGCACGATCTACTTGCGCGGTTTCGAAAGGGTAGGCAAACGCTATTGGGCGCAGACCAACAGCCGTTACGGTCAGCTCACGTTTTTCACCGGCATCGCCTCCGACGGCGAAGCCTGGGTCGGTTACAACCGGCGAGTCGGCTGGACTACGATCAACCGTTTCTCCAGCTCAGGCGGCAGTAGCGCCAGGTTCACCTGTAGCAGGATCAGCGGCTGCTAGGCCTGCGCTTTTTTCTGTTGCTGTTGCCAGGCGATGTAGCTGTCGAGCGGCGGGTTCTTCTGAAAATAGCGCTGCAATCCTTCGAATAATCCATCAGCCACAGCCTGCTGATGGCGGGCGGTTACCAGTCGCTGACTGTCGCGGGCGTTGGAAATGAAGCCGGTTTCCACCAGGATCGATGGCACGTCCGGCGACTTCAGCACCGCGAATCCCGCTTGTTCCACACGCTTCTGATGCAGCGAGGTGATGGCCGCCAGACTGCCGAGCACGGTGCTGCCCAGCTGCAAGCTCGCGGCGATAGTGGCATTCATCGACATGTCGAGAATCACCCCGGCGAGCATTGGGTCCTTGTCCTTGAGATTGAGCAGACTGGTGGCGCCCAACAAGTCCGCGCCGTTCTCCCGCTGCGCCATGAAACGCGCCGTGGCCGAGGTGGCGCCGCCCTCCGACAAGCAATACACCGACGCGCCTAAAGCGGTGAGACGCGGCGCCGCGTCCGCATGCACCGAGATGAAGATATCGGCGTTGTGCTTGCGGGCAATCTCGACACGTTTACGCAGCGGAACGAAGAAGTCGTCGTTGCGCACCAACTTCACGTCGAAGCCCTTCTCGCGTTTCAACCGCTTGGCCAATAGCTGGGCGATGGACAGGACGACGTCTTTCTCTCGCTCCCCTTTGGCGCCCACTGCACCGGGGTCTTTGCCGCCGTGACCGGGGTCGACCACCACGATGATGTCGCGCCTGGGGTGAGCCTTGTCGACCCTCGCCTCGGTCGCCTGGGCGATGTTGAGCGGCGCTGATGGCTTCAGATCGAGGACCAGCCGGTCGCCTTGGCCATCCTGCGGCGGCAGCAGAAAGCTGTTGAGCTGAACCGGGCCGCTGAGGTCGAGGACGATCCGCGTATCGCCCTGACCAAAACGCCCGGACCGGATCGAACGAATGACCGTATTGCCAAGCGCCAGTTGGCTGAAGTCACCGCTGAGGCTGGCACCACGCAGGTCAACAATCAGCCGCTCGGGAGTGCTTAGCGAGAAGGTTTTGTACTGCACCGGCCCGCTCAAATCGAACACCAGACGCAGCTTGTCATCCGATCGCCAAAGCCGCGCGTTGCGAATCTGCGTAGCCGAAACACCAAAGGGCAACGCGAAGGCCGCGCAGGCCAGCATCCAGTTGAGCAAGTGACGTCGGTGCATGTTGGAAGCCGCTCGTGAAAAAGGCATGGTCGATTTCAATGTAATAACATAACATATGAAACCCCACTCCTACGACGGACCTGCTCATGAATGCGCTGACTCTGCCGGATATCGCCGCGCAGGCTTCCCGCCAAGCCCTGCCACTCGACTGGGTGGGCATGTGCGGCATTGCTCTTCCTGTGTTGTTCGATGGCCAACGGCTTAGCGCAAAGGTGGACGCCGGCGTGAGCCTCGATGATGGAGAAGCGCGCGGTATTCACATGTCCCGGCTGTATTTAGCGCTGGAAGCACTTGAGCAGGAAAACCTGACGCCCGCCCTATTGCGGCGAGTTCTTCAACGTTTTCTCGACAGTCATGAAGGGCTGTCCCACGGCGCTTACTTAAAAATTGATGCGGATTTACTGCTCAAAAGGCCGGCGTTGATCAGTCCGCTAGCCGGCTGGAAAACCTATCCAGTGAGCATCGAAGCGCGTTTGAAAAACGCGATGTTCCACGTGGAACTAAAAATCGATGTTCCATACTCCTCGACCTGTCCGTGTTCAGCCGCACTTGCCCGGCAGTTGATTCAGCAACAATTCGTCGACGACTTCGCCAACAAGTCGCTGCAACACGCTGATGTATTGGCGTGGCTTGGTTCTACCAAAGGCATCGTTGCGACACCGCACAGCCAACGCAGCAACGCACGTTTACAGCTGCGGCTGGACGACTACCTGGATGACCTGCCGCTGATTGCACTCATCAATGACGCCGAAGCGGCACTCGGCACTGCCGTACAAACCGCCGTGAAGCGTGCCGATGAACAAGCCTTCGCCCTGGCCAATGGGCAAAACCTGATGTTCTGCGAGGACGCCGCTCGCCGACTGAATCTGGCCTTGAAACGCTCTCCCTGTATCAACGCTTTCCACATACGCGTCGTCCACGCCGAAAGCCTTCATGCCCACGATGCCGTTGCCGAAAGCCGATGGAACTGGGTAACCGCATGATCCGTTGTCAGGCATTGCGCTGGGGGGCGCCCGGTCAACCGCTTACGCCCCCTGTGGATTTTGAATTGCCCGAAGGCAGTCTGACTGCCGTGATCGGCGCCAATGGCTCGGGTAAAAGCAGTCTGCTGAAAGTCATCGCGGGGCTGCAAAAACCCTTGGCCGGAAAAGTCAGCCTCGCTATTCCACGCAAGGGCTCGCTTTCCTTCCTCCCTCAACAGCAACACCTGGACAGGCAATTCCCCATCAGCCTTCAGGAGTTGGTAGCCGCTGGTTTCTGGGGCAGCAAGCAATCGCCAGAGATACGCCACCAACGTATCAAAGCCGTGCTGGAAGACTGGTGCCTGACGGGATTGGAACAGCGCCCGTTGATGGCCCTTTCCGGAGGCGAATTGCAGCGCGCCCTGCTCGCTCGCTTGAGTCTTGCCGAAGCGCCTTTGCTGTTACTCGATGAACCCCACGCCGCGCTCGATGAGCTGGGCCAGTCGCTGCTTTGGAAACACCTTCATAACTGGCACGCCGAAGGTCGAACCCTGGTGGTCGTGTGTCATGACCTCGCCGCCGTTCGCCAACACATTCCTCAAAGCCTGCTGATCAAAAGCAGCGGCTGCATCCTCGGCCCCAGTACCGAACTGATCCGCCAACCACAGCAAGTGCAGGTGGCCTGATGCTCGCTGCCGCTCAGCTTTGGCAACCGTTCCACGAGTTTGTATTCATGCGCCGTGCACTCTTGGGCGGATTGGTCTTGGCTTGCAGCACCGCGCCGTTGGGTGTGTTTCTGATCCTTCGCCGGATGAGCCTGATCGGCGACGCGGTAGCTCACGGCATCCTGCCGGGTGCAGCGCTCGGTTTCTGGTTCGCCGGTTTGAGCCTCCCGGCACTGACCATTGGCGGACTTGGTGCAGGCCTGAGCATGGCCGGACTCGCCGCATGGATCACCCGCCGAACGGGGTTGCGCGAAGACGCGAGCCTCGCTGCGATCTATCCGATTTCCCTTGCCAGCGGCGTGCTGATCCTCGGCATTGCCGGCAAACGCCTGGACCTGCTTCACCTGCTGTTCGGCTCCGCGCTGGCGGTCGATGGGCCGACGCTGACCGGCATGCTGTGGGTCTCCGGGTTCAGCCTGATCGCCATGGCGCTGATCTACCGCCCCTTGCTGCTGGACACCCTCGACCCGCTTTTCCTGCAAACCGTCAGCCGTCTTGGCCCGCTGGCTCACGGCGTATTCCTGACCCTGGTGGTGCTGAACCTGGTGATCGGCTTCCAGGCCATCGGTGCCTTGATGGTGGTCGGTTTAATGATGTTGCCGGCCGCCGCGTCGCGGTTCTGGAGTCGCCGTTTACCCATATTGATTGCGATTGCCGCCCTGCTCGGCTGCCTCTCGGTATGGCTCGGCTTATTGCTGTCGTTCTATTACTCGCTGCCCAGCGGCCCGGCGATCGTGCTGGTAGCGGGCGGTTTGTATGCGCTGTCCGTGGTGTTCGGTCCGGTGCACGGTTTGTTGCGCCGCCCACCTTTGCTCACATCCCAATGAGGTTCTTTCCGATGCGCGCTTTACTCGTGCTGTTCAGTCTGATGCTGTCGATGTCGTTGTCTGCGGCGGAAAAACTTCAGGTGGTCACCAGTTTCAGCATCCTTGCCGACATGACCCATCAGGTCGGCGGCGACCATATCCAGATCACCAACATGGTCGGTCCTGACGCCGATGCCCACACCTACGAGCCGACTCCGGACGATGCCAAAGCCTTGCTCAAGGCCAGACTCATCATCAAAAACGGTTTGGGTTTCGAGCCATGGCTGGACCGCCTGGTGACCAGCACCGAGACCAAGGCCCCCGTCATCAGTGCGAGCCACGGCGTCATCCCGCGCTCCCTGGATGAGGACGGCGAGACCGTGCCCGACCCTCACGCCTGGCACAACCTGGCCAACACCGAGCTGTACATCAGCAACATCACCAAGGCGCTGATCGCCGCCGACCCGGCGAACACAGCCGACTACCAACGCAACAGCCAGGCCTACCTGAAACAGATCTACGCACTGCTCGCCCAAGCCAAGGCCAAGCTCGGTTCGCTACCACCGGGCAATCGCAAGATCGTCACTTCTCACGATGCGTTCGGTTATCTGGGTCAGGCCTACGGCATCGACTTCATGGCGCCGCAAGGCCTGTCGACGGAACGCGAACCTTCAGCCGCGGAAGTCGCTGCACTGATCACCCAGATTCGTCAGGCCAAGGTCAAAGCGGTGTTCATGGAAAACATCAAGGATGCCCGTCTGCTCAAGCAGATTGCCGATGAAAGCGGCGCGCACATCGGTGGCACGTTGTACTCCGATGCGCTCGCCGCAAGCGGTCCGGCGAGTACCTTTGCCGGCCTGTTCGAATACAACCTCAACACCCTCTACGACGCGTTGAGCAAGCCATGATCCGCAAGAACCCCTCAGGCGATTTGCCACTGATTGCGGAATCCGCCTATGTGGATAAAACTGCGATCATCTGCGGCAAGGTGGTGATTGGCGAAAACGTCTTCGTCGGCCCCTACGCCGTCATTCGGGCTGACGAAGTGGACGCGTCAGGCGAGATGGAGCCCATCACTATCGGCGCCAACTCGAACATTCAGGATGGTGTGGTGATCCACTCCAAGTCCGGCGCGGCGGTGACCATTGGCGAGTTCAGTTCAATCGCTCACCGCTCCATCGTTCATGGCCCTTGCACGGTTGGCGATCGAGTGTTCATCGGTTTCAACAGCGTACTGTTCAACTGCGCGGTCGGCGATGGCTGCGTGGTGCGGCACAACTCGGTGGTCGACGGTCGTGACTTGCCCGAAGACTTCTACGTGCCCTCCACCACCCGAATCGGCCCCAACACCGACCTGTCGCAGTTCCCACCGGTGAGCGTCAGTGCCTCGGAATTTTCCGAGGACGTGGCGCGCACCAACGTCGACCTGGTGCGCGGCTACAAAGCCCTGCAGAACGAGTTTTAACCATGAGCAGCGTGCTGATTCGCAATGCCAGATTGGTGAACGAAGGTCGTGAATTCGATGGCGACCTGCTGGTGAGCAACGGCAGGATCGTGAAGATCGCGGGCAGTATCCACGGAGAAAATGCCCACGTCGAAATCGATGCACAAGGACAGTGGCTAGTACCTGGAATGATCGATGACCAGGTGCATTTCCGAGATCCCGGGGCACCGGACAAGGGTAGCTTTTACACCGAATCGCGGGCGGCCGTGGCGGGCGGCATCACCAGTTTCATGGACATGCCCAATACAAATCCGGCAACCCTGACCCTCGCGGCACTCGATGACAAGAAGCGTCGAGCAGCGATCAACTCCGTCGCCAACTACGGC
The DNA here is from genome assembly GCF_007993905.1 of Pseudomonas sp. SJZ077. Lineage (NCBI taxonomy): Bacteria > Pseudomonadati > Pseudomonadota > Gammaproteobacteria > Pseudomonadales > Pseudomonadaceae > Pseudomonas > Pseudomonas sp. SJZ077. The sequence goes on from NZ_VIUJ01000002.1 coordinate 517,892, forward strand.
TTTCACTTCGGCGTGAGCAACGACAACCTCGACACCGTGGCGGCGCTCAATCCCTGTGAAGTAGCCGGTGTGAAAGTGTTCATGGGCGCCTCTACCGGCAACATGCTGGTGGACGATCCGCAGACGCTCGAACGATTGTTCGCCGAGGTGCCGACCCTTCTGCTGGCCCATTGCGAACACACACCCAGCATCGAAGCCAATGCTGCAAAAGTGCTCGAGCGTTTTGGGGAGCACATTCCCGCCGCGGTACACCCGCAGATTCGCGATGCCGAAGCGTGCTTTCGTTCGTCCTCAATGGCCGTGGACCTGGCCAGGCGACACGGCACCCGCCTGCACGTTTTGCATTTGACCACCGCGCGTGAACTGGCATTGTTCGAAGACAAACCGCTGACACATAAGCGCATTAGCGCCGAAGTCTGCCTGCATCATTTGCTGTTCGATGATCGCGACTACCCGAGTCTCGGCAACCTGATCAAATGCAATCCGGCGATCAAGACTCAGGCCGATCGTGATGCCCTGCGCCAAGCCCTGATGAGCAATCGGCTGGACGTCATCGGCAGCGATCACGCGCCGCACACCTGGGCGGAAAAACAACGGCCCTACCACCAGGCCCCGTCCGGATTGCCATTGGTGCAACACGCCCTGCCCGCGTTAATGGAACTGGTGATCGACGAAGTACTGCCGATAACTGCCCTCGTGGCCAAGACCAGTCATCGCGTGGCTGATCTGTTTGCCATTCCCGACCGTGGCTATCTGCGCGAAGGCTACTGGGCCGACCTCGTTCTGATCAAAGCCGAGCCAGAGGGCGTGGCCGTTTCCAGGCAGCCGATCTTGTCGCAATGCGGCTGGACACCCTTCGCTCGCCAGCGTTTTCGCCACAGCGTCAGCACCACGATCGTATCGGGGCAAATCGCCTGGCACGACAAACGTCTTAATGACAACTGCCAGGGTTTACCCCTACGGTTTATGCGCTAACGCGCGTTAATTGCACTCGAGAGCACCGACATGATTCACATCACCCTGAGCGATGGTTCATTGCGTGAATACGACCAGCCGTTGTCGGTGTATGAATTCGCCGCGAGCATCGGTGCCGGGCTGGCCAGAGCGGCCGTGGCTGGTCGGGTGGACGGTGTTCTGGTGGACTGTGAGTTCATGATCGAGGCCGATGCCCGGGTCGGCATCGTCACGCCTCAGGAGCCCGATGGGTTGGAGATCTTGCGACGCTCCTGCGCATTGATGCTGGCGGTGGCCATCAAGCAACTCTATCCAAAAGCGCAATTACAGATCGGATCGGCGATGGGTGATGGCTTCTTCTACGAGTTTGCGTTTGAGCGTCTGTTACACCTGGTCGACCTTGCCGGTATCGAAGCGCGCATGAGGACCCTGGCTGCAACCAACCACTCGATCCGGCGCAGAAAGCCGCCACCCGGATCGACGCCCCCGGAAAAGTCATTGCCCTATCTCCTTGGGGACTTCGAGTGTCTGTCAGTGGGGCCGCATGTTCCCGCAACCCGGGTGTTGCAGGCATTCGCGCTCGATCACATCAGCGGCACCGCGCCACAACGGGTTTATGGAACGTGCTGGCCCAGCCAACAGGAACTGGATAACTGGCGGTCACCGCCGCACGTGATCATTGTCAGCATGGACGAGCGTCAGGCGGATTACGCACAGTCGGTGACCGAGGCGTTGCGCCGGGGTGGCGTGCGCGCTCGTGCTGATCTGCGCAACGAGAAAGTCCGCCACAAGATCCGCGAGCACAGTCAGCAAGTGCCGTATCTGGTGGTGATCGGTGAGAAAGAAAAAGCCGGCGGGTTTGTCAGTGTGCGCAGCCGCACCGGAGAGGATTTCGGCAGGATGGCGGTTGATGCGGTGTGTGAGTGGTTGAGGTCAATTGGCATTGCGAGAGTCTGAGCCGGCCCCTTCGCGGGCAAGCCTCGCTCCCACAGGATCTGCATCGACCCTGTAGGAGCGAGGCTTGCCCGCGAAGCTTTTAAGCCCTCGGCTTGACCGTCCCGCAATCCTGACCCAACCACACGGCGCGAGTATCGAGGCTACCCTTCTGTTGAAGGCCGGTCGCATTAAACGTGCCGTTGACCTTGGTGGTGAACTCACGATCACTGAGGAAAGTGGCGACCCCCGCGCCCTGCGCTTTCGGACAGCTGAAACGGAATTTCCACTGATTACCGCTGCGGTCAGTGATTTCCTGTTTGCAGCCCGATTGCGGGTCCGTCAGCGGGATATTGTCTGACTTCACTTGCTCCGGCGTCAGGCACGCCCGAATCCCCTTTCCGCCCATGGTGATGCCCTGCTTCTCCAGCTGCGCACGCTGTTGCGGGGTCATCTGGCCCTGCAACTGGCCGAGGATCAGCTGCAAGTCCGGCAGGTTCTGGTCATCGACCTTCATGTTGCTCGTGGTCAACTCCCACAAACCTGGCTGCAGCATCTGCGCCTGAGCGGCCAGGGGAACTGCTAAACCTAAAGCCACGGCCAAACCCAGCAGACGAACGTTCATCGAGTAACTCCTGATCAGTAGTGGCCGTTAGACGTCAGCCACAGGCTTCAGTTCATGGGCCAATTAAATAGCGACATTCTGCACGGAACATGGTCTGTTAAGCATTGAATCTTCAGGAGCAAGGCTGCCCCATGGATTACTTTGGACCGCACATTTTCGGCTACATGATTGCACTGCTTCATACGCTGGGCCTGATCGCAGCCATCCACGCCGTACTCACCGTCCGGACCGCCCAGGGCGCTATCGCCTGGGCCCTGTCGTTGATCTTCATGCCTTACCTCACGCTTATTCCGTACTTGGTCTTTGGCCGCAGCACCTTCGATGGCTACATCAAGGCGCGGCGCCAGGCCAACGAGGAAATGCGCAAGGCGATCTCAGAGCTCAACTGGCGCCCCTGGGTAGAAGAGGCGCTGACCGCACGCGCCTCCAACGCCTACGCGTCCCTGCGGGCGATGCCGAAACTGGGGCGCATGCCGTGCCTGGCGAACAACGAAGTGCGCTTGCTGATCAACGGCCAAGCCACCTTTGACGCAATTTTCGAAGCCATCGACAACGCGAAGGAAGCGGTGCTGATTCAATTCTTCATCATCCACGACGACCGCCTCGGCCGGCGCCTGCAAACCCTTCTGCTCAAGAAAGCCGCAGAAGGCGTGGCCATACACTTGCTGTACGACCGCATCGGCAGCCATTCCCTGCCCCACAGTTACGTGCAGCCGTTGCGCGATGCCGGCGTAGAGGTCAAAGCCTTCGCCACCCGCAGCGGCTGGCTTAACCGCTTCCAGGTCAACTTCCGCAATCACCGCAAGATCGTCGTGGTCGACGGGATTCTTGGCTTCGTCGGCGGGCATAACGTTGGCGACGAATACATGGGCGAGAAACCGCCGCTGGCGCCCTGGCGCGATACCCACGTGCGGGTATGCGGGCCGGTGGTGGCCTGCATGCAGGAATCGTTTGCCGAAGACTGGTTCTGGGCGGCGCGATCATTGCCACCACTGATCCTGCCGGACGTGTATCCGGACGACGGTGTGCTCTGCCAATTACTCGCCAGCGGCCCGGCCGATTCCTACGAAACCTGTTCATTGTTCTTCGTCGAAGCCATCCATGCGGCAACAGAAAGGGTGTGGATCACCAGCCCCTACTTCATCCCCGACGAAGCCGTGTTCGCTGCGTTGAGACTGGCCGCTCTTCGAGGCGTGGATGTGCGGCTGCTTCTGCCCTCACGACCGGACCACCGAATCGTTTACGCGGCCTCAAGCCTTTATGCTTTCGAAGCCGTGCGCGCAGGCGTGCGCGTGTTTCGGTACGCGCCGGGTTTCCTGCATCAGAAGGTGGTGTTGATCGACAGTGAAATCAGCGCCATAGGCAGCGCCAACCTGGATAACCGCTCATTCCGGCTCAATTTCGAAGTGATGTTACTGACCGTCGACAGCGCGTTTGCCGCCGAGGTGGAACAGATGCTCAATGATGACTTCGCCCAGGCCCACGAGATCGCCAAAGAAGAAAGCCGGGAGACCCGCCGCCTGCAACAGGTCGGCATGCGGATCGCCCGGCTTATTTCACCGATTCTCTAAAGGTAGATGTCGTCTCGCGTCCAAGGCAGTTCATGGCTGCCATCGGCGTGGGCTTTCACCGCGAGGATCTGGTGCAGGTTGATCCAGCCTCTGGCGAACGCGTAAGCGCATCCCGCCAGGTACAACCGCCAGATCCGCAGCGCCTGTTCCGGAACCAGTTTTGAAGCCGCTTCCAGATTGTCCTCCAGGCGTTCGCTCCAATGGTCCAGGGTGCGCGCGTAGTGCAGGCGCAGGCTCTCGACATCGACGATTTCCAGCCCCGCTTCGCTGATCTCGGCGGAGATCATCGACAGGTGCGGCAACTCGCCGTTGGGGAACACATATTTCTCGATGAAATCCCCGGCACCGCGCCCCACAGGTCGGCCATCCGTGTGCTTGGCGGTGATCCCGTGGTTCATTACCAGGCCGCCCTCTTTCACTGCGCCGAACAAGGTCTTGCAGTACTCGGCCAGGTTGGCGTGGCCGACGTGTTCGAACATGCCGACGCTGACCACCTTATCGAAGCGCCCGTCCTGAGGCAGATCGCGGTAGTCGAGCAGTTGCAGTTCAACCAGATCGTCCAGGCCTTCGGCGGTCACTCTTTCACGGGCCAGGGCCAGTTGCTCTTTACTCAGGGTAATCCCGAACACTTTCGCGCCAAACTCGCGGGCCGCGAAACGGGCCAGCCCTCCCCAACCGCAACCGACATCCAGCAGGTATTCACCCGGTTGCAGACGTAGCTTGCGGCACAGGTGGCGGAACTTGGCTTGCTGGGCTTGCTCCAGCGTTTCGCTGCCGGTCTCGAAATAGGCGCAGGAATACGCCATGTCGCTGTCGAGCCACAGCTGATAAAACGCATTGGAAAGGTCGTAGTGGTAGGAAATCGCCTTCGCGTCGGTTTCCTTGTCGTGGAACGTGCGCACAGGCTGACTGTCGTCGTCCTCGCTCAACAACGCCTGACTCCATTCATCACAAACGCGGATCACGTCGCTGATGGAGCCTTCGAGTTCCAGCTTGCCTTCGACAAACGCCGCTCCGAGCGCGTCCAGGCTGGGGTGAGTGAACTGGGTAACCATTTGTGGGTCCTTGACCACAATAGTGACGCTGGGCGTCGGCCCCAGATTGAATTCATGGCCGTCCCAGAGTCGCAGGCGTAGCGGTAACTGCAGATTCTGTAAGGCCGGTGGAAGTTGCGCGAGCATGGAAAGTCCCCCTTGTTTCAGACGTCTGATGTGAGGGTAGACCATCCTAGAAAAATAGCTGGCTATCGATTTAATAGCGTTTTTCTATAACTCGCGGCGCTTAAACCAGCCGTCGTGCGTCCACAAAAGCAGATGGTCCTTACCCTAGATGACTACAAATTTGATGCACAGTTCTAAAAACTCGGTTTTGCCCTCATAGCCCTGGTTTAGAAGCGTTCAAGCCTCGTCTTTAATTTTCAGCAAAGGCTCCTGAAAGCGCAGCAGACGCCCCGCATTACCGAGCACCAACAACGTACTGAGGTTATGCAGCAACGCTGCAATCATCGCCCCCGCAGCACCGAGCCAGCCGAATGCCGCAAACGCGACAATCGCCAGGGTCCAGCCCAGACCGATGATCACGTTGACCTGCAAGGTCTGCCGACATTGGCGACTCAACCGGACACAGGTGCCGAGACGGCGCAGGTCGCTGCCGATCAACACAATGTCCGCCGACGCCAGCGCGATGTCCGCGCCACCCGCGCCCATGGCCACCCCCACGACGCCGGCCTTGAGTGCCAGCGAATCGTTGATGCCATCTCCCACCACCATCGGCCGGAAGCCGTTGCCGATTTCCGTCAGCACCCGGTTGAGTTTGTCCTCAGGCAGTGCCTGCGCTTCAACATCGGTGATGCCGACATCCCGTGCCAGCGTGTGCGCGACGCTGTGCCGATCGCCCGTAAGTAACAACTGGCGACCCAAACCCAGTTCACGTAATTCACTCAAGGCAAAACGCGCCTCAGGTTTGACGCTGTCTGCCAGCAACAGCCAGGCCAGGAATTCACCGTTGAGTGCCAGCCCGGCAATCGGGCCATCGTGTTCGGGAACCGCCGAAGTGGCGATGCCCAGTTGCGCGAATAGCTCTGGACGGCCGAGCGCTGCTTCGCCCTGCTCCGTCATCGCGACCACGCCCAGGCCCTGGCGCTCGTGGATGTCCGACAGCAGCAGAAAATGTTCCTGAGTGACCAACCCGGCGAGCGCACGGCTCACCGGATGACTGCTGGCCGAGCCGAGGCTCGCAGCGAGTTTAAGCACGTGACTGCGGTCCTCCAGCGGGCTGTCGATGGACTGCAAGCGCAAGGTGCCAAACGTCAGGGTTCCTGTCTTGTCGACCACCAGCGACGTGAGGTCCGCCAACTCTTCCAGGAACGCCGAGCTGCGAATCAGAATCCCGTGCCGCGCCGCCACCGCCACGCCGGCAATCGCCGTGGCTGGCGCCGATAACACCAACGCGCAAGGACACGCCGCCACCAGCACCGCGAGCATCGCCTGGGCATCATTGGTGACAAACCAGGTCACTGCGGCCAACAGCAATACCAACACCATGTAACTGCCGGCGTAACGTTCAAGCAAACGGGTGATCGGCGGCTTCGAACGCTCGGCGCTTTGCATCAGGGCGATGACTTTACCGAGGGTCGATTCGTTGCCGGTGCGCGTCACTTCGAGGCGCAGCAAACCGTCGAGATTGATCGCGCCGCCAAAGACCTGCATGCCGACACCTGCCTCGATCGGCACCGACTCACCGGTGATCGATGCCGTGTCGAGGCTTGCCTGACCGGACAACACCCGACCATCGGCCGGCACTCGGTCGCCCGCACGTACCTCGACAATGTCGCCGGTTTTAAGGGTGCCGTTGTCGACTTCGACGATGGCTCCGTCAGCCTGAACCTTGCGAGCGTGACTGCGGGTCAGTTTGCCGAGCGCACGAATCGCTTCCTGGGAACCGATCACGCTGCGCTCTTCCAGCACGTGGCCGAAGATCATGATGATCGGCAGCAACGCAGCAGTCAGCAGATCACCCGTCGCCCAGGCACCGAGCATGGCGAGGGCAATCAGCTGATCGGTGATCCCGTGCAAGCTCGGATATCGCAGGCTGTACCACGCCGAACGCATCACTGGCACGGCCACCAGCAACGATGCAAAACCCAACAGCAATTGACTGACGCCCGTCTGCTCCGGTGACAGCCAGCGCCAGATCAACCCGAGGCTGAGCAAGTCAAGGGCAAGCATGGCCAAGGTCAATTGGCGTGCAGCGCTGCGTTGTTCAGCCGAGGACAACAGGCTGGGTGCGGCGGCGGTTGGGGTGGTCATTGCACTGCTCCCTGAATGATCAGGCGGGAATCATCTTTCGGATTGACCGTCGTTACTGAGCCGGCCTGGCCGAGAATCTTCGGCATCCGCTCGCGGTAGATACGCAGCAACATTTGCGGGTCAGTGCCCTGTTGTTGCGCTTGGGCCAGGCTCAACACCGTGGCCGTATCAGCCGAAGCTTTGGCCAGCCGTTCGCTCGCCTGGGCGTGGGCGACTTGCAGTGTCCGGTCGCCTTGTTCATTGGCGGTCTGTGTCAGTTTCTCGGCCTCGGTGCGCGCATTGGCGACGGTTTTGTCCGCTTGCTGGCTGGCGGTCAGCACCGCATTAAAAGCGTTCACCGCTGGGCCGGGCAGACTCGATTGCACGTCGACTCGCGCCACTTCGATACCCAGGCCCTGTCCCGTCGCGGTCAGCTCGGCCAGACGCTGATTGATGCCCTGCACCAAATCACCGCGCAGACGTTCGCGACGTTCTGCCGCCTGATTGTCGCTACCGATCAGTTCCGGCCGCGCCACCAAAATGGTGTCCAGGTCTCGCGCGGCCATCAGGGCAACGGCGCTGCGGGTGACCAGCCGATCGAGTGCCGGCAACACATGTTCACCTTGAAGCACGAAGGCATAAGGTTCGGTGACCTTGTAGAAAACCCGCACATCCAGCTGCACCACGCCCGCGTCACCGGTCAGCAAATAGCCCGATCCAGCGAGCGTATCGCTCAGCGGTGTCGCGAAAGACGCCACCCGATCGGCCTGCAAAGCAGCATCACTACGAAGCAGATTCTCCACCCGACGTTCGATCACCCGATCAGCTGCCGGCAACAAAATCACTTGCTCAAAGGGGCGTGGCCAGGCCAATAGCAAACCGGCATTCTGGATGCGATCCAGCGCGCCGAAGTGCAGGACCACCGCCCGATTCTGAGGATCAATCTGCCGCACATTGGAGAATGCCCACGCTAACGCAGCCAGAACGGTCACGCCGTAAAGCGCCAAAAAAGCCAATCGCCCAGCCTGAATCCAGGGGCTGCTTAACTCATGTGTTCCACGTGGAACTAAATTCATGGCTGTGACCCGGACTTGTTATCGAGGGTCGGTGGACCGTCAACCAGCACTCGGAAAGGTGCAGCATCAGTGCGCAATATCAGCTTGGTGTCCGGGGTGACGATCGTGCCCAATGTATCGAGGGATCGCAGCAAGTTGTAAAGCTGTGGCGAACCGGCGTAGGCACGGCCGTAAATCTGCGCGGCTTCGACGCGGGATTGGGCTTCGATATCGGCAGCTTTCACCGTCGCATCAGCTTGCACGATGCGCGCATCTCGTTCAGCCGCGGACCGGATTTGCGCGGCTTCACGCTTGCCGATGGCGGTGCGCTCGGTGGCAATTGTTTCACGCTCGGCGCGCATGCGATCGACGGTGGCGGTGAGCGTCACCGACGGCAGGGTCAAACGCTCGATGCCCACTTGCAGCACGCGAACGCCATACGTGGTCAGCAACTGCTGATCGATCTGTTTACGCAACTGCGCTTCGAAGTCGGCAATGTGCACCTGATTGGCGTCGGTGTTGACCAGGTTGGCCAGGTCGAAACTGCTCGCGGTGGTTTCCAGTGCCGACCCCACAAACGTGCGAATCTGCCGCGCCGCTTCGTCCGGCTGATTCTGAACGGCGCGCATAAAGCGCTGCACATTGTCCGGGTCGCCCTGAACCTGCCACGCCACGTAGGCCTGAACAATGATGCGCAATCCGTCGCGCGTGCCCACATCCTGCAAACCGCTGGAGGTGGTGCGCAGCCGTAAGTCGACCGGAATGGCCGCTTCAAACGGTGCCGGCCAGCGCCAGCCGAGACCCGGCTCCAGCAACACCCGCGACGGATTACCGAAGCGAGTAATCACCGTGGCCTCCCCCGAGCGAACCTGCACCAGACTCGCTGCCGCGATGGCGAATGCCACGAGCAACGCCGCCCACCCCATGCGCCGCCACGGGAATGGACCGGCTTCCTGTGAATCACCGTGATGATGGTGGTGACCATGGTGATGTCCGCCATGTCCGTGATCGTGGCCGGCGTGGTCATCATGATCGTGAGAGTGCGACTGGCTCAATGGGCAGCTCCTGGCTGAGCGCTGTTGCGCGGCGACGCAGGATCGGCCGGCAGCGTGAAGGTACGTAGGTCGATGGTCGGTGCATTGCTGGTGCCGCCCAGACGATGATCGAGCACCAGCAATTTGGCGTTGGCCAGACCCTGGGTCAGTTGGCTGAAATACTGCTCCAGCAAGAACGCTTGGCCGGCACTGGCATAGGCTTTTTGTTCGGCGGTGAATTTCAGATCAGCCGCCTGCGCGGCGGAGTTGATTTCATGTGCGCTGGCGCTCGCCTGATCGCGAGCGATGCTGGCCTGCAACTGCGCTTGATTGGTCGCTTGCGCTGCTGCCCCGCGCTCACGCGAGATCAATGCCTGGGCACCAATCTGCGCCGCCTGAACGCCGTGATAAGCGTTGGCTGCACCGGCCGGCGGATGGATCGCCTCCACCACGGTGGCGAGAATTTCCACACCGCTGTCGAGCTTCTGCAGATCAGATTGCACGGCGCGGCCGATCTCCTCGGCCAGCCCTACCCTGTCCTCGCCAAGCAAACCGTCGAGGGTCCGCGAGGCAAAGTCGTGAACCAGAATCCGGCTGGCAGTGCTGCGAATCAGCGTTGGTACATCGGCGCTGTTGTACGTCGCAGCCAACGCCGCTTGATCGGTCAGACCGATGCGGTACACAAAACGCACGTCCATGTTAACGATCTGAAAGCTCTGCTTGTCGGCACGGCTGCTGGCGATCACCTGGGATTTATCGTTCACATGGCTGGCGTCCCACAAGCGATTGGCAATCGCCGGCGCCGGGCCTTCTGCAGGTTCCAGGACGACCGGCACCGATGTTTCGCCAACGCTTGTTGCCAACTCGTGAACCACGCCGTTTTCAACGCTCAGTACCCGGCCCAATGGCCACGGCAAACCGGCGTGCAAACCCGGACCGAACACTTCCACCGGTTTGCCGAAACGTTCGTAGATGCCCCGCCCTTGCAGGGGTATTTCGTGAACACCGGTGAGCGACCACCCGACAATCGCCACCACCGCCATCACCGGTAAAAACGCCCGACGCATATAGGTGAAGGCCCAGATCTGCCGCAAGTCGATACCGAAGCGGTTATGCAGTTCGTGCTGCAACGCCAGGAACGGTTGTGGCGGCCAGCGCAGCATGTCGGCGACAACACTTCGTGCCAGCAACGTCGGTTCAAAGTGTTCACGGCGAGGACTGAACAACGACAACATGGCGCGTAGCAGCAACTCGGCCGCGACCAGTCCCGGCAGCAACCCGATCAACACGGCAAGGCGTACTGGCCAGACCGAAGTTTCGCTGCCAAACAACAAACACAACGCGCTGAGCACCAGGCAAATGATCGCCACCCGGCTCAGTTGCGCCAACTGCCCCGCTTCTGGCCATTGGGCGACGTTTTCCTGGGCGAGCTGACGCTCAAGCACCAGCAAACCGAAGGCCAGCAACAACGACAGCACGGCACCGACGCTTGCCGATAATCCCAACGCTGCGGGCGCCAACGCGAGGTTCCAGAATTGGCTGATGCTGTAGATCGCCAACAGTGCCCAACCGGCGAGCCATAGGGTCGGTGCGCCGATCTGCCCGAGCAAGCGCACCCAGCGCTGACCGAGCCGCTCCAGCAGTCGCTCATACCAGCCATCGGGGGCAACGGTTTCATCCGAAACAACCTCTGGCAGCGGCGGATTCATCGCTTGCGCGCGCCACTGAGTCTCCCACCATGCCGATTGCAGGCCGGCAATCAGCACCAGCAAACCTGCGCTCTGATTCACCAGCAACGGGGCCCACAGCGACAACGGCGCAAACAGCCCGACAAAAAACGCCAACACCAACCCGACCGCCGCCAAGGCGCTCAGGCCGATGGCGAACTGACGCAATCGCCGCCCTTGAAAAACCGCCTGCTGAAAGCGCGGCAGCCCGGCTACCTGCGTTCCATCGACTTCGAGATCGACTTGCATACCACCCCAGTGCTTATCATTGGCCACATCGCAATTCGTTACGATATAACGAAAGTGGTGAAATTTTTGTACTAAATCGCTCTATCTAAAGATGCCCAACCTGTCGCTACGCTGAAGCCTTGACCGAAATAGCCGCAAACGCACATATTACGCTCATAATTTTATTCAAAGACTACGTTTACCCAGCCCATTTCCCTTTCAGTCCAGGAGTACATCCATGAGCACTTATGACGTCGTGATACTGGGCGGTGGCCCCGGCGGTTACAACGCAGCGATCCGCGCAGGCCAACTGGGCCTGAAAGTAGCGTGCGTGGAAGGTCGGGCGACCCTCGGCGGCACCTGCCTGAATGTCGGCTGCATGCCCTCCAAGGCACTCCTGCATGCCTCGGAACTCTACGACGCCGCCATGGGAACGGAATTCGCCAACCTGGGGATCGAGGTCAAACCCACTCTCAACCTCGCCCAGATGATGAAGCAGAAAGATGAAAGCGTGACCGGGTTGACCAAGGGCATCGAATTTCTGTTTCGCAAAAACAAAGTCGATTGGATCAAAGGTTGGGGCCACATCGACGGGCCGGGCAAAGTGACGGTGACCGACAACCAAGGTGGCAAGACCGAACTGAGTGCCAAGGACATCGTCATCGCCACCGGCTCCGAGCCCACTCCCCTGCCCGGCGTCCAGATCGATAACAAACGCATCCTCGATTCCACTGGCGCGCTGTCGCTGGCCGAAGTGCCGAAGCACTTGGTAGTGATCGGCGCCGGCGTGATCGGCCTGGAATTGGGTTCAGTGTGGCGCCGCCTGGGCGCCCAGGTGACCGTGATCGAATTTCTCGACCGGATCTGTCCCGGTGTGGATGCTGAGGCGGGCAAAACCCTGCAGCGCTCGCTGAGCAAACAGGGCATCAGCTTCAAGTTGAGCTCGAAAGTGACCAGCGCCACCCCGTCCGCAAACGGCGTTCAGCTCAGCGTGGAGCCGGCGGCGGGCGGCACTGCCGAGACGATTGAGGCCGATTACGTGCTGGTGTCCATCGGCCGTCGGCCTTACACCGAGGGTTTGGGTCTGGAAAACGTCGGCCTCACCACCGACAAACGCGGCATGCTCGCGAACAAGGGCCATCGCACCGACGCTGCGGGCGTGTGGGTGATCGGCGATGTCACGTCCGGGCCGATGCTCGCCCACAAGGCCGAAGATGAAGGCATGGTGTGCATCGAGCAAATCGTCGGCAAGGCGGGCGAGGTCAACTATGACTTGATCCCCAATGTCATTTACACCAAGCCTGAACTGGCCAGCGTCGGCAAGACTGAAGAGCAGCTCAAGGCAGAAGGTCGCGCGTACAAAGTCGGCAAATTCCCCTTCACCGCCAACAGCCGGGCGAAGATCAACCACGAAACCGAAGGCTTCGCCAAAGTGCTGGCCGATGAGCGCACCGACGAAATTCTCGGCGTGCACCTGGTCGGACCGAGCGTCAGCGAAATGATTGGTGAGTATTGCGTGGCGATGGAGTTCAGCGCTTCGGCGGAGGACATCGCGTTGACGTGCCATCCGCATCCGACGCGGTCCGAGGCGTTGCGTCAGGCGGCGATGAATGTGGAGGGGATGGCGACGCAGATGTGAGCCCGCCTGCGAGATGATCGTTCCCACGTCGAGGCGTCGAACCGTCCGCGTGGGATCGATCCTGCTCGGTCTAAAGCGGCAAATGCCCCAACGGCAACGCCCCCGGCGTCTTCACCGTGTGAATCGCAAAGTTGCTGCGGATATCACTTACACCCGGCAATTTCAGCAGGCGCTCGGTGAGAAAGCGGTCATACCCGCGTAGATCCGGCACCACCACTTGCAGCAGAAAATCCGATTCCCCTGACACCAGGAATGCCGAAATCACCTCCGGCAGTGCGGTGACGGCCAAGCGAAAGGCTTCGGCCTGTTCATCGTTGTGGCGCTCAACCTTGACCCCGACAAACACCGTCAGCCCAAGTCCCACTTCGTCACGATCAAGGTTGGCCTGATAGCCGCGAATCACGCCGGCCTCCTCCAGCATCCGCACCCGACGCAAACAGGGGGAAGCGGACAAACCGATCTCGTCGGCCAATTGCACATTGCTCAGGCGCCCGTCCCGTTGCAGGGCGGCGAGAATCTTGCGGTCGTAGGCATCCAGCTTCATGGCTTGGCAGATCCTGATGGTTTTATCGTCACAAAGTGGCAGGTTATGCCAATTACCCAGCATTTAGAAGCTGACTTCGCAAGCACCTGCCCCACCCTTCAACCCTAGACTGGCGCTACCGAATCAACAACGAATGGGGTGCAACGTGGAAGGACTCTGGCTGTTTTTCATGGCGCTGGCAGTGGTGTATCTGTTGCCCGGCCCGGACATGATTCTGCTGCTGCAAACCGGCGCCCGTCAGGGCAAAAGCGCGGCGTTGGCAACGGCGGTGGGTCTGGGCATTGCTCGTGGATGTCATGTGGCGCTGGCCGCGCTGGGGCTGGCGGCGCTGTTCAAGGCTGCGCCGTGGACCTTCGACGTGGTGCGCCTGGCGGGAGCCGCCTACCTGTTGTGGATCGGCATTCAGTGCCTGCGAACCACGATGTTGCCGAACCTGAATGGCGCAGACGCAACCGGCGAAAAACCATGCTGGCGGGCCTCCATCCAGCGCGGCTTGCTGACCAACCTGCTCAACCCCAAGGCGTTGCTGTTCTGCTCAGTGTTATTGCCCCAGTTCATCAACCCTCACGCCGGACCGGTGCTCGCGCAATTTGCGGTATTGGGCATGCTGCTGGTCGGCGTCGGTTTGCTGTTCGACAGCGCCTATGCCTTGACCGGCGCCGCGCTGGGCCGCTGGCTGCAACGCAGCCCCTCGGCCCAGCGCCTGCAACAATGGGTGTTCGGCAGCCTGTTGATCGGCTTCGCGGTGCGGCTGACCTTTGTTCAACAGGCATGAGCCTTACTGCGCTTTACGGCGCCGCCGGTTGATCAATACCAGCGCCGCGGCCGTCACCGCGATAACACCACCGATCTGCAATGACCACTTGTACGGCCGCAGCGCCGAACGGGCGGCGTCAGTCGCCTGGGTTACATATCGTTTGCTGGCATTCTCGAAGTCGGGATACGGGCACTGGTGGCCGAAATCCACCGCCCAAGCCACATAGGGCCCTTCTTTGACATAGCGCTGGTACAGCGCACTTTGGTCTTGAAGGCTGCTGTTCCACCCCGCCGCCGAGCACAACACAGCAGCAAAAGCCTGGCTGGTGTGAGGCAGGTTATCGGCGGCGCGGTTGGCCAAGGCCGTGGCGACGAATCGATAGTGGTAGCGCTCGTCGGGCTTCGCGGCACTGGCTTGCTGGCGTTGGACTTCACTTTCGGCCACCAAGGGGCCGACCTTCAGTTCAGTCGTCTCCAGGCTGTAATTGCCGCCAAACGTGGCGTAGTCCGGGGCCATTTCATAACCCAGAATGTCCATGCCCCACTCGCGTGCCGTCCAGGCTGCGTTGAACAGCGCAGACGCACGCTTGGTCGGCCACCACGCTGAATCAGCGAGCTGACGCTGTTGCGCATACAACCGGGCCTTTTTCTGTAGATCGGGGTTGTCGAAATACACCAGCGCCTCGTCGTAGCGCTCTTCACGCAGTAATCGACGCCCGAGCAGATTGCGCAGTTGCGCCGCCACCGGCAACGGCACGTAGTTGTCGCGATCCTGCTGGCTGAGCGCTGGCGGCGCCGGCACCTGGGTGTCAACGTAATGCTTGAGCTCATCGACGGTCAGCACGCGCTCGGCAACGGTCGCGGCATCGAACCAATAGATACTTTGGCTGCGATAAAGCTGATCGAACGCTTGCAGGTAATCCCCGCGTTGCAGCGCCAGGATCGCGCTTTCACCCTCGACCCGGCACTTGGGTTGCAGGCTTTCGAAATCATAGTCAGGCGTGCGTCGCTCGCCCCACGATTCGTTCTGCGGGAAGGCCTGGGCCGCCTTGGCATACGCCGCAGCCGCTGCGCTTTTGTCACCCTCACGCAACGCCAGTTTCGCCCGCAACCACCACGCCAGACCGCCGTCCCCGGCATGCTCAAGGAACGCTTTGGCGCTGGTGTAATCGCCCTGTTGATAATTCATCGCCGCCAGTCGGTCCGCGTTGTCCAGACTGCCCCGGGTGCTGCTTTGCAGGAGTTTGATCAGCTTCAGTTCATTCGGCGGTTGATCACCGAATGACCAGCCCAGGCGACTGATCAGCGACGCCGTCACCAGTTGTTGCACCGGTTTGCCCTTGAGCAACTCGGTCAACTGATCTTCAGGCATCGCCAGCAGATCCGCCATCAACAGCTTCAGCGAGGTGTAACCCACCGCCGAACCGTGGCGATTTTGCGTGGCGTACAGATTGATGGCGCTGTTCCAGTCGCCAGCGGTGCGCGCCACGCGGGCCTCCTCGCCGAGGCTGGCGACACCGAGTTCCAGCGGATCGCTGAAGCCGTCGATGCTCAGCTGACGGGCCTGCTCGAAGGCTTTGCGCGACTGTGCCAACAGGTCAGGCGCTGCGTCTGCTTCGGCGCTCTGGGCAAACAGCGTCCGGCCCAATGAATAAGCGGCCCAGGTGCTGCGCAAGGCGCGTTGATCCGCCGGCAGCGCCAGCACTTTCTGGAAGTACTCGGCGGCCAGCGCATGATCACCGGCGTTAAACGCCACCGCACCCGCCAGATAGAAACGAAGCTCGGCCGGCAGGCTCGCGCCCTGGGTCTCGACTTGACGGGCCTCGGTCAGCGCGCGCAACTGTTTGACCAGGGCTTGCTGCTCCGCCGTCAACCCGGCCTGTTCGGCCTTGTCCCGCTGCTCGGCGTAGTCGGTTGCCTCCAGGCCGTAAGGGGACGACTCGACGTTCTTGAGCCCTGCGATCACATGCCCCAGGCGATTGATCTCGAACTGGAAGTTGCCTTCCGGCAGCTCCGCCAGCGATTGGGCGCGGTTGTCCAGCAAGCGCATCGGGAAGTCCGGCCCGCAGGCCAACGCCGAACCCAGCGGCAGGCTGAGGCTCAGGCAAAGCACATGGCGGGGCCAGTTACGGGTGAACATTCGAACCTCCTTGATCAATGTGTGCGCAGCGAGCCCAACCGATGGCGCGCTGCTCGCCGGCCGGTATCCGGCCGTCGCGCAGGCGGGTGAAGGTAAGCAGATCCGGGCTTTGTTGCAATGCGTAACCGGCCAGCGCATCGGCACCGTCGCAGCCGCGAACCGCCAGCGTGACGCGTTCGGGCCAGGCGTTGTCGAGGTTGCCTTGATTGCTGACGCTGATGTCATAGAGGTCGTCTTGCGCGATGAGTTTCAAACTTAACCGACTATCGAGCGAATCTCCGCGAGCAACGGCCCTCAGCGTGGTCAGGCTCCAGGCCCGACGATCACCCGCCAGCGGCAGACGAAACCAGATCAGACCGGCCAGATGCGCCGGTGGATCGGCGCGCAACTCGGCGGCGAGTGCGCTCAGTTGCAAGGGATCCGCCAGCAATTCCCGGCGTTGGCCGGCTCGCCCGACAGGCACTTCGCTTTCCACGACCGGCGCACCGCTGGCGCCCGGCAACAGGGCCACGCCATAGGCGGGCAGCGCCAGGTAAAAGGGTTTTGAGGTGATGAGGCTCCAGGCGTTTACCCATTTCCTGGCTTGTTCCGGATCAAACAGACCACGACGCGGATCACTCACCGCATGCACCTGCAACACGCTGCTGTCGACGGTCGCCAAGAGTGCCGGCAATTCAGGGTTGTCGAGCCAGGCCGGCAATGCGGTGATGCTTAACGGCAAAGCGGCGGGTAAAACCGCGCGCAGGTGAGTAAGAAATTCGCGGTAAGCCGGTAGCCGGGCGCTACCGGCGTCGTGGTCGATTTCCACGCCAGAGAGCGTCAGCCCCTGCCCTTGCCACTCGCTGAGCACTTGCTGGATGTGCGTCGTGACGTCGTCCTGATCCAGCGACTTGAGCTGGCCGTCGAGGCGAATCACCGCAATCAGCGGTCGGCCATCGCGCTTGAGCAACGCCGGATCGACTCGCGCCCGGCTCCAGCCCGCCTGAGGAAACGCCTGCAAGGCCAGCACCCGCAAGGTCGAAAAGTCCGCGCGACTGTCTTGCAGGGCGGCGTCATGGGCTGACGTCCATTGCCGTTGCCAGACGTAGAGTTGCTGATCGAGCGGCGGCGCGTCTGTTTGCTCGCAACCGTTGAGCAGTGCCAGAGCAACAAGGAGGACAGAAAGACGAACTAACAACATGAAATCCCTGATCCTGGAAACACAGGGCTACAGGGTACACAAAACCTGTGGGAGCGAGCCTTTGTGATGAGGGGATTTATCCTCTCACCACAAGGCAGCGGCTACAGAGAGTGGCTACACCAAGGGCTTGCGGGCAATGATCACCTGACTTTTCGCCACGACCGCGTCCAGCGCCTGTTTGATCTGCGCGCCACGGGGCGACGCCAGAATGGCCTGCCACGTGTCGGCCCAGTGGTTGAGCAGCGGGTGGTCAGGATTGCTGAAATCGACCTTGGCTTCCCAGAACAACAGCATCCACATCGACCAGTAAAACCCGTACTGGCTGTGGCTGAGCACTTCCAGGCCGGCGTCGCTGACCATCGCCTTGAACTGCTCTTCGCTGATGATGCGAATGTGGTTGGGCTTCTGGAAATACTCGGGCGCGGCGATGTCTTTTTGCAGGTCTTCGGAGCTTGGGTGCGGGACGCTGAGCAAATACAACGCGCCCGGTTTGCCGACACGCACCAGTTCAGCAAGGAACTGCGCCGGATCGTCCACGTGTTCGATGACTTCGGTGGACACCACGCGAGTGGCCGTCGCATCGGCAATCGGCAGCGGGTTGCAATCGGTGACGTGGCATTCGACGTCACGCGCCGGTGTGTCGCTCAGGCGCTGTCGGGTGGCTTCGACCTTGGCCGCGTCGATGTCGGCGATGATGATCTTCGCCCCGCGCATGCCGCAGAAATGCACGTTACCGCCGTCACCGCAGCCGACGTCCAGTAGCGTGTCTTCGGCGGTCACCGGGAACCCGGTGAACAGCTCGCCGGTTTGCTGATTGAACCAGCCGCTGAGCATCGCGTCGTGCAGGCCGAGCATGTACGGATCGACCTTCTCGACCGTGTCCGCCACAGGCGCCACGGGAACGGGCGTACCCGCCGTGAGTTTCTTCAAAAGGCTCAGCATGAGGTAGCTCCAGAGGTTTGGGCGGCTGTTCGGGACGTGCCCAGGCGTTTGACCAGCGAGGCACCGCGGTTACGCATGGGCATTTCGATGAAGCGGTAGTTGAGTTCGCTCAACAAAGCGATCAAACCGCCAGCAATCATCAGTGTCAGGATCGGATGGCCGCCGGGATTGGGCAGACCGGCGCCCTGCAAGCGGAACGTGAATTCGCGCACCAGCAAATAAGCCGGTATGTGGATCAGATAGATCCCGTAGGAGCGACTGCCGACCCACGTCATCAGGTTCTTCAACACGCCCCGTGGCAGCAGGTAGTCGCGATTGTAGGAAGCGATCCAGACCAGCACCGCGCACAACAACGCGATCGTGCCGATGCGGTAATGAGTGAACGTGAAGCGATCCGTCGCCATGAAACTGAGCACCAGCGACAGCGCGACCAATGCTGTCACCCCGGCCCATGGACGGCGCAGGAACGTCGGCTCCCAGCGCAGATACGAGGGTTGCGCACTCCACATCGCCAACAGGATGCCGAGTGCCAGCGCATCGGTGCGAACCACCATCAAGATCGGTGTGCGCAACGTGAACAACTGCACCGCGACCAGCGCCAGCAAGGCCCAGACCAGGTGCTTGCGACAGATCAGAATCAGCAGCGGAAACAACAGGTAGAACTGCTCCTCCAGCGACAGGCTCCAGTACACGAAACTGGTGCCGTACTCATAGTTATAGAAGCTGTCGGCGAAGCGGAAGTTCGCGTACTGCGCGACCCCGGCCAGGGTCGCCTGAAGGTTGGCGTGCAGCGTGCCGAACGCTCCGGAGCGATTGAGAAAAATGCAGCCCAGCAACATCAGCGCCAGCCACAACCACGCCGACGGCAGCAATCGAAAGGCCCGGCGCAGCCAGAAGTTACGCGTCTGCTGCCAGTACTCCTGACGGGTGTTGCAACCCTGCAACGCCGGGATCAGGCTGCGCGCAATGACAAACCCGGAGATGGCGAAAAACAGATCCACGCCCCACCACGGCTGCCCCCACGCGGTGATGGATTGCAACAGCGGCACCGGGGCCGCAAACAGGCTGTCTTGCAGGTGATGAAACAACACACCGAGCACCGCAATGCCGCGCAACAACTCGATGTCCATGATCCGTCTGTCGTTATTCATGCCGTCCTCCTGGACGTTGCCCTGTTTTCCACCCCATTCAACACTGCGCGGATCATGCTTCGCGGGTATCCGGAGCGACGCGGGTTTCAAGGAGCTGCGCGAAGAAGGCTTTGAGTCGTTGCTCGGCGGTGGCCTGGCTGCAGAATTTTTCGAGGCTGGCCACCGAATGCGCGGACATCTGCGCGTAACGCTTGGCGTCGTTTTTGGCGACGTCATAGCTGGCCCGATAAGCGCGGCACAACGATTCCCAGTTCGTCACGTAACGCAGGGTTCGGAACGCCCTGCGCGGGTCGTGGGGCCAGGCCGTCAGCTCGTCGGTGGAGTCGATCAGAAACGCATTATCGGCATCCAGGTAATCGATCATCGCCGTGGTGCGTGGCGCGACCGCCGGTTTGCCGCAGGACATGAACTCCATCAGCGGCAGGCACTGGCCTTCGCCGTAGGAGGTGTTGACCACAAAGCGGGTTGCCTGCACCAGGTGCTCGTAGTCCGAATCCGCGAGGTAGCCATAAATCAGCACGATGCGGCAGCGATAGGACTGGTTTTTGTACAAATGGTGAAGGATGTCGGTCAGCGCTTCTTCGGCATCGTGGTGGGTCAGTTTGAGCACCAGTGTCGCGTCATCCACCTCGCGGAACGTCACGCAGAAGGCACTGAGCATGTCTTCCCAATTCTTGCGCCCATCACCCGGGTTGAACACCGAGGTGTAAATCACGCCGTCGAGCACCAGTTCCTGTTCACGGGGCGGTGCTTCGAAATCGATACCTTCGCCTTCGCGTAACGACGCCGGCCCAAAGGCTCGCAAGTCCAGGGTGCGGCTGTCGGCCACCAGGCCTTTGATCTTCAGGCGCACCTGACTCGCCAGTGGCTGACGTTGCAACTGGGCGCCGCGTGCCGAGAATCGATCCCACACCGGCGCCGGCACCGCGACGATCGAATAGTCGGCGCCCATCGCCTCGCGCACGGCGTTTACCGTGTAGCTGGAATGGGTAATCGCCGCGCCTGAAGCACGCAATACCGTGCGCCAATCATTGCGCGGTTCACCCGCGAAGGGTTCGTTGGGAATGGTGCTGAATTCCCACGCAAACACCGGCAAGGTCGGACAGGCGAAGTGCACCGGCGTGCAATGCGGCGGCGAGAACGACAGGAACACGCAGTCTTCACCTCGGGACAGCGCGTCGCGGTACAAGGCATCGACTTCGGTCTGCGGGTCTCTGACTTCCACCACACGCCCCAGACGTTCCAGCACCGGCCGGTATTCCTTGAGCACGAAGTAATAGCTGTACTCCGAACGGCCAAGGTTCTGGGCGATGGTGTGCTGGTTGGTTTCCGAATGAATGATGATCAGCATGAGGCGTTATCCGTCACGGCCGCTGCCGGCAAAGCCTGCGGCGTCAGCCCGAAAAAATCCGCCAGGCGCTTCTGCACCGGGGCGAAGGCGCAGTAGTCGTGCATGCGCTCGACCGCATCGCCCGACATGCGCCGGTACTCCAGCGGTTGCTCCTTGGCCGTCCGGTAGCTGTTTTCGTAGGCGGTTTTCAGCGAGCCCCAGTCCGGGCGATAACGCAGGGTCCGGTAAATGATCCGGGTGTCTTGTGGCCAGATGGTCAGCTCTTCGCTGGACTTGACCACAAACGCCACACGCTCATCGATGTAATCCTCCATGGCGGTGTGGTCCGGGGCGATCACCGGCTTACCGCTGGCCATGAATTCCATCAGCGGCAGGCACAACCCCTCGCAGCGCGACGCGTTGACGTAATAACTGGCGGCTTCGTACAACCGGGCGTATTGCGGATCATCCAGGTAACCGTGCATCACCACCACCCGACAGGCGAACGGCGAGAGTTGCGCGAGCAAGGTCATCAGCTCGTCGTAGTAGGACGACAGGTCGCTCTGGGTAATCTTCAGCACCAGCGTGGCATCATCCGTTTCGCGAAAGGCCCAGCAGAATGCGGTGATCAATTGATGCCAGTTCTTGCGACCGTCACGGGGATTGAACACCGTGACGTACACCACGCCGTCCACCTGGGTTTCAACCCGGGAAGTGGTGTCCGGCCAATCCCGCGGTGCAGGCTCGGGCACGGCCATCGTCTGCGGGCCAGCGATAGCCGGTAGATACTCGGCAAGCCGTGCATGAACGGTATCTGAAAGAAGATCGCGGATGCCTTCCCAATACCACTGGCTCAGAAAGTGCGTGCGATGCACCGGGACGGGCAGCGTTTTGCCCATGTCCCGACGCCACATGTGCAGGTAATGGCGAGCGATAACGAAGCGACGTTTTAGCGTCAACGGCGGCGGCTTCAATGCCTCCAGCGCCGCCAGTTCCTCGGCGCTCGGCGGTACGGGAATCAGCGCGTCGGCAGACAGCCCAAGCGTGCGCGTATCGAAGATGCAGCCCTTGATCTCCAGTGTCGAACCGGTATTCACCGGCGCGCTGGCGTGGTGGCTGCGAATGGCCGCGAAGTTCTCCCACAAGGGCGTGGGCAACACCAGCACGGGGAAATCTTCGCCCATGGCCCGCCGAATCGCCCGGGCCGTGTGGCTGGAAAGCGTGATGACCCGGCCCTGGCGCGCCAGCATCTGCGTCCAGTCCTGACGTGGGTCGTTATCCCATTGCTCATCGGGAATGGAGTCGAACTCCCAGGCCACCACGCAGATCGTCGGGCATTCAAGATCGTTCGGGGTTTTCTGCGGCGGGGTGAACGACAGGAACAGGCTGTCTTCGCCGGTGGCCAGCAATTGTCGATAGAGAGGATCGACCTCGGCGGTGGAGGACACCACATGCACCCGCCCGAGGCTTTCGAGCACCGGGCGATAAGCCTTGAGCACGAAGTAATAACTGTATTCGGGACGACCGAGGCTCTGACTGATGGAGCTGTCGTTGACGTCCGAGTAAAGAATGAAGTTCATGGCATCCCACGATGAAACCGCCATCCCGGCAGCCCCACTCTATGACGGCAAAGCCACGGATCGACCCGGCGTTTGCCAGTCGTCGTCCAGCGCCTTCTTGCCCGTCTACGTTCTTGTTTTAATTGTCAGCTTCGCGGGGTGTGAATACCACCCGGCCGAACCCTGGGTAATCGTGACGAGGGGCATTCTAAACACATCCGCTGAGGATTCGTGAACCGCCCGGCGAGAATAAATCGGGCTTCGCTGACGAGAACTGACCGGTCACGGTGGGACCTGTTGAAATTGCCGCGCAATTGGCACAGATTGGCTACCAAACAACTACAACAAACGTTTCGCCTGTCTTTCGACCAAGGAATCCACCCGGTCTGTCAGACATCTCCATAAAGCCTGTGGGGAATGGACGAAATGCACGACCAAGGGGCCGCTGTTTGAAAAAGCGTCTGTTCGTTACGGGTCTCAGTGGATTCGTAGGACAACACATCCAAACCCGCCTGAAGGCTGATGCCTCGGAATGGGAGCTTCTGCCTGTCGCCGCCCGCTACGATCTCGGCGAGCCAGGCTCCCTCGACGGCCTCTGGCCGGAAATGCCCGACGCGGTCATTCACCTGGCCGGCCAAACCTTCGTTCCCGAAGCCTTCCGCGATCCGGCACGCACGCTGACGATCAACCTGCTCGGCACCTTGAACCTGCTTCAGGCACTCAAGGCCCGTGGCTTCAACGGGACCTTCCTGTACGTCAGCTCCGGCGACGTTTACGGGCAAGTGACCGAGTCAGACCTGCCCATTACCGAACACCAGCCACCCTGCCCGCGCAATCCCTATGCCGTCAGCAAACTGTCGGCCGAGTTCCTCAGCCTGCAATGGGGCCTGAGCGAAGGCTGGCCGGTCGTGGTCGCCCGCCCGTTCAACCATATCGGCACCGGCCAGAAAGACAGCTTCGTCATCGCCAGCGCCGCCCGCCAGATCAACCGTATCAAACAAGGCCTGCAAGCCCCGCAACTGGAAGTCGGGGACATTGACGTCACACGCGACTTCCTGGACGTGGGCGATGTGGTGTCCGCCTATCTGGCGCTGCTGGAAAAGGGTACGCCGGGACAGGTCTACAACATTTGCTCGGGGCGCGAGCAGAGCATCCGCAGCCTGATCGAACAACTGGGGGACCTCGCCCAGGTCGACATGCAATTGATTCAGGATCCTGCGCGTTTTCGCCGCGCGGATCAGCGTCGCGTTTGTGGCAGCTCTGCCAAGCTCGCCCAGACCACAGGATGGACGCCTGAAATCACAACACAACAATCCCTGCGGGCGATCCTGTCCGACTGGGAGATGCGAGTACGACAAGAATGACTAAAAGTGCACTGATCACAGGGATCACGGGCCAGGACGGCGCCTATCTTGCCAAACTGCTGCTCGACAAGGGTTATAAAGTCCACGGCCTGGTGGCGCGTCGCAGCAGCGATGCACGCTGGCGTTTGCGTGAAATGGGAGTCGAGGGGGACATCGTTTACCTGGACGGTGACATGGCCGATGCCTGCTCGGTGCAGCGCGCGGTGATCAAATCCGCTCCAGACGAAATCTACAACCTGGCGGCGCAAAGCTTTGTCGCAGCCTCCTGGGATCAACCGGTCACCACCGGCATCGTTGACGGGCTGGGCGTGACTCACCTGCTCGAAGCGATCCGCCAGTTCAGTCCGCACACGCGTTTTTACCAGGCGTCTACCAGCGAAATGTTTGGCCTGATCCAGGCCGAGCAGCAGGACGAGAACACGCCGTTCTACCCGCGCAGCCCTTACGGCGTGGCCAAGCTGTATGGCCACTGGATCACCGTGAACTATCGCGAAAGTTTCAACCTGCACGCCAGCAGCGGGATCCTGTTCAACCATGAATCGCCCCTGCGCGGCATCGAGTTCGTGACCCGCAAAGTGACCGACGCCGCCGCCCGCATCAAACAGGGCAAACAGCAGGAACTGCTGCTGGGCAACATCGACGCCAAACGCGACTGGGGGTTTGCCGGTGATTACGTCGAAGCCATGTGGCTGATGCTGCAACAGGACAAGCCTGACGATTTTGTGGTCGCTACCGGCGTGACCACCACCGTGCGCGAGATGTGCCGCATCGCCTTCGAGCACGTGGACCTGAACTACCGCGACTTCGTGAAGATCGACCCGGCGTTCTTCCGCCCGGCCGAGGTCGAAGTGCTGCTCGGCAACCCGGCCAAAGCTCAGCGCGTATTGGGATGGAAGCCAAAAACAGACCTGGATACCTTGATCCGCATGATGATGGATGCGGACATGAAACGCGTCGCCAAGGAGTAGGCCATGCTGATTCCTGTGATTCTCTCCGGCGGTGCCGGTACTCGCTTGTGGCCGGTGTCCCGCGAGGGCCATCCCAAGCCGTTCATGACCCTGCCCGACGGTCAGTCGCTGCTGGGCAAAACCTATCGGCGAGCGGCCGGTCTGCTTGATGGCTGGGGCGATATCGTCACAGTGACCAACCGCGACTACTACTTCCAGAGCAAGGATCACTATCAGGAGGCGCAGCTCAGTCGCCATCGCGGGCACTTTCTGCTGGAGCCGACAGGCCGCAACACGGCCCCGGCCATCGCCGCCGCCGCCCTGTCACTGCAAGCCCTGCATGGCGATGACGCGATCATGGTGGTGATGCCCGCCGACCATTTGATCCTCAACGAAAACGCCTTGAAGTCTGCGGTCGAACACGCCGTGGCACTGGCCAAGGATGGTTTCCTGGTGACGTTCGGCGTGGTGCCGACGGCCCCGGAGACCGGTTTCGGCTACATCGAGACCGGCGCGGCACTGGACGAAAAAGGCGCCGCCAAAGTGCAGCGTTTCGTCGAAAAACCGGATCTGCAAACCGCCACCCATTACCTGGAAAGCGGCAAGTTCCTGTGGAACTCGGGGATGTTCTGTTTCTCCGTGACGACCGTGCTGGCCGAATTGCAGATCCATGCCCCCGAGCTGCTGGAGCAGACGCAAATCTGCATGGCGCAAAGCGCCCCCGTGGAAACGGCCGGGTGCCTGCAGCAGGAATTATCCCCGGCGTTGTTTGCCGAGATCACTGACATTTCCATCGACTACGCCTTGATGGAACGCTCCGACAAAGTGGTGGTGGTGCCCGCCGGTTTTGACTGGAGCGACATCGGCTCCTGGGGCGCGGTGGCCGCGCTGGTGCCGGCGGATGCGCAAAACAACCGCGCCAGCGGTGACGCGGTGTTCGTCGACAGCCACAACAACTTCGTCCAGAGCGAAGACCGGCTGGTAGCCGCGGTGGGTGTGGATAACTTGATCATCATCGACACCGCCGACGCGGTGTTGGTGGCCCACGCCGATCGCGCGCAGGATGTGCGCCGGGTGGCCAAGCAGCTCAAGGACAAAAAGCACGAGGCCTATCGCCTGCACCGCACGGTCAGCCGGCCCTGGGGCACCTACACCGTGCTCGAGGAAGGCCCTCGCTTCAAGATCAAGCGCATCGTGGTCAAACCAGGCGCCAAGCTATCGCTGCAAATGCACCACCACCGCAACGAACACTGGGTGGTCGTCGAAGGCATGGCCAAGGTCACCAACAACGGCGCCGGCACCCATCTGGTGGCCAAGAACGAATCAACCTTCATTGCCGCCGGTCACAAGCATCGCCTGGAAAACCCGGGCGTGATCGACCTGGTGATCATCGAAGTGCAAAGCGGCGAATACCTGGGAGAGGACGATATCGTTCGCTTCGAAGACCAATACGGCAGGACGGTTTGAATGCTGCTTTCCCTATACCGCACGCTGCGTAGTTATCGAGGGTTTATCTTCGGTAGCGTCCAGCGTGAGTTTCAGGCGCGTTATCGCAATTCGCTGTTTGGTGCTCTGTGGCCGGTGCTTAACCCCCTGTCGATGATCATCGTCTACACCGTGATTTTTTCCCACATCATGCGCGCGCGCCTGCCGGGCGTGGATGACAGCATGGCCTACAGCGTTTACCTCTGTGCCGGCCTGCTCGCCTGGGGACTCTTTGCGGAAATCACCCTGCGCAGCCAGAACATGTTTCTGGAAAACGCCAACCTGCTGAAGAAAATCAGCTTCCCACGGATCTGCCTGCCGGTGATTGTGCTGTTTAACGCGGGCATCAACTTCGCAATCATCATGGCCCTGTTCCTGGGCTTCCTGCTGATCACCGGGCGTTGGCCGGGTATGGCGTTGTTCGCCTTGATACCGCTGATGGCGTTGCAAATGATGTTCTGTGCCGGGCTGGGAATGATACTCGGCGTGTTGAATGTCTTCTTCCGGGATGTCGGGCAACTCTTCGGCATCTGCCTGCAATTCTGGTTCTGGCTGACGCCCATTGTCTACCCGATGAGCATCCTGCCGGACTGGGTGCAGCGCCTGCTGCAACTCAACCCCCTGACCAACCTGATCGTCAGCTATCAAAACATGTTTCTTTATGGGCAATGGCCGGTCTGGAGTTCGCTGCTGCCGATTTTTGTCACGGGCTTAGTGTTCTGTCTGATCGGGCTGCGTCTGTTTCGCCAGCGCGTCGGTGAAATGGTGGATGAACTCTGATGGGGCATATTCGCGTCACCGGCCTGGGCAAGGCCTACAAGCAATACCCGACCCGCTGGAGCCGACTGGCCGAGTGGCTGATTCCTTTTTCGCCCCTGCGCCACCACCAGCACTGGGTGCTGCAAGACGTCGAATTCGAGATTGCCCCCGGTGAGGCGGTGGGCATCGTCGGGGTCAACGGCGCAGGCAAAAGCACCTTGCTGAAGATGATCACCGGCACCACCCAACCGACGTGCGGCAAGATCGAGCTCGAAGGCCGGGTGGCGGCCCTGCTGGAACTGGGCATGGGCTTTCACCCGGACTTTACCGGCCGACAGAATGCAATCATGGCCGGGCAATTGCTGGGCATGCAGGTCGATGACATCGAAGCGCTGATGCCACAGATCGAAAGTTTCGCGGAAATCGGCGAAGCCATCGACCATCCGGTGCGAACCTATTCCAGCGGCATGCAGATGCGCCTGGCGTTCAGCGTGGCCACCGCACAGCGTCCGGACATCCTGATCGTCGACGAAGCCCTCTCCGTGGGCGACGCCTACTTCCAGCACAAGAGCTTCGAACGCATCCGCAGCTTCCGCAAGGCCGGCACCACCCTGCTGATCGTTTCCCATGATCGCTCGGCCATCCAGTCGATTTGCGATTCGGCGATCCTGCTCAAAGACGGCCGCATGGCCATGTACGGCAAACCCGAAGCGGTCCTGGATTACTACAACGCCCTGATGGCCGAGCGTGAAGGCCAGGTGGTCCGTCAGGAAATGCTCGCCGGCGGCGAAGTCCAGACCGTGTCCGGCACCGGTGAAGCGGCCATCCTCAGTGTGCGGATGCTGGACGAGAATGAACGTTCCATCGACGCCGCCGAGGTCGGTCAGAGCGTGGTGCTGGAAGTCCAGGTCGAAGTCCGCCAGGACATCGAGCGATTGGTGCTCGGTTTCATCCTCAAGGACCGCCTGGGTCAGATGATGTATGGCATCAACACCCATCGCCAGGACAAGGCCCTGACCGATCTGCACGCCGGGGAGCGCTACACGTACCGTTTTTCCTTTGTCATGGGCCTGGGCAAGGGCAACTATTCCGTGTCCCTGAGCTTGTCGCGGCTGGACTCGCATCTGGATCGCAACTACGAATGGCGCGATTACGGGCTGGTGTTCCATGTGATCAACAACCGGCATGAAGACTTCGTCGGCTGCTCGTGGCTGGCGGCGCAAACCACCATTACCCGCTCCGACTCGATTGTTTCGGAGCGCACGCCATGACGCGCCTTCTGGTGGAATGCACCCACGTGTTCCTGCACCCCAAAGTCAATTCGGGCATTCAGCGGGTGGTGCGTAACGTCATCAATCAATTGCCGGCTAGCGTCGACGGTGTTGAGTGCATTCCAGTGGTGATGCTCAAGGGCAAACTCTATCGGGTGCTCAAACTCGGTGCGTTGAACATCCCGTTTTTTGATGGGCTGATGACATTCGGTGGGCGACTGGAGCGGCTGGCTCATCGTTTCTGGCAGTTGCATCAACGCTTGCACAATCGCAGTCACTCGCGAGTGGTCAAGCGCCTGCTGCACGTGGCCTACCGCCTCACGGCGATCACCTGCTTCAGCATTCCTTTGCGCCTGATCGACGCCATCAACCAATATCAACTGCCCAAACGGTGCTCGCCATTGCAGCATCAGCCGGGTGATCAACTGGTGTTGCTGGATTCTTCCTGGCACAGCGATTTCTTCCCGTTTGCCGAACAGCTCAAGCGTGAAGGCGTGGGCATCGTTTCGGTGATCTACGACCTCATCCCGCTGACTCACCCACAGTTCTACGACACGCGGCTGGTGCAGATTTTCAACGAGTGGTTCAACTGGATCACCCAGACCGCCGACGGCTACGTGGCGATCTCCGCCACGGTGCGCGATCAGGTGCGCGAGGAATTGCAGCGTCGGCTGGGCCCGGCCAAAGCCGATACGTTGTGGTTCGATTATTTTCACCTCGGCTCCGAACTGGACCTGAGCGAAGACTGCGCCGCCGTCGAGCCGAGACTGACGCACGTATTCAAAACACCGGAGCCGGTGTTTTTGATGGTCAGCACCATCGAGCCGCGTAAAAACCACGATTACCTGCTCGACGCGTTCGAACGTGCCTGGGCCTCAGGTTCGCACGCCCGGCTGTGCATCGCCGGGCGCATCGGCTGGAAGTGCGACGCCCTGCTCGCCCGCGTGCGCAACCACCCACAGTTGAACCAACGCCTGTTCATGTTCAACGACCTGAGCGACACCAGCCTCGAACACGCCTATTCCCACGCTAGCGCGCTGGTGTTTCCGTCGTGGGTTGAAGGCTTCGGCTTGCCACTGGTGGAAGCCATGCAGCGCGGTTTGCCGGCCATGGGCAGCGACATTCCGATCTTTCGCGAAATCGGTGGCGAGTTCATGGCGTACTTTGACCTCGCCGAACCGCAAAGCCTGGCGGACCTGGTCACCGGTTTCGAACGCTCCGGGAAATTCCCGGCCGCTCGCAGCGTGGCGGACTGGCAGTGGATCGGCTGGCGTGAAGCCAGTGCGCAACTGGCTGAACGCACCCTGCGCAATCTGGTAGACGCGCCGGTCGTGCAAGAGAGGCAACATGCGAATTGCCCTTAACGCCCGGATCCTTCAAGCCCCGCGCACCGGCATCGGCCATTACGTCGCCGAACTGGCGAACGCGCTTGCTGATGAGCCCGATGTCGAACTCGCACTGTTCCACGGTTGGGGCTGGAGTTCGGACTTGCCAGAAGCCGCCATGCCCGGCTATTCGCGACTGACGCCGTTGCTGCGACAAATTCCGGGGGCTTATCAAGCCCGGCGCTGGCTGGAGCAGAAACGCTTCGATCAAGGGCGCTCGAAAACCATCGACCTCTATCACGAACCGAGCCTGTGGCCGCTGTCGTTCGACGGCCCGACAGTAATCACCCTGCATGACCTGACGCACCTGCACTACCCCGACACGCAACCCCCCTCGCGCCTGCGGGAAATCGAGCGGCGCCTGGCCGACGGCGTGCAGCGAGCGAGTCTGATTCTTACCGACTCGCAGTACATTGCCGACGAAGCCCAGGCGTATTTCGCACTGCCGGCCGAGCGTTTTGTCGTCGCACCGCTGGGCGTGGCCGCACGTTTCCACCCACGGGAGCCTGAAGACATTAACGCGGTGCTCAAGACTCACGGCGTCGAGGCGCGGGAATACTTCCTGTGTGTTGGCACCCTCGAGCCGCGCAAGAACCTGACGCTGGCCCTGCGCGCCCATGCCCTGTTACCGGAAGCCGTGCGCCAGGGTTTTCCACTGCTGATCGCCGGCATGGCCGGTTGGCAAGGCGAACAATTCAGTGATGAATTGCGCGCAGCCCTGGCCACCGGGGATGTGTGCCTGCTCGGGTATCTGCCCGATGAAGCACTGGCACAGCTGCTGGCCGGCGCCCGGGCATTGATCTTTCCCTCGTTGTACGAAGGGTTCGGCCTGCCCGTCCTGGAAGCCATGGCCAGCGGCACCCCGGTGATTCTGACCCAGCATTCGGCCATGCCGGAAGTCGCGGGCGACGCCGGCAACTACATAGCACCGGACGATCCAGACACCTTGCGCGATGCCATGATCCGACTCATCGACGACCCGCTGCATTGGCAGGTCTGTCGCGAAGCCGGTTTGCAACAAGCGAAGCTTTTTTCCTGGGAGCGTTGCGCGAAGGCCACGGCCCGCGCTTACCGCCAGGCTATGGGAGACTGATATGCGCGTACTGCACTTTTACAAGACCTACCTGCCGGACTCGATGGGTGGCATCGAACAAGTCATTTTTCAACTCTGCGAAAGCGGTGCGCGCCACTCGGTCGACAGTACGGTACTGACGTTGAGCAACAACCCGGCACCTGGCGCGATACAGATCCGTCATCATCAGGTTCATCAGGCCCGGATGGATTTTCAGATGGCCTCCACCGGTTTTTCCTATAGCGTCTTCAAGCAATTTCGTGAGCTGGCGGCTGAGGCGGACGTGGTCAATTACCACTTCCCCTGGCCCTTCATGGACCTGGTGCATTTTTTCAGCGCCACTAAAAAACCCTGCGTGGTGAGTTACCACTCGGACATCATTCGCCAGCGCCATTTGCTCAAGCTCTACCGTCCATTGATGCGTCGTTTTCTGGACAGCGCCGACCGAATCGTCGCGGCCTCCCCCAACTACTTTCACACCAGCGATGTGCTTCAGGACTACCGCGAGAAAACCCGAGTCATCACCTACGGGCTGGACAAGTCAGGTTATCCACAGCCTGACGCCGCACGCACCGAACGCTGGCGCAAACAAGTCGGCGACCGGTTCTTCCTGTTCGTCGGCGTGATGCGCTACTACAAGGGCCTGCATATTCTGCTCGACGCGATGCAAGGGCTGAATTATCCGGTGGTGATCGTCGGGGCCGGACCGCTGGAGGCCGAACTGCATGCCCAAGCGAAGGTATTGGGGTTACAGAATCTGCACTTTCTGGGGCGGTTGGGTGACGAGGACAAAGTTGCTTTGCTGGAGCTGAGTTACGCAGTGGTGTTTCCGTCGCACCTACGCTCGGAAGCGTTCGGCATCTCGCTGCTCGAAGGCGCGATGTACGGCAAGCCGATGATCTCCAGTGAAATCGGCACTGGCACCAGCTACATCAACATCCACAACGAAACCGGGCTGGTGGTGCCGCCGAGTAATCCACAGGCGTTCCGAGAAGCAATGCGCACGTTGTGGGAAGACCCGGTGCGTGCAGCGGCAATGGGCGTGAAGGCTGAGGCGCGTTATCGGCAGTTATTCACCGCTGATGAAATGGGCCGCAAGTGGACGGCGTTGTACGAAGAACTGCTGGAAGAGAAATCCCTGTCCTACGCCTGAAATCTGTAGGAGCGAGGCTTGCCCGCGAAGGCGGTGTGTCAGTCGACATCAATGTTGAATGACACGCCGCCTTCGCGGGCAAGCCTCGCTCCTACAGGGGTTTAGCGGTGTGGCGCAGCGTTTGGTACGGCCACGTTATCCAGCATCCGGTTCACCGCCAGCTCCGCCAGCATGACGATCTGCTGAATCGCCATCGCCGTGTGCCGGTGCGGTCCTTCCAGATACCCCGCAAAATCACTCGCCATCACATTGGCCTGGGCCAAGGATTCACAGGTGTGGGCCAGCAGGTCTTCGTCTTTGATGTCCGGCGCGATCATGAACATCGTGCTGGGCTTGCGGGTCGCGGGGGATTTGAGGGCGGAGGGGTTGAGGTAGTGATCCAGCGCCCGCTCGGCGGCTTCGTTGAGCTTTTTGGAATCGATGGATTCGTAGGGGGAAACGTCGTCGGTTTCCGGGGGATTTGGTGTTTCTTTAATCATGGCAAAAGACCTTTTGAGCTATGGAAGTTGAACCGCCACGTTTCGTTTTCCAGACGAAAAGGTGGCAGCTGTACGCGGACTGGAAAAACCGAGATAAAAGGTCAAAACCCGGCAGACCCGAAGGTCTCCCACGCACAGCCGCCATAACTCAAACTGAAGCCAGAAAAAAGCGCCACAGTATGCCACGGGGGACAAGCCTATTATCTTCGGGTTTTCCAGACCCGATCGCTGATGTGCAGCGACCTCCAAAGCCTATCCCCCCGACTTCCGACACGACAACCGCTAGAACGTGTCGGAATCGTCCTCCCGAACACTCAAGTCTGTAGGACGTTCGAAGTATTTTTCAGGCCAACCCCGGCCCAATGTGGGAGCGAGCCTGCTCGCGAAGGCTGTTTAACATTCAACATTGAAGCTGGCTGATACACCGCTCTCGCGAGCAGGCCCGCTCCCACAGGGGTTTTCTGTGTTAGCCCGAAGGGTCACAGGTCCAGCACCAACGGCTGCGACCCCTGCGCCGGCACCGCGCAACAAATCAGCACCTCTCCCGCATCGGGCACTTCCGCCGGAGGCTGTGGATAATTCACCGCGCCACTGATCAGACGCGTCTTGCAGGTCCCGCAGGAACCCCCACGGCAACTGAATTCCGGGCGCAATCCGCGGCTTTCCGCCAACTCCAGCAAACTGCCGCCATCCGGCTGCCAGCGCGCTTCTTTGGCCGAGCGCTCGAACACAACGGGCACTGAAACCGTGGCGGCCGGTGGTTGTTCGATGACCACCGCATCCGGGTCTGGCGTGCGACGCAGTGTCGACGGGCCAAAGGTTTCGGCATGAATCCTCGAATCGCGAATGTCCAGTTCCCGCAGCGTGTCGTACAGCCCCTGGGTAAAACTGCCCGGGCCGCAGAGGACAAAGTCCACTTGGTCGTAGTCCTCCGCCTCAAGCATCGTCTTGAGCAAGTCGCCGTCAATCCGCCCGGTCAGGTCGAAATCTTCACCCTCGCGAGCCTCCGCCTCAGGCTGACTGAGCAACCGCTGCACGCGCACCGCGTCACCGAGGCCATCCAGCAAACGGTCCAGTTCCGGGCGAAACGGCTGATCGGCCAGGGTCCGCGAACTCTGGAAAAACCATGTAGGACGAATACGCCGCGTGCGCAGGCCTTGATACACCACCTCGCGCACCATCGACAGCAGCGGCGTGATGCCGACGCCTGCGGCCAACAGCACCAGCGGCCGACGCTCATGGGGCGCCACGGTGAAATGCCCTTGGGGCGCGCGGGCTTCCAGCACATCGCCGACCCGGATCTGCTCATGCAGGTGCGACGACACCAGGCCTTCACGCTTCACGCTGATGCGGAAAAAATCATCGGACGGCGCGCTCGACAGGCTGTACGTGCGGATGTGCACATCGCCGGCAATATTGAAGCGCAGCGGCAAATGCTGCCCGGCCTGGAACACCGGCAACCCGGCGTCATCAGCGGGCTCCAGATAGATCGAACGGATGTTGTGGCTTTCCTGTTCGATGCGCGCCACCCGCAACGGCCGCCAGTGATCGCCCAGGGCCTTGGCTTGCAGGCGTGCATTTGCCTGCGCCCAGGTGCCAGTCAGCAAACTGGTGGGCGACACGCCGTCAAAGCGCCAGCGCAAGGCCAGCGCCGCAGGCCGGCGCACCACGCGCTCTACCTCAAAGGTCCAGAGCCGCTCGGCCCCCTGAAAAGCCTCGACCTGCGGGCCTTCGAGGATGACGTCCGCGCGGCCGCTGAGGTGCAGCAGATCGCCCGTATTGAAATCGATGAACAGCAAACCGGCTCGAGGATTGATCAGCAGGTTGCCCAAGGTGTTGAAGAACAGGTTGCCGGCGAAGTCCGGGATGGTCAGGCGATTACCTTCCACCTGTACGAAACCGGCCTGACCACCGCGATGAGAAACATCCACCGAACGTTGGCCGTCGACGTCCACATAACTGGCGACAAAGAAGGTATCGGCCCCGGCGATCATGGCTTGGGCCGCGTCATCCAGCGCGTTGAGATGCTGCGCGACACGGGTCGACGGGTCCGCCAGGGGCACCGAGCGAAACTGGCGCAATTGAATGTATTGCGGGCAATTGCCGAACGATTGGTCCACCGTCACCCCGAAGCCGCTCGAAGTCACAGCACCGACCCGGCCATTCATACGGTTGCGACGCCGGGTGTGCAGCTCGATACCGAGCAGGCCGATCGCCGCGCCGTCTTGCAATTGCGCGGGGTCGTCGCTGCCGGGCAGGCTGTCGAACTGTAACAGCGCAGGCGCTGGAGAATGAGCAAAACCCGGCGGCCCTTCAAGAACACTGGCCCAAGGGTTGCCGTCAGCATCCACCGCGCCGTACAGCATGAACGGCAGTTGCTGATAGAACTGGCGGTGCTGATCGGGCATCTCGCCGCGAATCACCCTACGACCTAATGTATCCATTCGCTCGGCTACACCTACGTGAGCCTGCAACTGTTTCTCGCCAGCGTGCCAAGGTGAACGGTCCATAACGGCTTCTCCCCTGCGCTTATCGCGCAACAAGAACGGCCCGACTGAATCGGGCCGTGAGCATCAGGCTGTTTTTTGCAGGCCGGCGACGGTGCGCGGCATGCCGACAAACCCTGGCAAGGCTTCGACGCGCGCCAGCCAGGCGCGGATGTTGGCGTAATCGTCCAGCGACACATTGCCTTCCGGCGCATGGGCGATGTAGCTGTAGGCCGCGACGTCGGCGATGGTCGGCTCATTGCCGACAAGGTATGGGCTGACGGCCAGTTCCTGATCGATCACTTTGAGCACGGTGTGGGCGTAAGCGATCACCTCTTCAGCGTTGTAAGGCGCACCAAACACGGTGATCAGCCTTGCTCTTGCCGGGCCAAAGGCAATCGGCCCGGCGGCGACCGATAACCAGCGCTGCACCTTGGCCGCACCGACGGGATCGGTGGGCAGCCAACGACCGTTGCCATATTTCTGCGCCAGATAGACCAGGATCGCGTTGGAGTCGGCCAGCACCACGCCTTGATCATCAATCACCGGTACCTGACCAAAGCGATTGAGCGCCAGGTAATCCGGCTGCTTGTGTGCGCCCTTGGCCAGATCGACAAAGATCAGTTCAGTTGGCAGTTGCAGCAGGGACAGCATCAGCTCCACACGATGAGCATGGCCAGAGCGTGGGAAGTTGTAGAGTTTGATGGCTTGCATGGTCGACTCCGCTGGGTGGAGGCGCCAATTGGAAAGTGTCGGCGCCGATGGGTTGTCATCTTCCACCTGCTACCGAAACAACAGAATAACCAGCAAACGCAATCCATTATTTCAACTAGAGCAATAATGCCTCGTTCTTCAAAGCGGGATGCTCGCGCAGGGCATTCACCGTGAAGTCGACAAAACTGCGTACTCGCGCTGGCGCCTTGCGCCCGCCCTGATAAATCACATGAATCGGCAACGGCGCCAGTTCGAATTCAGCCAGGACGATTTGCAACTCACCCGCCGCGACTTTTCTCGCGACTTGATAAGACAACACACGGGTGAATCCCAGACCCAGGCAGGCGGCCGTGATGGCAGCCTGATTGGCGGTGACCACCAGCCGAGCCTCCGTGCGCACCGTCAGCGGATCGCCATTTTCAAGGAATGGCCAATTTCGTAACTGGCCCGTGGCCGATGTCGCAATGATCGGCGCCTGCACCAGATCCTGCGGATGAGAAGGCCGGCCATGGGCTGCGATCAGCGCTGGCGAACCGCAAATCACCCGCCGCACTTCGCCGACACGAATCGCATGCTGATTACTGTCAGGCAAATCGCCGATGCGCACCGCCACATCGATTCCCTCTTCGACAACACTGACCACTCGATCAAGCAACAGCGCATTGATACTGACCTCAGGAAACTGCGCCAGATAATCAACCATCACTGGCGTGACAAATAACTCTCCGAACAATACCGGCGCGGTAATCGTCAATTGCCCACGGGGTTGTGCGTGACTGCCCGCCGCCGAATCCTCCGCTTCCTGCACCTCGGTGAGAATCCTCCGACAATCCTCCAGATAACGCTGCCCCGCCTCGCTCAAATGCACGCTGCGGGTGGTACGGGTGAGCAACTGCGTGCCAATGCGCGTCTCCAGCGCCGCCACCGCCCGGGTGACACTGGCCGCCGACATCCCCAACCGACGCGCCGCTGCAGAAAAGCCCTGGTCCTGGGCGACGGCGGCGAAGACCTGCATTTCCTGGAATCTGTCCATGGGGCAATGTCCTTCATTCGGATAAAAAAAATCGCAACCATAGGCTGCGATTTTTAGTGTTCAGTCAGCTGTGGATAACTTATTCCACCGTCACCGACTTCGCCAGATTCCGCGGCTGGTCAACGTCAGTGCCTTTCAACACGGCCACGTAGTACGACAGCAACTGCAGCGGGATGGTGTAGAGGATTGGCGACAGGATGTCGTGGATGTGCGGCATGTGGACAACGTGGGTGCCTTCGCCATTGGTCATGCCAGCCTTCTCGTCTGCGAAGACGATCAACTGGCCGCCACGGGCGCGGACTTCCTGGAGGTTGGATTTCAACTTCTCCAGCAGTTCGTTGTTCGGTGCCACGGTGACCACGGGCATGTCGTTATCCACAAGCGCCAACGGACCGTGCTTCAGTTCGCCGGCCGGGTAGGCTTCAGCGTGGATGTAGGAGATTTCCTTGAGTTTCAGGGCCCCTTCCATTGCGACCGGGAATTGCGCGCCACGACCGAGGAACAGGGTGTGGTTCTTCTCGGCGAACAGCTCGGCGATTTTCTCTACGGTGCTGTCCATGGCCAAGGCTTCGCCCAGACGGGTTGGCAGACGACGCAGTTCTTCGACCAGAGTGGCTTCGACGCCTTTGGCCAAGGTGCCGCGAACCTGACCCAGGGACAGGGTCAGCAACAGCAGGCCGACCAATTGGGTGGTGAAGGCTTTGGTGGAGGCCACGCCGATTTCGCGACCGGCCTGGGTCAGCAGGGTCAGGTCGGACTCACGCACCAGCGAGCTGATGCCGACGTTGCAGATCGCCAGGCTGGCGAGGAAGCCCAGTTCCTTGGCGTTGCGCAGGGCGGCCAGGGTGTCGGCGGTTTCGCCGGACTGAGAAATGGTGACAAACAGGGTATCCGGTTGCACCACGACTTTGCGGTAGCGGAATTCACTGGCGACTTCGACCTGGCACGGGATACCGGCCAGCTCTTCGAGCCAGTACCGGGCAACCATACCGGCGTGGTAGCTGGTGCCGCAGGCGACGATCTGTACGTTGCGCACTTTGGCGAACAGCTCGGCAGCCTGTGGACCGAACGCCTGCACCAAGACACCGTTCGGGCTCAGACGACCTTCGAGTGTACGTTGAACCACGGCCGGTTGCTCGTGGATTTCCTTGAGCATGAAGTGGCGGAATTCGCCCTTGTCGGCTGCTTCGGCGCCGTCGCGGTACTGCACGCTTTCGCGCTCGACGGTTTGGCCGTTCACGTCCCAGATATGCACGCTGTCGCGGCGAATTTCGGCGATATCGCCTTCTTCCAGG
The DNA here is from genome assembly GCF_007993905.1 of Pseudomonas sp. SJZ077. Taxonomy (NCBI): domain Bacteria; kingdom Pseudomonadati; phylum Pseudomonadota; class Gammaproteobacteria; order Pseudomonadales; family Pseudomonadaceae; genus Pseudomonas; species Pseudomonas sp. SJZ077. The sequence goes on from NZ_VIUJ01000002.1 coordinate 555,990, forward strand.
TACATGAAACGGTCGGTGACCTGACGCAGGGCCAACTGGTCGGAAGCGAGGAAGTTTTCACCCAGGCCCAGACCGATCACCAGCGGACTGCCACTGCGCGCTGCCACCAGGCGATCTGGTTGATCGGCGCTGATAACGGCCAGACCATAAGCACCGTGCAGTTCTTTAACGGTGGCTTTGAGGGCCACGGTCAGATCGCGCAGGTCCTTGAGTTTGTGGTTCAGCAGGTGTGCGATGACTTCGGTGTCGGTGTCCGAGGTGAACACGTAACCCAAGGCTTTCAGCTGTTCGCGCAGGGCTTCGTGGTTCTCGATGATGCCGTTGTGCACCACGGCCAGGTCGCCGGAGAAATGCGGGTGCGCGTTGCGCTCGCACGGCGCACCGTGAGTGGCCCAGCGGGTGTGGGCGATGCCGAGGCGACCGATCAGAGGTTCGGCTTCCAACGCGTTTTCCAGTTCGCTGACCTTGCCCGGACGACGCATGCGCTCGAGCTTTTCGTCGTTGGTGAAGACCGCCACACCGGCGCTGTCATAGCCACGGTACTCCAGGCGCTTGAGGCCCTCGAGCAGGATGGCGGTGATGTTACGTTCTGCGACTGCGCCGACAATTCCACACATGCTATTTCTCCTGACTGACAGCCGCGCAAATCAAATTGATGCCGCGGGCCTGAATCTGATCGCGTGCCGCTAGTGGCAGGCGTTCATCGGTAATGAGGGTATGGACGCTGCTCCAGGGCAGCTCCAGATTAGGAATCTTGCGGCCGATCTTGTCGGCCTCCACCATCACGATCACTTCACGGGCGACGTCAGCCATGACCCGGCTCAGACCCAGCAATTCATTGAAGGTGGTGGTACCGCGAACCAGGTCGATGCCATCGGCACCGATGAACAACTGGTCGAAGTCGTAAGAGCGTAGTACTTGCTCGGCGACCTGGCCTTGAAAGGACTCGGAATGCGGGTCCCAAGTGCCACCGGTCATCAACAGCACCGGCTCGTGTTCGAGTTCGCTCAACGCATTGGCAACGTGCAAGGAGTTGGTCATCACCACCAGGCCCGGCTGTTGGCCGAGTTCCGGGATCATCGCGGCGGTGGTGCTGCCGCTGTCGATGATGATCCGAGCATGCTCACGAATCCGCGTAACAGCAGCGCGGGCGATGGCTTGCTTGTATTTGGAAACCGGTTGACCGATGTCGGCTACCAGCTCCTGAGGCATGGTGATCGCTCCGCCGTAACGGCGTAGCAGCAGACCATTACTTTCAAGTGCGGCCAAATCCTTGCGAACCGTAACTTCGGAAGTTTCGAAGCGCTTGGCCAGCTCGTCCACACTGACTTCGCCCTGTTCATTGAGCAAGGCGAGAATGTTGTGGCGGCGTTGGGGTGTATTGCGTTTCGACATGAGCGAGTAAGTTTCGATTCGAAAGATAACGGAAGCAATCAAAACCTATTGGCGAAACTTCGTCAAGTCTGCTCTACAAAAATTATCTGTGGATAAAAGCTTCGCGGGCAAGTCGGATCGCCACCCGCTCGCTCCTATGGGCCGGAGTCATTCACAAAATTTGTTAACGACATGGATCCTTCAGGAGCGAGTGGGCGGCGATCCGACTTGCCCGCGAAGGCAATCTCAAAACCGCCGCAACGCGCTGTGGATAACTCAGCTCTTTTTGATCTTCACCGGCCGTTTCCAGCCATCGATGTTTTTCTGACGTGCCCGACCCACCGCCAACTGCGCGTTATCCACATTCTGCGTGATGGTTGAACCGGCCGCCGTCGTCGCACCGGAAGAGATATCCACAGGCGCCACCAACGAGTTGTTGGAACCGATGAACACGTCTTCACCCAAGACGGTTTTCCACTTGTTGGCGCCATCGTAGTTGCACGTGATGGTGCCCGCGCCAATGTTGGTGCGCGCACCGATCTCAGCATCGCCCAGGTAGGTCAAATGACCGGCCTTGGCGCCTTCACCCAGGTGGGCGTTTTTCAGTTCGACAAAGTTACCCACATGCGCGCGAGCTTCAAGCACCGTACCCGGACGCAGACGTGCGAATGGACCGGCATCGCTGCCTTCGCCCAGGATCGCACCTTCGATATGGCTGTTGGCTTTGATCACCACGCCTTTGCGCAGGGTGCTGTCCTTGATCACACAGTTCGGGCCGATCACCACGTCATCTTCAATGACGACCTTGCCTTCAAGGATCACGTTGATATCGATCAGCACGTCTCGGCCGACGGTGACTTCACCGCGTACATCGAAACGGGCCGGGTCACGCAGGGTCACGCCTTGAGCCATCAAGCGGCGACCGGCGCGCAACTGATAATGACGCTCGAGTTCGGCGAGCTGCTTGCGGTCGTTGGCGCCCTGCACTTCCATGGCGTCATGGGGATGCTCAGTGGCCACCACCAGACCATCGCTGACTGCCATTGCGATCACGTCCGTCAGGTAATACTCGCCTTGGGCATTGTTGTTGGAGAGACGGCTCATCCATCCACCCAGCTGTGCGAAAGGCAGGGCCAGAATGCCGGTGTTGCCTTCGGTGATTGCGCGCTCGGACTCGTTGGCGTCTTTCTGCTCAACGATGGCTGTGACCTTGCCGGCGGCATCGCGGACGATGCGGCCGTAACCGGTCGGGTCATCCAGCTCGACGGTGAGCAAGCCCAGTTGCTGCGGGGCCACTTTCTTGAGCAAACGTTGCAAGGTTTCAACCTCGATCAGCGGAACGTCACCGTACAGGATCAGTACGGTGTCGGACTCGATGAACGGCACGGCCTGAGCCACCGCATGGCCGGTACCCAGCTGTTGGTCCTGCAGGACGAAATTCAGATCATCCGCCGCCAGACGCTCGCGCACCGCTTCGGCGCCATGGCCAATCACCACGTGGATGCGCTGTGGATCAAGTTGCCGGGCGCTGTGGATAACATGACCAAGCATCGAGTTGCCGGCGATCGGGTGCAGAACTTTAGGCAACGCCGAACGCATGCGAGTGCCTTGGCCGGCAGCGAGAATAACGATTTCAAGAGACATGACTGGCTACCAATCCTGGGTGGTCAGCGGCTGCGACCAGGTTATGAAAATCGGAAAAGAAAAAAGGGTAGCCGAGGCTACCCTTTTTAATCAATCGCGCAACAAGCAATGGCCTATTAGTGGCCAAACTTCTTGCGGATCTGCTGGACGGTGCGCAGCTGAGCTGCGGCCTCGGCCAGACGTGCGGCAGCAGAACCGTAATCGAATTCCGCGCCCCGCTCATGCAAGGCCTTCTCGGCAGCCTTAACGGCTTCCTGAGCGGAGGCTTCGTCCAGGTCGGCAGCACGTTGCACGGTGTCGGCAAGAACCTTGACCATGTTCGGCTGAACCTCGAGGAAACCACCGGAGATGTAATACACCTCCTCTTCCCCGCCCTGCTTGATCAGGCGGATCGGACCCGGCTTGAGATTAGTGATCAGCGGCGCGTGACCCAAGGCGATACCAAGATCACCCAGTGCACCGTGCGCAACCACCATCTCGACCAGGCCGGAAAAGATTTCCCCTTCCGCGCTGACGATATCGCAATGGACTGTCATAGCCATCTGATTGCCTCAACCTAAATTAGCGCCCGTTGCCGGGCGCCGGGATTACAGTTTCTTGGCTTTCTCGATCGCTTCTTCGATGCCGCCGACCATGTAGAACGCTTGTTCTGGCAGGTGGTCGTAGTCACCGTTGAGGATGCCTTTGAAGCCAGCAATGGTGTCTTTCAGGGAAACGTATTTACCCGAAGCACCGGTGAAGACTTCAGCCACGAAGAACGGCTGCGACAAGAAACGCTGGATCTTACGAGCACGGTTTACCAACTGCTTGTCGGCTTCCGACAGCTCGTCCATACCCAGGATCGCAATGATGTCCTTCAGTTCTTTGTAACGTTGCAGAACATACTGTACGCCGCGAGCGGTGTCGTAGTGGTCCTGGCCGATTACGTTCGGGTCCAGCTGGCGCGAAGTCGAGTCGAGTGGATCGACCGCTGGGTAGATACCCAGGGAAGCGATGTCACGGGACAGAACGACGGTGGCGTCCAAGTGGGCGAAGGTGGTCGCTGGCGACGGGTCAGTCAAGTCATCCGCAGGTACGTATACCGCTTGGATCGAGGTGATCGAACCGTTCTTGGTCGAAGTGATACGCTCTTGCAGAGTACCCATCTCTTCGGCCAGGGTCGGCTGGTAACCTACTGCGGAAGGCATACGGCCCAGCAGTGCGGATACTTCAGTACCGGCCAGGGTGTAACGATAGATGTTGTCGACGAACAGCAGAACGTCGTTACCTTCGTCACGGAACTTCTCGGCCATGGTCAGGCCGGTCAGTGCTACGCGCAGACGGTTACCCGGCGGCTCGTTCATCTGACCGTAAACCAGTGCCACTTTGTCCAGAACGTTGGAATCCTTCATCTCGTGGTAGAAGTCGTTACCCTCACGAGTACGCTCACCCACACCGGCGAACACGGAATAACCGCTGTGCTCGATGGCGATGTTACGGATCAGTTCCATCATGTTTACGGTTTTGCCTACACCGGCACCACCGAACAGACCGACTTTACCACCCTTGGCGAACGGGCAAACCAGGTCGATAACCTTGATGCCGGTTTCCAGCAGGTCGTTGCCGCCCGCTTGTTCAGCGAAGGTTGGCGCAGGACGGTGAATGCCCCAGCGCTCTTCGGTGTCGATCGGGCCAGCTTCGTCGATCGGGTTACCGAGGACGTCCATGATCCGGCCCAGGGTCGCTTTACCGACTGGTACGGAGATGGCTGCGCCAGAGTCGGTGACTTCCAGACCGCGCTTCAAGCCTTCGGTGGAACCCATCGCAATGGTACGAACCACGCCGTCGCCCAGCTGTTGCTGAACTTCGAGGGTGGTTTCAGCCGCGCTCACTACTTTCAGCGCGTTGTAGATGCTCGGTACGCTGTCGCGTGGAAATTCCACGTCGATAACGGCGCCGATGATTTGAACGATACGTCCGCTACTCATAGCTGGATCCTCTGAATATTTGAACCGTTAAACCGCGGCAGCGCCGCCGACGATTTCCGAGATCTCTTGGGTGATCGCAGCCTGACGCGCCTTGTTGTAGACCAGCTGCAAATCGCTGATCAAATCACCGGCGTTGTCGGTAGCGTTCTTCATCGCGATCATCCGCGCAGCTTGTTCAGCCGCGTTGTTCTCGACCACCGCCTGGTAGACCTGCGACTCCACGTAACGGACCATCAAGCCGTCAAGCAGCTCTTTGGCGTCCGGTTCGTACAGATAATCCCAGTGGTGCTTGAGTTCCTGATCCGGGGTTGCCACCAGCGGAATCAACTGCTCCACGGTAGGCGATTGCGTCATGGTGTTAACGAATTTGTTGGACACCACGGACAGGCGGTCAATACGGCCGTCCAGGTAGGCATCCAGCATCACCTTGACGCTGCCGATCAGGTCATTGATCGACGGCTCTTCACCCAGGTGGCTGATAGCTGCTACGACGTTACCGCCGAAGTTGCGGAAGAAAGCCGCACCCTTGCTACCAACAACACACAGATCAATCTCGACGCCGTTTTCGCGGTTTACCGCCATGTCCTTGACCAAAGCCTTGAACAGGTTGGTGTTCAAGCCACCACACAGACCACGGTCACTGCTCACCACGACATAACCGACGCGCTTTACTTCACGGTCGAGCATGAATGGGTGGCGATATTCCGGGTTGGCGTTGGCCAGATGGCCAATAACCTGGCGGATGCGCTCCGCATAAGGACGGCTAGCAGCCATGCGCATTTGTGCCTTGCGCATTTTACTGACCGCCACTTTTTCCATGGCGCTGGTAATCTTTTGCGTGCTTTTGATGCTCGCAATCTTACTGCGAATCTCTTTTGCGCCTGCCATGTAACACCTATCAGGTTAGCAAGCGGGAGCCTTGCGGCTCCCGCTGCGGCTTACCAGGTTTGGGTGGCCTTGAACTTCTCGATACCGGCTTTCATGCCAGCGTCGATTTCGTCATTGAAGTCACCCTTCACGTTGATCTTCGCCATCAAATCGGCGTGATCGCGGTTGAAGAAAGCAATCAGCGCTTGTTCAAAGCTGCCGACCTTGGCGATTTCGACGTCAGTCAGGAACCCACGCTCAGCGGCATACAGCGACAGCGCCATGTCAGCGATCGACATTGGTGCGTATTGCTTCTGCTTCATCAGCTCGGTAACGCGCTGACCATGCTCAAGTTGCTTACGGGTCGCTTCGTCCAGGTCAGAAGCGAACTGGGCGAATGCCGCCAGCTCACGGTACTGAGCCAGAGCGGTACGGATACCACCGGAGAGCTTCTTGATGATCTTGGTCTGAGCGGCACCACCCACACGGGATACCGAAACACCGGCGTTCACAGCAGGACGGATCCCGGAGTTGAACATGGCCGATTCCAGGAAGATCTGACCGTCGGTGATGGAAATCACGTTGGTCGGAACGAACGCGGAAACGTCGCCAGCCTGGGTTTCGATGATCGGCAGTGCGGTCAGGGAACCGGTTTTGCCGGTCACTGCGCCGTTGGTGAACTTCTCTACGTACTCTTCCGAAACGCGGGATGCGCGCTCCAGCAGACGGGAGTGGAGATAGAACACGTCGCCTGGGTAAGCTTCACGGCCTGGTGGACGGCGCAGCAGCAGGGAAATCTGGCGATAAGCCACTGCTTGCTTGGACAGATCGTCATAAACGATCAGCGCGTCTTCACCGCGGTCGCGGAAGAATTCACCCATGGTGCAACCGGAGTACGGTGCCAGGAATTGCAGTGCTGCAGATTCCGAAGCGCTCGCTGCCACGACGATGGTGTTAGCCAGTGCGCCGTTTTCTTCCAGCTTGCGAACCACGTTGGCGATGGTCGATTGCTTCTGACCGATCGCGACGTAGACGCAGAAAATGCCGCTGTCTTTCTGGTTGATGATCGCGTCGATCGCCAGAGCGGTTTTACCGATCTGACGGTCACCGATGATCAGCTCACGCTGGCCACGGCCGACAGGAATCATGGCATCGACAGCCTTGTAGCCAGTCTGTACAGGCTGGTCTACCGACTTACGCCAGATCACGCCTGGAGCAACTTTCTCGACCGCATCGGTCTCGGTGTTGTTCAGCGGACCTTTGCCGTCAACTGGGTTACCCAGTGCGTCGACTACGCGACCCAGCAGTTCCTTACCAACCGGAACTTCGAGGATGCGGCCGGTGCACTTGGCGCTCATGCCTTCAGCCAGAGACTGATAGGAGCCCAATACAACGGCACCTACGGAGTCTTGCTCCAGGTTGAGAGCCATACCGAAGACGCCGCCCGGAAACTCGATCATCTCGCCGTACATGACGTCGGCCAGACCGTGAATCCGCACGATACCGTCAGATACGCTGACGACAGTGCCTTCGTTACGGGCTTGGGAGGTCACATCGAGCTTGTCGATGCGGCCCTTGATAATTTCACTTATTTCGGAAGGATTGAGTTGCTGCATTGCTCTGCTGCCCCTTCAAACTCAAGATTTCAATGCTTCGGCAAGGCTCGCGAGTTTGCCGCGAACCGAGCCATCGATAACCAGGTCGCCGGCGCGGATGACAATGCCCCCAATAAGGGATTTGTCTTCCTCGACTTGCAGGCGCACTTCCCGGTTGAGTCGTGCACTGAGAACCTTGGCGAGTTTGTCTTGCTGTTCTTGGTTCAATGCAAAAGCACTGGTCACTTCAACGTCTACCGACTTCTCTTGTTCAGCCTTGTACAGGTCGAACAGAGCGGATATCTCCGGCAAAAGCGGGAGACGGTCGTTTTCGGCAACGACGTGAATGAAGTTCTGTGCCTTGGCATCAAACTTGTCGCCGCACACGTCAATAAACGTGGCGGCCTTGTTTGCGCTCGTCAGTCGCGGGGCCTTGAGCACGCGCTGCATAGTGCCGTCTTGCGACACTGCTGCAGCCAGGCCGAGCATGGCTGACCAAGAGGCCAGTTGCTGGTGGGCCTGGGCGTGCTCGAAGGCTGCCTTAGCGTAAGGTCGGGCCAACGTGGTCAATTCTGCCATGATCGCCCTCGCTTAAATTTCAGCAGCCAGTTTGTTTACCAGCTCCGCGTGCGCGTTTTGATCGATTGTGGAACCCAGGATCTTCTCGGCGCCAGAGACTGCCAGGCTACCCAATTGGGCACGCAGCGCGTCTTTGACACTGTTCAGTTCCTGCTCGATCTCGGCCTGAGCCTGAACCTTCACACGGTCAGCGTCGATACGGGCTTTTTCAACAGCCTCTTCAACGATCTGGTTACCGCGTTTCTTGGCTTGCTCAATGATTTCGGCTGCCTGAGCTTTTGCTTCGCGCAGTTGCTGACCCGCTTTATCTTGGGCCAGCTCCAGGTCGCGAGCTGCTCGGGCGGCAGCGTCCAGTCCATCCGCGATCTTCTTCTGACGTTCGTGCAAAGCCGCGATGACCGGAGGCCACACGAACTTCATGCAAAACAGTACAAAAATGAAGAACGCAACGGACTGGCCAATCAGGGTTGCATTAATGTTCACGCCAACACCTCGCTCGTTCGTTGCACATCACACCAATTACTCGAAGGTTCGAGTAATTAGCCAGCGAGTTGACCAACGAATGGGTTCGCGAAAGTGAAGAACAGAGCGATACCAACACCGATCATGGTTACGGCGTCGAGCAGACCGGCAACGATGAACATTTTAACTTGCAGCATTGGAACCATTTCTGGCTGACGCGCTGCGCCTTCCAGGAACTTGCCGCCCAACAGGCCGAAACCAATTGCGGTACCCAGTGCGCCCAGGCCGATCAACAGTGCAACAGCGATAGCGGTTAGACCAACTACAGTTTCCATCTTTCCTCCCGACTTTTACGTCGTATGGTTTAGGTTTTTTAGATTTTAAAGCGGTAAAACAAATCGTTTCATAGCCCTGTTCGGGCCCCCACCCGTTTGACCGGATGGGACATCAGACTAGTCGAGACTGGTCTTAATGGTTCTCTTCGTGTGCCATCGACAGGTAGACGATGGTCAGCATCATGAAGATAAACGCCTGCAGGGTGATGATCAGGATGTGGAACACAGCCCACGCCCACTGCAGAACTACGCCCAGGCCGCTAAGCCAGAGCAGACCGCTGCCGAACATCACAGCAATCAGAATGAAGACCAGTTCGCCGGCGTACATGTTGCCGAACAGACGCAGTGCCAACGAGATTGGCTTGGCGATCAGTGTCACGAACTCCAGCAGGAAGTTCACCGGAATCAGCAGGGCTTGAACGAAGATGTTCTTGCTGCCGAACGGGTGCAGGGTCAGTTCGCCGATAAAGCCGCCGATGCCCTTGACCTTGATGCTGTAGAAAATGATCAACGCGAACACCGACAGGGCCATGCCCAGGGTAGCGTTCGGGTCAGTGGTGGATACGGCACGGAATGGAATGTGCGCATCACCAGTGATCAGGATGGCCAACTGAGGAATCCAGTCGACCGGAATCAGGTCGACGGCGTTCATCAGGAAGACCCAGACGAAGATGGTCAGTGCCAACGGTGCAATCACCGGGCTACGGCCATGGAAGCTGTCTTTCACGCTGCCATCGACGAATTCGACCAATACTTCAACGAAGTTCTGCAAAGCACCAGGCTGACCGGAAGTCGCCTTCTTCGCCGCCATGCGGAAAAGAAGAACGAAGATCAGACCCAACGCGACCGACCAGCCGAGAGTATCGACGTGGAAAGCCCAGAAGCCCATTTCTTTGGCTTCTGCTGCGGTGTGGGCAAAACCCCACCCGCCAGTTGGGTGCTGACCGAAGGTCAGGTTCTGCAAGTGGTGCTGGATATAGCCCGAAGCGGTTGTTTCTGCCATGGTTGCCTCAAACGCCCTAAGGTCTCGAAAGTCTTGTTCTCATCAGCAGGGGCGCGAACCAGCTGACCAGTTGGGTCAACACGAAGACGCCGAATACAGCTAGCGGCGCCAATGGCTTCACACCTGCGAACGTCAATGCAAAAAGCACTGCCGTCAAAATCAGTTTGCCCGCCTCACCGGCATAAAAAGACCGGACGATGGCTTGGGCTGCTCGGGCGCCGGAAAACCGAAATGCCCTGTGAGCGAAATAAACATTGGGCAGCAAAGCTATCAGGCCTCCGCAGAGTCCTGAGTACCCGGCAACGACTCCGTGCCATTGCCAGAGCGCCAAAGCGGCGATCAGCAAAACGACAAACTGAGCCATTAACACCGGAAAAACTGCCAGGCGATGGAACGGCAAGCGGTTTGGCGTGCGGCTTTCCATCACAATTACTCCCCAATGGTCGGCTGCCAGAATTCAATAACTTGGCATAATTTGTGCCGACAAAATGCGCGCAGAGTATAGGGGCGGTTCTGCCCCTATTCAACCGTCAGGTAGTGATTTCCGACTGCACGCTACATGAGGAAATGTTTCAACGAATGTGCGCGAGCACACCTTGAAGCTCATCGAGGGAGTTGTAACCAATAACCAACTGCCCTTTCCCCTTCTTTCCGTGGCGGATCTGCACCGCAGAGCCTAGGCGTTCAGCCAGGCGCTGCTCGAGTCGGGCGATATCAGGGTCCTGTTTAACCGGTTCAGCAGGCTCCTGTTTGCCACTCAACCACTGGCGAACCAGTGCCTCGGTTTGGCGCACCGTCAGCCCTCGTGCGACAACATGTCGCGCCCCTTCAACCTGTTGATTCTCCGGTAAACCGAGCAAAGCACGCGCATGACCCATTTCCAGGTCGCCGTGCGACAGCATGGTTTTGATAACTTCCGGCAACGCGATCAAGCGTAGCAGGTTGGCCACGGTCACGCGGGATTTGCCCACAGCTTCGGCGACTTGCTGCTGAGTCAGCTGGAATTCCTGCTGCAAACGCTGCAAGGCCACGGCTTCTTCGATGGGATTGAGGTCTTCGCGCTGGATGTTCTCGATCAGCGCCATGGCGATCGCGGTTTCATCCGGCACATCGCGAACCATCGCCGGGATGGTTTCCTGGCCAGCCTGCTGGCTGGCGCGCCAGCGGCGTTCACCGGCGATGATTTCAAAGCGACCGCTGCCAATCGGACGCACCACAATCGGCTGCATCACTCCCTGGGCCTTGATCGACTGCGCCAGTTCTTCCAGCGCCTGAGGATCCATGTCCCGTCGCGGCTGGTACTTGCCGCGCTGGATCAGGTCCAGGGGCAGGTGCTGCAGCTCACGCTGATCGGCCTGGACCGCTTGTTCTTCCAGCGAGCTGACAGTCGGACCACTCAGCAGTGCATCCAGTCCACGTCCGAGACCTCGTTTCTTGACGGCCATGGGGATTCCTTAAGTTGCCTGAGCGGCGGCGGTGCGTGAGTTTTTGCGTTGACGACGAACAAGCTCGCCGGCCAATGCCAGATAGGCGATAGCGCCACGCGATGCTTTGTCGTAGGCCAGCGCCGGCATGCCATAGCTAGGTGCTTCGGCCAGACGGATGTTGCGCGGGATGACGGTGTCGTACAGCTGCTCGCCGAAGTGCTCCTTGAGCTGCGCCGATACATCGTTCATCAGGCTCAGGCGCGGGTCATACATGGTCCGCAACAGGCCTTCGACTTTCAGATTCGGGTTGAGCAATTCAGCGATGCGCTTGATGTTATCCACAAGGTCGCTCAAACCTTCGAGCGCGAAGTACTCGCACTGCATGGGGATAATTACCCCGTCAGCTGCAACCAACGCGTTCAGCGTCAGCATCGACAACGACGGCGGGCAGTCGATCAAAATGTAATCGTAGTTTTCACGGATCGGCGCCAACGCACTGCGCAGGCGACTTTCCTTCATCTGCATTTCCAGCAGAACCACTTCGGCTGCAGTCAGGTCACGGTTGGCCGGCAACAGCTGGTATCCGCCGTGCTCGGAGTAGTGCATGGCCTCAGCCAGGTCGCACTCGCCGATCAGCAGGTCGTAGACCGAGTTTTCCAGCCCGTGTTTATCCACACCGCTACCCATGGTGGCGTTGCCCTGTGGATCGAGATCGATCAACAGCACCCGGCGCTTGGTAGCGACCAGGGATGCTGCGAGGTTGATGCAGGTGGTGGTTTTACCCACACCACCTTTCTGGTTCGCTATCGCGAATACCTTAGCCATTCTTGCTTGTGTTCCCAATCATGCCGTGCGGCGCAGTATCAGCAGATGGCGTTGGCCTTGGCAACCAGGTACGGCCAGGGCGTGTTCGCTATCGAGGTGGAAGTCTGCCGGCAATGCTACCAGCTCATCAGCCGGATGAACGCCCTTCATTGCCAGCCAGCGTGTATCGGCATCGCCCAAGTGGCGAGTCCAGTTGCTGAAGTTTTCCATGCTGCTGAACGCCCGGGAGATGATCCCGTTGAATGGCTGGGCAGGCTGGAAAGCTTCGACACGACTGTGGATAACTTGCAGGTTATCCAGTTTGAGTTCGAGTTTGACCTGGGTCAGGAAGCGGGTTTTCTTGCCGTTGCTGTCCAAACAGGTCACTTGCGACTCTGGAAACAGGATGGCCAACGGAATACCCGGCATGCCGCCGCCGCTGCCAACGTCCAGCCAGCGACCATTCTCGACAAACGACATCACGCTCAAACTATCGAGCAGATGACGGGAGACCATTTCGTCCGGATCGCGCACGGCAGTCAGGTTGTAAGCCTTGTTCCATTTGATCAACAGGGCCAGGTAGCCCAGCAGCTGCGCATGCTGGGCTTCTGTCAGCGTGACACCGAGCTGGCGAGCGCCTGTGGATAACTCTTCGGCATGTTGCGAGGTGACCAACGAACTCAAGCGCTTTGCTCCAACTGACGGCCCGCGCCGCGTTTTTTCAAATGAATCATCAACAGCGAAATCGCTGCCGGCGTGACACCCGGGATACGTGACGCCTGGCCCAAAGTCTCTGGACGGGTCGCGCCGAGCTTGCTCTGGATCTCTTTGGAGAGACCGGAAATGTTTGTGTAATCGATATCCACAGGCAGTTTTGTATCTTCGCTGGCCCGCAGACGAGCGATTTCATCCTGCTGGCGATCGATGTAGCCGGCGTACTTGGTCTTGATTTCGACCTGCTCGGCGACTTGTGGATCTTCCGCGCCACCACCGGTCACGGCGATCAGACCAGCGTAGTCGATTTCCGGACGGCTCAGCAGGTTGAGCAAATTGTATTCGTGAGTCAGCGGCGTACCGAACTTCTCGGAAATCGCATCGCCCTGCTCAGTGCCCGGGCGGACCCAGGTACTTTTCAGGCGCTGTTCTTCAAGGTCGATGCTTTCGCGTTTCTTGCAGAAGGCCGCCCAACGCGCGTCATCCACCAGACCCAGCTCGCGACCTTTTTCGGTCAGACGCAGGTCGGCGTTGTCTTCGCGCAGGATCAGGCGGTACTCGGCACGGGACGTGAACATCCGGTACGGCTCTTGAGTACCGAGAGTAATCAGGTCGTCGACCAACACCCCGATGTACGCCTCGTCGCGACGCGGGCACCAGGCATCTTTGCCCTGCGCACGCAGAGCCGCGTTGGCGCCAGCCAGCAAACCCTGGGCGCCGGCTTCTTCGTAACCAGTGGTGCCGTTGATTTGCCCGGCGAAAAACAGACCGCCGATGACTTTGGTTTCGAGGCTGTACTTCAGGTCACGCGGGTCGAAGTAGTCGTACTCGATGGCATAGCCAGGACGAACAATGTGCGCGTTTTCCATGCCGCGGATCGATTGCACGATCTGCAGTTGCACGTCGAACGGCAAGGATGTGGATATCCCGTTCGGGTACAGCTCGTGCGTAGTCAAACCTTCCGGCTCGATGAAGACCTGGTGGCTTTCCTTGTCGGCAAAGCGGTGGATCTTGTCTTCGATCGACGGGCAATACCGCGGGCCAATGCCTTCGATAAGCCCTGCATCGGAATACATCGGAGAACGATCGAGGTTGGCGGCAATGATTTCGTGGGTGCGAGCGTTGGTGTGGGTAATCCAGCAGCTCACCTGTTTCGGATGTTGCTCTTTGGAACCCATGAACGACATCACCGGGATCGGTGTATCGCCTGCTTGCTCGGTCATCACCGAGAAATCCACAGAACGACCGTCGATCCGCGGTGGCGTACCGGTTTTCAGGCGACCGACTCGCAGCGGCAATTCACGCAGACGATGAGCCAGGGCGATCGATGGCGGATCGCCGGCACGGCCACCGGAGTAATTCTGCAAGCCGATGTGGATAAGTCCACCGAGGAAGGTGCCAGTGGTCAACACCACGGAATCGGCGAAGAAACGCAGACCCATCTGGGTGACAACACCGCGCACTTGTTCCTGCTCGACGATCAGGTCATCAGCAGCTTGTTGAAATATCCACAGGTTCGGCTGGTTTTCCAAAGCTTCGCGGACAGCGGCCTTGTACAGAACCCGGTCTGCCTGAGCGCGAGTCGCTCGTACGGCCGGGCCTTTGCGGCTGTTCAACACGCGAAATTGAATACCACCTTTGTCGGTAGCCATGGCCATCGCGCCGCCGAGGGCATCGATTTCTTTCACCAGATGGCTTTTACCGATCCCACCGATAGCGGGGTTGCAACTCATGGCACCGAGGGTTTCCACGTTATGCGTCAACAACAGGGTTTTTGCACCCATACGTGCTGAGGCCAGTGCTGCCTCGGTACCGGCATGACCGCCGCCGATGACGATCACTTCAAAACGGGAAGGGAAATCCACCACGCACCTCGTGCCTGCTTCAGTTAGGTAATCAGGAATAGTTTGAGCTCAGGTTTCTAGACCTGGTCGACAAGTATAGGGACTTCGCCCTTCCTAAAGAACCCTTTGCACAAAATTTAACCAGCTGTGGAGAAGTCGGGGTTATAGAAATTAAAAAGAGAGAAATTTATTAAATCTTTGTTTTTATGTTTATTTCTACTGAGCCACATTTCTGTGGATAGATCGCTACAATCCTTTATATTCAATATGTACAGCGATTCAAAACCCTGTGGTCATGTGCCAAGGAGGCCCTTGGATAACCGGTTTAAGCCTGTGGATGAAAGGGGTGGTTATCCACAGGGGCGGTTATCTTCAGTTTTCACGCCCTGTTATCAACTGCCCTTAGTGGCACTTACTCACAGGGCTTAATCCACAGATAAATGCTGATCGAGCAAATTCCGGACACGGAAAATCCGCTCAAGCAGAAAGAATCTGCTCGGCACTGGAGGAAATTTAAGGCAAGGGAGGGAACAGACAGGCGCGAACGGCCTGTCTGTGAATATTGGAAGGACTATTTACCGATGCAGAAGCTGGAAAAAATACGTCCCAGCAGATCATCCGAGCTGAATGCGCCGGTGATCTCACCCAAAGAGTGCTGAGCCTGGCGCAAATCTTCCGCCAGCAGCTCACCAGCACCCGCCAGAGTCAACTGCGCACGGCCATGCTCAAGGGATGCGCTGGCGTGTCGCAACGCATCAAGGTGACGCCTGCGTGCACTGAAGCTGCTTTCCGAAGTCTGCTCGTAACCCATGCAGGCCTTGAGATGTTCGCGTAGCAATTCCAGCCCCATACCGCCAGATTTGGCACTAAGGCTGATGGTGACGTGGCCATCGTCACTGACTTCCAGGGCAATCGCTTCTCCCGTCAGGTCAGCCTTATTACGGATCAGCGTAACTTTGGTCGGATCCGGGCGGATTTCAAGGAACTCCGGCCATAACGCAAACGGATCAAGTGCCTCAGGAGCGGTCGCATCGACCACCAGCAACACCCGATCTGCTTCGCCGATGGCTTTCAACGCCCGCTCGACGCCGATTTTTTCCACCTGGTCATCGGTATCCCGCAGACCGGCGGTGTCGACCACGTGCAACGGCATGCCATCGATGTGGATATGTTCGCGAAGAATATCCCGGGTGGTGCCGGCAATCTCGGTCACGATCGCGGCTTCTCGACCGGCCAAGGCATTCAGCAGGCTGGACTTGCCGGCATTGGGCCGGCCGGCAATGACCACGGTCATCCCGTCGCGAAGCAAAGCACCTTGCCCGGCTTCACGAAGCACTGTGGATAATTCATCGCGCACTTTGTCGAGCTTGGCCAGTACGTGGCCGTCGGCCAGGAAGTCGATTTCTTCCTCCGGGAAATCGATCGCAGCCTCGACGTAGATGCGCAGGCCGATTAACTGCTCGGTGAGGTTATGCACACGCAGGGAGAATGCGCCTTGCAACGAACGCAGTGCATTTCGCGCAGCCTGTGCAGAACTGGCCTCGATCAGGTCGGCGATGGCTTCCGCCTGGGCCAGGTCGAGCTTGTCGTTGAGGAAGGCGCGTTCACTGAATTCTCCTGGCCGAGCCAGACGACAGCCCAGTTCCAGACAACGTTTGAGCAGCATATCGAGAACAATCGGCCCGCCGTGCCCCTGCAGTTCAAGCACATCTTCGCCGGTGAAGGAGTTCGGTCCGGGGAAATACAGCGCGATGCCTTCGTCCAGCACCTCTTCGTTTTCGTTGAGAAACGGGCCGTAGTGGGCAAATCGAGGTTTCAATTCCCGACCGCTGATCGCCCTGGCAGCAATGCTCGCCAACGGCCCGGAAATACGGACGATGCCCACACCACCGCGACCTTGAGCGGTGGCGACAGCTGCGATGGTTTCCCGAGGAACGCTCATAAACCAGTACCCAGACAAAAGTGACAGATAGCAAAACGCCCCACTAGGGGGCGTTTTGAGTGGTTATCCACAGTGTAAATCAGGCAGCTGCTTTGGTAGCTGCTTCGACTTTACGAGTGATGTACCACTGTTGGGCGATGGACAGGCAGTTGTTCACAACCCAGTACAGCACCAGACCAGCCGGGAACCACAGGAAGAAGAAGGTGAAGATGATTGGCATCAGCTTCATGACCTTCGCCTGCATCGGATCCGGAGGAGTCGGGTTCAACTGCTGCTGGATAAACATGGTTGCACCCATGATGATCGGCAGAATGAAGAACGGATCCTTGATCGACAGGTCAGTAATCCACAGCATGAACGGCGCTTGGCGCATTTCAACGCTTTCCAGCAGAACCCAGTACAGCGAAAGGAAAACCGGCATCTGCACGAGGATTGGCAAGCAACCACCCAGCGGATTGATCTTCTCTTTCTTGTACAGCTCCATCATGGCTTGCGACATTTTCTGCCGATCATCGCCATGTTGCTCTTTCAGCGCAGCCAGTTTCGGTGCCACTGCACGCATGCGCGCCATGGATTTGTAGCTGGCAGCCGACAGCGGGAAGAAAATCCCCTTGATCAGCATGGTCAGGAAGATGATCGACCAGCCCCAGTTACCGATCAGCGCGTGGATGTGTTGCAGCAGCCAGAAGATAGGCTGGGCAATGAACCACAGAATGCCGTAATCGACGGTCAATTCCAGACCTGGGGACAACTCTTTCAGCACAGCCTGGCTTTTTGGACCGGCGTACAGAACAGCGCTGACTTCGGCTTTTGCACCTGGTGCAACGGTCACTGCCGGAGCGGTGTAGCCGATGATGTAGTTGCCTTTGCTGTCTTTACGGGTCTGGACGAGGTTGTTTTCGCCCTTCGCCGGAATCCACGCGGTCACGAAGTAGTGTTGCAACCAGGCAACCCAACCACCGTTAACGGTTTCTTTCAGCTGAGCCTTGTCCATGTCCTTCATCGACACTTTCTTGTACGGCTCGTTACTTGTCCACAGGGCGGCGCCCAGGTAAGTCGCGGTGCCGGTGGCAGTGCTGGAAGAAGGATCGGAGCTGGCGTCACGCTTCAGCTGGGCGAACATCGCACCCGACCAAGGCTTGGCGCTTTCGTTGTCGATCAGGTAGGAAACGGTTACGTCATACAAGCCACGTTTTACGGTGAAACGCTTGATGTAGTTGACGCCGTCCTTGCTGAACTTGAGGTCCACGACCATTTGGTCCTGACCGTCAGCCAGTTGGTAGATCTTCTTCTCGGAGGAGTAAACCGGGCGACCGGCTGGACTTGCGTCCGGACCGTCGGTGCCGATCAGACCGCTCTGGGCCAGATAAGTCCGCTCGTTGCCGTTATCGAACAACTGGAATGGAATTTCCGGATGGTCCTGGCGACGTGGATACAGCGGCAACGTCAGTTGGGCAACATCACCACCTTGTGGATCGATAGCCAGGTTGAGCACATCCGTTTTGATCTGGATGAGGTCTTTGCTTACAGCCACTGGTGTTTCAGTAGGTGCAGTTGCACTGGTATCACTTGGTGCGCGTGGAATGTCGTCACTGACAGAAGCATTATTGCCAGTCGCCGTGTCCGGTAGGCCCGGTGCGGTAGTACTGGAAGCAACATTCTGAGTCGGCAGGGCAGCCTGGCCATAGTCCTGGTTCCATTTAAGAACCATAACGTAGGACACGATTGCCAGGGCGACGATCAGGATCGTGCGTTTGATATCCATGATTACTCGGCCATCGAAGAAGAACGGGAGGTAGGGATAGGTGGAACCGGGTCATAACCACCGGGATTCCACGGATGACAGCGACCTAAACGACGAAAGGTCAGCCAGCCACCGCGCAGAAGGCCATGATTTTCTATGGCTTCATACGCGTAGCAGGAACAACTGGGGTAGAAACGACAGTGACTGGCCATCAGAGGACTAATGGCATAGCGATAAAACTGGATCGGAACGAGTGCCAGTTTACGCATCGGGACTGTCTACCCCTACAGTTTCGGTTTTGACTGCTGGTACCGGCTTGCTACGTGCCAGACGCTTCCAGAGCTTGCCGAAATGCTGAATCAATTCGGGGTTTTCTACGTCACCCAAACCTTTGCGCGCGACGATAACGATGTCCCAACCGACCAGTGAATCCTGGTTCAGGCGAAACGATTCGCGCATCAGACGTTTGAGGCGATTGCGCTCGACGGAGAGCTTTACGCTCTTTTTCCCGATAACCAACCCGAGACGGGGGTGATCAAGATCGTTGTTGCGCGCAAGGAGCAGGAGATTTTTCCCCGGAACCTTGCCGGTAGGGGAGTCAAAGACTGCCTTGAAATGCCGGGGAGTAAGCAGACGCTTTTCCCGACTGAAGTCCTGACTCACCTCCAGTGCCGGATTATCAAACTGCCAGACGCGCACGACCTTTGGCGCGACGACGCGACAGGACGGCACGACCGTTCTTGGTAGCCATGCGAGCACGGAAACCGTGGGTACGAGCGCGTTTGATAGTGCTTGGTTGGAAAGTACGTTTCATTGTCGTGTTACCTGGTTCGTCCACAACGGGCCGGAATGGCCCCCGTTTTAAGAGACCGGGGATTCTAGAGAAAGCAAGCCTCTAGGTCAATTTCCAACCAGCGTTTCCTTATAAATAGATCTCCTGGCCTTTTCTCGTCCGCACGCCTTCGCTAGATATAGAAATAAAGAAGGAAGTTATTTAAAGCTTTTTTGTAAAGCTTATAAAAGCTAAGGAGGCGATCATCTGTGGATAACTACCTTCAGACCTTCTATCCCGTGCTGTACAGAGAATGACAACTACGGTGGAAAACAGGGGGCAGCCTGTGCTGCACTGTCGGATAAGCTGTGGGTGGAATGGCCAGTTATCCACAGGCGGGTTATCCACCGAGTTTCACCCCCACTTGTCCAGTGCCCTCATGGGCGGTTATCCACAGAGCTTATGCACATACCATTGGTCGCCTTTTTGGCGGTTAACGCGTTGATAATTCATGGCCTGTGCGCAACCTGCATGTGGATAAGTGGGCGTCTGGCCGCTACAATGGCCGCTTGTTTTTGCCTCACCGGCTTTCAACTTAGGGGATATCCGTGTCAGTGGAACTTTGGCAGCAGTGCGTGGAGCTTTTGCGCGATGAGCTGCCTGCCCAACAATTCAACACTTGGATCCGTCCACTACAGGTCGAAGCCGAAGGCGACGAGTTGCGTGTCTACGCACCGAATCGTTTTGTTCTCGACTGGGTCAACGAAAAGTACCTGGGCCGCGTCCTTGAACTGCTGGATGAGCATGGCAATGGCATCGCGCCCGCGCTCTCCTTATTAATAGGCAGCAAACGCAGTTCGACACCGCGTGCGGCACCAAATGCACCGTTGGCCGCCGCTGCTTCCCAGGCTCAGGCCGCTCAAGCGCCTGTCAGTGCTCCAGCGCCAGCCCCGGCGACCGCACCGACCAAGCGTGCGACGCAAAAAGTGGCGGAGGTCAGTGAAGAGCCGTCTCGCGACAGCTTCGACCCGATGGCCGGCGCCAGCTCGCAACAGGCTCCTATTCGGTCCGAGCAGCGCACGGTGCAAGTCGAAGGCGCGCTCAAGCACACCAGTTACCTGAACCGCACGTTCACCTTCGAAAACTTCGTCGAGGGTAAGTCCAACCAGCTGGCCCGGGCTGCGGCCTGGCAGGTCGCGGATAACCCCAAGCACGGTTACAACCCGCTCTTCCTTTATGGCGGCGTCGGCTTGGGTAAGACTCACTTGATGCATGCTGTGGGTAACCATCTATTAAAGAAGAACCCGAATGCCAAGGTCGTGTACCTGCACTCGGAGCGATTCGTCGCCGACATGGTCAAGGCCCTGCAGCTGAACGCGATCAACGAGTTCAAACGCTTCTACCGTTCGGTGGATGCGCTGCTGATCGATGACATTCAGTTCTTCGCTCGCAAAGAGCGGTCCCAGGAAGAGTTTTTCCACACCTTCAACGCCCTGCTTGAAGGTGGTCAGCAGGTCATTCTTACCAGTGACCGCTATCCGAAAGAAATCGAAGGCCTTGAAGAGCGCCTTAAATCCCGCTTCGGCTGGGGCCTGACGGTTGCCGTCGAGCCGCCGGAGCTGGAAACCCGCGTCGCGATCCTGATGAAAAAGGCTGACCAGGCCAAAGTCGATCTGCCACACGATGCGGCGTTCTTTATTGCCCAGCGTATCCGCTCCAACGTCCGTGAGCTGGAAGGCGCGCTTAAACGCGTGATTGCACACTCGCACTTCATGGGCCGCGACATCACCATCGAGTTGATTCGCGAATCCCTGAAAGACCTGTTGGCGCTGCAAGACAAACTGGTCTCTGTGGATAACATTCAGCGCACGGTCGCCGAGTACTACAAGATCAAGATTTCCGATCTGCTGTCCAAGCGTCGTTCTCGCTCGGTCGCACGTCCGCGTCAGGTTGCAATGGCGTTGTCCAAAGAGTTGACTAACCACAGCCTGCCCGAAATCGGCGATGTGTTTGGTGGCCGCGACCATACGACCGTTTTGCACGCCTGCCGCAAGATCAACGAACTTAAGGAATCCGACGCGGACATCCGCGAGGACTACAAGAACCTGCTGCGTACACTGACTACTTGATGAACACCAGCGCAGCTTATTAAGGCAAGGGACTAGACCATGCATTTCACCATTCAACGCGAAGCCCTGTTGAAACCCCTGCAACTGGTCGCAGGCGTCGTCGAGCGCCGACAGACCTTGCCGGTGCTCTCCAACGTGCTGCTGGTTGTCGAAGGCCAGCAACTGTCGCTGACCGGTACCGACCTGGAAGTCGAGCTGGTCGGTCGTGTGCAACTCGAAGAGCCTGCGGACCCGGGTTCCATCACTGTGCCTGCGCGCAAGCTGATGGACATCTGCAAGAGCTTGCCGAACGATGCGCTGATCGACATTAAGGTCGATGAGCAGAAGCTCGTCGTGAAGGCCGGTCGTAGCCGCTTCACCCTGTCGACCCTGCCGGCCAACGATTTCCCTACGGTCGAAGAAGGCCCTGGCTCGCTGACTTGCAGCCTGGAGCAGAGCAAGCTGCGTCGTTTGATCGAACGCACCAGCTTCGCCATGGCCCAGCAGGACGTGCGTTATTACCTGAACGGCATGCTGCTGGAAGTGTCCGAAGGCATCATCCGCGCCGTGGCCACCGACGGTCACCGTCTGGCGATGTGCTCGATGAAGGCCGATATCGGTCAGCCGGATCGCCATCAGGTCATCGTGCCGCGCAAAGGTATCCTCGAACTCGCGCGCTTGCTGACCGAGCCGGACGGCATCGTCAGCATCGTGCTGGGTCAACACCACATCCGCGCGACCACCGGCGAGTTCACCTTCACTTCGAAACTGGTCGACGGTAAATTCCCTGATTACGAGCGCGTTCTGCCAAAAGGCGGCGACAAGCTGGTACTCGGTGATCGCCAAGCCCTGCGTGAAGCATTCAGCCGCACTGCGATCCTGTCCAACGAGAAGTACCGCGGTATCCGACTGCAATTGGCCAACGGCCAGCTGAAAATTCAGGCGAACAACCCGGAGCAGGAAGAAGCTGAAGAAGAAGTCGGTGTCGAGTACAACGGCGGCAATCTGGAAATCGGCTTCAACGTGAGCTACCTGCTCGACGTGCTGGGCGTGATGACCACCGAGCAGGTTCGCCTGATCCTGTCCGACTCGAACAGCAGTGCGCTGGTGCAAGAGTCCGACAACGATGACTCGGCCTACGTTGTCATGCCGATGCGTCTGTAATCATGCTCAGCAGAAGCTAGATGTCTTTAAGTCGCGTCTCGGTCACCGCGGTGCGTAATCTGCACCCGGTGACCTTCTCCCCCTCCCCCCGAATCAATATTCTTTACGGCGCCAACGGCAGCGGCAAAACCAGTGTTCTGGAAGCCATTCACCTGCTGGGGCTTGCCCGTTCGTTTCGTAGCACCCGATTGTTGCCCGTCATTCAGTACGAGCAATTGGCATGCACGGTATTTGGGCAGGTTGAATTGGCCGAGGGTGGCCATAGCGCGTTGGGGATATCTCGAGACAGGCAGGGCGAGTTTCAGATTCGCATCGACGGCCAGAACGCTCGCAGTGCGGCGCAACTGGCGGAGATCCTGCCGCTTCAGTTGATTAACCCGGACAGCTTCCGCTTGCTGGAAGGCGCACCGAAGATTCGTCGGCAGTTTCTCGACTGGGGTGTGTTCCACGTGGAACCGCGATTCATGTCCACCTGGCAGCGCTTGCAGAAGGCCCTGCGCCAGAGAAACTCTTGGCTGCGGCATGGTACACTTGACGCCGTTTCGCAAGCGGTTTGGGACAGGGAACTGTGCCAGGCCAGCGCTGAAATAGATGAATACCGCCGCGCTTACATCAAAGCCTTGAAACCAGTCTTTGAACAGACCTTGAGCGAACTGGTTGAGCTCGAGGGTTTGACGCTCAGCTATTACCGCGGTTGGGACAAGGACCGGGAGTTGAGTGCTGTGCTCGCCGGGTCCCTTCAGCGGGATCAGCAAATGGGTCATACCCAAGCCGGACCACAACGTGCTGATTTGCGCCTTAGGTTGGGTGCACATAACGCCGCGGACATCTTGTCCCGTGGTCAGCAGAAGTTGGTGGTCTGTGCATTGCGGATTGCCCAAGGGCACCTGGTAAGCCAGGCCCGACGCGGCCAGTGTATTTATCTGGTGGATGACCTGCCGTCCGAACTGGACGAGCACCACCGTCGCGCGCTTTGCCGCTTGCTGGAAGACTTACGCTGCCAGGTGTTTATCACCTGTGTAGATCACGAATTATTGAGGGACGGCTGGCAGACGGAAACGCCAGTCGCTCTGTTCCACGTGGAACAGGGCCGTATCACCCAGACCCACGACCATCGGGAGTGAAGGCATTGAGCGAAGAAAATACGAATACCTACGACTCAACGAGCATTAAGGTGCTGAAAGGCCTGGATGCCGTCCGTAAACGTCCTGGTATGTACATTGGTGACACCGACGATGGCAGCGGTCTGCACCACATGGTCTTCGAGGTAGTCGACAACTCCATCGATGAAGCGCTCGCTGGCCACTGTGACGACATCAGCATCATTATCCACCCGGATGAATCCATCACCGTTCGCGACAACGGTCGTGGCATCCCGGTAGACGTGCACAAAGAAGAAGGCGTTTCGGCAGCCGAGGTCATCATGACCGTGCTGCACGCCGGCGGGAAGTTCGACGACAACTCCTACAAAGTATCCGGCGGTCTGCACGGTGTAGGTGTTTCGGTGGTCAACGCCCTGTCCGAAGAGCTGGTCCTGACCGTTCGCCGCAGCGGCAAGATCTGGGAACAGACGTACATTCACGGCGTTCCGAAAGAGCCGATGAAAATTGTTGGTGAGAGCGAAACCACCGGCACCCAGATCCACTTCAAACCGTCCGATCTGACCTTCAAGAATATCCACTTCAGCTGGGACATCCTGGCCAAGCGGATTCGCGAACTGTCCTTCCTCAACTCCGGTGTCGGTATCGTCCTCAAGGATGAGCGCAGCGGCAAGGAAGAGCTGTTCAAGTATGAAGGTGGCCTGCGTGCGTTCGTTGAATACCTGAACACCAACAAGACTCCGGTCAACCAGGTGTTCCACTTCAACATCCAGCGCGAAGACGGCATCGGCGTGGAAATCGCCCTGCAGTGGAACGACAGCTTCAACGAGAACCTGTTGTGCTTCACCAACAACATTCCACAGCGCGATGGCGGTACTCACTTGGTGGGTTTCCGCTCCGCACTGACGCGTAACTTGAACACCTACATCGAAGCGGAAGGCCTGGCGAAGAAGCACAAGGTCGCGACCACCGGTGACGATGCCCGTGAAGGCCTGACCGCAATCATTTCGGTGAAAGTCCCGGATCCGAAGTTCAGCTCTCAGACCAAAGACAAGCTGGTGTCTTCCGAAGTGAAGACCGCGGTCGAACAGGAAATGGGCAAGTACTTCTCCGACTTCCTGCTGGAAAACCCGAACGAGGCCAAACTGGTCGTCGGCAAGATGATCGACGCGGCTCGCGCTCGTGAAGCGGCGCGTAAAGCCCGCGAGATGACCCGTCGCAAAGGCGCGCTGGATATCGCCGGCCTGCCGGGCAAACTGGCTGACTGCCAGGAAAAAGACCCTGCCCTGTCAGAACTGTACCTCGTGGAAGGTGACTCTGCTGGCGGCTCCGCCAAGCAGGGTCGCAACCGCCGGACCCAGGCCATCCTGCCGTTGAAAGGCAAGATCCTGAACGTCGAGAAGGCGCGCTTCGACAAGATGATATCTTCGCAAGAAGTGGGCACCTTGATCACCGCGCTGGGCTGCGGCATCGGCCGCGACGAGTACAACATCGCCAAGCTGCGTTACCACAACATCATCATCATGACCGATGCTGACGTCGACGGTTCGCACATCCGTACCCTGCTGCTGACCTTCTTCTTCCGTCAGTTGCCGGAACTGATCGAGCGCGGCTACATCTATATCGCTCAGCCGCCGCTGTACAAGGTCAAGAAAGGCAAGCAAGAGCAATACATCAAAGACGACGACGCCATGGAAGAGTACATGACGCAGTCGGCCCTGGAAGACGCGAGCCTGCACCTGAACGAGGATGCTCCGGGTATTTCCGGACCTGCCCTTGAGCGTCTGGTGAACGACTTCCGTCTGGTAATGAAGACTCTCAAGCGTCTGTCGCGACTGTACCCACAGGAACTGACCGAGCACTTCATCTATCTGCCGGCTGTCAGTCTGGAGCAATTGTCTGATCACGCAGCGATGCAGAATTGGATGGCCCAGTACGAAGTCCGTCTGCGCACTGTCGAGAAGTCTGGCCTGGTCTACAAAGCCAGCCTGCGTGAAGACCGTGAACGTAACGTCTGGCTGCCAGAGGTCGAACTGATCTCCCACGGCCTGTCGAACTACGTCACCTTCAACCGCGACTTCTTCGGCAGCAACGATTACAAAACCGTTGTATCCCTGGGCGCTCAACTGAGCACCTTGCTGGACGACGGTGCGTACATCCAGCGTGGCGAGCGCAAAAAGCCGGTCACCGAGTTCAAGGAAGCCCTTGAATGGCTGATGGCTGAAAGCACCAAGCGTCACACCATCCAGCGATACAAAGGTCTGGGCGAAATGAACCCGGATCAGCTGTGGGAAACCACCATGGACCCAAGCCAGCGCCGGATGCTCAAAGTGACCATCGAAGACGCCATTGGCGCAGACCAGATCTTCAACACCCTGATGGGTGATGCGGTCGAACCTCGTCGTGACTTCATCGAAAGCAACGCCTTGGCGGTGTCTAACCTGGATTTCTAATCCGGCAGCTGACTGCTAATTGAAAAAGGCCAACGCTCAGCGTTGGCCTTTTTTTATACCTTCAAAGATGATCGCAGAGCCAAACACATCGCAAATCGCAGGCATAAAAAACCGGCTATATCAGCCGGTTTTTTTGCGCCCGAAAAAAACTTATGCACCATTTCCGGAGTTTTATGAGTTTAAGAAATATATATATAAATCATAAAGATACGATCACAAAACGTTAATTTTCGGTAAAACGGTACACAGGTTATCCACAGAATCTCAGACAGCCACTTGATCGTTGGCCGAGGGGGCAGCTGGGGCGGCTGGCAGCGAACCCATTTCCCGCTGCATCTGTTCGTTCCAGCTCTGCACACGGTCATTCAGATCGGCAATGGCGCGCGGCCCACTGCCCACGGCGTACATCGGCTCGCCAATGATCACGGTGATGACGCCCTGCTTCTTCGCCCAACCGGTTTTCGGCCAGAACTTGCCGGCATTGTGCGCAATCGGCAGGACTGGAAGTGCGGCATTGACCGCCAATGCGGTGCCACCGCGTGAGAACTTGCCGATGGTGCCATAAGGAACGCGAGTCCCTTCGGGGAAGATCAGCACCCAGACGCCATCCTTCAGCAATTCATGTCCCTTCTTCGCCACATGCTTGAGCGCAGCTTTCGGATTGTCGCGGTCGATAGCGATCGGTCGCAACATGGCCATGGCCCAGCCGAAGAATGGCACGAACAGCAATGAGCGCTTGAGCACTTGGCTCAATGGCTCGAAGTAGGCAGAGAGAAAGAAGGTCTCCCAGGTGCTCTGGTGGTTCGACTGAATCACGCAGGGCTGGTCAGGCACGTTCTCGGCGCCCCTTACTTCGTAGCTGATGCCCAGAAAGACTTTGCTCAGCCACAAGGCGCAACGGCACCAGTACACATTGATGAAGCGATACCGCGCCTTGAACGGCAGAAACGGCGCGATTAAAAAGCTCAGGCTGCACCAAAGCAAGGAGCTGGTGCCCAGCAGCAGGTAAAAGAGGAAGGTTCTGATGGCCTGCAGTATCGACATGGCGACATTTACCGTTGCGGGCACTGCCCGCCTATTCAAGCGCACTCCCGATCAATCCTTGGTCAGGAACAATCGAAGCACTCTAATTGTGGATAAGTTCTGCGGCAATCGCCGCAAGATCGTCAAAAATCAAGGTGCCCACCGGCAGGGTCTTGCCCAGAGTCTTTTCGCCTTTCCCGGTCTTTACCAAAACTGGCTGAGAGTCGACGGCTTTGGCGGCTTCCAGGTCACCAAGGGTATCGCCGACGAACCATAGATGAGTCAGCGATACGTTGTAATGAGCGGCGATGGTTTTCAACATCCCGGGTTTTGGCTTGCGGCAATCGCAGCCGTCGTCCGGCCCGTGCGGGCAGTAGACAATCAGCCCGACCTCGCCGCCCTGCTCCGCCACCAACGAGCGCAAGCGCTCGTGCATAGCGTCCAGGGTTGCGATGTCGTAATAGCCGCGAGCGATGCCCGACTGGTTGGTAGCCACCGCCACCGTCCAGCCGGCCTTGCTCAACTGCGCGATGGCTTCGATCGAACCGGGGAGCGGAATCCACTCCTCCACCGACTTGATGTAAGCGTCGGAGTCGTAATTGATCACCCCGTCCCGATCGAGAATCAGCAGTTTCAACAGCAGTCCCTCAGCCCAGCATCGAAATGTCGGCAACGCCGAGGAACAGTCCACGCAGACGCGCCAGCAATGCGTAACGGTTGGCGCGGACCTTGGCGTCTTCAGCGTTGACCATCACGGCCTCGAAGAACGCATCCACCGGCTCGCGCAAGGCAGCCAGACGGGCCAGCGATTCGCTGTACTGACGGGCAGCGGCCATCGGCTGTACAGCCTGGTCAGCCTGCTGGATCGCCGAGTACAGGGAGAACTCGTTGGCATTGTCGAAGTACTTGGCTTCCACGACCGAAGGAATGGAGCCTTCGACCTTGCTCAGCAAGTTCGAAACGCGTTTGTTCACTGCGGCCAGGGCTGCGGCTTCCGGCAATTTGCGGAACGCTTCCACGGCTTGTACGCGCTGATCGAAGTCCAGGGCAGAACCCGGTTTCAGGGCACGGACCGACAGGTAAGTCCCGACATCCACGCCTTCGTCTTCGTAACGGGCACGCAGACGGTCGAAGATGAACTCCAGCACCGAATCGTTCAGGCCGGCAGCCTTGACCTTGGTACCGAACGCATTCACGGCGAATGCCACGGCGTCGTTCAGGTCGAGGTCGAGCTTCTTGTCGATCAGGATGCGCAACACGCCGAGTGCAGCACGACGCAGGGCATACGGGTCTTTGCTGCCGGTTGGCAGCATGCCGATGCCGAAGATACCCACCAGGGTATCGAGCTTGTCGGCGATGGCCACGGCCGCACCGGTCAGGGTGGTCGGCAGTTCAGCACCGGCACCGCGCGGCATGTACTGCTCATTCAGGGCCAGTGCGACTTCTTCCGGCTCGCCATCGTTGAGGGCGTAGTAGTAACCGGCGACGCCTTGCATCTCCGGGAACTCACCGACCATCTCGGTCGCCAGGTCGCACTTGGACAGCAGGCCGGCACGGGAAGCCCAGGCTGCGTTGCCGCCAATGCGTTGCGCGATGAACGCGGCCAGTTTGGAAACGCGCTCGGCCTTGTCGTAGACGCTGCCGAGTTTTTCCTGGAACACCACGTTCTGCAGGCGCAAGTTGAAGTCTTCGAGTTTCTGCTTCTTGTCTTGCTTGAAGAAGAACTCGGCGTCGGTCAGGCGTGGACGAACCACTTTCTCGTTACCGGCGATGATCTGCTGCGGGTCTTTGCTTTCGATGTTGGCCACGGTGATGAAACGTGGCAGCAGCTTGCCGTCGGCATCCAGCAGGCAGAAGTACTTCTGGTTGTCCTGCATGGTGGTGATCAGGGCTTCTTGTGGCACGTCGAGGAAACGTTCCTCGAACGAGCACACCAGCGGCACCGGCCATTCGACCAGCGCGGTCACTTCGTCGAGCAAGGCTGGAGGAACGATGGCAGTACCTTCCTGCATCGTCGCCAGCTCTTCGGTGCGTTTGCTGATCAGCTCGCGACGCTCGTTGGCATCGGCCAGTACGTAGGCGGCACGCAGGTCGCTCAGGTAATTGGCCGGCGAAGTGATACGCACGCTTTCCGGGTGATGGAAGCGGTGACCACGGGAATCACGACCGGACTTCTGGGCGAGGATCGTGCAATCGATGACCTGGTCACCGAGCAGCATCACCAGCCATTGGGTCGGACGAACGAATTCTTCCTTGCGAGCACCCCAGCGCATGCGCTTGGGGATCGGCAGGTCGTTCAGCGAATCTTCAACGATGGTCGGCAGCAGGCTCGCAGTCGGCTTGCCGGCGATGCTTTGGCTGTAACGCAGTTTCGGGCCGCTTTGATCGATTTCGCTCAGGTCGACGCCGCATTTCTTGGCGAAGCCCAGTGCTGCTTGAGTCGGGTTGCCTTCGGCATCGAACGCGGCCTGACGTGGCGGGCCGTCGAGGTTGATGCTGCGATCCGGCTGCTGAGTCGCCAGCGAGGTGATCAGCACAGCCAGACGACGTGGTGCGGCGTAGACGGTTTTGGTCTCGTAGTTCAGGCCCGCGGCTTGCAAGCCCTTGTCGATACCGGCCAGGAACGCGTCGGCCAGGGTGTTCAGGGCTTTGGGTGGCAGTTCTTCGGTGCCCAGTTCAACCAGAAAATCTTGAGCACTCATTGTGCAGCCTCCAGCTTGGCCAGTACTTCGTCACGCAGGTCCGGGGTCGCCATCGGGAAGCCCAGCTTGGCGCGAGCCAGCAGGTAGGCTTGCGCAACGGAACGCGCCAGGGTGCGCACACGCAGGATGTATTGCTGACGCGCGGTCACCGAGATCGCCCGGCGCGCATCCAGCAGGTTGAAGGTATGGGAGGCCTTCAACACCATTTCGTAGCTCGGCAATGGCAGCGGCTGGTCGAGTTCGATCAGGCGCTTGGCTTCGCTTTCGTAGAAGTCGAACAGTTCGAACAGCTTCTCGACGTTGGCGTGTTCGAAGTTGTAGGTCGACTGCTCGACTTCGTTCTGGTGGAACACGTCGCCGTAAGTCACTTTACCGAACGGACCGTCAGCCCAGACCAGGTCGTAGACCGAGTCCACGCCTTGCAGGTACATGGCCAGACGTTCCAGACCGTAAGTGATCTCGCCGGTCACCGGGTAGCACTCGATGCCGCCCGCTTGCTGGAAGTAAGTGAATTGCGTCACTTCCATGCCGTTGAGCCAGACTTCCCAGCCCAGACCCCAGGCGCCCAGTGTCGGCGATTCCCAGTTGTCTTCGACGAAGCGGATGTCGTGGACCAACGGGTCCAGGCCGACGTGCTTGAGGGAGCCCAGGTACAGTTCCTGGAAGTTGTCCGGGTTCGGCTTCAGGACTACCTGGAACTGGTAGTAGTGCTGCAGACGATTCGGGTTTTCGCCGTAGCGGCCGTCAGTCGGGCGACGACTGGGCTGCACATAAGCGGCGTTCCAGGTTTCCGGGCCAATGGCGCGCAGGAATGTAGCGGTGTGGAAAGTGCCGGCGCCTACTTCCATATCGTAGGGCTGAAGTACCACACAACCTTGCTCGGCCCAGTATTGCTGGAGGGCGAGGATCAAGTCTTGGAAGGTACGCACGGCTGGCGTAGGCTGGCTCACGAAATTCACCTGTTTCTTGGGCTGCGATTTAAAGAGCGGGAGTATACCCGATTCGGTCCTGCGCACGCCCCCTGGAGCCTTATGCCACGCTGCTTTTGGTGTTCCGAAGATCCGCTGTACATGGCTTATCACGATCAGGAGTGGGGCACGCCGCTACGCGATGCGCAGGGTTTGTTCGAGTTGCTTTTGCTCGAAGGGTTCCAGGCCGGCCTTTCCTGGATCACCGTGCTGCGAAAACGTGAGCGATATCGCGAGGTATTGTTCGGCTTCGACGTACAACGGGTGGCGCAGATGAGCGACGCGGAAATCGATGAATTGATGCTCGATCCGGGCATTATTCGCAATCGCCTCAAACTCAACGCCGCCCGACGCAACGCCCAGGCCTGGCTGGCGCTGGAGGACCCGGTAACGTTTCTCTGGTCCTTCGTCGGCGGCACGCCTGTGATCAATCATTTCAAGGATCGCACCGAAGTGCCGGCGGTC
Organism: Pseudomonas sp. SJZ077; assembly: GCF_007993905.1. NCBI lineage: Bacteria > Pseudomonadati > Pseudomonadota > Gammaproteobacteria > Pseudomonadales > Pseudomonadaceae > Pseudomonas > Pseudomonas sp. SJZ077. Next base: position 587,046 of record NZ_VIUJ01000002.1, read on the forward strand.
ACGCCGACGGCGGTGGAGATGAGCAAAGGCTTGAAAAAGGCCGGCTTCACGTTCGTCGGTCCGACCATTTGCTACGCACTGATGCAGGCCTCGGGCATGGTCATGGACCACACGCAAGACTGCGACCGCTACGCTCAGCTTGCCAACGGCGGTTAGAATAGCCGCCTCGCGCACCGCACAAGATCAGGAGTGACCTGTGGATAAGTTTAAAGGCGCCTTGCTGGTAGGCGCTCTGCGGCTGTTTGCACTGCTCCCGTGGCGGGCAGTGCAAGCCGTGGGCTCGGCCATTGGCTGGGTCATGTGGAAAACCCCCAACCGTTCCCGCGATGTGGTGCGGATCAACCTCGCCAAGTGTTTCCCCGAAATGGACCCGGCTGAACGCGAGCGTTTGGTGGGCCAGAGCCTGAAAGACATCGGCAAGTCACTGACCGAAAGCGCCTGCGCCTGGATCTGGCCGGCCCAGCGTTCCATCGACCTGGTGCGTGAAGTCGAAGGGCTCGATGTGTTGAAGGACGCCCTCGCCTCCGGCAAGGGCGTGGTCGGCATCACCAGCCACCTGGGTAATTGGGAAGTGTTGAACCACTTCTATTGCAACCAGTGCAAACCGATCATTTTCTACCGACCGCCGAAACTGAAAGCGGTGGATGATCTGCTGCGCAAACAGCGGGTGCAATTGGGTAACCGCGTGGCCGCTTCCACCAAGGAAGGCATCCTCAGCGTCATCAAGGAAGTGCGCAAAGGTGGTGCAGTGGGTATTCCCGCTGACCCGGAACCAGCCGAATCCGCTGGGATATTCGTACCTTTTTTCGCCACCCAGGCGCTGACCAGCAAGTTCGTACCGAACATGCTCGCCGGCGGTAAAGCGGTCGGCGTGTTCTTGCATGCCCTGCGCCTGCCGGACGGTTCAGGTTACAAAGTGATCCTGGAAGCCGCGCCCGAAGCCATGTACAGCACCGATACCGAAACGTCGTGCGCAGCCATGAGCCAGGTGGTCGAGCGGTATGTGCGGGCCTATCCGAGCCAGTACATGTGGAGCATGAAGCGCTTCAAGAAGCGGCCACCCGGTGAAGAGCGTTGGTATTGAGTTGATTGGCATGATCTGTGGATAACTTGTAGGAGCAAGGCTTGCCCGCGAAAGCGATATAGCATCCAGCATCAATGTTGAATGTAATGACCTCTTCGCGGGCAAGCCTCGCTCCCACAGGGGGCAGGTTATCCACAACGGTTCATACAAGGGCGCAAAAGATGTCCGAGCACCGCAAATCGTTTCGCATCAAGATCACTCACGAAAGCTTCGGCGAATGCCTCGGTCAGACACGTAACCTGTCGGCCACGGGTGTCTACGTCAAGCATCCCGGCTTGTCGTCGTTGCCTAAAGGCGCGGTGGTTTTTGGACAGGTGCAGGGCTTGCCCACCGGTGCGCCACGCGTGCGCATGGAAGTGGTGCTGGTCGACGCCGATGGCATCGGCCTGCGTTACCTCTGATCAGTGCGCCTGACGCTCAAGCTTTTTCAGAAACACCGTCATCTCCTTCTCTGCCTGCTTGTCGCCATGCGCACGGGCGGCTTCCAGGCCCTGCTCCCACGCCTGACGTGCAGCTGGAAAGTTGGCCAGTGCCAGATGGGCCTTGCCTAACAACTTCCAGGCCGCCGAATATTTCGGATCGAACTCGACGCAACGCTGAAAATGCTCGGCGGCCTTGGCGTTTTCCCCAAGATCCAGATAACCCTTGCCCAGGCCGAAGCGCAGCAATGAGTTATCCACACCCTTGGCGAGCATTTTTTCCAGGGATTCGAGCATGGGGGGTTCCTTGTTGAGGTGTGTCAGGAGTTGATCTGTTTTAGTGAGGCCGCCTTCGCGAGCAGGCTCGCTCCCATAATTGATCTTCAGTGAACACGAATTTGGTGTGCGGCGAAAACCCCACTGTGGGAGCGAGCCTGCTCGCGAAGAGGCCCGCGCAGACACCAAAAATGCTTGATCAGAAGAAGCTGAGCCCCACATGGAACAGCTTCTCCACATCCCGAATATGTTTTTTATCCACAAGGAACAAAATCACATGGTCGCCCGCCGCGATCACCGTGTTGTCATGCGCAATGATCACTTCCTCATCACGAATGATCGCGCCAATCGTCGTCCCCGGCGGCAAACCGATGTTCTCGATCGCCTTGCCAATCACCTTGCTCGACTTTTCATCACCATGGGCAATCGCCTCGATGGCCTCCGCCGCGCCGCGGCGCAATGAGTGCACGCTGACGATATCGCCGCGTCGCACGTGGGCCAGCAGCGTGCCGATGGTTGCCAGTTGCGGGCTGATGGCGATGTCGATATCGCCGCCCTGGATCAAGTCCACGTAAGCCGGATTGTTGATGATCGTCATCACCTTCTTCGCACCGAGGCGCTTGGCCAGCAGCGAGGACATGATGTTGGCTTCGTCATCGTTGGTCAGGGCCAGGAAGATGTCTGCGTCGGCAATGTTCTCTTCCATCAGCAAGTCGCGGTCGGAAGCACTGCCCTGCAACACCACGGTGCTGTCGAGGGTGTCCGAGAGATGGCGGCAGCGGGCCGGGTTCATCTCGATGATCTTCACTTGGTAGCGGCTTTCGATCGCCTCGGCCAGGCGTTCACCGATCTGCCCGCCACCGGCAATGACGATGCGCTTGTAGGTTTCATCCAGACGGCGCATTTCACTCATCACCGCGCGGATATTTGCCTTGGCGGCAATGAAAAACACTTCGTCATCCGCCTCGATCACCGTATCGCCCTGGGGCAGGATCGGCCGATCGCGGCGGAAAATCGCTGCAACCCGGGTTTCAACATTGGGCATGTGTTCCCGCAACTGGCGCAGTTGCTGGCCCACCAACGGTCCGCCGTAGTAGGCCTTCACCGCCACCAGTTGCGCTTTGCCTTCGGCGAAGTCGATCACCTGCAACGCGCCCGGATGCTGGATCAGGCGCTTGATGTAATTGGTGACAACCTGTTCCGGGCTGATCAGCACGTCCACCGGAATCGCTTCGTTATCGAACAGCTCGGAGCGCGTCAGGTACGCGGCTTCGCGGACCCGGGCGATCTTGGTCGGGGTATGGAACAGGGTGTGGGCGACCTGACAGGCCACCATGTTGGTTTCGTCGCTGTTGGTTACTGCCACCAGCATGTCGGCATCGTCCGCGCCGGCCTGACGCAGCACCGTCGGCAACGAGCCGCGGCCCTGCACGGTACGGATGTCCAGCCGATCGCCGAGGTCGCGCAGGCGTTCGCCGTCGGTGTCGACCACGGTAATGTCGTTGGCCTCGCTGGCCAGATGTTCTGCCAGCGAACCGCCGACCTGGCCTGCGCCGAGGATGATGATTTTCATCCAGTCACTCCCTTATAAACCGGTTAACCGCGCGCGGCGGCGATCTTGATCAGCTTGGCGTAGTAGAACCCGTCGTGGCCGCCTTCCTGGGCCAGCAACTGGCGACCGTGAGGTTGCTTGATACCGGCCGCCGTGGCGAGGTCCAGTTCACGCGCACCCGGCGTGCGAGCGAGGAAGGCTTCGATGACTTCAGTGTTCTCGGTCGGCAGCGTGGAGCAGGTGGCGTAAAGCAGAATCCCGCCGACTTCCAGAGTTATCCACATGGCGTCCAGCAGCTCGCCCTGAAGCACCGCGAGTGCAGCGATGTCATCCGGTTGGCGAGTCAGCTTGATGTCGGGGTGACGTCGGATCACGCCAGTCGCCGAGCATGGCGCATCCAGCAAAATGCGCTGGAAGGGTTTGCCGTCCCACCAGGTCGCCGTGTCGCGGCCGTCGGCGGCGATCAGCTCGGCGCTCAGGCCCAGGCGTGCGAGGTTCTCGCGCACGCGCACCAGACGCTTGGCTTCCAGATCCACGGCCACGACGCCCGCCAGTTTTGGCTCGGCTTCGAGGATGTGGCAGGTCTTGCCGCCCGGTGCGCAGCAGGCATCCAGTACCCGTTGGCCCGGCGCGAGGTCGAGCAGATCGGCGGCCAATTGCGCCGCTTCGTCCTGCACGCTGATCCAGCCTTCGGCGAAGCCTGGCAGGCTGCGCACGTCGGCGGCGGCTTCGAGAATGATGCCGTCCTGACTGTAGACGCACGGCGTAGCGGCGATGCCGGCCTCAGTCAGCAGCGCAAGGTAAGCATCGCGGGCGTGATGGCGGCGGTTGACCCGCAGAATCATCGGTGGATGCGCATTGTTCGCCGCGCAAATGGCTTCCCATTGCTCAGGCCAGAATGCCTTGAGGGATTTTTGCAGCCAGCGCGGGTGGGCGGTGCGCACCACCGGGTCGTGTTCCAGCTCGGCCAGCAACGCTTCGCTTTCACGCTGGGCGCGGCGCAACACGGCGTTGAGCAAGGCCTTGGCCCAAGGCTTTTTCAGCTTGTCGGCGCAACCGACGGTTTCGCCGATGGCGGCGTGGGCCGGGACGCGGGTGTAGAGCAGCTGATAGAGGCCGACCAGCAGCAGCGCTTCGACATCGGCGTCCGCTGCCTTGAACGGCTTCTGCAGCAGCTTGGCCGCCAGCGCCGACAAACGTGGTTGCCAGCGCGCCGTGCCGAAGGCCAGGTCCTGGGTGAAGCCGCGATCACGGTCTTCAACCTTGTCCATTTGTGTCGGCAGCGAACTGTTGAGTGAGGCTTTTCCGTTAAGAACAGCGGCAAGTGCCTTGGCGGCGGCCAGACGTGGATTCATTGAGCGTCCGCCGCTTGACCGAGCACGGTGCCGACGGCGAATTTCTCACGACGGCTGTTGAACAAGTCGCTGAAGTTCAGCGCCTTGCCCCCGGGCAATTGCAGACGGGTCAGACACAGCGCTTGCTCACCGCAGGCGACGATCAAGCCGTCCTTGCTGGCGCTGAGGATTTGCCCCGGTGCGCCCTGCCCCTCGGCGAGGCTCGCGGCCAGCACTTTCAACGCTTCGCCGTTCAGCGTGCTGTGGGTGATCGGCCACGGGTTGAACGCGCGGACCAGGCGTTCCAGCTCAACCGCCGGACGGCTCCAGTCGATGCGTGCTTCGTCTTTGTTCAATTTGTGAGCATACGTTGCATGACTGTCATCCTGCACTTCGCCTTCCAGCGTTCCGGCGGCGAGGCCGGCAATCGCCTGGATCACGGCCGGTGGGCCCATTTCGGCGAGACGGTCGTGGAGGCTGCCGCCCGTGTCTTCGGCGGTGATCGGCGTGGTGACTTTCAGCAGCATCGGCCCGGTGTCGAGGCCCAGTTCCATGCGCATCACGGTCACGCCGCTTTCACTGTCGCCTGCTTCGACCGCACGCTGGATCGGCGCCGCCCCGCGCCAGCGTGGCAGCAATGAAGCGTGGCTGTTGATGCAACCCAGGCGCGGAATATCCAGCACCGCTTGCGGCAGGATCAAGCCATAGGCGACCACCACCAGCAAGTCCGGCTTGAGTGCGGCCAGTTCAGCCTGGGCGTCTTCGTTGCGCAGCGTTGGCGGTTGCAACACCGGGATGTTGTTTTCCAACGCGAGTTGCTTGACCGGGCTTGGCATCAGCTTTTGCCCACGGCCCGCCGGACGGTCCGGCTGGGTGTAAACCGCGACGACTTCGTAAGGACTGGCGAGCAGGGCCTTGAGGTGTTCGGCGGCGAATTCCGGGGTGCCGGCAAAGACGATGCGTAGTGGCTCAGTCATGGGAGCAATCTCTGAAAAGAAAAAGGCTTGCCGCAGCAAGCCTTTGAAAGAAGGGCATCAAGCGTTCTGGCGATGGAGCTTTTCCAGTTTCTTCTTGATTCGGTCGCGTTTGAGGTTCGACAGGTAGTCGACGAACAATTTGCCGTTGAGGTGGTCGCATTCGTGCTGGATGCACACGGCGAGCAGGCCTTCGGCAATCAGTTCGTAAGGCTTGCCGTCGCGGTCCAGGGCCTTGACCTTGACCTTCTGCGGGCGATCGACGTTTTCGTAGAAGCCCGGAACCGAGAGGCAGCCTTCCTGGTATTGCTCCATCTCGTCGGTCAGCGGTTCGAACTCGGGGTTGATGAACACCCGTGGTTCGCTGCGGTCTTCGGAGAGGTCCATCACGACGATACGTTTGTGCACGTTGACCTGGGTCGCGGCGAGGCCGATGCCTGGCGCTTCATACATTGTTTCAAACATGTCATCGACCAACTGACGCACTTCGTCGTCCACTACGGCCACAGGTTTGGCGATAGTGCGCAGGCGCGAGTCGGGAAATTCGAGGATGTCTAAAATGGCCATAAGCTTAATTGCTGCACGTGTGAGGTAAAGTCGGGTCGATGGCCTGGCAGGTCCGAAGATGCAGGCTACCGTTGTGAAGCGTAGCTCCTTTTCTTTTATCAAAGAGTCAGGAGCGAGCCACGAGGGCTCTGGCGTTTCACGCGAACGCACATAATAAAGGGATTCACCGCATGAGGAAATCACTACTCGCCTTGCTCCTTCTGGCCTCGGCCGGTTTGGCGCACGGGCAAGTGCAACTCAAGGAAGGTTTTCCACAGCAATACACCGTGGTGACGGGTGACACTCTCTGGGACATTTCCGGAAAATTCCTCCGGGAGCCGTGGAAGTGGCCGGAACTGTGGCAAGCCAATCCTCAGATCGAAAACCCTAATCTCATCTATCCCGGCGACTCGCTGTCGCTGGTCTATGTCAACGGCCAGCCCCGCCTGACCCTCAATCGCGGGGCTTCGCGCGGCACCATCAAGCTCTCGCCTCGGGTGCGCAGCTCGCCGGTGGCCGATGCGATCCCGAGCATTCCGCTGCAATCGATCAACAGCTTTTTGCTGAGCAACCGCATCGTCGACAAGGTCGAGGACTTCGACAAGGCGCCTTATATCGTCGCCGGCGATGCCGAACGCGTGCTCAGTGGCACCGGTGACCGCATTTTCGCCCGTGGCCATTTCGACCCGAACCAGCCGGTCTACGGCATCTTCCGCCAGGGCAAGGTCTACACCGATCCCGATAGCAAAGAGTTTTTGGGGATCAATGCTGATGACATCGGCGGTGGCGAGATTGTGGCCACCGAGGGCGACGTCGCCACCCTGGCACTGCAACGCACGACTCAGGAAGTGCGTCTCGGCGACCGTTTGTTCAGCGGCGAAGAACGGTCCATCAACTCGACCTTCATGCCCAGTGCGCCAAAAACCGAGATCAATGGCTTGATCATCGATGTGCCGCGCGGGGTTACCCAGATTGGCGCGCTGGATGTGGTTACCCTGAACAAAGGTCAGCGTGATGGCCTGGCCGAAGGCAACGTGCTGGTGGTGATGAAAACCGGTGAAACCGTACGCGACCGGATCACTGGCCAGCCACTGAAAATCCCCGATGAGCGTGCCGGTTTGCTGATGGTGTTCCGCACTTACGACAAGCTCAGTTACGGGCTGGTACTCAACGCATCGCGCTCGCTGGCGGTGATGGATAAGGTGCGAAATCCGTAAGCAGGCTCCACAAGTTACCAACAGAGTTATCCACAGCTTATTCCCGTTTGAACGGGGCTCATAACGATCAAGGATGATCCATGTCGCTGTCTGCCGTCACACCGGTTTCCCCTGCGGAACTGGAAGCTCGTTTACGTCTGCACCGATTGCCAGAACTCGGCCCGGCGCGTTTCAAGAAATTGCTCGAAGCCTTCGGCTCGGCGTCCAAAGCCATCAGCGCGCCCGCCAGCGCCTGGCGTTCGCTGGGCTTGCCGCTGGCGTGCGCCGAGGCACGGCGCGTCAATGAAGTACGCGATGGCGCGGCCCACGCATTGGCCTGGCTAGAGCGCTCGGGCCAGCATTTGTTGATGTGGGACCAGCCTGAGTACCCGGCGCTGCTGGCGGAAATCAGCGATGCGCCGCCGCTGTTATTTGTGGCAGGCGATCCCGACATTCTGGAAAAACCGCAATTGGCGATGGTCGGCAGTCGGCGCGCCTCGCGACCGGGCATGGACACTGCGGCGGCGTTTTCGCGCAGCCTGGCCGGCGCCGGTTTCGTCATCACCAGCGGTCTGGCGCTAGGCATCGATGCCGCCGCGCATCAAGCCGCGCTGGACGTGGGCGGGCGAACGGTCGGGGTCCTTGGCACGGGACTTGAAAAGTTTTATCCACAGCGCAATCGGCGGCTGGCGGACGCCATGATCGCCTCGGGCAGCGCAGTGCTTTCCGAGTTCCCGCTGGATGCCGGCCCCAGCGCCGGAAACTTCCCCCGGCGCAACCGGATCATCAGCGGTTTATCCCTCGGGGTGCTGGTGGTCGAAGCGAGTGTCGCCAGCGGTTCATTGATAACGGCGAGGCTGGCGGCGGAGCAAGGACGCGAGGTGTACGCGATCCCGGGGTCGATCCACCACCCTGGCGCCAAGGGTTGTCATCAGCTGATCCGTGACGGTGCGGTATTGGTGGAAACCACCGAGCATATCCTCGAAGCCTTGCGCGGCTGGCAACGGTTGCCGTTGTCCACAGAGACGCTGCAAGCACCCACTCATCCACTGCTCCTGTTGCTTCACGCCGCGCCCCACACCAGCGAAGCGTTGTCGGTCAGCAGTGGCTGGGCCTTGTCCAAAGTGCTGGCAGCGCTGACGGAGCTGGAAATGGACGGTCGGGCGGTTTGCGAAAGCGGGCGCTGGTTTGCGCGGGTGAGCTAGGTTTTATAAGGAAGATCGGTAAACTGCGCAGAGCCTTATTCCGGAGAGTTTTTCATGGTCAACAGTTGGCGCGTGCAACAAGCCGCACAAGCCGTTCGTGCAGGGGCAGTAATTGCCTATCCAACCGAAGCGGTCTGGGGCCTGGGTTGCGATCCGTGGGATGAAGAAGCGGTCTATCGTCTGTTGATGATCAAGGGCCGGTCTGTGGAAAAGGGCCTGATTCTGGTAGCCGACAATATTCGTCAGTTCGACTTCCTGTTCGAAGACTTCCCGGAACTGTGGATGGACCGCATGGCCAGCACTTGGCCGGGGCCGAATACCTGGCTGGTGCCGCATCAGAATCTGTTGCCGCAGTGGATTACCGGCGTGCATGAAACCGTAGCGCTGCGCGTCAGCGACCACCCGCTGGTGCGGGATCTGTGCGCGGTGGTCGGGCCGCTGGTGTCGACCTCGGCTAACCCTCAGGGCCGGCCAGCGGCGCGGACGCGAATTCGCGTCGAGCAGTATTTCCGCGGGCAAGTGGACTACGTGTTGGGCGGGAATCTGGGTGGGCGCAAGAATCCGAGCGTGATTCGCGATGTCGCGACCGGGAACGTCATTCGCCCGGATTAATCCCGCAGTAACACCTGTGGCGAGGGAGCTTGCTCCCGCTGGACTGCGCAGCAGTCCCGTTCTTTTAAAGATATGAGGGGCCGCTTCGCGGCCCAGCGGGAGCAAGCTCCCTCGCCACAGTTTGATGTTAAGGCAGCAGAACAGTCGAGCCAGTCGTCCGCCGCGCCGACAACTCGGTCTGCGCCTTCGCCGCCTCAGCCAACGGATACTTCTGGCTGACGTCCACCTTAAGTTTGCCGCTGATGATCATCTCAAACAGCTCATCGGCCATGCGCTGCAGGTTTTCTGCGTTATTGGCGTAGGTCGCCAGCGTCGGCCGGGTCACGTACAACGAGCCCTTCGCCGCCAAAATCCCCAGGTTCACCCCGTCCACTGCGCCGGACGCATTGCCGAAGCTCACCACCAGGCCCCGTGGTGACACGCTATCGAGCGACGTTAGCCAGGTGTCCTTGCCGACGCCGTCGTACACCACCGGGACTTTTTTGCCGTCAGTCAATTCCAGCACTCGTTGTGCGACGTTTTCGTGGCTGTAATCGATAGTCGCCCATGCGCCGTTGGCTTTGGCCAGTGCGGCTTTCTCCGGCGAGCTGACCGTGCCGATCAACTTCACTCCCAAGGCCCTCGCCCATTGGCAGGCCAGGGATCCGACACCGCCCGCGGCGGCATGGAACAGGATGGTTTCGCCACCCTTGAGTTCATACGTCTGACGCAGCAGGTATTGCACGGTCAGGCCCTTGAGCATCACACCGGCGGCCTGTTCAAAACTGATGGCGTCCGGCAAGTGCACCAGGTTGGCCTCCGGCAAAACGTGAACCTCGCTGTAGGCGCCCAACGGGCCGCTGCCGTAAGCCACACGATCGCCGACCTTGAACCGGGTCACTTCGCTGCCTACCGCCTCGACCACGCCCGCACCTTCCGAGCCCAGGCCCGATGGCAGGGCGGGCAGCGGATAGAGACCACTGCGGTAGTAAGTGTCGATGAAGTTCAGGCCGATGGCCTTGTTGACCACGCGAACCTGCTGCGGGCCGGGCTCGGCGGGTTGATAGTCGACATACTCGAGCACTTCGGGGCCGCCATGGGCGCGGAACTGGATACGCTTTGCCATCAGAACTCTCCTTAGGTCATTTGCGAAGCTCCCTATCGGACTCCTAAGCTTGACCTTCGTCAACTGCGGCAGGCCCATCTGCGATGTTATGCTACGCGCCCATTTGCGCCGGCCCCTGCTCCGATGGAGCGCCGCGTAGTTTTGCCCGATTCAAGGTGATGACATGACGACCCGCACCGAGGCCGTAAAAGCCTACCTGCTCGACCTGCAAGACCGGATTTGCGCAGCCCTTGAAGCCGAAGACGGCGGCACGGCATTCGTCGAAGACGCCTGGACCCGGCCTGCCGGCGGTGGCGGTCGCACGCGTGTGATCGAAAACGGCGCGGTCATCGAAAAGGGTGGCGTCAACTTTTCCCACGTCTTTGGCAGCGGGCTCCCACCCTCCGCCAGCGCCCATCGCCCGGAACTGGCCGGCCGTGGTTTCGAAGCCCTGGGCGTGTCGCTGGTGATTCACCCGCACAACCCGCAGGTGCCGACTTCCCACGCCAACGTGCGCTTTTTCATTGCTGAAAAAGAAGGTGAAGAACCGGTCTGGTGGTTCGGCGGCGGTTTCGACCTGACCCCTTATTACGGTAACGAAGAAGACTGCGTGCACTGGCACCGCGTCGCCGAGCAGGCCTGTGCGCCGTTCGGCCCGGACGTCTATCCGCGCTACAAGGCCTGGTGCGACAGCTATTTCCACATCAAGCATCGCCACGAGCCACGGGGCATCGGCGGTCTGTTTTTTGATGACTTGAACGAGTGGGACTTCGACACCAGCTTCGCCTTCATGCGCGCCATCGGTGACGCCTTCATCGAGGCCTACCTGCCGATTGTGCAGCGCCGCAAGAACGATGCGTTCACCGCCAAACAGCGTGAATTCCAGGAGTTTCGCCGTGGCCGCTACGTCGAGTTCAACCTGGTCTACGACCGTGGCACGCTGTTCGGCCTGCAATCGGGCGGGCGCACCGAGTCGATCCTCATGTCCCTGCCCCCGCAAGTCCGCTGGGGCTACGACTGGAAAGCCGAGCCGGGCAGCGAAGAAGCTCGCCTGACCGACTATTTCCTGCAAGACCGCGATTGGTTGGCCAAGGCCTGAACGAGGAGTTCTGATGGACCGTTACGTCGTATTCGGTAACCCGATTGGTCACAGCAAGTCGCCGCTGATCCACCGCTTGTTTGCCGAGCAGACCGCTCAGCAACTGGACTACAGCACCTCGCTGGCGCCACTCGACGACTTTTCCGACTTCGCCAAGACGTTTTTCCTCGAAGGTCGCGGGGCGAATGTGACGGTGCCGTTCAAGGAAGAGGCTTATCGCCTGGCCAACAGTCTGACGGCACGGGCGCAGCGGGCAGGCGCGGTGAACACCCTGAGCAAACTCGCCGATGGCACGTTGTTGGGTGACAACACCGACGGCGCCGGACTGGTGCGGGACCTGACGGTCAACGCCGGTTTCAGTCTCAAGGGCAAACGCATCCTGCTGCTCGGCGCTGGCGGCGCGGTGCGCGGTGCGCTGGAGCCGTTGCTGGCCGAGCAACCCGCTTCGGTAATTATCGCCAACCGCACCGTCGAGAAAGCCGAGTTGCTGGCGGAATTGTTCGCGGACCTGGGGCCGGTGTCGGCCAGCGGTTTTGACTGGCTGCAAGAGTCGGTGGACCTGATCATCAACGCGACGTCGGCGAGTCTGTCAGGCGATGTACCGCCGATTGCCAGCAGCCTGATCGAACCGGGCAAGACGGTGTGCTACGACATGATGTACGGCAAGGAGCCGACCTCGTTCTGCCGCTGGGCCACTGAACACGGTGCGGCGGTGTCGATGGATGGATTAGGGATGCTCGCTGAGCAAGCGGCAGAAGCGTTTTTCCTGTGGCGCGGTGTGCGACCGGATACAGCGCCAGTGCTGGCCGAACTACGCCGCCAACTGGCGCTGTAGTTCTTTGTGGCGAGGGAGCAAGCGCCCTCGCCACAAGTTATGCGTTCGTCATCAGAGTGGTGTGTTAGTCCTCAAACCGGATCGGGCATTTCTCCGCCCCTTCAAGCTTCCTCAACTCCTCCACCACCTGCGGCCGCGCGCTGCGCAGCGTCAGGCTGCGATTCTGCTTGAGCAGCCGCCGCGCTTCCTGGTGCAGCATTTCCACCCCTGAATAGTCGATGAAGTTGATCTGCTGCGCCTCGATCACCACACGTGCGCCGTGCATCCGTTGCAAACGCACTTGCAGGTAATGGCTGGCGCCGAAAAAGATCGACCCGCCGACCTGCAGAATATCTTCATCGCCTTCGCGCCAATGCTGGACTCGCGGTTGTGAAGTCCGCTTGAGGTAAAAGAACAGCGAAGCCAGCACCCCGGCATAGATCGCGGTCTGCAACTCCAGCAGTAGCGTGGCCACGCAGGTCAGCGCCATAACCAGGAACTCGGCGCGGCTGACCCGCAACAGCGCGCGGATGCCGCGATGATCGACCAATCCCCAGGCGATCAACAGGATGCTCCCGGCCATGGCCGGGATCGGAATGTGCGAGATCAACGCCGCGCCGAAGATGGCGAACAGCGCCACCCACAGTGCTGAAAATACCCCGGCCAGCGGTGAGCAGGCACCCGCCTCGTAACTCAGGCCCGAGCGGGTGAAGGAACCGGCTGACAGCGAGCCGGAAAAAAACGCACCGACCATGTTCGAAAAACCCTGGGCGCGTACTTCCTGATTGGCGTCGAGCAATTGCTGGGAGCGTGCCGACAAGGAACGGGCAATCGACAGGCTTGTCACCAGCCCGAGCATCCCCACCGCCACGGCGCTGGGCAGCAGGCGCAGGATCAGATCCAGGTCCAGCGGCAGCGGACTGAAGGGCGGCAGCCGCCCGACAAACGCACTGACCAACTTCACATGGCCAAACATCGATGGCCAGAACCACACCAGCAGTCCGCTCAGCGCCAAGGTGATCAAAAGCGTCGGCCAGCGTGGCAGCAGTAATTTCAGGATCACGCCCACCCCGACGGTGGCCAGCCCCAGCACCAGCGAAGGTTTATCCACATCGCCGAGGTGTTTGAACACCATCAAAAAGCTGTCCAGCGCCGTGGACTGATTGGGCAGGTCCAGCCCCAGCAGGTTCGGCAACTGGCCGATGGCAATCACCACCGCCGCGCCGAGGGTGAAGCCCAGCACCACCGAGTGAGAAACGAAATTCACCAGGGCGCCAAAGCGCAACAATCCGAGCAGCCACTGGAAAATGCCGGCGAGCAGTGTCAGAAGCAGGATCAGGGTGACGTAGTCTTCTGACGCGGGAACGGCCAGAGGACTGACGCTGGCATACAGGACGATGGATATCGCCGCTGTAGGACCACAGATCAAATGCCACGACGAACCCCAGAGGCAAGCGATCAGCACCGGAATGATCGCGGCGTACAGGCCGTATTCCGGCGGGAGACCGGCGATCAGGGCGTAAGCAATGGATTGCGGCAGCGCAAGAATGGCGCCGCTGAGGCCAACGATCAGGTCACGCCCGACGCTGGCGCGGGTTTGCCGGGGCAACCAGGAAAGGAAGGGAAAGAGTGAATGGCGGCTGGGGAAGGCCATGGGTCCTCTCGGGTGGAGTTTTGCGCAAGGGTATCAGTACGGGGTGAACATTGTGGCGAGGGAGCTTGTTCCCGCTCGGGAGCGAAGCGCCCGCAGATTTTTAGGGCTGCTTCGCTGCCCAGCGGGAGCAAGCTCCCTCGTCACAGGTATCCCTTACAACTTCGCTTTTACCGCCGGCAACGCATCTTTCCCATCCACGGTCTTCACGCCATCCAGCCATTTATCCAGCACGGCAGGATTGGCCTTGATCCATGCCTTGGCCGCCTCGGCATTGCTGATTTTCTTGTTCACCACCTCGGCCATGATGCTGTTCTCCATCTCCTGGGTGAAACTCAGGTTGGTGAGCAGCTTGCCGACGTTCGGACAGGCCTGTGCATAACCTTTACGGGTCAGCGTATAAACGCTGCCGGTGTCGCCGAAATACTTCTCCCCGCCTTTCAGGTAATGCATTTTCAACTGCACGTTCATCGGGTGCGGCGTCCAGCCGAGGAAGGTCACGAACTTCTGTTTCTTCACCGCGCGGGACACTTCGGCCAGCATGGCCTGCTCGCTGGACTCGACCAGTTTCCACTGGCCCATGTCGAAGTCGTTCTTCTTGATGATCTCTTGCAGCGAGATGTTCGCCGGGGCGCCGGAACCGATGCCGTAGATCTTCTTGTCGAACTTGTCGGCGTATTTATTCAGGTCGGAAAAGTTATGCACACCCGCGTCCCACACGTAATCCGGGACGGCCAAGGTGAATTCGGTGCCGTCGAGGTTCTTCGCCAGTTGGGTGACATCACCCGTGGCGACGAATTTGTCGTAGAAGCCCTGCTGCGCCGGCATCCAGTTCCCCAGGAACACGTCGACCTGGCCATCTTTCAGCCCGCCAAAGGTGATCGGCACCGCGAGGGTGTCGACCTTGGCCTTGTAGCCCATGCCGTCCAGCAGAAACCCGGTGATGGCGTTGGTCGCAGCGATGTCGCTCCAGCCCGGATCAGCCATTTTCACCGTGTCGCAGCTCTGATCGGCAAAGGCCGATGCACTGCCCAGAGCCAGTAGCCCGACCGTCAGTACTGTGGATAACTTTTGCATGGACTTCCCCTTAACATTATTGGTTTTGGCAGGGTTGTGGATAACGTGCTTTACGTTCCAGATCGTCGAGGTCGATGTGGTTGCGCATGTATTGCTGACTGGCGTCTACCAGCGGCTGGTGATCCCAGCTCTTCAGCTTGCCGATGGTCAGCGCCTCGGCGACGAATCGCCGGCGACGCTGGCTCGCGAGCACCTGTTGGTGGATCGCCGGAATGTCCCATTTGGCCCGTGCTTCAGACAGAAACGCCTCGAACAGCGGCCGATGTTGCGGCGATTGGCTGAGTTCTTCCTGTTCGCGCGGGTCGTTGTGTACGTCGAAGAGTAGGCAAGGGTCATCTTCGCTGTAGATGAATTTGTAAGCGCCACGGCGGATCATCATCAAAGGGCTGATGGTGCCTTCGGCCATGTATTCGCCGAAGACTTCGTCGTGACCGCCCTGCCCTTGCAGGTGCGAGACCAGCGAACGACCGTCCAGTGGCAAACCCGGCTCCAGCGAACCGCCGGCCAGTTCTACAAAGGTTGGCAGCAAATCAGCGGTGGAAACCGCAGCACTGACGCGCCCGGCGCCGAATTGTCCCGGTGCGCTGATCAACAGCGGTACGCGGGCGGCCATTTCGAACCAATGCATTTTGTACCAGAGGCCGCGCTCGCCGAGCATATCGCCGTGGTCGCCGGAGAAGACGATGATGGTGTCATCGATCAGCCCGGTATCTTCCAGCGTTTGCAGGAGTTTGCCGACGTTGCTGTCGATATAGCTGCAAGCTCCGAAATAAGCACGACGCGCATCGCGAATCTTATCCACAGGCAGCGGCTTGTCCCACAGGTCATACACCTTGAGCAAACGCTGTGAATGCGGGTCAAGTTCGGTTTGCGTCGGGGTTTCCGGCAGCGGGATGTCGTCATCGTCGTACATGTCCCAAAAAGCCTTGGGAATGGTGTACGGATCATGTGGGTGCGTCATCGACACGGTCAGGCAAAACGGCTGGTCGCCATCTTCGCGAATGTGATCGAACAGGTATTGCTGGGCCTTGAATACCACCTCTTCGTCGAAATCCAGCTGATTGGTGCGCACGCACGGCCCGGCCTGCAGCACCGAAGACATGTTGTGGTACCAGGTCGGACGCACGTCCGGTTCATCCCAGTTCACCGACCAGCCGTAGTCGGCCGGGTAGATGTCGCTGGTCAGGCGCTCTTCATAGCCGTGGAGTTGATCCGGGCCACAGAAATGCATCTTGCCCGACAGCGCGGTGCGGTAGCCGAGACGACGCAGGTAGTGGGCATAAGTCGGTACATCGGCGGGGAAATCGGCCGCGTTGTCGTAGGCGCCGATCTTGCTCGGCAATTGACCGCTGACCAGGGTGAAACGCGACGGCGCGCATAGTGGGCTGTTGCAATAAGCGGCGTCGAACACCACGCCTTCGGCGGCGAGGCGGCTGAGATTGGGCAATTTGATGGGCGAGGAACCGTAGAACGGCAACATTGGCGCGGCCATCTGATCGGCCATGATGAAAAGAATATTCTTGCGCTTCATGTGATCGCGGCATTCCATAGTGAATATTTATGCGAGAGTGCTGCGATCGAGCATGGAGTCCATGCACTTTGTGGTAAAGCCCATGCACGGCAATGACTAGGATAAGCACCGCTTATGTATGACGCCCTTGGAAGTTTGTCGCTGGACCTGCTGCGAGCGTTTGAAGCGGCGGCCCGCCATCGCAGTTTTACCGCCGCAGCGGTAGAGCTGGGCACTACGCAGCCCGCCGTGAGCCAGCAGATCAAACGCCTGGAAGAACAACTCACCGCGCGGTTGTTTGATCGCATTTACCGTGGCATTGAGTTGACTGAGGCCGGGACCATTCTTTTCGAGCAGGTTCAGCTCGGTTTGCAGAATATCGATGCCGGATTAAGCGCGATCAGCACACAGCATCAACATGAAGTCTTGCAGGTAGCCACGGATTTCGCTTTTGCCGCGTATTGGCTGATGCCCCGATTGCACCGCTTTCATAAAGCCAATCCCCACGTCGACGTCAGCCTGGTCACCAGCGAGCGCAATCACAACATGCTGCGCACTGATATCGATGTGGCGGTGTTGTTTGGGGATGGCCGCTTCAAGCAGGGCGAAAGCCATTGGCTGTTCAGTGAAGAAGTGTTTCCGGTCTGCAGCCCGCTGCTGTTGAAGGATCGTCCCCTGCCCTTGCCGGCCCAGTCATTGCTGGAATTTCCACTGCTGCACCTGCGCGGCGAAAACAGCAGCAACTGGTTTGACTGGAGCGGCGTCTTTCGCGAGTTAGGGATTACATCGGCCCCGGCCCCCGGGCAATTGCGCTTCGACAATTACACGTTGCTGATTCAAGCGGCGATTGGTGGTCAGGGTGTTGCAATCGGCTGGCGGCACCTTGTGGATAACTTGCTGGCGCAAGGTTTGTTGTGTCGACCGATAGCCGACACGGTGATTTCCAGGCTCGGCTATTACGTGGTTTTGCCCCAGCGAAAACGGCGTGGGGTATTGATCCAACAATTTGTGGACTGGTTGATGGCGGAGCAGGCCAGCAGCGCCCAATCGCTGAATGGTTTACCGCTGCCGTCTATCGCCGTGTAGGGTCGGTCGAAACGAAGTTCACATGCTCGCGAACGTGAAGATTCAGCCGCAGCTCATCGGCAATCCCTACGGCCACGCGGTTCAACCGTTCAAGCGGTTCGGCCAGGCCCGGTTCAAGGCTGCTGCTGACGTGGCTGAAATGTTCAATCGTCAGCCCCGGCACTCCGCGAGGCGCATTGACCAGGGTCCAGTGCAAGGCACTGCTTTGCAGGGCATCAAGGATTTCCTCGGCGGCATGCCGCTGAAGGGGGTCCAGCGCTTCAGCCTCTGTGTCGTCGAGTTCGGCAAAATCCCCCACCAGGAACAGCCGGGCAATACCGGCCGCCTGCATGCCCTCGATCAGCGCGTCCACGGCCAACACCTGTTCGACCGGGCCTGGAACGATGGTTTTTTCAACGGTCTCGCTATTGAATGGCAATCCGGGGGCATCCAGCAGGCAAATAACCACCGAACTGCCCGCCACGCTTTGCTTGACCCGCTCAGCCTCGAACAGATCGCCGGTCTTGGTGCGCAATCCCGGGCGCGGTGGGAGCGCCGTCAGGTCATCCAGAATCGCGATCACTTCATGTTGACGCCTTAGCATTTCAGCCATCAGCGCACTGCCCAGGCTACTCATGGCACCATAAAGCACCACTTTGACCACCGGGGTTTCGGCATTTTTCATGGCTGAGGTTCCTTGTTCACAACGTATATGGCGTGTGACCTGTGGGAATAGGTGAGGGTTCGACTGGGTTTCAGAGGGTTTCAGATGCAACAGATCAAGGGTTACCACGCCCATGTCTATTTCGACGCCACGAGCATTGATCAGGCGCGAGCGCTGTGTGAGCACGCCGCGCAGGTGTTCCCGCTGAAAATGGGCCGCGTGCATGAACGTCCCGTGGGTCCGCACCCGGACTGGAGTTGCCAATTGGCGTTCGGGCCGGAGCTGATCGGCGAAGTGCTGCCGTGGCTGGCGCTCAACCGCAAGGGTTTGGTGGTGTTTCTGCACCCGGACACCGGCGACGATCTGCTGGACCACACCGAGCACGCGATCTGGATGGGCGCAATCCGACCGCTGGACCTGTCTATTTTTTGATCAGAGGTTTTCTTCGGCTTCGCCGGGCAAATGTTCGTCCAAGTGCAGCCAGGGTAAGTGGCTGCGGGTCCAGATGTGACGCTCGGCCGGGGCTTGCTCCGGGTGATCGAGGGTGGCGATGGTCACGTCGATACTCTCGGGGCTCAGATGTGTGATCAACGCCACTTGCGCCCCACAGTTCGGACAGAAATAGCGCACGCAGGTAGTTGAAGATTCGTACTGCGCCGGCGTCCCTTTCAGCCATTTAAAGGCCGATACGGGAACCGTGATCCAAGTTGTCACGATCCCGCCGCTGACGCGCCGGCAGATCGAACAATGGCAGTGGGCGATGTCGTGCAAAGGTCCGCTGAATTGATAGCGCAGCTGTCCGCAGTGGCAGCCGCCGGTGTGAAATTCGCTCATGACCTTACCTCCTGATGCGTATTTCCTGACGCTTTCGCGAGCAGGCTCGCTCCCACATGGTTTTGTATACGACACAGATCCAGTGTGGGAGCGAGCCTGCTCGCGATGCCCGCAACTCGGTCGCCCTCTCTGCCCCAGTCCGACGACCGGTTGCACATCCGGTCAATGCTTTCAGCAGCGAAAGCTGGGTGAAAGCTTCCCCGATTAGGATCGCCCCCACTGCCGGCAAAAGACCGGTCGGCCAATGCCAGTGTTTTATCGCTCGCACAGCCCATTTAACAACAACAATGGTGATTCTGATGTCCTCTGCTACCCGCCGCTTCGCTGCAACTCCGCCCGTACGCCTCGTGCTTCCCGTTCTGCGCTGACCCACCCGGTTCGCCCATTCCCTAGCCGCGCTACGCCTGGAGTATTCCCATGCTGACTTTCCTTGGCTTCGCCATGGTCATCACGTTCATGTTCCTGATCATGACCAAGCGCCTGTCCGCGCTGATCGCCCTGATCATCATTCCTATCGTCTTCGCCCTGTTCGGTGGTTTCGCGCCGAAGATCGGCCCGATGATGCTCGAAGGCATCACCAAGCTGGCGCCGACCGGCGTGATGCTGATGTTTGCCATTCTGTATTTCGCCCTGATGATCGACTCCGGCCTGTTCGACCCGGCCGTGCGCAAGATCCTCAAACTGGTCAAGGGCGACCCGCTGAAAGTGTCGGTCGGCACCGCCGTACTGGCGCTCGTCGTTTCCCTCGACGGTGACGGCGCAACCACTTATATGATCTGCGTGGCCGCCATGCTGCCGCTCTACAGTCGCATCGGCATGAGCCCGCGGATCATGGCCGGCCTGATCATCCTCGCCGGTGGCGTGATGAACATGACGCCATGGGGCGGCCCGACTGCCCGTGCGGCCAGTGCGCTGCATGTGGACCCGTCCGACATTTTCGTTCCGATGATTCCAGCGATGGCGTTCGGCGTGGTGGCAATCCTGGCGATTGCCTACTTCTACGGCAAACGCGAGCGTGCGCGTCTGGGTGAATTGCACCTGGTGGGCGATGAAGTCGACCACAGTGAAATCAGCGTTTCGCAATTCCCGGATGCCCGTCGTCCGAAGTTGATCTGGTTCAACGGCGCCCTGACCCTGGGCCTGATGTGCACCCTGATTGCCGGTCTGTTGCCGATGCCGGTGTTGTTCATGGTGGCGTTCAGTATTGCCATGATCGTCAACTATCCTTGCCTGCAACAGCAGAAGGATCGCGTCGCGGCTCACGCTGGCAGCGTACTTGCGGTGGTCGGTTTGATCTTCGCGGCGGGCATTTTCACCGGTATCCTGTCGGGCACCGGCATGGTCGATGCGATGTCGAAAAGCCTGCTGGCGGTGATTCCTGATTTCCTCGGCCCGTACCTGGCCGTGATTACCGCGCTGGTGAGCATGCCGTTCACGTTCTTTATGTCGAACGACGCATTTTATTACGGCGTGTTACCAGTACTTGCCGAAGCCGCCAGTCATTACGGTATAACCGCGGTTGAAATGGCACGTGCCTCGATCGTCGGTCAGCCCGTCCACCTGTTGAGCCCGCTGGTACCCTCGACCTACTTGTTGGTGGCCCTGGCCGGTATCGATTTTGGTGACCATCAGCGCTTTACCCTGAAATGGGCAGTGCTGGTGTGCATGTGCATACTGGTAGCCGCATTGCTGATGGGGATTTTTCCGCTGTTCAGCACTCTATAAGCCCAAGACTCACCACAAAGGGTCCAGGCTTCGCTGTTTGAAGCCGGGCCTTTTGTGGTTTAACACTCGCTCAAAGGAATACACATGGAATGGCTGACCAACCCTGAAATCTGGGTTGCCTTCTTTACCCTGACCGCCCTGGAAATCGTCCTGGGTATCGATAACATCATCATGATTTCGATCCTGGTCAGCCGCATGCCCAAACACATGCAGCAGCGCACCCGGATCTTCGGCCTGGCGCTGGCCATGGTCACGCGGATCCTGTTGCTGCTGTCGATCACTTGGGTCATGCGCCTCACCGCCGACTTGTTCGAAGTGTTCGGCCAAGGCATTTCCGGGCGAGACCTGATTCTGTTCTTCGGTGGCCTGTTCCTGCTGTGGAAGAGCTCGCAAGAGATGTACCACGCGCTGGAAGGTGAAGACGAAACGAACGAAGAGCCGGGTGGCAAGGGCGGCAACTTCCTCTACACCATCATCCAGATCGCGATCATCGACATCGTGTTCTCGTTGGACTCGGTGATTACCGCCGTCGGCATGGTCTCTCATGTACCGGTCATGGTCGCGGCGATCATCGTTGCCGTACTGGTGATGATGCTGGCTTCCGGCACCATCAGCGAGTTCATCGACAAGCACCCGTCGCTGAAGATGCTGGCGCTGTCGTTCCTGCTGATCGTCGGTACGGTGCTGATTGCCGAATCCTTCGACGTTCACGTGCCAAAAGGCTACGTCTACTTCGCCATGGCGTTCTCGCTGGCGGTGGAAGCGATCAACATCAAGATGCGCACCGCGATTGCTAAAAAGCGCAAACAGCAGGATCCGGTGAAACTGCGCAAGGACATTCCGGGGCAATAACCCGAACCTGTGCACTGGCTGCTGCCAGTCAGTGCACAAAACCTGTGGGAGCGAGCCTGCTCGCGATAGCGGCCTGTCATTCAACATCGACGTTGAATGTGAAGGC
The DNA here is from genome assembly GCF_007993905.1 of Pseudomonas sp. SJZ077. Taxonomy (NCBI): domain Bacteria; kingdom Pseudomonadati; phylum Pseudomonadota; class Gammaproteobacteria; order Pseudomonadales; family Pseudomonadaceae; genus Pseudomonas; species Pseudomonas sp. SJZ077. The sequence goes on from NZ_VIUJ01000002.1 coordinate 608,725, forward strand.
TCATCGCGAGCAGGCTCACTCCCACTTTTTTTGCTCTGTGATTAGCCTGGCGGATCGAGGTTATTCAACACTCGATTGCGGATACTTCACGATGGCGTGTTCAAAGGTTGACGCACCGAGCTCTGGTGGTTAGCGTCCCTCGCTCGCTTCAACTGACAATGACAAGGAATGCATATGTCTGGAAAACCGGCTGCACGCCTCACGGACCCGACCACCTGTCCCCTTCCCGGCCACGGCACCAATCCGATTGCCAGCGGCTCACCCGATGTCTTTTTCAACGGTCTTGCGGCCGCTCGGGTCAGCGACACATGCACCTGCGGCCAGGCCCTGAACGGTGGATTCTCTTCAACCGTGTTCATCAACGGCCTGAATGCCATACGCTCGATAGCACCACCAGCCATGGCGGTGTGGTGATTGGCGGCTCCGGCAACGTCATCATCGGCAACTCTCATTCCCCTGCGCCCTTCATCCCGCCCTTGCCGATCATTGGCCAGCCTTTGGTCGAATTCAAAGCCGTCAGCGCTGGCAATGGCGAACCGATTGCCCAACAGGACTACGAAATCGAAACCGCTGAAGGCCGGATCGTCAAAGGCCAGACCAACGCGGAGGGCATGACCCAAAGCGTCGCTACCCTGCAGCCCGACCTCGCCGTCGTCCGCTGGACTGTCTGACGCCTCAAGGAAGAATGAAATGACTGGACAATGCATGGCCCCAGACGACCTGGACATGAAGAAACTCTGGGACAGCACCTGCGAACTCCCCGTTTGCAAACGCTAAACCACTAAGGGCGGCCCTAACCCGAAAACCCGCGTTGAAGTGCCATTACTGACCTGTAATTGCCTGTGGCGCAGGTTTCAAAAAGAAGCCGAAGATTGGGTCGCACCGGGCGGCGTGTTGATTGCCGACCCGCAAGCCCGTAACCGCAAGATCAACGCGGCCTATGCACAATTGTGGCTGGCGGATAACCGGTTTCAGTGGGCGGGGTTGGCGGCGTTTGCTTCGAAGCAGGTGGGGTGTGGGTTGATCCATGCGACCAAGTTACAAACGGCTATTGCGGCGCAGAAGGCGGCGCAGGAGAAATTGAGGACGGGGAAGTCGGAAACCCTTTTCGAAGGATTTGGGTTCAAGCTCAGCAAGACTGATCCGGAAATCGAGAAAGAATTAGCGAACGCCAAAGCGGCCAATCCTCTTCCCACTGAGGATATTACCTTTGGCGACAACTCCCGTTCCGCTGTTCAGCAGCAGTTGGACTATGTGTATGAAATGCTGGCCCTTGGTAACACCTCGCTGTTTCTGGATGTTTATCCGCTGCATCGGTTTTTTATGGTGCGGGGCTTCAAAGAAATGGAAGCCTGTCTTTCCAAACGCAACCAACTAAAAAATGAAGTTCTGTGGCCCATCGCTGACAAAGTAGAGTTCGGTGCAGCGCGTGCAGAAGTGACCGATACTTTCAAAGCCATAGATGAAGGAAGAATTACCAAAAGCGTCGAATTCATGGCCGGTCATGAACAGCTGAACATTTTGCAACCTGCGATGTATGACGATTCCCACTTCGCTTACCTAATGCGCGGCACCCATGCTGGAGATGTCGTATCAGTAGTCACAGGGATGCTGTCCGGAGCCGCAGAAGAAATCCAGTTGACTCTGGCAAGTCAATGCAAAGCGGCAGACGGGCGAAAGGTTGCCTTCGGCAGTAATCCATTGGCCAATCTGGCAAACAAGGATCAACGAATGGAATTCGTACTTCGTGCTGCAACACAATTCGATGCCTTATTAAAAAACCCCACTTCAAAAGCCCAACTAAAGCAATCCATTACAGAAATATCTCAAGGTGGAGGGATCCGCTGATGAAACCACTCACCAGGCTATCTCTGATAAGCATGAGTGCAATTGTTATTGGGCTGTGTATTGCCTACTTCAATTGGAATACGGAAGTTTTGAGTGCGCACATAGGGAAGTCTTACAAGGATACCGTTGAGGACTCAACGTTTTCGGTGCCTGCGAATACCGCTTTTTATCCAAGCACGCCACCGCATCCTAGTTCTACATGGATATCAGAGCCAGTCATCATCCATTTTGATGATCCTGAGCATGGTTTTACGCTACCAGCAACCAAGTTTGGCGCCGTTGGTTTTGATGAAGGTAAAGTCTCGACCATGACAACTTCTCCAATGTTGGAGACCTTGCCTTTCAATCAGCTGATTCCCTTACTCACTCAGTTGCAGGGGAAGCTAAAAGACTCGGGCTGGGTACCGCGCAACCCACAAGATAACTCTTGGTTAGCCGTCGGCAGCGAAGTAGAAAAAAACGCTTTGCAAAGGCAGTTGTTCGATCAGGTAGTCATCGTGATGCTCCTTATACCTCACAAATACAGTCTTGCGCTAAACGTCAAATGCTACGCCCGCTGTGATGAGCGCGACCCGAAAACGGCGAAGTATCTGATTGATGTCAGTGTCGGTTCGGATTACTACAGCGAATGAAGAGCCGCTTCAGAAGGCGGCGTTGGTGTTTGCAAAGAGCAGCGTTTTTTACCCTGTTCATTTGTCTGACTTCTTTTCACCACCCAGTTGATTTTTTGAACGTTCATATCGGGAAGTCATACAGAGAAGTCGCACGAGACTCGACATTCCCAAATATTTGATCGACGTAGGGCTAGGCGACGATTTCTTTAGCGATTGAACTACCAATGATCTTAGGGCAGCTGCGCAGCCCAGCGGGAGCAAGCTCCCTCGCCACAGGGGTTGTGTCGCGCACCTTTTCAACTGTCCGGCTGAGACCTTCGGGTCCCTTTTTTACTCTCTGCATCAACCTGTTTTCATGACAGTTTTGTTTCAATCACTTCTTTAGCTATGCGATGCTGGCGCCCAGACCGTTAGCCAACTACAGCTTAAGTACAGAACGTAGAACGTCGCGCGGCACCGTCAACTTGCCCCTCTGGGGCGCTACCACCACAGGGGGCCTGCATGCTCACCCTGCTCAATTTGTTATCGGCCGTGGCCTTGTTGATCTGGGGCACGCACATCGTCCGAACCGGCATCTTGCGGGTCTACGGTTCCAATCTGCGCCATGTGATCGGCCAGAACATGTCCAAACGCTGGCTCGCGTTCATCTCGGGGATCGTCGTTACCGCGATGGTCCAGAGCAGCAACGCCACGGCCATGCTCGTCACATCCTTCGTCGGTCAGGGCCTGATGGCGCTGACGCCCGCCCTGGCAACGATGCTCGGCGCGGATGTCGGTACGGCGCTGATGGCGCGGGTGCTGACGTTTGATTTGTCGTGGCTGTCGCCGCTGCTGATTTTTCTCGGGGTGATTTTCTTCCTGTCCCGCAAGCAGACTCGCCTGGGCCAGATGGGTCGCGTCAGCATCGGCCTCGGGCTGATCATCCTGGCGCTGCAACTGATCGTCGAATCCGCCGCGCCGATTACCCAGGCGCAGGGCGTGAAAGTGATTTTCGCCTCGTTGACTGGCGATATCCTGCTGGATGCCCTGGTCGGCGCGTTGTTCGCGATGGTTTCCTATTCCAGCCTGGCCGCCGTGCTGCTGACCGCAACCCTGGCTGGCGCCGGCGTCATCAGCCTGCCGGTGGCGATCGGCCTGGTGATCGGTGCCAACATCGGCAGCGGTATCCTCGCGTTTCTCAGCACCAGCATGCAAAACGCCGCTGGCCGTCAGGTGGCGCTCGGCAGCCTGCTGTACAAACTGATCGGGCTGCTGCTGATCATTCCGGTGCTGGACCCGCTGGTGCACTGGATCGACAGCCTCGACTTCAGCTCCCAGGAAATGGTCATTGGCTTCCACCTGCTCTACAACACCGCGCGCTGCCTGATCCTGTTGCCCAGCGTCGGCCCGATGGCCAGGCTTTGCGCGTGGCTGCTGCCGGAGCGGCCGGAGCTCAACGGCACGGCGAAACCCCGCCACCTTGATCCGACCGCGCTGGTCACCCCCAGCCTGGCATTGGCCAACGCCGCGCGAGAAACCCTGCGCATGGGCGATCTGATCGACAACATGCTCGAAGCAATGCTCGACGTGCTGCGTGGTAAACAATCCGCCATCACCCAGGAAATGCGCAAACTGACGGATGATGTCGAAGCGCTCTACAGCGCCATCAAGCTTTACCTGGCGCAAATGCCCCGAGAAGATTTGAGCGACCAAGACAGCCGGCGTTGGGCGGAAATCATCGAACTGGCGATCAACCTCAAGCTGGCCAGCGATTTGATCGAACGCATGCTGCGCAAGGTGCAGCAGCAGAAAACCTCGCAGCGCCGGTCTTTTTCCGAGGTTGGTCTGGAAGAACTGGCCGGGTTGCACAGCCAGTTGATCTCCAACCTGCGTTTGGGCTTGTCGGTATTTCTCAGTGCCGACAAGGAAAGTGCCCGCCAGCTTCTGCGTGAGAAACGTCGCTTTCGCGCACAGGAACGCCGCCTGGCCCATGCTCACGTCAGCCGTCTGCAACGTAAGATCGTGCAAAGTATCGAGACCAGTTCACTGCACCTGGAGCTGATCGCCGACATGAAGCGCTTGAACTCGCTGTTCTGCAGCAGCGCTTATGTGGTGCTGGAAACATCGGACACCGGTGCACTGGCGGTCGACGATATGGCTGACATCACGCATTCGCCTTGAACGTCTGGCGGTGTGGTCAGTCAGTAACAGTGGTTCCGGTTCAAGATCATCGCGAGCAGGCTCGCTTCCACATTTGAATTGTGGTGTTCACAAAACCAATGTGGGAGCGAGCCTGCTCGCGATGGCTGCCTGGAAAGCGACACGGATCTCCAATCAGCCGTATGGAAGCTTGCTATGCGTTGTCTGCTGTTCGCCTGTCTGTTGCTTGGCTCATTTCCTTCGTTTGCCCTGGATCGTTTCCAGGTCGAGGGCTATACGCTGCCCAACGGTTTGCAATTACTGCTCAAACCCGGCACCGAGCGCGGGCACGTGGCGATTCGCCTGGTGGTCGGCGTAGGTCTGGATGATTTCAGCTGCGCCGACAAGGAGCTGCCGCATCTGCTCGAACACTTGTTGTTCAGCGGCATCGATGCAACCGGCGAAGGCGGCCTGGAAGAGCGCATGCAGTCGTTGGGCGGTGAGTGGAACGCGTTCACCAGCAACGCTGACACGACGTTCGTCATTGAAGCCCCGGCGAAAAACCAGCGCAAGGTGCTCGACCTGCTGCTGGCGCTGCTGACGCAGACCCGAATCGACGACAACGCCATCAACGCCGCCAAACAAGTGGTCGAGCGTGAGGACGGCGGCCATTACTCGCACTTGCAGCGCTGGCTGGATCGTCAGGACCTGGGCCACACCGCGAGCAATCAGCTGGCAGTGGAGCTGGGCCTTAAATGCCCCGAGCGCCCGGAAGTCGACAACCTGACTCGCGAGCAACTGGAGACGGTACGCAAGGCCTGGTACGCGCCCAATAACATGACGCTGATCGTGGTTGGCGAGCTCGACAAGTTGTTGCCGGCGTATCTGGAACGCTCCTATGGTGAACTTGAAGCGGTCGAGCCTACCGATCACCTGCCCTTGCCGGAAATCCAGGCCAGTGCCGCCCACGAACGAACGCTGAGCGATGGTTTCGTCGGCGGCGGCGCCAAGTTGCATTGGCTGGTGCCGGAACCGGTGCTGCAGGATCAGCACGACGAAACCTTCGACCTGCTCAAGGACTATCTGGACTGGGCGCTCTACCGCCAATTGCGCCTGTCCCACGGTTTGTCCTACGGCCCCTCGGCCGAGCGCGAGGTGTTTGGCGGGGTGGGCTTCATGAGCCTGAACGCCGACCTTGAGCGCGATGACGTGCCTAAGGCCCAGCAGGTGCTGGAGGATTTGAAGGCCGATTTGCTCAAGGACGGTCTCGACGCAAACACCTTCAACCGCCTCAAACAGGCCGCCATCGCCCGCCAGGCTTGGGCCGTGCAAGGCAACAGCGCGCTGGCCGATTACTACTGGAGCGCGCTGGGCGACTACCAGGACGGGCGTTTCGCCGCCCCGGCCAGGGAACTGCAAGGCGTGACGCTGGAAGAAGCGAACAAGGCCATGCGCGAGTTGCTCATGCAACCGGGGTATGTACGGATCGAGAAGCCGCTGATGAGTTATGACCAGTTGATGTGGGCGATGGCCGGGGTGTTTGGATTGCTTGTCCTCGGGGTATTGGCTTGGCGAGTCCATCGCCGCCGGTAACTGGCCGCCCTGGCAGCAGGGCTTTTGTGGCGAGGGAGCTTGCTCCCGCTCGGCTGCGCAGCAGTCGTAAAACCGGTGCTTGCGCTCTACCTGATGACACGCAGTGTGCGGGTTTGGGGGCGCTTTGCACCCCAGCGGGAGCAAGCTCCCTCGCCACAATGTTGTATAGGGAAAACGGACGTATCCCCTCGCCACGCCCCCGCCCGGGCGGTACTCTGTCGAGGATTTTTCCCACGACTATTGCGAACCGCCGAATGCCTACTCTGACCCTGTACGTCCAGCGCATCCTGGAATTGATGAAGCGCTATCCAGGGGTCATTGCGCTCGGTGGTTTTATCTCGGGAGTCGGCAGCTTCATCCTGGTGGATCGGCAACAGGGCCTGGCGACCTGGATCACCATCATCATGGTGCTCAGCTGGATCTGGCTGATGCTGGAAAACAGCCTGACCAAGTTGTTCACCAAACTCTTCAAGCGCGAAATCCCCCAGCCTTTGCTGCGTTACGCCACGCAGATGATCCACCAGGAAAGCCTGTTCTTCGTCCTGCCGTTCTTTTTCATCACCACAACCTGGAACAGTGGCCAGTTTTTCTTCACCGGTTTGCTGAGCATGGCGGCGTTGATTTCCATCATCGACCCGCTCTACTACAAATGGCTGGCACCCCGGCGCTGGGCGTTCCTGGCGTTGCACACGCTGACGCTGTTTGCCGCGCTGCTCACCGCGCTGCCCGTCATCTTGCACCTGACCACTTCGCAAAGCTTCAAACTGGCGCTGGGCACCGCTGTTTTACTGTCGTTCCCGAGCCTGGCCTCGATCTTCCCGATCCGCACGGTGCGCAACGCGTTGGCGATCCTGAGTATCACGCTGGGCATCGGTGCCCTCGGCTGGGTGCTGCGTTCGTGGGTGCCGCCGGCCACTTTATGGATGACCGACGTGGCGATCAGCACGCAAATGCAGGACCGCACACCCGGCAAGAGTCTGGACGAAGTCAGCGCCGAGCAGATCCGTGGGGACGGGTTGTACGCCTACACCGCCATCAACGCCCCGCGCGGCCTCGATGAGCGGATTTATCACGTGTGGCAGTTCAACGGTAAAGAGGTCGACCGTATCCCGCTGGACATCCACGGCGGACGCAAGGAAGGCTACCGTGCCTGGACCCACAAGCAGAATTTCCCGGGCAATCCTGCCGGTAAATGGCAGGTGCGAGTGCTGACCGAGGATGGCCAGGTCATCGGCGTGCTGCGCTTCAAGATCACGGACAGCACACCGATCAAAGAAAAGTAATCCGGTTCGTGCTATTAGTAGCGCTGCGCTAATAGCCGAACAAGCACGGAGCTTATGACCAGCAGCACAATGGCCGGCAATGCCCAGCTAGATGTCTCTCACTCCCCTGCTCAACTGCGGGTCACGGGCGACTGGACGCTCGCCCACTACGCCGATCTCAAGCACCTGAGCGAAAAGCTCCGCGGCCAATACGACGACAGCACGCACATCGACCTCAATGGCCTCGGTGCGCTCGATACCGCCGGGGCTTCGTTGTTGGTGGAATTGCTCGGGTCCGAGCGCTTGGGCCGATCCGCCGAACACCCTGATTGCACCCTCTCTTCTGCAGACCGTGCCTTGTTGCAGACGGTTTATTGCTCGCTCAGCGACTTCTGCGTACCGGTCAAGGAACCGGAGATCAGTGTCGGCATTCAACTGCTGACCCGCATTGGCCGCGCAGTCGACACCGTCTGGCAGGACACGCTGCAATTGTTGGGCTTCGTCGGCCTGATCCTCGAAACCATTGCCCGCAATCTGTTTCGTCCCAAGCGCTGGCGCATCACGCCCATGGTCGCGCACATCGAACAGACTGGCCTCGACGCCGCGCCCATCGTCGCCCTGCTGACCTTTCTGGTCGGTGCGGTGGTGGCATTTCTCGGGGCGACGGTGCTGGCCAGCTTCGGTGCGAGTATTTTTACCGTGGACCTGGTGGCGTTCTCCTTCCTGCGAGAGTTCGGTGTGTTGCTGACCGCGATTCTGATGGCCGGCCGCACCGCCAGTGCGTTCACCGCGCAAATCGGTTCGATGAAGGCTAACGAAGAAATCGACGCGATCCGCACACTGGGCCTCGACCCGATGGAATTGCTCGTGGTGCCACGGGTGCTGGCGCTGCTGGTGGCGTTGCCGATGCTGACCTTCCTAGCCATGCTCTCGGGGATCATCGGCGGTGGCGTGGTCTGCGCCGTATCGCTGGGTATCTCGCCGGCGATGTTCCTGTCGCTGCTGCAAACCGATATTGGCGTTCAGCACTTTCTGGTGGGGATCGTCAAAGCGCCGATCTTCGCGTTCCTGATCGCTGCAATCGGTTGCCTCGAAGGCTTCAAGGTCAGTGGCAGCGCTGAGTCCGTGGGCGCGCACACCACGTCGAGCGTGGTGCAGTCGATTTTCGTGGTGATCGTGCTCGATGCCGTGGCCGCGCTGTTTTTCATGGAGATGGGCTGGTGAGTCGTTTACCCCGAGCGCCCTCCGAGGCGGTGATCGAAGTCCGTGGGCTGTGCAATCGCTTCGGCAGCCAGAGCGTGCACGAAAACCTTGACCTCGATTTGTACAAAGGTGAAATCCTTGCCGTGGTCGGCGGTTCCGGCAGTGGGAAATCGGTGCTGCTGCGCAGCATCGTCGGCTTGCGCCAGCCCAGCGAGGGTGTGGTGAAGGTCTTTGGCAAGAACCTGCCGACGCTGCCCGAACATGAACGCTCGATGGTCGAACGGCGTTTCGGCGTGCTGTTCCAGAAAGGCGCCCTGTTTTCTTCGCTGACCGTGACCGAGAACGTCGCCCTGCCCCTGATCGAACACGCCGGCCTGAGCCGTGAAGACGCCGAGCATCTGGCGGCGGTGAAACTGGCGTTGGCCGGGTTGCCGCTGTCCGCGGCGGACAAATACCCTGCCTCGCTGTCTGGCGGCATGATCAAGCGCGCGGCGCTGGCCCGGGCTTTGGCGCTGGACCCGGACATTCTGTTTCTCGACGAACCCACCGCCGGCCTCGACCCGATTGGCGCCGCAGCCTTTGATCAATTGATCCTGACGTTGCGCGATGCGTTGGGCCTGAGTGTGTTTCTGGTGACCCATGACCTCGACACGCTCTACACCATTACCGACCGGGTGGCGGTGCTGGCGCAGAAAAAGGTGCTGGTGGCGGACGCCATCGACAAGGTCTCGGAAACCGACGACCCGTGGATTCACGAATACTTCCATGGCCCTCGCGGCCGCGCGGCGCTGACCGCCGCTCAACAGTTGAAAGAGGTCTGACATGGAAACCCGAGCCCATCATGTATTGATCGGCCTGTTCACCGTGATTGTGGTGGCAGGCGCCCTGCTCTTCGGCCTGTGGCTGGCCAAGTCCAGTGTCGACACCGAGTTCAAGGATTACGAAGTCGTCTTCAACGAGGCGGTCAGCGGTCTGTCCAAGGGCAGCGCCGTGCAGTACAGCGGGATCAAGGTCGGTGATGTGGTGACGTTGCGCCTGGACCCGAAAGACCCGCGCCGGGTGCTGGCGCGGATTCGCCTGGGCGGCGATACGCCGATCAAAGAAGACACCCGGGCCATCCTGGCGCTGACCGGGATCACCGGCACATCGATCATTCAACTCAGTGGCGGTACGCCGCAAAGCCCGACCCTCAAAGGCAAGGACGGCCATCTCCCGGTGATTGTCGCTTCACCCTCGCCTATCGCTCGCTTGCTCAATGACAGCGGCGACCTGATGGCCGGTGTGAACACACTGATGCATAACGCCAACCTGATGTTTTCCACGGAGAACGTCGAGCGCATCAGCAAGACGCTGGAACATCTGGAACAAACCACCGGGACCATCGCCGACCAGCGCGGTGATATTCGTCAGGCGATGCAGCAACTGGCCTCCGTCGGCAAGCAGGCAGGCGCCATGCTGGAACAGACGTCGACGCTGATGCGCAACGCCAACGGCTTGCTCAACGATCAGGGCAAGCAGATGTTCGGCAGCGCCGAGCAGGCGATGAAATCACTGGAACAAAGCAGCGCGACCATCAACAAGTTGCTCACGACCAACCAGGATTCCCTGAACAGCGGCTTGCAGGGCCTCAATGGCCTGGCGCCAGCGGTGCGCGAGCTGCGCGACACCCTGACGTCGTTGCGAGCCATCTCCCAGCGCCTGGAAGCCAACCCCAGCGGTTATTTGCTGGGCAATGACAAGAACAAGGAGTTCACGCCATGAAGCTTGCGACCTTCGCCCTCCTCGCCAGCTTCACGTTGGTCAGCGCCTGCTCGATCCTGCCCAAGTCCGAGCCCTCCGATGTCTATCGCTTGCCGTCGGCCCAGAGCAGCGTTTCGGCCAGCCACGGCACGCCGCAAGGATGGTCGCTGCGCCTGACCAAGCCGCAGGCCAGCGAAGCGTTGAACAGCCCGAAAATCGCCGTGATCCCGCAAGGTGATCTGATCAGCAGCTACACCGCCTCGCGCTGGAGTGATCCGGCGCCGGTGTTGCTGCGTAATCGGTTGCTGGATGGTTTCCAGCGGGACGGTCGAGTGCCGCTGCTGAGCACGGATGACAGCAACTTCCAGGCAGATCTGGAGTTGGGCGGGAGCCTGCAAGCATTTCAGACTGAGTACCAAGGCACCGCTGCGAGCGTGGTCGTGCGGCTGGATGCCTTGCTGGTGCGCGGGTATGACCAGCGCATCCTCGCCAGCCACCGCTTTGAAGTGCGTCAGCCATTGAGCGATGTGAAAGTGCCGGCGGTGGTGGCCGGATTTGGCCAGGCGAGTGATCAGTTGACGGCGCAGGTGGTGGCTTGGACGGTAGAGCAAGGCCAGAAAGTCGCCCTTAAAGCCAACACGGGCCCCATGTAGGCGTGAGCCTGCTCGCGATAGCGGTAAATCAGTCACCACTAATGTTGACTGTCACACCGCTATCGCGAGCAGGCTGATCCCACAGGGGATCGTTGGTTAACCGAAGAACCAGTAGCAAACGCCGATGGCGCCCAGTACGCCAGCAAACTCCGCCAGCAACGCACACCCCACCGCGTGCCGCGCCCGCTGGATGCCCACCGCGCCGAAGTACACCGCCAGCACATAGAATGTCGTTTCCGTACTGCCCTGGACCGTCGCCGCCACCAGCGCCGGGAAGCTGTCCACGCCAGAGGTCTTCATCGTTTCGATCAGCATCGCCCGCGCGGCGCTGCCGGAGAACGGTTTGACCATCGCTGTCGGCAGTGCGTCGACGAAGCGCGTGTCCCAACCTGCCCACTCCACCAGATGCCGAATCCCGTCCAGACCAAAATCCAGCGCCCCGGACGCCCGCAGTACGCCAACGGCGCAAAGCATCGCCACCAGATACGGCAGCAGGTTCTTGGCCACGTCGAAGCCCTCCTTGGCGCCTTCGACGAACGCTTCGTAGACCTTCACTTTGCGCAATGCGCCAACCACCAGAAACAGCATGATCAACCCGAACAGCGTCAGGTTGCCGAGGATCGATGACAGGCCGGCCAGAGCGGTCGCCGAGAGCGTCGCCAGCAGCGCCATGAAGCCACCGAGGGCCAAGGCACCGGGAATCAGGTACGCGAGCACCACGGGGTCCCACAGTCGCAGACGTTGCATGAACGCCACCGACAGCAGGCCCACCAGTGTCGAGCAGCTGGTTGCCAGCAAAATCGGCAAGAACACCAGCGTCGGATCGGGCGCACCTTGCTGGGCGCGGTACATGAAGATCGTCACCGGCAGCAGGGTCAGGGAGGAGGCGTTGAGGACCAGGAACAGGATCTGCGCATTGCTGGCGATGGTGGCGCTGGGGTTGAGTTCTTGCAGCGCCTTCATGGCTTTGAGGCCGATTGGCGTGGCGGCGTTGTCCAGGCCCAGGCCGTTGGCGGCAAAGTTCAGCGTGATCAGGCCGATGGCCGGGTGACCGGCCGGCACTTCCGGCATCAGGCGCAAAAACAAGGGGCCCAGCGCCTTGGCCAGCCATTCGACGATCCCGGCCTTCTCGGCAATTCGCAGAAAGCCCAGCCAGAGGGTCAGGGTGCCGAACAGCAGAACCATGACTTCGACCGATAACTTGGCCATGGCGAAAATGCTTTCCACCATCGCCGCGAAGATCCCGGCGTTACCGCCGATCAGCCATTGCGCCAGTGCCGAAACGGCAGCCACGATGAAAAAGCCAAGCCACAGGCCATTGAGCACAGTTAAATCCCCCGAAGAATGCCGCGAATGATAGCGGGGTGTGCAGAAACGACAAACCCCGGATTTCTCCGGGGTTTGTTTGTTCGGCTTACACCGGACCTTTGTAGGAGTGAGCCTGCTCGCGATGGGGGCGGCACATCCAACATCTCTGTTGTTTGATGCACCGCTATCGCGAGCAGGCTCACTCCTGCAAGGTTTTGCGTTAGTTCTTGGAAACCTCGCCAACTGGCAGCTTTTCCTTGCTGCGCCAGTGCGGCAGCGAGTTCCAGTAGCGTTGGCCCTTGGCGTCGTCGTACATGCCTTCCCAGCGGGAGATGACCAGCACGGCCAAGGCATTGCCGATCACGTTCAAGGCAGTACGCGCCATGTCCATGATGCGGTCTACACCGGCGATGAAGGCCAGGCCTTCCAGCGGAATACCCACGCTGCCCAAGGTGGCCAGCAGCACTACGAAGGACACGCCCGGTACGCCGGCGATGCCTTTGGACGTCACCATCAGGGTCAGCACCAGCAGCAATTGCTGGCTGATCGACAGGTCGATGCCGTACAGCTGGGCAATGAAGATCGCCGCGATGCTCTGGTACAGGGTCGAGCCGTCGAGGTTGAACGAGTAACCGGTCGGCACCACGAAGCTGCAAATGGCTTTCGGCGCGCCGTAGGCTTCCATCTTCTCGATCACGCGCGGCAGCACGGTTTCGGAACTGGCGGTGGAGTAGGCCAGCACCAGCTCATCCTTGAAGATGCGCATCAGCTTGATCACCGAGAAGCCAAACATCCTGGCAATCAGGCCGAGAATGACAAAGGCGAAGAAGGCGATGGCGACGTAAACCAGGATCACCAGTTTGGCCAGCGGTATCAGAGAAGCGAAACCGAAGTTGGCCACGGTCACCGCGATCAGTGCGAACACGCCGATCGGGGCATAGTTCATGATCATGTGGGTGACTTTGAACATGCTCTCGGATACGCCCTGGAACATCTTCACCAGCGGCTCGCGCAGGTCCGATTGCAGGCTCGACAGACCGAGGCCGAACAATACGGAGAAGAAGATGATCGGCAGCATTTCGCCGCGGGCCATGGCCGCGAAGATGTTCGACGGGATCAGGTTGAGGATGGTTTCGATGAACGCGTGTTCATGCTGAACCTCGGCAGCTGTGGCCTGGTACTTGGAAATATCCACCGTACCCAGGGTGCTCATGTCGATGCCGGTGCCCGGATGGAACACGTTGGCCAGCACCAGACCGACCACGATGGCGATGGTGGTGACGATCTCGAAGTAAATGATGGTCTTGAGGCCGATACGCCCGAGTTTCTTCGCATCGCCTACGCCAGCGATGCCGACGATCAACGAGGAGATGACGATCGGGATCACGATCATCTTGATCAGACGGATAAAGATATCGCCTGCCGGTTGCAGGACGTTGCTGATCCACCAGGCTTTTTCGGCACTGAAATGGTTGAGCAGCGCACCGATTGCTATCCCCAGAACCAGACCGATGAGGATCTGCCAGGCGAGGCTGAGCTTTGCCTTCTTCATATCTTTACCCTTACTTGCGTTTGACTCAGGCGAATGCAAGAACTGGAACGCTCGTGGCGAAAAAGTCTGCGCATCTGCCCCCGTATAAGGTGCCCCGGAGCGCTTTGTTTCGGCTCTCTGGCAGGCGAAAAAAGGCGCAACTATTCCGATGCAAGGATGCGACGTCTAATGCCGTAAACGCCTACCCTATGCCGAATCGGCATGAGCTTTTTTAATTGAAACTCGCGTCCCAACCGGTTCGAATACGACATTTCGGCAGGCATAAGTGCCGTGAACCGGCCATTTCAGAGGAGGTTGGTTGTTTTTTAAACAGTTGAATTCATGACGAAATTTCGGAAAAAGCCTACGTTTGGCAGCGAAAACTCTTCTGCCGAAAGTCGAAGGTTTCTCGATATACGGTCGTGAAGAAACACCGCGAAACGGTTTTGTGGGGAATATGCAGCAGGGGGAATAGGGTGCAGTGCTCTAGATCAACGCTTTGCACGTTGAAGCTCTTCGCAAGTCCGTCCAGCCACTCTGGGCTGGCGAACTTGCGTCGCAGCTTTATTACCTGACCCGGCCCTTGCGCAGACACTCCATGTGCCCGTAGGTCACTCCGACCCTGAAACAGTCAGAACGTCCCGACCCCTTGGTCATGCGTCTACCTTCCTCGGGTAGCGCACTGGAAAGAAGCGATGCTGCTCCTTTCGTGTTTCAAACTCAGTACCAGTTCGGATCTTTCTTGAGCTGTTCCATCAACATGTCCTGCATGCCTTGGTTCGGTTTCCCGAGGAAGCGGTAGTCGGCATGTCGCGTTGGCGACTTGTCGGCCGGCAATCCTGCAGGTACTTCGACCAGCATGGCGTAGGCGTCCTGTTTGTCGAAGCTGAAAGCCACGATCAAGCGCTTGTTCAGGCACGTCGGTTGCGTTTCGCAAAGCGGCCCGACCAGGTACTTGTCGCCATCCTCTTCAACAGCATTCATTTGCTCGGCATCGCCAGACAGGTTCATCACCCATTCCGGCAGTCGTTCTTCCTTTTTAACGACTTTAGTCCACGTTTCACGGTACTGCGGGTCCGAATTCAATAATTCGCTGGCCCGCGTCTGGCCGTCATTGGCCGCCATCGCCATGGCACTACCGCCCAGAAGCAGGGCGGCTGCCAGTGTCTTTAACAAAACGCTCATGTTCAGCCTCGACCGCGACGGCCAAAGAAGAAGGAAGCAATAAACATCACCAGGAACACGACAAAGAGAATCTTGGCGATACCCGTGGCGGTGCCCGCGATACCACCGAAGCCCAGTACTGCAGCAATGATGGCAATGATCAAGAATGTAATTGCCCAGCTCAACATGGTGATTCTCCTTACGCTTCTATATTAGAGGTGCAGCTTGTGTTGCTTTTCCCGGCGCATTGAGCGCGCCAAGTCCGGTTGCTCAGAACACCCAACGTTCCTGACGGGGCATCTCATCCACAGGCTGCGCCTGGTCGACGTCCATCATTCGCATCGGTGCGAGGTCAGCCTGGCTGCTGCTGACGGCGCTGAAATGGGTCTGGGTAGCGCGTTGAATCGACAGGTGCGGAGCCTCTGGTTGCTGGCTCTGTTCCCAAAGCACAAACTGCTGACCTGCGATCAGCGTGATCAGCAGCGCCAGAATGCCAAACAGTCCTTGTTGGATATGCAACGGCGAGATACGCAATTGGGCGACACGTTGGCGATTCATCCTGAAACTCCTCCCACTCTGGTGGTGATCTTGTTTAGTGGGCGTCGATTCAAAATGGCCCTGGTTATCTAGACTATTGCAGCCTGCATGCCAGCTTTTTCAAAGAAAAAAATCGTTTTAAATCAATATGTTAGATCTTACGTATAAATCACGACGGACGCATCCTGCACGATGGGCCGTGCAGGGTCGTGCGTATTGCACGATCGAATCCCGGCAACTTTGATTATTTTTGAATTGAGAGGAGGGCGCGGATGTCAGAAAGGAACGCAGGTAATCGCCTCAACGGCGATTTTTGTGTAAAAAACCAGAGAAATCAGTCCATTAGCTAATGGATGAGTAGAGAGCTACCCTGCCATGGCTGGAATGGATCAGAATCAACCATGCAACTTGCCCGATTTTTCCGGGACTAACTCAAGATCATTCATTAAAGGAGCGCAGGAACATGGAATCAGCCACTGAGCATCAAGGCCGCATTCTGCTGGTGGATGACGAATCCGCCATTCTGCGAACCTTCCGCTATTGCCTTGAAGATGAAGGCTATAGCGTCGCCACCGCGAACAGTGCAGCGCAGGCCGATGCGTTGCTGCAACGTCAGGTTTTTGATCTGTGCTTCCTCGATCTGCGCCTGGGTGAAGACAATGGCCTGGATGTGCTGGCCCAGATGCGCATTCAGGCACCCTGGATGCGGGTGGTGATCGTCACCGCTCACTCGGCTGTCGACACCGCCGTGGATGCGATCCAGGCCGGTGCCGCCGACTACCTCGTCAAACCTTGCAGCCCCGACCAGTTGCGTCTGGCCACCGCCAAACAGCTGGAAGTTCGGCAGCTCTCGGCACGGCTGGAAGCCCTTGAAGGCGAAGTGCGTAAACCCAAGGACGGACTGGATTCCCATAGCCCGGCCATGAAAGTGGTTCTCGAAACCGCACGGCAGGTCGCCAGCACTGACGCCAACATTCTGATTCTCGGCGAGTCCGGTACCGGTAAAGGTGAACTGTCCCAAGCCATCCATGGTTGGAGCAAACGCCAGAAGAAATCCTGCGTCACCATCAACTGCCCGTCGCTGACGGCGGAATTGATGGAAAGTGAACTCTTCGGCCACAGCCGCGGCGCCTTCACCGGTGCCAGCGAAAGCACCTTGGGCCGGGTCAATCAAGCGGACGGCGGTACCTTGTTTCTCGACGAGATCGGCGACTTTCCCCTGACGTTGCAACCCAAGTTGCTGCGATTCATTCAGGACAAGGAATACGAGCGCGTGGGGGACCCCGTGACCCGCCGCGCCGATGTGCGCATCCTCGCCGCGACCAACCTGAACCTCGAAGACATGGTGCGCGACGGTCGTTTCCGTGAAGACCTGCTCTATCGCCTGAACGTCATTACCTTGCACTTGCCGCCACTGCGCGAGCGTCGGGAGGACATTCTGAACCTGGCCGACCGTTTCCTGGCGCGTTTCGTCAAGGAGTACGCACGTCCGGCACGTGGCTTTAGCGACGAGGCTCGCGAAGCGTTGCTGGGTTACCGCTGGCCCGGCAACATCCGCGAACTGCGTAACGTGGTGGAGCGGGCGAGCATTATCTGCCCTCAGGAACGTGTCGAGATCAGCCACTTGGGCATGGCCGAGACCCCGACCAACAACGCCCCTCGAATCGGTGCGGCGTTGAGCCTGGATGAATTGGAGAAAGCTCACATCGGTGCCGTCCTCGCCACCGCCGATACCCTCGATCAGGCGGCCAAGACACTTGGCATCGATGCCTCGACCCTGTATCGCAAACGCAAGCAGTACAACCTGTGAGCCGGCAATGAAACTGGCGATGAAGCTGCGTACTCGGCTGTTCCTGAGTATTTCGGCGCTGATTACCGTGGCGCTGCTCGGGCTCTTGCTCGGGCTGGTCAGCGTGATGCAGATGGCTGGTACCCAGGAAGTGCTGGTTCGCAAAAACTTTGTCACGCTGGACCTGGGCTTGAAATTGCGTCAGGCCTTGGGCGATCAACTGATGATCATGATCGACGAAAATCCCGATCCCGCAGCGTTCCAGGCATCCAGGCAGCACTACCTCGAGCTGCTTGACGAAGGCACTTCCCTTCAGCAATCCGGCAATGGCGGCTACGGTTTCACACAGGCGAAGGCTGACTACCTCGACTTTCTTCAGGCCTACGATCAAACACAAGCCTCGGTGCCCGTATTGACCGGCAACGAGGCGCTGTTGGAAAAATTCAATACCCTGCGCAGCGGTCTCGTCTCCGAACAAAAGCGTTCCCTGGATAACATCAATGACATCGAACGCCAGGCCCGGGAACGCGCGTTGCTGATTGCCGGGCTGCTCGGTTTGATAGGGCTGGCCGTGCTGATCATCGGGTTCGTGACCGCCCATGCAATCGCCCGGCGGTTTGGCGCTCCGATTGAAGCGTTGGTCCAGGCTGCCGACGACATCGGCCAGGGTAATTTCGAGGTGACACTGCCGGTTTCCTCCGCCGAGGAAATGAACCAGCTGACCAAGCGCTTCGGCATCATGGCAGAGGCGCTGCGTGAGCATCAGGCGATGAACATCGACGAGCTGCTCGCCGGTCAGCAGCGTTTGCAAGCGGTACTCGACAGCATCGACGATGGGTTGTTGATGATCGACCGCGAAGGGCATCTGGAACACCTCAACCCCGTGGCCCAGCGTCAGTTGGGGTGGGACACCGACCGACTCGGTCAAGGGCTGGGCACAGCGCTCGATCGTCCAGAACTGGATGAGCAGCTGCAATTGGTGCTGCGCGGCGGGACCTTGGAGCGGGCGCCGGAAGACCTGAGTATTGAGGTCGACGGTGAGTCGAGGTTACTGACGTACAGCCTGACCCCTGTCAGCCATACGCAGGGCCACATTCTTGGCGCCGTGATGGTGCTGCATGACGTCACAGAACAGCGTGCATTCGAACGGGTGCGCAGCGAGTTCGTCTTGCGCGCCTCCCATGAGTTGCGCACCCCGGTGACCGGGATGCACATGGCCTTCGGGCTGTTCCGCGAACGGGCGAAATTTCCTGAAGACTCTCGCGAAGCCGATTTACTGGACACCGTGAACGAAGAAATGCAGCGCTTGATGCAGCTGATCAACGACCTGCTGAATTTCTCGCGCTACCAAAACGGGTTGCAGAAACTCACGCTGGCGCCTTGTTCCATTGAAGAGTTACTGGAACAGGCTCAGGCACGCTTTGCCGGGGCTGCGGCGCAGAAGGGTATTGAGCTGCGGGTGGAAGTGCAGGGGCCGTTACCCCGATTGCAGGCCGACCAGGCGCAATTGGACCGGGTGCTCGATAACCTGATCGATAACGCTTTGCGTCATACCGCCCAGGATGGACTGATACGTTTGCAGGCGCGGCGCCATGGTGAGCGAGTGATTATCAGCGTTGAAGACAACGGTGAAGGCATTGCCTACGGTCAGCAGGGGCGGATCTTCGAGCCCTTCGTCCAGGTCGGACGCAAGAAGGGCGGTGCCGGGCTTGGTTTGGCGTTGTGCAAGGAAATCGTACAGTTGCATGGCGGGCGAATGGGCGTTTATTCGCGGCCGGGACAGGGCACGCAGTTCTACATGGCGCTGGCGGTGTAGACCCAGCAGTCTGCTCAGGCTTCATCATCCAGGCGTCGATTGCTCAATCGGCGCCCACGGGTAATCAGTTCGATGAACTGCACGGCGCTCAGTGCGTGGGCGAACAGCCAGCCCTGACCATACTTGACGCCTTCGCTGCTCAGAAACGCCGCTTGGGCTTCGTGTTCTATGCCCTCGGCAATCACCCTGAGTTGCAGGGCTTGGGCCATATGAATGATGTGCGGTGCCACGCCGCTGCTGGCGGCATCATGGCCCAGCGCATCAATGAACGCCTTGTCGATTTTCAGGCAGTCCACCGGCAGGGTTTGCAGGTAGGCGAGGCTGCAATAGCCCGTGCCGAAATCATCGATCAGGACCTGATGCCCGACATCGCGCAAGGCTTGCAGGTTTTCCCTGGCCACCACTACATCGATCAAGCCCCGCTCAGTCACCTCAAAGGCAATCTGCTTTGCCGCGACACGATGCAAGGTCAGCAGGCGCGCCATCACCTGGCCGATACGCGGCACCATGACGTCGCAAGCTGCAAGGTTGACGGAGATGTACAACTGCGGATTGGCGCGTAGCAGCTGCCCCAGTTGTTCGAGAAGTCGCTGCAATACGAAGTCGGTCATCTGGCGGATCTGGCCGGTGTTTTCCGCCATCGGGATAAACAGGTCGGGGCTGGTCAGCGTGCCGTCCGGCCTTCGCCAGCGCAGCAAGGCTTCGGCCCCGACACAGTTGCGGCTGTCGAGATCGAAGATCGGCTGATACAACACCTGCAATTCGCCCCGTCGAATGGCGCCGTTCAGTTCAGCGTCCAGTGACTGACGCTGGCGCACCAGCAGAAACACCATGAAACCGACCAAGGCGCTCAGCGCCAGACTGGCCGGCAGCAGCCACCACCACACGGCTGGCACATGCATGTTCGTGCGTGGGGTGATCAGCACCAATTGGTATTCGGGGTTGTTGGTGGGCATGCGGTAAATCAAGCGGGTTTGTGTCACCTGCAGCGCATCGCGGCTTTCCAGTGGCCAGAATTCCGCGGGCGGCCAGGCCTGTGCGGCACCGAGGACAGGAATCGCACGAGTGCCATGGGAGAGCACCACCAGCAGGCTACTGCCCGGGGATAGATCGACCATGTCGGTTAAATGGCCGCGAGAGGTAGCGACCCGAAAGTTGCCGCGTCCCAGCATCAGCGCAGCCCGGTTTTCATCGGGTTCGGTGGTGGTGTTCAGCCAGTAGCTGTAGGTGGGGCCTTTGATGTCCGGTGGTCGACTTAATGACAGCCCTACCTGGCGAGGTCGATTCGAGCAAATCCGCGAGGCGTCCATGTAGGCCGCTTCGTAAACAAATCGGTAGTTGAAGCTGACCTGTTGCAAGGTTGCGATCATTTCATCATCGCAGCTACGCAGGGGCTGGGCTTCCAGATCGTCGAGGCTTTCGCGTAGCTGCCCGAATAGCTGTTCAAGCCGGGCGAGGAAACGCTCGCCCTGGGCATTCATTTCCTGGCTTTCCCGCTGCTCAACTTGATGCATCGCTAGAAACAGGCTGGCGGTCATCAATAGCGTTGCACTCAAGGCAGCAGCCAGCGTCGCCAAAAACCAAGGGCGATAGAACCAGCTACGGAGCGTCTCTCGAGCTACAGCCATTATGGATATCCGAAGAATTACCAATGAGTTATAGCTGCTGATTGAGAAAAAGCCCTTACCGTCGGGCGGCCGTCATTATTTTGTCTGATTCAAAACTTGTAGAAGCGCCGCCGTCTGAGCGTCAGGAGTGCCATCGAATCGAGCGGGGCGGAAATGCATTTGAAAGGCCGCCAGTACATGGCGCGTGGCGACATCAAGCTCGCCCGTTTGTGGCGTGGCATAACCCAGTCGGGCCAGCTGTCCCTGATACCAGCTGATGCTCGGCAGTTCTGCTGCGAACTGGGTTTGCTGGCGTGCGACGGCCTGCTCGTTTGGCCAGACGCCTATGCCTTCGCCGGCCAGGCGCTTCCAGGGGAACAGCGGGCCGGGATCGAGCTTGCGCAGCGGCGCGATGTCGCTGTGCCCGATGATGGAACGAGGGTTGATGTTGTAACGCTTGCTGATGTCTTTGAGCAGGAAGATCAGCGACTGAACCTGATCTTCACTGTAGGGATACCAAAGGCGGCCCGTCGGAGTGTCTTTGAAGCCAGGATTGACGATCTCGATGCCGATGGAGCTGGAGTTCAGCCAGGTCCGGCCTTGCCATTCGCTTTCGCCTGCGTGCCAGGATCGAAGATTTTCATCCATCAGCTTATAGATGGTGGCGCCTTTGTCGTCACCGATCAGGTAGTGACTGCTGACCTCGCCGTGGGTCAGCAATTGCAGGGAGCGCTCGAGGGAGGCGGAGGTGTAATGCACCACCACGAACTGAATACGACTGTCGTGATTGGCTGAAGGGTGGCTGGTGTCGATCCGCGGGCCGCTGGCACAACCGGCCAACAGGAGCAGCGACGTAAAGAGGGCAAGACATTTCATGGCAGTAGGCAGTACACGCAAGTCAGTAATGCAACAGTGTAACGTACTGACTTGCGCGCAGAGGGCAAAAGCGCTGTTTTAAATAAAATGGAACAATTGGCTGTCAACCAGCCTCGACGCGATTGCGACCAGCATTTTTCGCACGGTATAGCGCCTGATCGGCTCTTTTAAGCACCAGGTCGCTGTGTTCTCCGGGTTTGAATGCCGTAAAACCTATGGAAATGGTGATGGTTACCCGCTCGCCCTTGAAGTGAAAAGGGCAGGCTTCAATCGATGCGCGCAAAGTATCCAGCAGTTGTGCGCCATTTATCGGTGACGTGTCGGGCATCAGCAAGACAAACTCCTCACCCCCGAACCGCGCAATGAAATCCGTCCCGCGCAGGCGTTTGCGCAACACGCTGGCAATGATTTTCAGCACTTTGTCACCTGCCAGGTGACCGTAGTTATCGTTGATGCGTTTGAAGTGGTCGAGGTCGAGCATCGCCAGCAACAGGATGTTGCCGTGTTGCTGCCATTCGCGGACTTCGTGTTCCAGCCGCTCACTCCAGGCCGCGCGATTGGGCAGGCCGGTGAGGGGATCGAGCAGCGCTTTCTGCCGTTGTTCTTCAAGGTGTTCGCGGTAGCCCAGCGCTTCCTGTTCCATGTGCGCCACGCGTTCGGCCAGGCTTTGCAACCGAGCCGCGACTTCCTGCTCACGTTCGTCGCGCTGTTTCTGGTGTTGATCCATGGTGCCGAGCAGGCCTTCGAGGCGGTTCTCCAAGACGTGCTTGAGGTCTTCCAGGTCCGCCGCTTCTTGCACGCTGCTCTGCAGGCCGTCGACTTGCTCGCGAATCTGCGTATCCATCTCGCGTGCAGCCGAGCGGTTGTCGGCGTGGCCGTCGCTGGCAGCTTGCAAGTTGCTCTGGAACGATTCGAGACGTTCGTTGAGTTGTTGCAGGTACGCTTCGAATTCGTGCTGGCCGCTGTCGGTGATCGCCAGCATCAACGTCGCCAGATCATCGAGGATCGGGATCAGTTCGTACCAGTTCAACCCGTTTTGCAGACGATCACGCATCGCTTCGGCTTGTGGTCGATGGCGTTCGGGCAGCGTCAGGTCGTCGAGCAGGCCAAGGAGCGTGTCTTCGATATGCTTGGCGACTGAACTATAGGACGGCTCGGGTGAGTCGGGCAGGGCGTAGAGAACTTCCTCTGGCGCCAGGTGCTCCGCCTCGATGGTCACCGGGGTCAGTTCATCCGGGTTGACTGCCTGTGGCTCTTGCTCGGCTGGCGTTGGATCTATCGGTTGCTCGATGTTCGGCTGGGTCTGTGGCTCTACCGCTTGCGCAGATGCAGTCTCTGACTGAAGCACAGGCGGGACAAACACCACCAATTCCGGAGCAGGTTCCGTTGCCTGTACTTCCAGTGATTCAGGGATCGCAGCGGCAGGTTGGACGTCGATGACCGTTGGCTGTTCGACTGGCGGATGCTCCACCGCGGGGGCGAGATCAACCGTTGCCGGCGGGGTCTCGGCAATCGGTTCGACAGTTTGCAGGGGCGCCGCTTGCACCGCAGGAACGGTGGCCTGCGGGGTGGCCTCATCCGCTTCCCGGTTACCAAAAAGGCGCTGCAGAAAACCGGGGCGATCAGGTTCTGCCGGGTTATCCAGTTGACGTAAGGCTTTGCCTTGCAGGCCACTCAGTTCGCTGAGCAGCAACGGAATCTCACGGGCCTGACTGACTCGACCATCCAGTTGTTTGGCAAAGTTCTTCAGCGTCCGGCTGACTTCTCGAGGCAGTGGCAGTGTTTGCAGCTGAGTCACCAGCGCAGTCAATGCGGCGCTGGTCTGATTGACCCGGGTTTCCCGGCGCTGCTCGGAGTCGAGTACGGCTTTTTCCAGGCGTGGAAGCAGGGCGGCCAGGCCGGCGTCCATGTCATCGGTGCGCACGACTTCGCGCATTTCCTTCATGCACTGGTCAACGGCGCGATCGGTGCCTTCTGCGGCCAGGGTGCTGCGCACCAGCCCACGGCGCAGCAAGTCGAGCCGGGCATCCCATCGGCGTTCGAGCTTTTCCTGTTGTTCGATGCTTTTAAGGTATTTCTCTTTCCAGCGCTGTGTTTCGTCGCTCATTCATGGGATCCGCGAAGGGGCAGGACTCAACGCGGGGAAAGCGTCGGCCGTGAGCGAACCCGGCAGACGAATCTCTACCGCGACGGGCAGGTGATCTGAAATCGGTTGTGCCAGCACTTCGACCTTTTCAAGGGTCAGTGTGGGGCTGAGCAGAATATGGTCGAGGCAGCGCTGCGGGCGCCAGCTGGGGAAGGTCGCTTCCAGTTGCGGTGCTAGCAGACCGAGGTCACGCAACGGGGAGTTCTGCAGCAAATCACTGGCGTGGGTGTTCATGTCGCCCATCAGCACCTGGTGTTTGTAACCGCCGATCAACTCGCGGATGTAAGCCAGTTGCATGCTGCGAGCCCGAGCGCCCAGCGCCAGGTGCATCATCACCACCACCAGCGCCTCCGGACCTTCGCCGAAACGCACCAGAATCGCCCCGCGGCCCTTGGGCCCCGGCAGCGGATGATCTTCGATTGCCCACGGGCGCAGGCGGCTGAGCACGCCATTGCTGTGCTGGCCGAGGCGACCGAGATTGCGATTGAGTTGTTGATACCAGTAGGGAAAGGCGCCGAGCTGCGCCAGGTGCTCAACCTGATTGACGTAGCCTGATCGCAGGCTGCCGCCATCGGCTTCCTGCAAGGCGACCAGATCGAAGTCGCCCAGCAGATTGCCGATCTTTTGCAGATTGTCGGCACGCCCGGTGTGCGGCAGCAGATGCTGCCAGCCTCGGGTCAGGTAGTGCCGATAGCGCTCGGTACTGATGCCGACCTGGATATTGAAACTGAGCAAGCGCAGACGGCTGTCTGCGGGCAATCCCGTCGATTCCAGGTGATGCTCGTTGACCCGCGGATCATGCAGGCCAACGACACGTTCAGTTCCCCAGCGGCGCATGGCGGGCCCCGCGCTTAGTTGGCAGCAGCCTTGTTAGCCGCTCGCTCTTTGGCTACCAGTTGGTCGGCCAGTTTCAGCGCTTGTTCGGCGCCGCCGGCAGAACCGATGTCAAAGCGATACTTGCCGTTGACGATCATGGTAGGCACGCCGGTGATTTCATATTTCTTGGCCAGTTCTTTGGCTTTGTTGATCTGGCCCTTGATGGCGAAGGAGTCGAAGGTGGCCAGGAACTTGTCCTTGTCTACGCCTTGAGTGGCCAGGAAGTCGGCCATGTCGTCTTTGTCGGTCAGTTTCTTGTGTTCTTTCTGGATTGCGTTGAATACCGCAGCGTGAACCTTGTTCTCTACGCCCATCGCTTCAAGGGTCAGGAACATCTGGCCGTGTGCGTCCCATGGGCCGCCGAACATGGCAGGGATACGGACGAAGTTCACGTCGGAAGGCAGTTTCTCGACCCACGGGTTGATCACCGGTTCAAAAGCGTAGCAATGCGGGCAGCCGTACCAGAACAGCTCCACGACTTCGATCTTGCCAGGCACGGCGACCGGAACCGGATTGGTCAGTTCGACATAAGGGGCGGCGGGTGCTTCGGCGGCTTGGGCAGTCATGCCGAACAGGCTGGCAGCGACGAGTGCGGCGCTGATGATCAGATTACGCATGCTTTACTCCTGGACAATTTGGGTCGCCTCGCGCGACCTGTTTTCAGACAGGTCCTGGCGGGCTTGAGTTCTGTAGTGTAACGGCAGCGGCCACAAAAAAGGGCGGCCTGAGCCACCCTTTTTATACTTGCTGCGACGGATTAATAGAGCGTTAACGTTGCAGGAGATGTACTTCCCGCGGCACGCCCTGTTCGCCGGTCTTAGTGCAGGCCTTGAATGTAGCTGGACACCGCAGCGATATCTTCGTCGCTGAGCTTTTTGGCAATGCTTTGCATTGGTTTGGTATCGCCATCGTTGGCACGACCGCCTTCTTCCTTGCGGAAGTCGGTCAATTGCTTGGCAACGTATTGAGCGTGCTGACCACCCAGATGCGGGAAGCCGGCAGCCGCGTTGCCCTTGCCATCCGGAGAGTGGCAGCCGGTGCAGGCTGGCAGGCCCTTGGCCAGGTCGCCACCGCGGAACAAGGCCTCACCGCGAGCCACGACTTTCGGGTCGGCGGCGCCAACGCTGCCTTTCTGGCTGGCGAAGTAAGCGGCGATATCAGCCAGGTCCTGATCGCTCAGGTTGGTCAGCAGGCCGGTCATTTCCAGAACGGTGCGTTTGCCGGACTTGATGTCGTGCAGCTGCTTGTTCAGATAACGCTCGCCCTGGCCTGCCAGTTTCGGAAAGTTAGGCGCCATGCTGTTGCCATCCGGGCCATGACAGGCGCCACATACTGCGGCTTTCGCCTGACCAGCAGTTGCATCACCTGCAGCATGGGCTACGCCGGAGATCCCCACGGTCAACAGCAGACTCACGATCAATTTGTTCATCAGCTAATCCAACTACGGCTAAGGGTTAAAGAGTTATGGACCGGGATCACTCGCTCATCCACTGGATGATTGCCTGGTAATCCTCGGCACTGCAGTCCATGCACAAACCACGCGGCGGCATCGCCTTGAAACCCTGGGTCACGTGTTGCACCAGCGTCCCCATACCTTTCGCCAACCTCGGCGTCCAAGCTTCCTGGTCGCCCTTTTTGGGCGCCATGGGTAGTTGGCCGGAATGACAGGCACCACAAACACGGTTGTACACAGCTTCCGGATCCTGTGTAGCCTGAGCGCTGTAAAGCGGCATCAAGACACCGGCAGCTAGCAGCCATTTCGTCATAAAACGACCTTTTCAGGGTTGAGAGCGTTCTGCGTTCTAATGCGCAATCAAGGTCAATCGCTCTCGTGAACTTCATCCTACGCTGGGACAAAGCGCACACAAAATCTGCGGCATTATATACTGGCGTCACTGAAACGGAAACGACACCGCTTGCCGCGTCCATTCCCGGCGCCGCCCACATCGGAAATCCCATGCAACTCAAGAACCCCATCCTCGGCCTGTGCCAACAGTCCACCTTCATGCTCAGCGCTGCCAAAGTCGATCAATGTCCCGACGACGAAGGCTTTGAAGTGGCCTTCGCCGGGCGTTCCAACGCCGGCAAATCCAGCGCGCTGAACACCCTGACGCACGCCAGCCTGGCGCGAACCTCGAAAACTCCGGGTCGCACGCAGCTCTTGAACTTCTTCAAGCTAGACGATGATCGTCGTCTGGTCGACCTTCCGGGTTACGGTTACGCGAAAGTACCTATCCCGTTGAAGCTGCATTGGCAGCGTCACCTGGAAGCTTATCTGGGTGGTCGCGAAAGTCTGAAAGGCCTGATTTTGATGATGGACATCCGTCATCCAATGACCGATTTCGACCTGTTGATGCTTGACTGGGCCGTCGCCAGTGGCATGCCGATGCACATTTTGCTGACTAAAGCTGACAAGCTGACCTATGGCGCGGCGAAAAACGTGCTGCTCAAGGTTCAGGCAGACATCCGCAAAGGATGGGGCGATGCGATTAGCATCCAGCTGTTCTCGGCGCCAAAGCGCATGGGTCTGGAAGACGCCTACACTGTATTGGCAGGCTGGATGGAGCTGGCGGACAAAGGCTCCGAGGTTGCGGAGCAATAAATCGCAGGCAAAAAAAACCCCGGACTTCTTATGGGGAGGGGGAAGTTCCGGGGTTCAAGTTCCGGACCGCTAGGGCGGGGTCCAGATATCTGCCAACACTTAACACAACATAGGAGCATCGAAGGGCTTCACCAGCCATTCAGTAACTCTGAGTGGCAGTTCACAGGTTTAGTTCCGGAGCTTCAGAAACCATTTGTAATAAGTGTGATTTCTTTCCGAAATAAGGGCTCTTGACCCATCTGCCGCGGCACTATGCCGCAGCAGAAAACGCCCTTTCAGACGGCTCAGTGAGCCTCATCCCAGTTATTGCCTACGCCAACCTCGACCAGAAGCGGTACATCCAGCTTCACGGCGTCGCTCATGTGCACGCGAATTTCATCGCGGACCTGGTCGACCAGATCTTCACGCACCTCAAGCACCAATTCATCGTGCACCTGCAGGATGACTTTGGCGTCGAGGCCCGAGGAGGTCAGCCAGTTATCCACCGCCACCATGGCTTTTTTGATGATGTCCGCCGCCGTACCCTGCATCGGGGCGTTGATCGCCGTGCGTTCTGCGCCTTTGCGCAGGGCCGGGTTTTTCGCGTTGATTTCCGGCAGGTACAGGCGTCGGCCGAAGATCGTTTCGACAAAACCTTGCTCGGCCGCCTGGGTGCGGGTGCGTTCCATGTACGCCAGAACACCCGGATAGCGGGCGAAATAACGGTCGATGTATGCCTGGGATTGCTTGCGATCAACGCCGATCTGCTTG
The DNA here is from genome assembly GCF_007993905.1 of Pseudomonas sp. SJZ077. Classification (NCBI taxonomy): domain Bacteria; kingdom Pseudomonadati; phylum Pseudomonadota; class Gammaproteobacteria; order Pseudomonadales; family Pseudomonadaceae; genus Pseudomonas; species Pseudomonas sp. SJZ077. The sequence goes on from NZ_VIUJ01000002.1 coordinate 636,758, forward strand.
GCCAGGCCAAACGCGCTCATGCCGTAGATCAAACCGAAGTTGATCGCCTTGGCGCTGCGACGTTGATCGGTGGTGACGTCGGCCAGTTCCACGCCGAACACTTCGGCGGCGGTGGCCTTGTGCACGTCCAGGTCATTGCGGAAGGCGTGCAGCAAACCTTCGTCCTTGGCCAGGTGCGCCATGATCCGCAGCTCGATTTGCGAATAGTCCGCCGCCAGCAGCTTGTAGCCCTTTGGCGCGACGAACGCCTGACGAATCCGCCGCCCTTCGGCCGTGCGGATTGGAATGTTCTGCAAGTTCGGATCGCTGGACGACAAGCGCCCGGTCGCCGCGACAGCTTGATGATAGGACGTGTGAATCCGCCCGGTGCGCGGGTTGATCTGTTCCGGCAGGCGATCGGTGTAAGTGCTTTTCAGCTTGCTCATCGAGCGGTACTGCATCAGCACTTTGGGCAACGGGTAATCCTGCTCGGCCAGTTCCGCCAGGACGGCTTCGGCGGTGGACGCCTGGCCCTTGGCGGTTTTGCTGAGGATCGGCAACCCGAGCTTTTCGTACAGGATCACGCCCAATTGCTTCGGCGAGCCCAAGTTGAATTCTTCACCGGCGATGGCGAATGCCTCACGCTCCAGCGCGACCATTTTGTCGCCGAGCTCGACGCTTTGGATGCCGAGCAGGTTGGCATCGACCAACGCGCCCTGGCGTTCGATTCGCGCCAGTACCGGCACCAACGGCATTTCGATTTCGCTCAGGACTTTGCTCAGGCTCGGAATGGCATTGAGCTTTTCCTGCAAGGTCTGGTGCAGGCGCAGCGTCACGTCGGCGTCTTCGGCGGCGTAAGGCCCGGCCAGTTCCAGCGAGATCTGGTCAAACGTCAGCTGCTTGGCACCCTTGCCGGCGATGTCCTGAAAGCTCGTAGTGGTGTGGTTCAGGTACTTGAGCGCCAGGCTGTCCATGTCGTGGCGGGTCGCGGTGGAATCCAGCACGTAAGATTCGAGCATGGTGTCGAACGCGATGCCTTGCACGGTGATACCGCAATTCTGGTCGCCACCGATGGCGCAGTTGGCGAGGATGTTCATGTCGAACTTGGCGTGCTGGCCGACCTTGAGTTTGTCCGGATCTTCCAGAATCGGTTTCAGCGCGCGCAGCACGGTGTCGCGATCAAGCTGATCCGGCACACCCATGTAGGAATGGGTCAGCGGGATGTAGGCTGCTTCGTTGGCCTGTACAGCAAACGACAGGCCGACAAGCTGCGCCTGCTGCGCATCGATGCCGGTGGTTTCGGTATCAAAGGCGATCAATTTGGCGTCGTTGAGCTTCTTCAGCCACAGGTCGAAATCGGCCTGGGTGAGGATCGTGGTGTACTTGAGCTCGGTCTCGACAGCGGCTTCTTCAGCCACCGGCACGGTAACTTCCTGGCCGGAACGCTTGGCATCGCGCTGGTTCTCTTCGAACCAGCTCTTGAATTCGAGCAGGGTGTAGAGCTCAGCGAGTTTGTCGTGATCCGGCCCGCCCATTTGCAGGTCGTCGAGCCCGATGTCCAGCGGCACGTCGATCTTGATGGTTGCCAATTGATAGGAGAGGAATGCCATCTCCTTATGCTCTTCGAGCTTGGCCGGCAGGGTCTTGGCGCCGCGAATCGGCAGGGTCGGCACGATGTCGAGCTGTGCGTACAGCTCGGTCAGACCGCCGTTCACGCCCACCAACAGGCCGGAAGCGGTTTTAGGACCAATGCCTGGAACGCCCGGAATGTTGTCGGAAGAATCGCCCATCAGTGCCAGATAATCGATGATCTGCTCGGGAGCGACGCCGAATTTCTCCTTCACGCCCTCCACGTCCAGCGCGCTACCGGTCATGGTGTTGACCAAGGTAATGTGGCCGTCGACCAGTTGCGCCATGTCCTTGTCGCCGGTGGAGATCACCACTGGTCGGTCAGCTGCTGCGCTGCTGCGGGCCAAAGTGCCGATCACGTCATCGGCCTCGACGCCTTCGACGCACAATAACGGGAAGCCCAGCGCGATCACGCTCTGATGCAGTGGCTCAATCTGTACGCGCATGTCGTCGGGCATGCTCGGACGGTTAGCTTTGTACTCGGCGAACATTTCGTCACGGAATGTCCCGCCCTTGGCGTCGAACACCACGGCGAACGGACTGTCCGGGTACTGCTTGCGCAGACTCTTGAGCATGTTCAACACGCCTTTGACCGCTCCAGTCGGCAAACCCTTGGAAGTGGTCAGCGGCGGCAGGGCGTGAAAGGCGCGGTACAGGTAAGAAGAACCGTCCACCAGGACGAGGGGGGCTTGGCTCATGAGCAGGATCAACCTTTTCGGCGGGTCCGGCGCTAGAATAGCGGGACCGTTGACGACAAAGGGACAAGGTTATCATGCGCACACTAAATCGCCTGTTGCTGGCTGGCTTGTTTGCAACCGTTCCCCTGGCCGTCATGGCGGCGGATGATGCGCCGACACCGGAGCCGGAAGTCACGATCCGCACGGAAGGGGACAAAACGATTCAGGAGTACCGCCAAAACGGTTTCCTGTACGCGATCAAGGTCACGCCGAAGGTCGGACCACCGTATTTCCTGGTGCGTGCGGATGGGACAGATGCAAACTTCATCCGCTCGGATCAGCCGGATATGCTGATTCCGTCGTGGAAGATTTTTGAATGGAAGTAGTTTCTTAATTTCAATCGGCGCTGGCTCATGCAGCGGCGCCCGTACTGGCAGTTTAAACATGTCTGTGTTCACCCCGCTGGCTCGGCCCGAGCTGGAAACCTTTCTCGCCCCATACGGGCTCGGCCGCCTGCTTGATTTCCAGGGAATTGCCGCCGGTAGTGAAAACACCAATTTCTTCATCAGCCTGGAGCAGGGCGAGTTTGTCCTGACCCTGGTCGAGCGCGGTCCGGTTCAGGAGATGCCGTTCTTCATCGAACTGCTCGATGTGCTGCACGAAGCCGACTTGCCGGTGCCTTACGCACTGCGCACCACTGACGGCGTGGCCTTGCGCGAACTGGCCGGCAAGCCTGCGCTGTTGCAACCACGCCTGGCCGGCAAGCACATCAAGGAAGCCAACGCGCAGCATTGCGCCCAAGTCGGCGAGTTGCTGGGCCATCTGCATCTGGCGACCCAGGCCAACATGATCAAGCGCAAAACCGATCGTGGCCTGGACTGGATGCTGGAGGAGGGCACGCAGTTGCTCTCCCACCTGAATGCCGAGCAGAGTGATTTGTTGCAGCGGGCGCTGGACGAAATCACTCAGCAGAAGACGAAAATTCTGGCGTTGCCACGGGCCAACATCCACGCGGATCTGTTCCGCGACAACGCGATGTTCGAAGGCACGCACCTGACCGGGTTGATCGACTTCTACAACGCGTGCTCGGGGCCGATGCTCTACGACGTTGCAATTGCCTTGAATGACTGGTGTTCGGATGACGAAGGGCTGATCGACGGGCCGCGGGCGCGGGCGTTGCTCGGGGCCTATGCTGCGTTGCGTCCGTTCACTGCCGCAGAGGCTGAACTGTGGCCGACCATGTTGCGCGTGGCGTGTGTGCGGTTCTGGTTGTCACGGTTGATTGCCGCGGAGTCGTTTGCCGGGCAGGACGTGTTGATTCACGATCCGATGGAGTTTCAGCAGCGGTTGGCGCAGCGGCAGAAGGTCAGTACGCCGCTACCGTTCGCCCTTTAACAGCTTCGCGGCAAGCCTCGCTCCTACAGGTTTGTGTCGTGCACATTATCTGTGAACGGCACAAATTCCGTAGGAGCGAGGCTTGCCCGCGGATGGGGCGTCGCAGATCCCGCTGTTACAACGACTCCAGACACCCCGCCAAATCATTCCCCAACTTCTCCAGCACCTGCTCATACCCCTGCGCAGTCGCCGGCGTGTACCCGCCCAGCGCATCCAGCTCCGCCAATTTCACCGGCAGGCCTGCCACCAGGGTTTCCGCCAGGCGCGGACGCAACGGCGGCTCACTGAACACACAGGTCTTGCCGACTTCCTGCAACCGCGTGCGCATCGCTGCGACGTGCTGGGCGCCCGGCTGGACTTCGGCGGCGACGCTGAATACGCCGGCGTGCTTGAGGCCGTAGGCGTCTTCAAAGTAGTCGAAGGCCTCGTGGAATACGAAGTACGGTTTGCCTGCGATGCCGGCCAGACGCGCTTTCAAGCGAAGATCCATTGCATCCAGACGCTCATCGAACGCCTTGAGGTTGCTCTGATAACGCGTGGCGTTGGCCGGATCGGTTGCACTCAAGTCAGCAGCCATTTTTGTGGCGATCACGCGAGCGTTTACCGGAGACAACCACAAATGCGCATCCAGACTGCCGGGGCGATGATCGTGGTCATGCTCGTCGGCTTCTTCCGCGTGCGAATGGTTGTCTTCGCCGAAGTGGCGAAGTTTCAGTCCCGGCAGATCCTGCACAGCGACGCTCGGCAGCGTTCGACCGTTCAGCACGCGAGGCAGGAACCCTTCCATGTCCGGACCGATCCAGTAAACCAGATCCACCGATTGCACCTTCCGTACGTCGGAAGGACGCAAGGCATAGTTATGCGGTGAAGCGCCCGGTGGTAGCAGCACTTCCGGGATTGCCACGCCGTCCTGCACCGCAGCGGCAATCAGCTGTAGCGGCTTGATGCTGGTGAGGACTTTGACGTCGGCTTGAGCTGAGCCAATGAACAGAAAACTTGCGGCAAATGTGACAAAGATAGAAAAAAGTCGGGACACGATGACCACTCGAAGAGGCGAGAACGGGTAACATAATAACGTCTCTCACAAAACTCGTCGCCGCTCATGCCTAAAACACCGATTGCCAGCCGTCCCCACGACCACTCTCATTGCGTACATAGCGCACTGACTGAGGCCGATGCCTTGTGCGCACGTCAAGGCCTGCGCCTGACCGCCTTGCGTCGGCGGGTGCTGGAGCTGGTGTGGCAAAGTCACAAGCCGTTGGGTGCCTACGACATTCTTGCGGTACTCAGTGAGCAGGATGGCCGCCGCGCTGCGCCGCCTACCGTGTACCGTGCGCTGGATTTCCTGTTGGAAAACGGCCTCGTCCACCGCATCTCCTCGCTCAACGCCTTCGTCGGCTGCAATCACCCGGAGCATGCCCACCAGGGTCAATTCCTGATCTGCCGCGAATGTCACGCCGCCATTGAGCTCGAACAGAAATCCATCAGCGACGCGATCATCAGCAGCGCCAAGGATGTCGGTTTCGTCGTCGAAGGCCAGACCGTTGAAGTGGTCGGCCTCTGCTCGGGTTGCCAGGGGGCTTGATGAGCAATGCGCTGATTCGCCTCGAGCAGGTTGTCGTCACCTTTGCCGGGCAAAACGTGCTGGATAACATCGAGCTGAGCGTCGAGCCGGGGCAGATCGTCACGCTGATCGGCCCGAACGGCGCGGGCAAGACCACGCTAGTGCGCGCGGTGCTCGGTCTGTTGAAGCCGGACAGCGGCAGCGTCTGGCGCAAGCCGAAACTGCGGGTCGGTTACATGCCGCAAAAACTTCACGTCGATCCGACGCTGCCGTTGTCGGTACTGCGCTTTTTGCGTCTGGTGCCTGGCGTGGACCGTGCCAGGGCCTTGGCGGCACTCAAGGAAGTCGGCGCCGAGCAGGTGATCGACAGCCCGGTGCAAAGTGTTTCCGGTGGCGAAATGCAGCGTGTGCTGCTGGCTCGAGCCCTGCTGCGTGAGCCGGAACTGCTGGTGCTCGACGAACCGGTGCAAGGCGTCGATGTGGCCGGCCAAGCCGAGCTCTACAGCCTGATCACGCGGCTGCGCGACCGTCACGGCTGCGGGGTATTGATGGTCTCCCACGATTTGCACCTGGTCATGAGCACCACCGACCAGGTGGTCTGTCTGAATCGTCATGTCTGCTGCTCCGGGCACCCGGAACAAGTCAGCGGCGATCCGGCTTTCGTCGAGCTGTTCGGCAAGAACGCACAAAGCCTGGCGATTTATCACCACCACCACGACCACGCCCATGACCTGCATGGTTCGGTGGTCAACGCGGCCCCGACGGCCCAACCCCATGTCCATGGAGATAGCTGCAAGCATGGCTGATTTTCTGCTCTACGCCCTGCTTGCAGGTCTGGCTTTGGCGCTGGTCGCAGGACCGCTGGGTTCGTTCGTGGTCTGGCGGCGCATGGCCTATTTCGGCGACACCTTGTCCCACGCGGCCTTGCTCGGCGTGGCATTGGGCTTTCTGCTGGATGTCAGCCCTACCGTTGCCGTCACCGTCGGTTGCTTGCTGTTGGCGGTGCTGCTGGTGACGTTGCAACAGCGTCAGCCGCTGGCGTCCGACACGCTTTTGGGAATTCTCGCACCAAGCACGCTCTCTCTGGGCCTGGTCGTACTAAGCTTCATGCACGAAGTGCGGATCGACCTGATGGCGTATCTGTTCGGCGACTTGCTGGCGATCAGCCCGACCGACTTGGCCTGGATACTCGGTGGCAGCGCCGGTGTTCTTGCGTTGCTGGTGACGTTGTGGCGGCCATTGTTGGCGATCACGGTGCATGAAGAACTGGCCCGGGTGGAAGGTTTGCCCGTGCCGGCGCTGCGCCTGGCATTGATGTTGCTGATCGCGGTGGTGATCGCTGTGGCGATGAAAATCGTCGGTGTGTTGCTGATTACTTCGCTGTTGATCATCCCGGCGGCTGCGGCACAACGTCACGCTCGCTCGCCGGAACAGATGGCGCTGGGCGCGAGCCTGCTGGGCATGCTCGCGGTCTGTGGCGGGCTGGCGTTGTCGTGGTTCAAAGACACCCCGGCGGGCCCGTCGATTGTTGTGACGGCCGCCGCACTGTTTCTGCTGAGTTTTGTCCTGCCCCGTCGAGGGGTGTAGACTTGCTCGTTTTTTGCGCAAATAGAGAGTCGCAGGAATGAAGCTGTCAGCCTCCCGTTATCTGCTCCTTGTCGCATTTTCGCTGCTACTGGGCGCTTGCCAAAGCACGCCATCGGCCACCACTGCGGCGACCGATGCCCGGGCCACGGCCATCGCGCAGCTGGAACAAAACCTGGCCAGCAGCGAGCTGGCCACCGCCGAAGACCAGTTGGCGACCTTGCAGGCCCAGTCGCCAGACGATCCGTCCCTCGTGCACTATCAGCGGCAATTGGCCGAAGCCTATCTGCGTCGCAGCCAGATCGTGCTGCAAAAAGGCGATGTGAATGCGGCCGCTACGGCGCTGGCCCGGGCCCGGGCATTAATGCCAAAGGCTCCGGCGCTGACGGGTGGGGTCAACAACGCCATCGTCAATGCCCGTAAAGCTGAACTGGACAGGGCTGAAGCGGCGCTCATGGCAGCCGAGGCCAAGCCACCGGCCAAAGTCATTGATCCTACGGCTGAGAGCACCACAATTGCCTTGAACCTCACGGATATGAGCAAACTTCGCCGTCAATTGGATGCGATTGCCGCCGATGTGGTGAATTACCAGTGCGATGTCAGCATTCAGGCGCCGCGTACCCAGGATTACCCATGGTTGGCGACGTTGCTGACTAAACGGGTGAAGAAGCTGGATTCGGAGTTCGATCTGAATCTGCAGAAGCAGATCCTGCGCAACGTTCCGGCGCAGATCGTCTTGAGTCCGCGTAAACCCTGAAAGCGTCGCGAGCAGGCTCGCTCTCACAGTGAATTGGGGTTGATTACACTTTCTATGATCAAACCCAAACCCTGTGGGAGCGAGCCTGCTCGCGAAGGCGCCCTCCCTAACAATACAAAACCTTAAGCCGGAATCGCCTTGGCCTTCGGCTCCCGATCCCAAACCCGATGCTGCCCGATGGCGGCAAAGAACGGTTTGATCAACTGGGCATCCGCACCCACGACCAGCCCCGCATCCACCTCAAGCTTCAACACGTCCAGCAACTGCTTCGCCTCGCCATGCAGCGCAATCGCTTTCAAGTGTTTGTATGCTTCCAACAGGTAATGCAGCGCTACGCCATCGCCACTCAACGCCTTGATCGACGCCGCGCCACCGGGTACGAACACCGCATCGAATGCCACCGAAGGCAAGCCTTCCATCGAAGCGTCCACCGGCAGTGTCTTGCCATCGACGGTGGTCACTGGCGCGGAAGTCGGGCCAAGCAGCTTGGCGTGCGCACCTTCTGCCTTCAGCGCCTTCTTCATCGCATCAATCGCAGCACCATCGACACCGTTGGCCGCCAGAATCGCCACTTTCCGCGTTTTGATATCCCCCGGCAGCAGGTTGGCCTGGCTCAAGGCCGGTGAGCGATCGAGTGAAGTTTTACGCACTTCGACGGTGCCAGCCTTCGGCGCCGGCAAACCAAGGTTCTGCGCCACACGTTTGGCCAGTTCCAGATCGATATTGGCCAGGATCTCGTTCACCTGACGTGCACGGATGAATTCACGCTCAACCTTGCCCAGCTCAAAGCTGTACGCCGAGATGATGTGTTCCTGCTCGTGCTTGCTCATGCTGTGGAAAAACAGGCGCGCCTGGGAGAAATGATCGCCGAACGACTCGCTGCGCTGGCGAATCTTGTTGGCGTCGATGCGCTCTGGATAGGTCTCGAATCCACCGTCCTGCGCGGCAGGCGGCGTTTCTTTCGGCCAACCGCCATCGATGGAATTCGGCTCGTAGGAGGCGCGCCCCTTGTCGATGGTGGTGCGATGCAGCGCATCCCGCTGGCCGTTATGGAAGGGTGCTACGGGACGGTTGATCGGGATCTCGTGAAAATTCGGCCCACCGAGTCGGCTGATCTGCGTATCGGTGTAGGAAAACAGCCGCCCTTGCAGCAGCGGATCATTGGAGAAGTCGATGCCCGGCACGATATGGCCCGGGCAGAACGCAACCTGCTCGGTTTCGGCGAAGAAATTATCCGGGTTGCGGTTGAGCACCATCTTGCCCAGCGGGGTAATGGGCACCAGTTCTTCCGGGATCAGTTTGGTCGGGTCGAGGATGTCGAAGTCGAAGTTATGTTCGTTTTCTTCTTCGATGACCTGCACGCCCAACTCCCACTCCGGGTAGTCGCCCATCTCGATCGACTCCCACAGATCGCGGCGGTGGTAATCGGTGTCTTTACCGGCGAGCTTCTGCGCTTCATCCCACACCAGTGAGCAAGTACCGGCGGTAGGGCGCCAGTGGAATTTGACGAAGCGTGATTTTCCTTCGGCATTGATCAAGCGGAACGTGTGTACGCCAAAGCCCTGCATGCTGCGCAGGCTTTTCGGGATCGCCCGGTCGGACATGGCCCAGATCACCATGTGCGCCGACTCTGGCACCAGCGAGACGAAATCCCAGAAGGTGTCGTGAGCCGAGCCGCCGGTAGGGATCTCGTTGTGTGGCTCCGGTTTCACCGCGTGCACGAAGTCAGGGAACTTGATTGCATCCTGAATGAAAAACACCGGCATGTTATTGCCCACCAGGTCGAAGTTGCCCTCGTCGGTGAAGAACTTCACGGCGAAACCTCGCACGTCCCGCACGGTATCGCCTGACCCACGCGGGCCCTGCACCGTGGAAAAGCGCACGAAGACCGGGGTTTTCTTGCCGGGATCTTGTAGGAAACCGGCTTTGGTCAGTACGGAATGGTTTTCATAGGTCTGGAAAAAACCATGAGCGCCAGTGCCCCGTGCATGGACGATGCGCTCTGGAATGCGCTCATGGTCAAAATGCGTGATTTTTTCACGCATGATGAAGTCTTCCAGCAACGACGGCCCGCGCGCGCCGACCTTCAACGTGTTCTGGTTGTCCGAAACCTTCACGCCCTGATTGGTGCGCAGGGCTTGTTCGGTGGCGTCGGAGCGAAACTTTTCCAGGCTCTCGAGCTTGGCATTGGTGTTGCCGCGGTCCAGGGTATCGGTCCCGGCCAGTGCGCTTTTAGGTGCGGCAGGCTTTTTAGTACTCATCAGTCGTAAACTCCTCGTTGCGATCCCGTAGCCAGGACTTATGTGCATTCCCCAGGCACGGCACCGGGGGCGTTTTCGAGTTGCCTTATTAGTGACTGGCGAGCTTTTTAGCCGTTCCTTTTTTCTAACCTTCGATCGCGTTATTGCCAAATGGAAGGTTGAATGCGGAATAAATGCTAATAACCTCTATACGGACAGGCTAAAATGCGCGCCCGGCTAACCGCTGACCCTTTTCCAACGCGCCCCACAAGGTTCGCTACGTGATCGAGTTTCAAAACGTCCACAAAACCTACCGCGTCGCCGGTAAGGATATTCCCGCCCTGCACCCGACCAGTCTGACGATTGAGAACGGTCAGGTCTTCGGCCTGATCGGTCACTCCGGCGCGGGAAAAAGTACCCTGCTGCGTCTGATCAATCGCCTGGAAGAGTCCAGCGGCGGCAAGATCTTCGTCGACGGCGAAGAAGTCACCGCGCTCGACGCCAACAGCCTGCGCCGCTTCCGCCAGCAGGTCGGGATGATTTTCCAGCACTTCAACCTGCTGGCGTCCAAGACCGTGGCCGACAACGTCGCGCTGCCGCTGACCCTGGCCGGTGAACTGTCGCGCAGCGAGATTGACCAGCGTGTCGCCGAGTTGCTGGCGCGGGTCGGTCTGTCCGACCACGCCAAAAAGTACCCGGCGCAGCTGTCCGGCGGCCAGAAGCAGCGCGTCGGCATTGCCCGCGCCCTGGCGACCAAGCCAAAAATCCTGCTGTGCGACGAAGCCACCAGCGCCCTGGACCCGCAGACCACGGCGTCGGTCCTGCAATTGCTGGCTGAGATCAATCGCGAGCTGAAACTGACCATCGTCCTGATTACCCACGAGATGGACGTGATCCGCCGGGTCTGCGACCAGGTCGCCGTAATGGACGCGGGTGTGATCGTCGAGCAAGGTTCGGTGGCCCAGGTGTTCCTGCATCCGAAACACCCGACCACCAAACGTTTCGTGCAAGAAGACGAGCAGATCGATGAAAGCGAACAGCGTGACGACTTCTCCCATGTGCCGGGCCGCATCGTGCGTCTGACCTTCCAGGGCGAAGCGACCTACGCACCACTGTTGGGGACCGTCGCTCGGGAAACGGGCGTGGACTACAGCATCCTGGCCGGTCGTATCGACCGCATCAAAGACGTCCCTTACGGGCAATTGACCCTGGCTGTTACCGGTGGCGACATGGAGGCGGCGTTCGCCCACTTCACCGCGGCTGACGTCCACATGGAGGTCCTGCGCTGATGGAAGTCCTGACAAGTTTCTTCGTCAACATCGACTGGTTCGAAATCTGGCTGGCTACCGGCGATACCCTGCTGATGCTCTTCGGTTCGTTGTTGTTCACCGTGTTGCTCGGCCTCCCGCTGGGCGTGTTGTTGTTCCTGTGCAGTCCGCGTCAGTTGCTGGAATCCAGAACGCTATACGCCGTGCTGTCGCTGGTGGTGAACATCCTGCGTTCGCTGCCGTTCATCATTTTGCTGATCGTGATGATCCCGTTCACCGTGCTGATCACCGGCACCTCGCTCGGCGTCGCCGGTGCGATCCCGCCGCTGGTAGTGGGTGCCACGCCGTTCTTCGGGCGACTGGTGGAAACCGCCCTGCGTGAAGTGGATCGCGGCATCATCGAAGCCACCCAGGCCATGGGTGCGACGACCCGGCAGATCATCATCAACGCCCTACTGCCAGAAGCCCGCCCGGGCATTTACGCGGCGATTACGGTGACGGCTATTACACTGGTGTCCTACACGGCGATGGCCGGTGTGGTCGGTGCCGGTGGGTTGGGCGACCTGGCGATCCGTTTTGGTTATCAGCGTTTCCAGACCGATGTGATGATCGTCACCGTGGTGCTGTTGCTGGTGCTGGTGCAGGTTCTGCAAATGGTTGGTGACAAACTGGTCGTCCATTTCTCCAGAAAATAAACAGTTCTCGTAAACAAGACATGAGCCGGCCATTCGCTGGCAGGCGCCAAATCCAGGCGCCGCAAGCGGGTACCCACAAGGAGTTAGCTGAATGAAAAAACTACTCGTCGCGTTCGCAGCCGTTGCAGCGTTTTCCGCTCACGCTGACACTCTGACCGTTGCAGCCACCCCGGTGCCGCACGCGGAAATCCTCGAATTCGTCAAACCGGCCCTGGCCAAAGACGGCGTGGACCTGAAGGTCAAAGTGTTCACTGACTACATCCAGCCAAACGTGCAGGTTGCCGAAAAACGCCTGGACGCCAACTTCTTCCAGCACCAGCCGTACCTCGATGAGTTCAACAAGGCCAAGGGCACCAACCTGGTCGCCGTTGCTGGCGTACACCTGGAACCGCTGGGCGCTTACTCCAGCAAGTACAAGGCCCTGACCGAACTGCCAGGCGGCGCCAACGTGGTGATCCCGAACGACGCCACCAATGGCGGCCGTGCACTGTTGCTGCTGGCCAAGGCCGGCCTGATCAAGTTGAAGGATTCCAACAACATCCTCTCGACGGTCAAGGACATCACCGAGAACACCAAGGACCTGAAATTCCGTGAGCTGGAAGCCGCGACCATCCCGCGCGTGCTGACCCAGGTCGACCTGGCGCTGATCAACACCAACTACGCGCTGGAAGCCAAGCTCGATCCGTCCAAGGATGCACTGGTCATCGAAGGCAACGACTCGCCTTACGTGAACATCCTCGTAGCCCGCCCGGACGACAAGGACAGCGAAGACATGAAGAAACTGATTGCTGCCCTGCACAGCCCGGAAGTGAAGGCCTTTATCCTCGAGAAGTACAAAGGCGCGGTATTGCCGGCGTTCTGATCTGAGTCGTTAACAAAAAATGGGGCGCATCGAATGCGCCCCATTTTTTTATGCCTGAAACACCGTCCCCTGTAGGAGCCAGGCTTGCCGGCGACGGCGATCTCACGGGCGCTTTCGCCGGCAAGCCTGGCTCCTACAGGGGGCGTGGTGTTTATTTGCGGTTGAGCATCACCGGCAACTGCGCCACCAACTTGGCGTTATTCAGCGGTGCACGAATGAAGCCACGCTGTGTCCCGTCCGGCCCGATCACCGCGAGGTTGCCGCTGTGATCAACCGTGTAATTCGGCTTGCTGGTGTCTGCCGGAATGAACGGAATGCTCACCGCATTGGCCAGTTTCTGAATGTCTTCAATCGACGAAGGCGTCAGGCCTGTGAACTGCGGATCGAAGTAGCCCAGGTACTGCTTGAGCTGCTTGGGCGTGTCGCGGTTCGGGTCGACGCTGACCAGGATGATCTGCAACTTCGCCACAGCCTCTGGCGGCAGTTCACTTTTGATCTGGCGCAGCTGGGCGAGGGTGGTCGGGCAGATGTCGGGGCAGAAGGTGTAGCCGAAGAACAACAGTGACCATTTGTCTTTCAGCTCGTTGACCATCACCGGCTTGCCGTCCTGATCGGTCATCGTCACGTTTGGCAGATTGCGGCTTTGCGGCAGCAAAATGATCCCGGCATCGATCAATGCCGTCGGATCGCCCTGGCCTTTTCCGGACAGCACTTTGTTGATGGTCAGGCCCAGAACCAGCGCGATCAGGGCGACGAGGATAAAGACGGTTTTCTGAGTTCGAGTCATAGGTTCAACAGTAAGTAGTGGTCTACGAGCAGCGCGATAAACAGCAGGAACAAGTAGTAGATAGAGTACTTGAAGGTGTTGATCGCCGCGTGCGGCCGAGTGCCACGGTACAGCACCACGGCCCATTGCAGAAACCTTGCGCCCAGTCCCAGGGCGCAAATCAGGTAAAGCATGCCGCTCATGTGGATCACGTAGGGCATCAGGCTGACCGCCAGCAGCGCGAAGGTATAAAGCAGGATGTGGACCTTGGTGTAATGCTCGCCATGGGTCACCGGCAACATCGGGATGTTGGCCTTGGCATATTCCTCTTTGCGGTGAATGGCCAGGGCCCAGAAGTGAGGCGGAGTCCAGGCGAAAATGATCAACACCAGCAACAAGGGTTCGGCGCTGACATGACCGGTGGCCGCGGTCCAGCCGAGCAACGGCGGGGCAGCGCCGGCCAGGCCACCGATAACGATGTTCTGCGGCGTAGCGCGCTTCAGGAAACCGGTATAGATCACCGCATAACCGAGCAAGGACGCGAGGGTCAGCCAGGCCGTCAGCGCATTGGTGAAGGCCAGCAGTACGGCTTGCCCAAGCACCGCCAATACCAGGGCAAATGTCAGCGCCGCCGCAGGTGAAACCCGCCCTTCAGCCAAGGGACGTTTGTGGGTACGCGCCATCACTGCATCGATACGCCGGTCCACCACATGATTCACCGCCGCCGCACCCCCGGCACACAACGCGATCCCCAGGTTGCCGAACACCAGCACCGTCCACGGCACCCCGGCGCGGGTCGCGAGGAACATGCCGACCAGCGAGGTGATGAGCATCAGCACCACCACTTTCGGCTTGGTCAGCTCCAGGTAGTCACGCCAGATCGCCTGACTGTGACGTTCGCCGATCAGAGTCGCCATGGCATCTCTCCTTTTATTGTTATGGGCCCGGCTGAGTGTTTACGCGGGCTGAACCGCCAGCGTGCAAGGTTTTGCTGTTTGACCCGAACCAGGCTGGTTCGCGCGTGATAATTGACCAGCACCATCGTGAGCAACAGCGCTGCGCCCCCCGCGTTGTGCGCGACCGCAACAGGCAGCGGCAGGTGGAACAAGACGTTGCTGATGCCGAGGGTGATTTGGGCCGCAAGGGCGATCAGCACCATTCCGGCCAAGCGCGTCATGCCAACCACTTTCAGTTGCCAGGCCAGCCCCAGCAGCACGAGCGTCACCAGCAACGCGCCGATGCGGTGAGTCAGATGGATCGCTGTGCGGGCATCACTGTCCAGTTGCCCGCCCAGGTAATTGGGGCCGATGTGTTGGGTCAGGTGAAAACCATTGGCGAAATCAGCCGGTGGCAGCCATTGCCCATGGCAGGTCGGGAAGTCGATGCAAGCCACGGCTGCATAGTTGGAACTGACCCAGCCCCCGAGGGCGATTTGCAGGATTACCAGCAGCAACCCGGCCGTCGCCCAATGCTGCAAACGCCGTGGCACGGTCAGCGCCGGCAGTACGCCGGACAGGCGCAAGGTCAGCAAAAACAGCAGGCTCAAGGTCGCAAAACCGCCGAGCAAATGCCCGGTCACCACCTGCGGCCAGAGCTTGAGCGTCACCGTCCACATGCCGAACGCCGCTTGGGCGATGACAACCACCAGCAGAAACAGCGGCAGCTTCACCGGTTGCCCCGGATGACGACGATGCACCCAGGCGCGACCGGCCAGCACTGAAATCAACAACCCGAGGGTGCCGGCGAAATAGCGGTGGATCATCTCGTTCCAGCCTTTGTGGGCTTCGACGGGTGCATCGGGAAAATGCAATTCGGCATGGGCCAGTTGGGCTTCGCTTTTCGGCACGCTGATAAAGCCGTAGCAACCCGGCCAGTCCGGGCAGCCGAGGCCGGCGTGGGTCAGGCGGGTGTAGGCGCCGAGCAACACCACAATCAGTGCCAGCAAGGTGGCAAACAGCGCGAGGCGAAATCCAGGTTTGGCCATGACGATGCCCTTATCCGATGTTCGACAGTTTCAGCAAATGACGCAGGTCGTTGAGCAGGTCCTTACCCTTCACCGTCGGGTCGTAGCGCAGCACCAGATTGCCGTGCGGGTCGATGATCCACAGTTGCGGTGCGGTTTTGCCTCCCGCTGTTTTGGTGAAAGTGGTCAGGTCCATTGGGTAGCGTTGCAGTTGCGGGTATTCGCGGGTCAGCTTGGCGTCGTAATCGGCCGCCAACGGTTGGGCCGCGGCCAGGGCGTGACTGGCACGCCCGGCATCGCGACCGAGGCCGATCTGGATCTGCCGCGCCAGATAAACCAGCTGCTGGCAGTCCACCGAACACTCCTTGGGCGCCGTGACCAGCAATTGCCAACGGTCCTCCTGCGCTTGCACGCCAAGGTCGGCGCGAGTCTGGCCGTTGCCGATCAGCTCGCCGTGATAACTGCGGCCTTCCGGCACCCAGAACTGCAACTTGTACATACCCGTGGCGAGGATCATCGGACCGATCACCCCCAGCAGGATCAGCAATAACTGCAACCGGCCCTTGCGCCGACTCGCCGGCGTTTTCGCCTCAGACATGCTGGGTGGATTCATGGCCGCTCCCATGGTGTTTCTCCTTTGCGTTGTGCCAGCCGAGATAGAGATAAAGGCCGAACAGGGCGATCGACATGGCGAACCACTGCACGGCATAAGCGATATGTTTTTCCGGCCCCATGGCCACTACCGGCCAATCGGCCTGGTAGGACGCGGGGCCGGCTTCTGCGCGTAATTCATAGGCAAAACCGTCACGGTCGAGCGCCGTCCACAGCTTGGCGGGTTCGACGGCAGTGATCAGTTGTGGCCAGGTGGCGGTGCTCGGGTCGGCGTGCAATTGGAAGGTGGCGCCGGGGGAGACGTAGACCCAGGCATCCAGGCTCAGGGCCTGAGTCGGTGTCGTGAACTGCGGCGGGGTTCGCCGATCCGGCCACGGCAGCCAGCCGCGATTGACCAGCAACCAGAGCCCGGTCGCCTGGTCCTGAAACGGTTGCAGCAGTTCGACGCCGACCTTGCCGTCGCGCTGGCGGTTATCCAGCAGCAGGCTGTGTGCGGCATCGAACTGGCCGTGAATTTGAACCCGGCGAAAGGCTGGATCGTCGGTGTGTAGCAGCTCGGTGCTGGCCATCGGTTCAGCCGTGCGGCGCTCGGCGTAGCTTTGCAGCAGCGCGCTTTTCTCCGCGCCCCGGCTCAATTGCCAGAACCCCAGTGACACCAGCATGGGCAATAGAAGTGCGACCACCAGGGTCGGCACGATGCCCGGCCGGAAGCGCTTCATGGCGTCGCCAGAAAGTCGCTGGTTGCGATAGCTATACTCAAGTGCATCGCCTTTCCCCCGGAGTCCCACCATGCTCAAAGCAGCCATCGTCCTGATGCTGATTGCCACGGTTGTCAGCCTGTTCAGCGGCCTGTTTTTTCTGGTCAAGGACGACAGCAGCTCGAACCGCCTCGTCATTGCCTTGAGTGTTCGTGTTGCCCTGGCCGCTATCACCGTCGGCTTGATTGCCTGGGGTTTTTTCAGCGGCCAGTTGGTTTCTAGTGCGCCTTGGTAAAGCCTCAGAGCACGTAGACGAAAACGAACAGCCCGATCCACACCACGTCCACGAAGTGCCAATACCAACTCGCCGCTTCAAACGCGAACTGGTGCTCGTTATCGAAGTGCCCGCGCATGATCCGCATCAGCATCACAAACAGAATGATGGTGCCGATGGTCACGTGGGCGCCGTGGAACCCGGTGAGCATGAAGAACGTCGCGCCGTAGATGCCGGAACCCAGGGTCAGGCCCAGTTCGCGATAGGCGTGGATATATTCTTCGGCCTGAAAACCGAGGAACGCACAGCCGAGCAAGACAGTGATCGCCAGCCAGATTTTCAGCGCACCGCGATGGCCCTTTTTCAAAGCGTGGTGGGCGATGGTCACGGTGACGCTGGAGCTCACGAGCAACACGGTATTGAGCAGCGGCAGGCCCCAGGGGCTGATAACGTCCTTGGGTGCCGGGAAGAGTTTCGGATCCGGGTTGTTCAACAACGGCCAGACGAACTCGAAGTTCGGCCACAGCATGTGCGCCAGGCCTTTCGCGCCTTCACCGCCGAGCGCCGGACCGGACACATGCCGCACATAAAACAGTGCACCGAAGAAGGCGATGAAGAACATCACCTCCGAAAAGATGAACCAGCTCATGCCCCAGCGGAACGAGCGATCCATCTGGGCGCTGTACAACCCGCTGCGACTTTCCTTGATTACCGTGCCGAACCAGCCGAACAGCATGTAAGCCAACAGCAGGCCGCCGACGAAAAAGATCAGCGGGCCGTGGGATTCCGGCCGCGCAGCCTTCAGGTCGTTGAACCAGGTGGCCAGGCCGAACACGGTGACGAACATGCCGACGGTGGCGATGATCGGCCATTTGCTCTGGGCCGGTACGTAATAGTGTTCATGAGTTGCCATTTATTGTTCTCCTTATCGGGCACGCTCAGCCGCCAGTGTTTACAGCTACCGGTGGATGTCGGGCGGTGATATCGAACAGCGTGTAGGACAGCGTCAGGTGCTTCACTTCCTTGGGCATGTCGCGGTCAACGATGAAACGTACCGGCATCTCGATCCGTTGACCGGGCTGCAGCACTTGCTGGGTAAAGCAGAAACATTCGGTCTTGTGGAAGTACGCTGCCGCGTTGCTGGGTGCGATGCTCGGCACTGCCTGGGCGCTCATCGGTTTGTCGGTCGGGTTGTGCGCGATAAAAATCATCTCGTTCACTGCCCCCGGGTTGGCCGTCAGTTCGTCACTTTTGGGATAGAAATCCCAGGACATGTCGGCGGAATTGGTCGACAGGAACTGCACGCGCACCTGCCGCGAAGTGTCGACCGTCTGCTCGCCCTCGTACTGCCCGGCGGTCTTGCCATTGATGCCGAACGCCTTGCACATCACGTCATAGATCGGCACCAGGGCAAACCCGAAGATAAACATCGCCACCACCACCAGCAGCAGGCGAGTGACCAGCTTCTTCATCGAAATCGAGTCAGCCATGGTTTCCAACCTCTTCGCCGAACCCTGTGGGAGCGAGCCTGCTCGCGAAGCAAACACCGCGGTTTAACAGGCAGACCGCGTCATCGTTCTTCGCGAGCAGGCTCGCTCCCACATAGGTTTGTGTGTTCATTTCACTTCCGGCGGCGTAGTGAAGGTGTGATACGGCGCTGGTGACGGAATGCTCCACTCCAGGCCTTCCGCGCCATCCCACGGTTTGGCGGGTGCTGGCGGGCCGCCGCGGATGGTCTTGATTACGATGAACAGGAAGAAGATCTGCGTGGCGCCGAACATGAACGCACCAATCGACGACACCATGTTGAAGTCGGCGAATTGCAGGTTGTAGTCCGGAATCCGCCGCGGCATGCCCGCCAGGCCCACGAAGTGCATCGGGAAGAACGCCATGTTCATGCCGATGAACGAGAGCCAGAAATGCAGCTTGCCGAGGGTTTCGTCGTACATGTGGCCGGTCCATTTCGGCAACCAATAGTAGGCCGACGCGAAGATCCCGAAGATCGCCCCCGGCACCAATACATAGTGGAAATGCGCGACCACGAAGTAGGTGTCCTGGTACTGGAAGTCCGCCGGGGCAATGGCAAGCATCAGCCCGGAGAAGCCGCCGATGGAGAACAGGATCACGAACGCCACCGCGAACAGCATCGGTGTCTCGAAGGTCAGCGAGCCTTGCCACATGGTGCTGGCCCAGTTGAACACTTTCACCCCGGTTGGCACCGCGATCAGCAGTGTGGCGTACATGAAGAACAACTCGCCCACCAGCGGAATGCCGACCACGAACATGTGGTGCGCCCAGACGATGAACGACAGGAACGCGATGCTCGCCGTGGCGTAGACCATCGAGGTGTAGCCAAACAGCGGCTTGCGCGAGAAGGTCGGGATGATCGAGCTGACGGCACCGAAGGCCGGCAGGATCATGATGTACACCTCGGGGTGACCGAAGAACCAGAACACATGCTGGAACAACACCGGGTCCCCGCCACCGGCGGCACTGAAGAAGCTGGTGCCGAAGTGGATGTCCATCAGCATCATCGTCACGCACCCGGCCAGCACCGGCATCACCGCGATCAGCAGGAAAGCGGTGATCAGCCACGTCCAGACGAACAGCGGCATCTTCATCAACGTCATGCCGGGGGCGCGCAGGTTGAGGATGGTGGCAATCACGTTGATCGCACCCATGATCGAACTGATCCCCATCAAGTGGATGGCGAAGATGAAGAACGTCACGCTTTCCGGTGCATAGGTCGTCGACAGCGGGGCGTAGAACGTCCAGCCGAAGTTCGGTCCGCCACCGGGGGTGAACAGGGTCGACACCAGCAGGATGAACGCCGCCGGCAACAGCCAGAAGCTGAAGTTGTTCATCCGTGGCAGGGCCATGTCGGGTGCGCCGATCATCAACGGGATCATCCAGTTGGCGAGGCCGACGAACGCCGGCATCACCGCGCCGAACACCATGACCAGACCATGCATGGTCGTCATCTGGTTGAAGAATTCCGGCTGGACGATTTGCAGTCCCGGCTGGAACAGCTCGGCGCGAATCACCATCGCGAACGAGCCACCCAACAGGAACATGGAAAACGCAAACCACAGGTACAGCGTGCCGATGTCCTTGTGGTTGGTGGTCAGCACCCAACGCATCAGGCCTTTGGCGGGACCGTGGGCGTGATCGGCATGACCATGGTCATCGATGACGGCGCTCATGGCGTGTCTCCTGCAAACAGATGGGCTGGGCAGGCCGGGGCGCGCTGCCCCGACCGGTTCCTTGGTTGCGCAATAGAGCGGGTCATTTGCTTTCCGCCTGTTTCAGCTCCAGCACTTCTTTAGGAGTGACCATGTCGCCTTTGTTGTTGCCCCAGGCGTTACGTTCGTAGGTCACCACCGCCGCGATATCGACTTCCGAGAGCTGCTTGCCGAACGCCGCCATCGCGGTCCCCGGCTTGCCGTGGTAGACAATGCTCAGGTGACCTTCCTTCGGTCCGGTGGCGATTTTCGAGCCTTTGAGCGCCGGGAACATCGGCGGCAAGCCCTGACCTTCGGCCTGGTGACAGGCGACGCAGGCGGTGTGATAGACCTTGTCGCCGCGCTCCTTGAGCTCGTCGAGGGTCCATTCCTTGCTGGTCAGTTCTTTAAGCTGCAGGGATTCGGCCTTGCGTTCGGCCAGCCATTTTTCGTAATCGGCCTTTTCCTTGACCTCGACCACGATCGGCATGAAGCCATGGTCCTTGCCGCACAGTTCGGCGCACTGGCCACGGTAGATGCCGGGTTTGTCGACGCGGGTCCAGGCTTCGTTGACGAACCCGGGAATCGCATCGCGCTTGACCGCAAAGGCCGGCACCCACCAGGAGTGAATAACATCGGCGGACGTCACGAGGAAACGCACCTTGGCGCCAATCGGCAGCACTAAAGGCTTGTCGACCTCAAGCAAGTAATGCTCGCCCTTGGTTTCCTTGTTGTGGATCTGGTCGGCAGGGGTCGTCAGGTTGCTGAAGAATTCGACGTCCTGGCCCAGGTATTTGTAGTGCCACTTCCACTGATAGCCGGTGACCTGGATATCGATATCCGGCTCACTGGCGTCGTACATCTTGATCAGGGTTGCCGTCGCAGGAACCGCCATGGCCACCAGAATCAGGAAGGGCACGATGGTCCAGAGGATTTCGACGGTGGTGCTTTCATGAAATTTTGCGGCCACCTGCCCGGTGGAGCGGCGGTGGACCATCATCGACCAGAACATGGCGCCGAAGACGATGATGCCGATCACTACACAGATCCAGAAAATGGTCATGTGCAGGTCAAATACTGCGTGACTGATTTCAGTCGCTCCCGGCGCCATATTCACAGTCCAGGCGGCTTGCGCCTGGCTGAAAATCGACCACAACAGGAGGCCCATCCAGACGTGTGGATGTCGCATCATTGCGGGTTCCCCTTATCGTTCTTGTTATCCCGCCGGCTTTCACCTGCGGCAAGGGAGCGGCTTTTTCAGACTACGAAACTTGAATCGCCGAGCCTTGCTGCGTGTGCAGTCGGGCGTCATCAGCTAACTCCATTCCCACCCGAGTATAGACAGCGACTGCTACCTCGCAACGTGATGGCGTAAATGATCTGAAACAGCTGGGACTTGCGTTCAAGGTCACGAATGGAGAAGGATGCAGACGAGTGGTGGCAAATCGATATAACGGAGGCGTCTCAAGGATGAAACAATTATGACAAATGCGTCTTAGCATTTTTCATAAGCCAGCTAAGTTATGTCTTCCCTATTTCATTGCCTTTGTTTCCTGGAGTTTTCATGAACACCGCCGCATTGCGCGAGCAGATCCAAAAAGCCCAACAACACGAGGCCGAGACCGGCCTGCTGACTCGTCAGCTTGAAACTCAATTGCCACACCTTCACTCCGCCATCCAATTGCCGGATGCCGACGCCAACGGCGTGATGACGCGTTTTGTGGCCGCGTATATAGAGCAAGTGCCAGACCTGCTGGACGCAGCCAATGAAGTCGCCAGGGAAGCGGGTATCGAATCACAGATCAAGCCGGTGCTGACGATCGCCGAGCAGTTCTTCCTCCAGCCACCGGCAATCATGGCCGGTCATGTCGGCCTGGACAGCCTGCTGGATGAAGCCTATCTGGCGCATCGGTTGGTGGAAGAGGTCAATGACCTGTACATCAAGCATTTTGGCCAGCCACTGATCCCCTTGGACATGACGGTCGCCAACCTGATTGCTCACCAACTGATCGGCGAGGATTTTGCCAACCAACTGGATGAGGCGGTGCATCACGCTGTGGATGAGATGCTCAATGAAGACAGTTTCGCGCTGGAGTCCGTGGAGGCCTACCGCGAAAAACTCAACAGCCCGGACACCGGCGCCGCCTGGAAGCGCTGGCCGTGCCTGTCGCGCCAGCTGGGCGTAGGGCTGGAGCTGGATCAGCCGGCGGCTTGATTCTTTAGAATCAGCACCGTCCCCTGTGGGAACGAGCCTGCTCGCGATTGCGATATGTCATTCAACATTTATGTCGATTGATACACCGCCTTCGCGAGCAGGCTCGCACACATTGGTTACTTCTACGCCGTAGAGCCCACTCCGGAGGTGGTTCGTAAACGCCCCTCCAACCGACGCTTCAACCCCCGCGCTTCAATAATCAGCTTCGACCCCTTGGCCGCATTGGCCCGACCCCATTCCTCAAGCAACTCCAGACACGAGTGATCGATGTAGCTCAGGTTATTGAGCGGCACATGCACCGTCGCGCCTGGGGGAATGGTCCCCAGCACCTGGGTCAACGCCGGCACCTTGAGAAAGGTTGCGGCCCCCGTCAGTCGTAACTCCATCTCACCGTCGGCCGGCAGGTCGATCAGGCTGATTTTCAACCGCGAGGCCTTCCAGGCCAGTTTGGCCAGGGTCAACCCGAAGCCGATCAGCACGCCGGTCAACAGGTCGGTGAAGATGATTGCCAGCGCTGTCGCCGCGTAGGTGAACATCGGCATCCGGCCATAACGGCCCAGACCGCGAAAGGCCTTGAGGTCGACCAGTTTGAAACCGGTGTACACCAGCACACCCGCCAGGCTTGCCACCGGAATGCTTTGCAGCACGCTGGACAGCAACAACACGAAAGCCAGCAACCACAGACCGTGGAAGATCGCCGACATTCGCGTGGTGGCGCCAGCCTGGACGTTGGCCGAGCTACGCACGATCACGCCGGTCATGGGCAGCGCGCCAAGCAGGCCGCAGAGCATGTTGCCGACGCCCTGTGCCGACAACTCCCGATCGAAATCGGAGCGCTGGCCGCTGTGCATGCGATCCACCGCCGCTGCGGAGAGCAGGGTCTCGGCGCTGGCGATGAAGGCCACGGCGAAAGCGGCGATCAATAACGTCGGGTCGGCCAGATTGAGCAAGTCGGCAGGCTTCAGCCAGTCGATGGCTTCTGCCAGGTTGGCCGGGACTTCCACGCGTTTGACCTGCAAGGCGAGCATCAGGCTGGCCACCGTCGCCAGACCTACGCCAAGCAGCGCGCCGGGTATGAAGCGAAGGGAGTGCGGACGGAATTTTTCCCACAGCCACATCACCGCAATCGTCGACAGGCCAAGCAACCCAGCCTGCCAGCCAAGGGAAGGCAAGGCCTGGATCACGGCCGCCGGGAAGGCTGCGAGGTTATCCAGCCCCGAAGGCTTGGGCACGGCGTCCAGCATCACATGCACTTGCGACAACACGATCAGCACGCCAATCCCGGCGAGCATGCCGTACACCACCGCTGGCGCCGTAACCCGAAACCAGCAACCCAGCTTGAAGCGCCCGGCCATCAGTTGCAGAAAACCCGCCAACAGCAGGATGGGACCGAGCATGGCAACACCATGCTGGCGCACCAGTTCAAAAACCAGCACCGCCAGACCCGCCGCCGGGCCGCTGACTTGCAGAGGCGAACCTGCAAGCCAACCGACGACCAGTCCACCGATGATCCCGGTGATCAAACCCTTGGCCGGCGGCAGGCCCGAGGCGATGGCGATGCCCATGCACAAGGGCAGGGCGACCAGAAACACAACCACGGACGCCAGCAGCTCCCGTGGCAGAACAGCTTTGAGTTGAGCAGCACGCATGGTGACTCTCCCGAAGTTTTCTTCAGGCGTGGCAAAGCCAGGCTGCTTGATCAGCAACCTCGGCTAAACCACACCTGGGAGGATTTAGAAGCGCGCTTTGGGCGTCGCCACGGGGATCGGATGGCTGCCATCAAGCGGCAGGAAACACCCTTTGTCCGCGTCGTAAGCTCTGATTTCGCTGGTTTCGATGTTGTAGATCCAGCCATGGATAAACAGCTGACCGTTAGCCATGCGCGAGGCGACCGAAGGGTGCGTGCGCAAATGCTGAAGCTGGGCGATCACGTTTTCTTCGGTGAGGACATGCATGCTTTCGCTTTCGTCAGCGCAATGGCAGTTTTCCTGGACCATCGATTTCGCCACTTCGGCATGACGCAGCCAGGCTTTGACCGTGGGCATTTTTTCCAGGCTTTGCGGGTTGAGCACGGCGCGCATCGCGCCACAGTCGGAGTGCCCGCAAATGATGATGTGCTGTACGCCGAGGGCCAGGACCGCGTATTCGATGGCCGTGGAAACACCGCCGTTCATCTGCCCATAAGGCGGCACAACGTTGCCGACGTTACGGGTCACGAACAGGTCGCCGGGGGCGCTTTGGGTGATCAGTTCAGGAACGATGCGCGAATCGGCGCAGGCGATAAACATCGCTCGAGGGCTCTGAGCCGTGGCGAGTTTTTTGAAGAGTTCTTCCTGCTGGGGAAAAACTTCGTGATGAAAATGCAAAAAGCCGTCAACGATATGCTTCAGCGCTGCATCGGCGGTTTCCGCCTCGGGTTGGGCTGAAGCCGACGCAGCCAACGGCTGTTTATCCTTGTCACTCATGATTCATCCTCTTTGGCGGAGTCAGGGAATTTTCCCGTTTTGTCCGGTGTGAAGCCAGTGGCTGTTTAAAAAACATCCAGGCCGAAGATCTCGACCCGTCAGTCACTCGATGAACAAGGTATCTGTCGAAACTTAACTCAAACTGAATCAAGCGCTCTAGAACGTGTGTTCCAGGTCACAAAAAACGTGACCAGCCTAATGGCCAAGTGCTTTTCCTCCTACTCAACCATAGGCCAATTGTCCTCAAATCAACGACATCTGGCGACCTGGCGGACAGAAGGCGTCGCAGTCCAGGTTAAAACCTTCGCGATGATTGAGCCCCAACCGTTTGATCGATTTGGCAAAGCGTTGCGCCAACAGATCGGCAAACGGCCCCTCTCCGCGCATTCGGGCTCCGAACCGACTGTCGTAGAGCTCCCCGCCACGGCTCTGGCGGATCAGGCTCAACACATGAGCGGCACGCTGCGGATAGTGGGCGGCCAGCCATTCTTCGAACAGCGGCGCCACTTCCAGCGGCAGCCGCAACATCATATAGGCGGCGCTCTGGGCACCGGCAGCATGGGCTTCGTTGAGCAGGCTTTCGAGTTCGCTGTCGTTGATCATCGGAATCATCGGCGAACACAGCACGCCCACCGGTATCCCGGCTTCGCGCATGACCCGGATGGCACGTAGCCGGGCCTTGGGCGCAGCCGCGCGCGGTTCGAGGATGCGTTTGAGTTCATCGTCGAGGGTGGTGAGGCTGATCATCACCGCCACCAGCCGTTGCTCGGCGAGTTCGGCCAGCAGATCCAGGTCCCGAAGAATCAGCGAGCCCTTTGTAATGATGGTCACCGGATGCCGATAACGCAGTAGCACTTCAAGGGTCTTGCGGGTGATTTTGTGTTCGCGCTCGATCGGCTGGTAGGGATCGGTGTTGGAGCCCAGATTGATCGGCGCGCATTGATAGCCGCGCTTGGACAGCTGTTCTTCCAGCACATCGGCGGCGTTGGTCTTGGCGATCAGTTTGGTTTCGAAATCGAGCCCGGGTGACATGTCCCAATAGGCATGGCTGGGGCGCGCGTAGCAGTAGATGCAACCGTGCTCGCAGCCACGATAGGGATTGATCGAGCGATCAAAAGGCAGGTCCGGGGAAGTGTTGCGGGTGATGATGGTTTTCGCCGTTTCGATGCGCACTTCCGTGCCCTGGGTGATCGGCGCTTCCTGATACCAGCCGTCATCCTCGGCCACCGAGCGATTCGGCGCGAAGCGGTTGTGCGGGTTGGTTGCGGTGCCGCGACCGCGAGGTGGCAGAGGAGTAGCCATCGACATGATCCTTAAGCTGTATATTCATACAGTAAATGACCGCAGCCGAATAGGCCAGTGCCGTTCGGCGCCTGAACATTTTTCAATTGACTAGTTGTCTCTTATTAGTGAGTTTCTTGTAATTATGAGAAACAGATAGAAAGTGGCTTAGTTAAAAGCGGTCGGTATTATTGCGCTTCGCACGAAGTTGTCGTGTTATCACTATTAAAAGGATTTGGTTTGATGTCGAATTACAATCAGCGTGGTGTTTTTCTTCAACTGCTGACCCCGTCCACTTCTAGTCCGAAAGAAGTTCGGGTGTCCATGCAGTTTGCTTTGAAAGAAGAAGGTTACGACCCGGAAAACCGTAGCGCCACATACTCCCTGCTGGATTCGACCTCCCGCGAGGCTGTGTCGAATGATGGCGGCGTGACCTTCACCATGGGAAACACACCTGATGTGGACGGTGATGGTGATTTCGACGCGCAGGACAAGGCTGTTCTGATTGCGCTGGCGAAAGCGTATTCGAAAATCATCAATCCTTGATTACTATCGAGTACCTGCAACTTATAAGTTGGGGTGTGAGTGTACGTTAACCAGGGTTGAATAAAGCGATACGGAAATCTGTATCGCTTTTTTGTTGCTCGTTACTTACCCTGACTAAGCCAGGTGCGAACGGTTCAATTCACGATTCTTTGACAGCTGACTCACAGGACTTTGACTGCCCAGTGTCGAAACTATGCGGCATCTAACCACCTTTCCCCACACGGTCGTCCGAGCATGTCACGATTGCGCCTTTTACCTGCGACATTCCTGTTGTCGCTGGCCACCCTTTTTAATCTGACACTGGCCTGCGCAGATGAAACCGCCCCACCCCGCCCGGCGGAATGGGCTCAATCGGTCGAGGTGCAATACAACCTCTACCAAATGACCCCGACGCTTTACCGCAGCGCCTTGCCCGACAGCGGTGCCGTACCGTTGTTGAAGAAACTCAACGTCGCGACCGTCATCAATTTTTTGCCCGAGTCGGATTCAAGCTGGCTGTCCACGCCGGGCATTGCCCAGGTGCAGTTGCCCTACCGCACCAATCACGTGGATGACGCGGACGTACTCAAGGCCCTGCGTGCCATCCAGACCGCCGAATCCCACGGCCCGGTGCTCATGCATTGCAAACACGGTTCGGACCGCACCGGCCTGATGGCGGCGATGTATCGGGTGGTGGTGCAAGGCTGGAGCAAGGAAGACGCCCTGAACGAGATGACCCAAGGCGGCTTTGGTGACAGCACCCATTTCAAGGACGGTGTGCGTTACATGATGCAGGCCGATGCCGACAAGCTTCGGACCGCGCTCGCCAACGGCGATTGCAGCACCAGTCCGTTTGCGGCCTGTTCCATGAAGAGTTGGTTCCAGTCCGCCCACGTCGAATAAGCATCAGTTCAGTGGGCAGCGGCTGCTGGACGGCGTTGCGAAAAAGCTGTCGGCGATCGGTTGTCCGAGGAATTCTTCCAGGGCGACCAATAGCGATCGCGAATCCCCCGGCGAAAAAAAGGCTTCGCGAAAGGCCTTGCCGGTTTGCGGGTTGAATACCCACTCGCGTTGAAACCGTTTGAACACCTCGGTCGCCAGTACACCCGACCATTTGTAGGCGTAAACCGACGCTGCGTACCCGGTCACCAGGTAATCGAAGCTGTTGGCGAACCGACAGTAAGGCGGCAGTTGCAGGTGAGGGATCTCGCGCTGCACGTCGTCGAAGATCTGTTCAACGCTTCGGCCATCGCCTTGGCTGCGGTGCAATTCGAAGTCAAACAACGCGGACATTAACAGCTCTGCGGTTTGCCGGCTGGTCTGGGTCTGGATGGCTGCCAATGCGGCGTCGACTCGCGCTTCGGCCAGGCGCTCGCCGGTCTGGTGGTGAGCAGCCAGCCACAGCAGAAACTCCCCTGACAGGCACCAAAGCTCGAACAATTGCCCGGTGAACTCTGCCGAGTCGCGTCCCAGCTGGGTGATACCGGACAGGCGATGGTGAGGCGAGCGGGTCAGAACGTGCTGCAGGCAATGGCCGAACTCATGGAACAAAACCCGCAGGTCCTTATGAGCGAGAAGGCAAGGATGCTCGGCAATTCCGGGCGTGAAGTTGCCATGAAGCACGGCGATCGGCAGCGTCAATCGACCTTCGGCGTTCACCCGTCGATTACGTGGCGTGGCGGTCCAGGCAAAGTCCGGCGCTTCGTCCCGATGAAAAGGGTCGAGGTAAATGTACCCGACGACCTGGCCATGCTCGCTGATTTCAAACAGACGCACGTTGTCATGCCAGCGACTGCACTCTTTCTGTTCGACGATCCGGATGCCAAACATGCGCTCGCTGAACAGGCAGAGCCGCTGCAAAGTCCCGTCCAGTGGAAAGTACGTTCGCAGGTTTTTCAGCGCCCCGCCGAGACGTTGCTGGCGCAATTGTTCGGCGAGAAACTCGTGGTCCCAAGGGGCAACTTCAGTCATGCCGCGCTCAAGCGCAATCGTCTTGAGTTCTTGTGCGTCCTTCTCGAGTTCCGGTGTTGCCTGCACGATTTGCCGCCGCAGGAAACCGGTGACTTGCTCGGTGGACTCGGCCATTTCCGTTACGAGGCTGAGTTGCGCAAAGTTCTCATACCCCAGCAACCTGGCTTTCTGATGACGCATGGACAACAGCAGCTCCAGCACCGGACCATTATCGAATTGCCGGTCGTGGGGGCCTTGATCGGAAGCCCGGGTGGAGTAAGCGACAAAGTATTCTTCGCGCAGGGATCGGTCTTCGGCATAGGCCATGACACGAGTGTAGGTGTCCTGGTCCAGACGCATCAGCCAGCCGTCGTGCCCTGCCTGTTGCGCGTTGACTGCCAGACGCTCCAGTGTCGCCGCAGACAAACCGCGCAACTGCGAGACGTCATCGATGCGCTTGCTCCAGGCTGCGCTGGCGCCTTCCAGGTTGGTCAGGAACAGGCTTTGCAGCACCCCGATGTCACGATTCAGCCGGGCCAGCGTCTGCTGTTGTTCGATGGGCAAGTCGATGCCGGACAAGCGAAACCGGCGCAGAATTTTGTTCAAAACCGCTTTGCGCGGTTCATCGTAATTCGCCGCAGCGGGACTTTGCGCCAGCCGCTGATAAGCCCGGAACAGTGCGTGATTACCCATCTTTTCAGATTTGTACTGCGCAGCGGCATCACGGCAAGTCCCGCTGGCTGCGTCCCAGGCCTTACCCTCATGTTTCACCATTGAAAGGGTTTCGATGACGCCCATGGCCTCATCCAGGCGCGCATCGGTTTCATCAACGGCCAATACCAGATCATCCCAGTTCGGGATCGTGGATTGGCTCGCGATAATCCCGGCAATGGCCTTGCGGTTGTCGGCAACAAGGGTGTCGATGGCATGCACCAGGTGCTCGGCGCGGATGTCCGGCCAGGGCGGCAGGTCCCAGTGTTGTAGCAGCGGATTGTTATCAGGCATGGCGTCTTCCTTGAGTAGGGCTGAAGGATTCAGCCTAAGGAGGAAGCGCGGGGGAAGGGTGGTAAATAGATACCACCTTCCACCCGGTCAAAGGGTGGAAGGTGATGTTGACTCAATGGTGCTCGTCAGGCTTCTTCTTCAGCTTCGGGTTCGGGAAGAACTGCACCGCCTGAACCTTGGCGTCCGGCACCTTGAGCGCCGAAGTGTTGACCCGCGTGCCCAATTCCTTGGGCACCGACAGACCTTGTTCATTGAGCGTATCCGAATAACCGCAGGCCACGCATTCGCGATGCGGGACCTCGTCTTCGTTCCACATCATCAATTTGTCCGGCTCGCTACAGGCCGGGCAGACCGCCCCGGCGATAAAGCGTTTCTTCGTGATCACAGGCCCCTCGCTCATGCTGCCGCGTCCTCACTCAGGCCGCTATGGCGCAAGAGTGCGTCAATCGATGGCGCACGGCCACGGAAGTCGACGAACAGCACCATGGGTTCCTGCGAACCGCCACGCGCCAGAATCGCTTCGCGGAACGCACGACCTGTTTCGGCATTGAGCACGCCGTCTTCTTCGAACTTCGAGAAGGCGTCGGCCGACAGCACTTCAGCCCACTTGTAGCTGTAGTAACCCGCTGCGTAACCGCCGGCGAAGATGTGGGCGAAGCTGTTCGGGAAGCGGTTGTAGGCCGGTGGACGCATGACCGAGACCTCGTCACGCACACCTTCGAGTACTTGCAGCACGCTGCGACCGTCGCCGTGGGTGGCGTGCAGTTCGAAGTCGAACAGCGAGAACTCGAGTTGGCGCACCATCATCAGGCCGGACTGGAAGTTCTTCGCCGCGAGCATTTTCTCCAGAAGATCCTGAGGCAGCGGCTCGCCGGTTTCGTAGTGACCGGAGATCAGCGCCAGGCCTTCCGGCTCCCAGCACCAGTTTTCCATGAACTGACTTGGCAGCTCCACCGCATCCCAGGCCACGCCGTTGATGCCGGACACGCCGGCGTGTTCTACGCGGGTCAGCAGGTGATGCAGGCCGTGACCGAATTCGTGGAACAGGGTGGTCACTTCATCGTGGGTCAGCAGGGCCGGTTTGCCGCTGTCGGCTGGGGTGAAGTTGCACACCAGATTGGCCACCGGGCTTTGCAGCACGCCGCTGATGGTGCGGCGACGGTCACGGGCGCCGTCCATCCAGGCACCGCCGCGTTTGTTGGCGCGGGCATAGAGGTCGAAGAAGAAGCGGCCGACGTGCTGGCCGTTTTCCTTGATTTCGAACAGGCGAACATCCGGGTGCCAGGCGTCGAAGCCTTTCAGTTCGGCGATCTCGATGCCGTACAGGCGCTGGACGATAGCGAACAGGCCGCCCAGTACTTTGTCGATCGGGAAGTAGGCGCGCAGTGCTTCCTGGGCAACGCTGTAACGTTGTTCGCGAAGCTTTTCGCCGTAGAAACCGCTGTCCCAGCTTTGCAGGTCCGGGCAGCCTTGTTCGGCGGCGTAGGCCTTGAGCTGTTCCAGGTCCTGGGCGGCGAACGGTTTGCTGCGTTTGGCCAGATCGCGCAGGAAGCTGAGGACCTGATCGCTGGATTCAGCCATTTTGGTGGCCAGGCTCAGTTCCGAGAAGCTGGCGAAGCCGAGCAGCTTGGCCAGTTCCTGACGCAGGTCGAGGATTTCTTCCATGACCGGGCCGTTATCGTTCTGACCGGCGTTCGGGCCTTGGTCCGACGCACGGGTGCAATAGGCGGCGTAGACTTCTTCGCGCAAGGCACGGTCCTGGGCGTAGGTCATCACCGCGTAATAGCTCGGGAATTCCAGGGTGATGAGAAAGCCATCCAGATCTTTGGCCTGGGCTGCGGCGGCCATTTGCGCCTTGGCCGAATCGGTGAGGCCGGCGAGGGCGGCTTCATCGGTCACGTGCTTGGTCCAGGCTTGAGTCGCGTCGAGCAGCTGGTTGGAGAAGCGGCTGCCCAGCTCCGACAATTTGCTTTGCACTTCGGCGTAGCGCTTCTGCTCGGCGTCCGGCAGATCGATACCCGACAGACGGAAGTCTCGCAGGGCGTGTTCCAGGATGGTTTTCTGCGCCACGTCGAAACCGGCGGCTTCCGGGCTGTTGGCCAAGGCTTCGAAGGCCTCGAACAGCTCACGGTTCTGGCCCAGCTCGGTGGAGTAGGCGCTCAAGGCCGGCAGGCAGGACTCGTAGGCTTCGCGCAATTCGGCGCTGTTGCACACGGCATTGAGGTGGCTGACCGGGCTCCAGGCGGCGCCCAGACGATCATTGAGTTCGTCCATCGCCAGCACCAGGCCGGCCCAGGTCGGTTGTTTGCCCTGGCTGTTGAGGATCTCGATAATGGCGGCACGGTTGTCAGCCAGGATCTGTTCAATGGCCGGTTGTACGTGTTCGGCCCGGATCGCCGAGAAGGGCGGCAGGTCGTAGGACTGCAAAAGAGGGTTGTTCACGCTCACGGTTGGCACCTTGGCTGGAAGAAACATGGGGCCATCTTAATTACAATCGACGCTCACCGCAGCTATCAGCAAAAGAGAGAGAGCCTATCGTGACCCTTCGCAAGTATCAGAACCACACGCCGCTACTGGGTAAAGGCGCTTTTGTCGACGGCTCGGCGGTGGTGATCGGCGACGTTGAAATCGGCGAAGACAGCTCTGTCTGGCCGCTGACGGTGATCCGTGGCGACATGCACCGCATCCGTATCGGTGCGCGCACCAGCGTTCAGGATGGCTGCGTGCTGCACATCACGCATGCCGGGCCGTTCAATCCCGATGGCTTTCCCTGCTTGATCGGAGACGACGTGACCATTGCCCATAAGGTCATGCTGCATGGCTGCAGTGTCGGCAACCGGATTCTGATCGGCATGGGCAGCATCGTAATGGATGGTGCGGTGATCGAGGACGATGTGATTGTCGGCGCTGGCAGTCTGGTGCCGCCGGGCAAGCGTCTGGAAAGCGGCTTCCTGTATGTGGGCAGCCCGGTGAAACAAATCCGCCCGCTGACGGACAAGGAAAATGCCTTTTTCACCTACAGCGCGGCGAACTACGTGAAGCTCAAGAATTTGCATCTGGCTGAAGGCTACGACCAGCTCTGACCCCGCGCCCTTATTCAGGATTCAACATGCATTACCAAACCGTTTTGTTTGATCTCGATGGGACCCTGACCGACCCGCGCGAGGGCATCACCCGTTCGATCCAGTTCGCCCTGAGCAAACTGGGGATCGATGAACCCGACCTGACCAAGCTCGAACACTTCATCGGCCCGCCGTTGTTGCAGGCGTTCATGCAGTTCTACGACTTCGACGAGCCCAAGGCCTGGGAAGCGGTGAATTTCTACCGCGAACGCTTCAAGGTCACAGGCCTGTACGAGAACCGTGTGTTCGACGGCGTCACACCGCTGCTGGAAACCCTCGGCGGGCAAGGGCGACAGTTGTTCATCGCAACCTCAAAGCCGTGGGTGTTCGCCCGGGAAATCGCCCGGCACTTTGACTTCGCCAGGCACTTCAAGGTGATTTACGGTAGCGAACTGGACGGGACACGCACCAACAAAGTCGAGTTGATTGCCCACCTGATGGCCGAAGAAGGCCTGGACCCGGCCAACACTCTGATGATCGGCGACCGCAAACACGACCTGATCGGCGCGCGCAGCAACGGGCTGGATGCGGTGGCGGTCGGTTATGGGTTTGGCAGCCGGGAAGAATTGAGCGCAGAAGCACCGGCCTATCACTTTGAGACGCTGGAAGAGATGCATCAGGCGTTTTTGCGGCGTTGATCAGTACGCCTTCGCGGGCAAGCCTCGCTCCTACAAAAGCAACATAGACCCCGTAGGAGCGAGGCTTGCCCGCGAAGAGGCCCGCCCAGATACATCCTGTGCAACAGTTACCATCCAAGTCCCTTCTAATCGTCCTAGGCTCAAAGTCTGAGGTCACGATCAAGGAGGATCATTAATGACAGAGCTAAAACATACTCATCGATTGCGCACCGGCCGATATTCGGAGCCCGGACAGATTTACCTCCTGACAGCCGTCGTTTTGAACCGGCAACCGTTATTCCATGACTTCAAGAGTGGGCGACTGGTAGTCGATGCCCTGAAAACTGCTGAGCAGGAAGGGTTTGCGACGTCACTGGCCTGGGTCGTCATGCCCGATCATTTCCATTGGCTGATCGAGTTACAGAATATTCAGTTACCCAGTTTGATGGCTCGAACCAAATCACGCATCGCAGTAACGCTTAATCGCTCGGCAGGACGCCAAGGTCCGGTTTGGCAACATGGTTATCACGATCGCACCATTCGTAAGGAAGAAGATCTACAGGCAGTTGCTCGCTACATCGTCGCCAATCCGTTGCGAGCTGGCTTGGTCGAGAGGGTAGGGGATTATCCGCTGTGGGACGCGATCTGGTTGTGAGGTTGAAAACGCCTTCGCGGGCAAGCCTCGCGCCTACAAAAGTAACGTAGCCCCTGTAGGAGCGAGGCTTGCCCGCGAAGAGGCCCGCCCAGCCACCAGATTTTATGACCCCGTCAATGCCTTCAGCGCTACCTTGCGCTCAACCACTGGCAACGCACCAAGCTGCTCGACGGCGGCATAAAACTTCAGCCAGTCCCCACCCTCCTGCATGAACAGCGCCGCAAACGCCGGCACCCATTGGTCATACAACCCAAACGGCAACAACCGGGCGTTGTTCATTGGCGCTTTGATCCACGCGTCATAGCGTTTATCCCCGGCCCATTGGCTGTCGCGCAGCTGTCGATAGTCATGGCGCAGACGTTCGAATTCCGCCGCTTTGCGTTGGCGCATCTGGTCGGCGGGCAGTGGCAGGGCGTAGAGCTTTTCAAGCCGCCTGCGCGTATCCAGTACCAATTGAATAAATTGGTCTCGATGCTGCGCCTGCGCGCCATTGTCCGCTGCCAGACCGCGTGATGCCCGCCATTGCCGGGTGCCTTCCTGCTCGACGAAGGTGGCGAAGGACTCGTTGAACTCGGTGTCGTCCTTCACATAAAAGCGCTGGTGCGCGAGCTCGTGGAAGATCAGCGTTGCCAGCCGCTCGTCGCCCCAACCCATCATTGAGCTGAGAATCGGATCGTTGAACCAGCCGAGCGTCGAATAGGCCTCGACGCCGCCAATGGACACGTCCATACCTTTCAGGCGTTGCAAGGCCGCTTCGCCGCGGGCAGCACTCTGGCTGTAGTAACCGCGATAGGCGACGCAACCGGCGATAGGGAAGCAATGGTTTTGTGCTGTCAGGGAAAATTCCGGCGTGGCAAAGACGTTCCAGACCACGAACGGCCGGCCAATGTCGGCGTACAGACGGTAGCTCTGGTTATCCGGCAGATGCAGCTGTTGGCTGGCGAATGTCCGGGCCTTTTGCGACTGGGTCAGGTGCGCACGCAGCATCGGATCGCGAGACGGATCGGCAAGCACCTGGGCCACCGGCTCCCTGGCCCGCAGCAATTGCAGCTGACCGCTGGCCAACTGGCTGTAATAGCTGACGCTGGCGCAGCCGCTGAGGAATAAAAGCAACATACCCGGAAACAAAATCCGCAAAACGCGATCAAGTAACCCAAGGCTTGGAAGCGGCCTGATCAAAATAAAATCATCCCTGGAGAGTCTGCCCGCAAGACTATCCCGCCCGACTGGAGCTCCGCTATGCGCAAATTGATGCTGACGGGAGGCTTGTTGATGCTGACCGGCTGTGCTGGTTTCGGTTTACCTCACCATGATCCGTCGCAAGCATGGATCGAACTGGACTCACAGCAAGAAGACACCGCCCTGCAAGCGCTGGAAGTCGATGACAAAGCCTCTACCGACAAGCGATATTTCGAGGTGCATCCGGGCCGTCATGAGCTGACGGTGCGCTACCAGTTTGCGGTCCAGCCCACCAACATCGGCCCCGACGCCGAGCCGCTGTGGCGTGACTGCCAGTTAAACGTGAAATTCAACGACTTCAATGCCGGTGAGCGATATCAGCTGCAAGCGGGGAATATCGGCTTCCGGCCGTGGGCAAAGCTCTATGACCAGCAACGAAAAGTGATTGGCCAAGGCACGCCGGCTGGCTGCCAAAGCAGCTGATCGGCGCTATGCTGAATGACCATCCTTTGGGACATTCATCATGCGCAGATTGATGCTGTTGCTCGCGGCAGGCGTGGTTGCCGGCTGCCAGAGTCCGTTACCGGCGGTAAATCCGCAGATGGCCTGGATCGACTTCTCGACGCCATTCCCCAACGACAGGTTGCTGATGGCAGAGCGACTGGACAAACAGCGATTGCGTGACGGGCGTTTTTTCCAGGTGACGCCCGGCAGCCATGAGTTGGTCGTCAGGTTCGACTTTGAGGTGCCCGGTGGTGGGGGCATGAACATGATGAACACCCCTACGGAACGGCTGTGCTACCTGACCGTCAACTACGATCATTTCGAAGCCGGCCAGCGTTATGTGCTGGAAGGCCGTTCGATCGCCTTCACCCCAAGCGCCCGATTGTTCAATGCAAAGCGGGAGATCGTCGCTGAAGATCGGCAGACCTATTGCGTCCCGTGAGGTGAATCAGCGGTCGTTTTTCTGGTAGATGATTTTCTTTGTGCCGTTTTCGCAGCTGCCGACGACCATGTTCTGATCGTGGACTTCGTCATTGGTGACGATTTCCAGGGTGTAGGACGAGACGTTATTGGCCTGGATCTTGGCCTCGATCTCGGCCTTGAGTTCTTCACAGGATTTCGGTGCCGCCAGGGCCGAAGTGGCCAGCGTGCAACCGATAATCGCCAAGGCAAAACGTTTCATGGTTGAAGCTCCCTTGAGGCCGCGCGCAGTTTTTGCGCTTGAGCGGCTGTCATTTATTCGACCACAGTTTTGCAAAGCGAGTTCTGACACCGCTCACAAAGCGCAGCTTTATCGTTGGAATTGTGTTGTTTACAAGTTCGCCTTCGCGAGCGGGTCGGGTCGCGAAGGCGTCAGTACATTCAGCGCCTGATCATCAGCTGACCAACGTCGCATCCAGGCTGATTTTCGCATTCAGCACTTTGGACACCGGGCAGCCTTCTTTGGCCTTATTGCTCAGCTCCTCGAACTGCGCCTGAGTCGCCCCGGGGATTTTCGCCTTGAGGATCAATTTCACCGCAGTGATCGCAAAACCACCCTCGACTTGATCCAGGGTCACTTCAGCATTGGTATCGATGCTGTCAGCCTTGAGCCCGGCATCACCCAGGATCATCGAAAACGCCATCGAGAAACATCCCGCATGCGCCGCGCCGATCAGCTCTTCCGGATTGGTGCCTTTGCCGCCTTCGAAACGAGCCTTGAAGCCGTAGGGCGCTTCTCTGAGTACACCGGTTTCAGTAGAGATCGAGCCGATGCCGGTTTTCAGATCGCCTTCCCAATGAGCCGATGCTTTCTTCGTAATAGCCATGTCTGCCTCCTCAAGATCCGGTGCGAGCGTCGCACCTTCGTGGTTTTCGGTTGCTAGGGTTCTGAGGGTAGACGGTTGTGCAAAGTTCACCTCATCTCATAAAGTCCTACTGCTTTCGTAGGATTTTTTGGCCTGGCTATTGAATCTCGGGTATATGCCCTCATTGCATGAAGCACGCTTATAGATTCGGCAGGTTTTCGTTCGCAAGAAAAACCTGCGCCCACCATTGGAGAAGCAGGCTTATGAAACGACTGTCCGATATCAAGTTTTCGACCCTTGATCTGGTGCCCGTGCGCGAGAACGGCAGCGCGGCCCAGTCGCTGCGTAATTCCCTGGACCTGGCGCAGCATGTCGAAAAATTAGGCTATACCCGCTTCTGGGTCGCCGAACACCACAACATGGACGGCATCGCCAGTTCCGCGACCTCGGTACTGCTCGGGTACCTCGCCGGTGGCACGTCGACCATTCGTGTTGGCTCCGGCGGCGTGATGCTGCCCAACCACGCGCCGCTGGTGATCGCGGAGCAATTCGGCACACTCGAAAGCCTGTATCCAGGCCGGATAGATCTGGGTTTGGGGCGCGCCCCCGGTTCCGATCAAATGACCGCACGCGCCCTGCGTCGCGAACGTTCCGGCAGCGCCGACGAGTTTCCGGAAGATGTTACGGAGCTGATGCGATATCTCGGCCCACGCACGCCTGACCAGCGAATCATCGCCATGCCGGGCACCGGCACCAATGTCCCTGTCTGGTTGCTGGGCTCCAGCCTGTTCAGTGCACAATTGGCCGGTGAGCGCGGTTTGCCCTACGCCTTCGCCTCGCATTTCGCACCGCGCTTCATGCACGAGGCGATTCGCGTCTACCGTAATCACTTCAAGCCTTCGGCGGTGCTGGATAAGCCGTATGTGATGCTCGGTGTGCCGCTGGTCGCCGCTGACACTGACGAGCAGGCGGATTACCTGGCGACATCGGTCTATCAGCGCATCCTGGCGTTGATGCGTGGCCAAAGCCTGGTGCAGCGTCCGCCGGTGAAAACCATGGATGGCCTGTGGCTGCCCCATGAGAAAGAAGCCGTCGGCGATTTCCTCGGGCTGGCGATGGTGGGCAGCCCGCAGAAGATCCGCGCCAAGCTTGAAGTGCTGATCGAGCAGACTCAGGCGGACGAGCTGATTTTCACCTGCGACCTTTACGAACATGCGGATCGGGTGCATTCCTACGAGCTGCTGGCGCAGGTCATGAAGGGCTGAGGCGCCGACGCCGCCACACAAAAAAGCCGACGCATTGCGTCGGCTTTTTGATTTGTAAGGGACATCAGTCTTTCTTGTAGACGATTGCCTTGGTGCCCTTTTCACAGGTACCGACGACTGTTCCGCCGGCCTCAGCGCCTTTATCGACGATTTCCAGTGAATAGCCGGCAACGCCCTTGACATCCAGTTTTGCTGCGATTTCGGCTTTCAGCTCTTCGCACGATTTGCCGTCAGCAAAGGCTGTTCCTGCAAGGCTCAACAAACCTACCGCTAAAATAAAATACTTCATCTGTCGCATTCCCTGGTCGGATCAAAGGGAGCATCCAGCCATCAGCCGGAGGCACTCATGTAGCGCTTTGCCATTTCCCTATGGCATTCGGCCAGCGCGCAAGTTCAGGAGACTAGCTCAAACTCAGCTGCTGGCAATCCGGAACCCGACTTTGAGCGTCACCTGAAAGTGAGCGGCCTTGCCATCCTTGATGTGCCCGCGGGTTTCGGTCACTTCAAACCATTCCAGGTGCTTGATGCTCTTATTGGCTTCGGCCAGCGCGTTATTGATGGCGTCCTCAATGCTGCTGGTGGACGAGCCAACCAATTCGACTTTCTTGTAGGTGTGATGGTCAGTCATGGCGTTCTCCTTGGGTGTGAAATACAGCCTAGCAGTGATTTTTCGTATTACTTCTGTCGGCTAATACCATGCAGAAGTTCAGATTTACTGCACTTTCTCGAACCCTTGAAGTCCCAACCAACACACGCTACTCATCATCAATGAAGGAGAGCCACCATGGCCAACACCTCTTTACGTAAAGCCTCATTGCAAAGCATGGAAGCCGAGATCGAGAGTCTGCTGAAATCTTTGGAAAATCTGAAAGACGACGCCTCGGACGAGTCGCGTAAAACCCTCAAAGCGCTGAAAGGCAACGCCGAGAACGCGCTGAAACATTCGCGCCATCTGCTCAGCGATGCGTATGAGGAAGTCAAAGTCAAAACCCGCGAAACCGGGATTGCCACTCGGGACTACGCCCAGGAACACCCTTGGACTACTGCGGGCGTCGCTGTCGGCGCACTGGGTCTGCTTGCGGCTTATTTGCTGTTCAAGCGCGGCGACTGATCGGTTTGGTGCAGCTCGGCCTTGAGCCACTGCGCCAACTGTCGAGCGCGCCCGTCCGCGGCGCGCTTGGGTAGCCACAAGGCCAGTTGCGCCGGGGTTTCACTGAATCCCCAAGGCGCAACCAGGCGACCGGCCTTCAAGTCCTCAGCCACCAGTGGCTCAGGCGCAATCGCCACCCCCAGCCCCGCTACGGCTGCTTCCAGCAAATAATACAAATGCTCGAAACTTTGACCGTACTTCAACGCCTTGGCGTCGAGGCCACTTTGCTGTGCCCAGCTCGGCCAAGCCTGTGGCCGCGAGGTGGTGTGCAGCAAGGGTTCGTTCAATAACGCTGTGACCTGCGCAGCTTGCAGCCTTTCATAACCCGCGAAACGCGGGCTCATCACCGGGCCGATTCGTTCGCTGGCCAACTCATAGACTTGCATATCCGCCGGCCATGGCGGCTCGGCAAACACCAGCAAGGCATCGAGCCCCGGCCGTCGCGGATCGAGATCGCCTTCCCCGGCCGACAGGTGCAGGCGCAGGTCGGGCAAGTCCGCATTCAGTCGTCCCAGGCGTGGAATAAACCAGCGCGCCAACAAACTGCCCGAGCAACCCAAAACAAATGGAGCGTCAGCGGTGCTTTGGGTCAGCTCTGCGCAAACGGTGCGTAGACGTTCAAAGGCCTCACCGCTGGCATCGCGCAAACGCACGCCGGCATCTGTGAGTTTCAAGCCGCGTCCATCCTTGATGAACAGGCTCACACCGAGGTGTTCTTCGAGCACCTTGAGTTGTCGGCTGACCGCACCATGAGTGACGTGCAGCTGTTCGGCAGCCTGACTGACGCTGTTCAGCCGTGCCGTGGCTTCAAAGGCGCGAAGGGCGTTGAGCGGGGGAAGGTCGTGGCTCATGGGATCTGTGAGTTTTCCTGACAGGTTGTGGCGATCTTATCGGTTTTCAGGCTGGGACGTCAGGGGTAGAGTGACCGTCATTGTCATCTCACGAATCCCACTGGAGCGACCCATGACCCAGACTAATCTGCGCAACGGCCCCGACGCCAACGGCCTGTTTGGCTCGTTCGGCGGCCGTTACGTCGCCGAAACCTTGATGCCGTTGGTGCTCGACCTGGCCCGTGAATACGAATTGGCCAAGGAAGATCCAGCATTCAAAGAAGAATTGGCCTACTTCCAACGGGACTACGTCGGACGTCCAAGCCCGCTGTACTACGCCGAACGCCTGACCGAATTCTGCGGCGGCGCAAAGATTTATCTGAAACGCGAAGAGCTGAACCACACCGGCGCGCACAAGATCAACAACTGCATCGGCCAGATCCTGCTGGCTCGGCGCATGGGCAAGAAACGCATCATTGCCGAGACCGGCGCCGGCATGCACGGCGTGGCGACGGCGACCGTGGCTGCACGTTTCGGCCTGGATTGCGTGATCTACATGGGCACCACCGACATCGAGCGTCAGCAGGCCAACGTGTTCCGCATGAAGCTGCTGGGTGCCGAAGTGATCCCGGTGGTCGCCGGGACTGGCACCCTGAAAGACGCGATGAACGAAGCGTTGCGTGACTGGGTGACCAATGTCGACAGCACCTTCTACCTCATCGGCACCGTGGCCGGCCCGCACCCTTATCCAGCGATGGTTCGCGACTTCCAGTCTGTTATCGGCAAAGAAACCCGTACTCAACTGCAAGCCCAGGAAGGTCGTCTGCCGGACAGCCTGGTGGCGTGCATCGGTGGCGGTTCCAACGCCATGGGCCTGTTTCACCCGTTCCTCGATGACAAAAGCGTCGAAATCATTGGCGTGGAAGCCGCCGGTTACGGCATTGAAACCGGTAAGCATGCCGCCAGCCTGAACGGCGGTGTTCCGGGTGTGCTGCACGGCAACCGTACTTTCCTGTTGCAGGACGACGATGGCCAGATCATCGACGCCCACTCGATCTCGGCCGGCCTCGACTATCCAGGCATCGGCCCGGAACACGCTTGGTTGCATGACATCGGCCGCGTTCAGTACACCTCGGTGACCGACGACGAAGCCCTCGATGCGTTCCACAAATGCTGCCGCCTGGAAGGGATTATTCCGGCACTGGAAAGCGCCCACGCCTTGGCCGAAGTGTTCAAGCGCGCACCGACCCTGCCCAAAGATCACCTGATGGTGGTCAACCTGTCCGGTCGTGGCGACAAAGACATGCAAACCGTGATGCACCACATGGAACAATCGAAGCAGGAGAAACACTGATGAGCCGCCTGCAAACGCGCTTTGCCGAACTCAAGGAACAGAATCGCGCCGCCCTGGTGACCTTCGTCACCGCTGGCGACCCGAGCTATGACACGTCCCTGGCGATCCTCAAAGGCTTGCCCGGTGCGGGTGCCGATGTGATCGAGTTGGGCATGCCCTTCACCGATCCAATGGCCGATGGCCCGGCCATCCAGTTGGCCAACATCCGCGCCCTTGGCGCCAAGCAGAACCTGGCGAAAACCCTGCAAATGGTTCGCGAGTTCCGTGAAGGCAATACCGAGACGCCGCTGGTGCTGATGGGGTATTTCAACCCGATCCACATGTACGGCGTGCCGCGCTTCATCGCCGACGCCAAGGAGGCCGGTGTTGATGGTTTGATCGTGGTCGACCTGCCGCCGGAGCATAACGGTGAGCTGTGCGAGCCGGCGCAGGCCGCCGGACTGGATTTCATCCGCCTGACCACGCCGACAACCGACGATGTGCGCCTGCCGACCGTTCTGAACGGCAGCTCTGGCTTCGTCTACTACGTGTCGGTTGCCGGTGTGACCGGGGCGGGCGCGGCGACGCTGGAACACGTTGAAGAAGCGGTTGCTCGTCTGCGTCGCCACACCGACCTGCCGATCAGTATCGGTTTCGGCATTCGTACACCGGAGCAAGCGGCGTCCATCGCGCGTCTGGCCGATGGTGTGGTGGTGGGTTCGGCATTGATCGATCACATCGCCAACGCCTCAACGCCGGCGCAGGCGGTTGATGGCGTGCTGAGCCTTTGCTCGGCGTTGGCTGAAGGCGTGCGTAAGGCCCGCGTCAGCTGAAGGTAAAGTTCCTGATACAGAGGAATTAGAGCCTCGCGGCACAGACTAAACAGCAAGACCGAGGGCTTCAGGACTACGTTCTGAAGCCCTTTTTGCTGTGTGTGCAGTGAGGAAAGACCTGATGAAAATGCCGAAACGTCTGATTGCCGGCCTGGGCGTGCTGATGCTCAGTGCCACGCCGCTGCTGCATGCGAGCGCCGATCAGCGCGACGATCACGACCGCGGCGGCCCGCCGCAGGGCCATTACGATAACCGTGGTGACAACCATGGCGATGACCACCGTGGCCCGCAGGACAATCATCGCGGCGGCCCTCCGCCACGGGACTTCGGCCCGGTGCGCCAGACTATTCACGATAACCACGGCTATTTTGTACGCGGGGCACCCCCTCCTCCAGGTGTTCATCTGGTGCGTGGTCGACCATTGCCTCACGGCTATTACGGTGAGCGTCTGGATAATCGTGCCTTGGGGCGGCTGCCGCATTACCCGGGCTACGAATGGCGCCGTGCAGGGGGCGACATTGTGCTTATCGCCGTGGGCACCGGGATCGTCTATGAAATTCTGGAAGGGGTGCTTTGATTTAACGTGCAGGCAAAAAGAAGGCGTCATGGATCATCCACGACGCCTTCTTGCTTATGGCAACTCCAGCCCGCCTGCTGCTTTATGCAATTTGCGCAAATGTTCGCCAACCAGTTTCAGGTTGGCTTCATTGGCGGCCATCTCCGCTGCCCGGCCTGGTTCGAGCAGCGCTCTGACTTCCTTGTCC
This sequence comes from Pseudomonas sp. SJZ077, assembly GCF_007993905.1. NCBI lineage: Bacteria > Pseudomonadati > Pseudomonadota > Gammaproteobacteria > Pseudomonadales > Pseudomonadaceae > Pseudomonas > Pseudomonas sp. SJZ077. The sequence continues at coordinate 679,921 of NZ_VIUJ01000002.1, forward strand.
AGATCGCCGGTCAGTAGCTGAAGCTGCTTCTGCCGCAGGTTGCTTTCCGATTCCAGGCGCTGCCATTCATTCGGTTGAGGCAATCCGTAACCGCCGGTGCCGAGCAGCTCTGCGGGACGACTGAGGAAGCCGCTATTAGCGAGAATTTGCTGCAAGGTCGCGTTTGCCTTGTCCATACCGCCGTTCTTCAATTCCCGTGCGCCCAGATAACGCTGCTTCACTTCATCCTGGGCCAGCACCAGTTGTTGACGGAAGCTTGCCTGCTCCAGCAACAGCAATGCCGCACTGGTGCGCAAGTCAGCCTGCTCAAACCATTGCCGGCGCTCGTCAGCTTTTAATGCCAGCCAGTCTTCGACTTTTTCCTGCTTGATCGGCAAGTGCTTTTTCAGCACTTCGAACATCGCTTGGTAACGATCACGGAAGGAGTCGAAGCGGTAACCCAGGCGCAACGCTTCGCGTGGGTCATCCAGCACGCTGGTATTCGCCAGTCCGCGGCCCTTCATCACCTCCAGCAAGCCGTTGGGCATGATGCTGTCGAGCCCGACCAGTTTCGCGTTGTTGCTGCCGCTGCGCAGCAACTTCAAGCCTTCCACCGCGCAGTTGTTGGAGAGGAAATAATAATTGCCGTCGTAACTCCAATGCATCTCGGCGGCGTGTTCCACCACGTCTTCAATTTCGTTGCGCGACAAGTTCAGCGGTACCGAGGCCAGGCTGCGCAGTTCAGTCTTGGTGTATTCGTCGATCACTTGGGCCAACGGCAGTACAAACAGGCGCGAGGGGTATTTACCCACCAGCCCATCCCAGCTCGAAAGCTGCACGTCGCCGACGAAGGCGCGGTAGGACAAGACCAGGTGCTGGTCGAGATCCAGTCGGCAATCTGGCCCGCGAGGCCGACCCGGCGCGCAGATCACCAGGCGCAACATGCTGTGCCCCCAGCGACTGACCCAGTTCTGGTTGGCTTCGGCCAGCAGATAGTCGACGGCGTACACCCGTTCCGGATCGACTTGGCCCAGCGGTTGTTTAGCAAAGTCGTTGCCGGCATTGAGGAAGGCAAAGGATTTGCTGCACGCGTCCTTGGCGGCGGGAGCCCAGCCGAAATGTTCTTTGTAGTAGCGATACAGCGCGGGGCGACGGCAGGCATAGCTCGGGTCGAGGAGGAAATACTCCATGTTGACCGCGACAAACTCTTTGGGACTGCTCGTTTCGTAGATGTCCGGGCTGCGGGCGATCTGCCGGTTGTGCTGCTCGCGCTCGCCACGGCGACCGACGTATTGCGGCCAGCCGGCCAGGTCGAGCAAGCGCGGATCATCGCTCAGGGTAAAGCGGCGGTCGGATTGACCACGGCATTCATCCGGGATGCCGATCAGGCCGGAACTGTTGTTGCGCCGGGTACAGCGCTGGATCAGCGTGCGTTCCGCGTCCGGCCACAGACGCGAACGGTCGTAAATATGGGTGAGTTCATGCAACACCGTTGCGAGCATTTCGCGGCGGACGGTGCCGTGGGGGCGATAGGTTTTCTTGGTGGCAGCGCTGCCGTCCGTGAGGCTGGCGAGCAGGTTGCGGTTCAGGTCGAGTTCGGACACCAGCGAAGCCTGGCCATAGGCATTGCTCGGCATGTCGTCGGTCCAGCCAACATCAATGCGCCGGTCCAGTTTTTCGATAAAACGTGGCGGCAAGGCCTGCATGGCTTCATCGAGCAACGCCTGACTGGCTTGCTGTTGTTCGGCGCTCAGACCCTCGGTCTTGAGTCGTAATTGCAAGCCAGCCTGGGCCGTGTTGCACAGCAGCAACATCAGCCCGGCCAGCAGCCAGGCGTTTGGCGACCTCACAGTGCGAGGATGGCTTCGGCGAGCACCTGATCACTGGCGTCCCGGGCTTCCGGCACACGGGTGCGCAAAGTACTGAAGGCGGCCTCCAGATGCGCACCACGAATATCACCATCGCTGGCGACGAAACTCGCGGCATCATCGTGGGCTTCGCGAATAATTTTCGAGTCGCGAATGGACGTCGTGGTATCGGAAGTGAAATCAAGTGTGCGTTGGGTGGCATTGATGAGGATGTTGCTGGTGGCAACCAAGGTGTGCGCCTGGGTCACATCGGCCAATAAAAGCAGGCCAAGGGCAACAGCAATCAGAGGGCTACGCATGGAACGACTCCGCAAGGACAAAGGATAACTATTGGACGAGAATTGCCTGCGCCAGTTCAAGGTCGCTTGCATGAAGTTTTGGCTGGCTGCGGCGCAGGTAAATCAACGCGGATTCCAGTTGCGCTCCGCGTAGTTGGCCGTCACTGGCAATGAACGCCGCAGCGTCATCGTGTGCCGCGATCAGCAGCTTACGGTCGAAGGGGGCGGCGGTCACCATGCTGGTGGCGTAACCCGTGACGACGATGCCTTGGGTCGACAAGTTGAACGCGTCGAAGGCATAGGTCGGGGCCGACCAGCAGGCCGCGAGAAATACTGAAATGAAAAGCTGCTTTGAAAGAAGACGCATGAGACTCGATTGTCGAAAGCGAGTCCAAAGGCTAGCGCAATCCCCGGGCTAGAGCCAGTGCCGAAACATTGGGACACGACAGGCGTGCCCCATGTGACAGCGTTGCTTAGATCGTCAGGATGGCCTGTGCCAGCTGTGCATCAGTGGCGTTCAGCTGAGGAGCCTGGTGGCGGATGTGGTCAAGTGCGCTTTCCAGTTTCACGCCACGAATGGCGCCTTCGCTGGCGACGAAGCTGGCGGCGTCGTCACGGGCAGCGCGCACGATCTTGTCATCGCGAAAGGAGGAAGTGACATCGGAGGTTGCATCGGAACTGGACTTAAGTGCGCCTACGACGGCATCCGTGGTCACGATAAAGCTGGTCGCGTGGGAATTGGCAGCCACGGCAAGCAGGGCTGCAGCGCTGAGCAGACGAAGACGGGACATGGTGTAACTCCTTTGGATAACCGATTGAGAGGTGTTGAGGTAGCTGTTGAGTCAGACGCCTGTCGAACAGCGCTCGCCACGTTCTGGCTTGATATTAGGCCTGCTTTTATCGGTTCGAACAGTCCCTTCTGTTAAAGCAGCGGCCTAGCGCCAGAACGGTTTATCCAATTCGTTGAGCCGATCCGCGTGGCTGATGCCCAGGTCCGAGAGTTGCTGATCATTGAGCTGGCCCAGCAAACGCCGGGTTCTGGCTCTCTCAAGGGCGGCGGCGAGCGACTTCAGCAATCGTTAAGTCTGTGGAGTCGAGGCTTCTTTAGAAGGGCGGGGGCAGAAACATTCAGTAAGTTATCCATGGCGCGAAGTCCTTTTGCCGGAGAGTCAGGACTTCATGTTGAGCGCAGCGACACTGGGCCTACAGATACCTGTCGTAAAATTGTACTGGTGCAATATAATAAATATTAAAACTGTACTCATTGTCGGCTAACCCTTTTGTACGGCCGCCGACCAGGGCCGAAAACGACAAAGCCCGTCGTGGTTTCCCACGACGGGCTTTGTTTTTTCAATTTGGAGTGCTGGCGGTGGACCCGGTGGGTCAGAGCCAGCGACGCTAACTTAGCGCCAGAACGGCTTGCTCAGCTCTTCGTAGCGTTGTGCTTCGCTAATCCCGGCATCAGCAAGCAGGCGCGAATCCAGACGAGCCAGTTGATGGCGGCTGGAGATGCGGCGCTGCCACAGCATCAGGTTGGCAATAACGCGAAGAGGCATGGAAGCCTGGGTTTTTGCAGCGGTATCTTCGAAGAACAGTTCGGAACTGAGTGTACGTTCCATGGTTGACATCCTTCCGCTTGTGGCGGGATTAGGTAGTGGTTTAACTGATGCCAATGATCCTCTCGTTTGGCTAGTCTCTGTAGATACAGTTCACCTGTATTGTGAGGGACCAGTTAACTGTTAATAGGGGGTGTACTGGTCGAAATTGAGGCAACTGTACCTATCAGCACTATATTGGTGCGATTTTGATGTTTTCGCTTGAATGGGTAGGCAAATACGGTAGGAAATGACCAGTACAGCAGTACAGTTTTAAACAGAATCTAGTGTGGCCAAGGCCGGCTGACGCAACTGTGTTTGCGTCAGCTGTTTTTTTGCTGAATCAGACCGCCAGCATTCGCCCGGTTTCTTCCAGGTTGATGTGCCAGCGCAGGGCATCGCGCAGGATATGTGGGGTGTGCCCGCCCAATGCGCAGGCCGACGTAAAGTAGTCATCCAGCACCTGGCGATAGTCCGGGTGCACACAGTTGTCGATGATCACCCGTGCTCGCTCCCGTGGTGCCAGGCCACGCAGGTCGGCCAGGCCAATCTCCGTCACCAGGATGTCGACGTCATGCTCGGTATGGTCGACGTGGCTGACCATCGGCACCACGCTGGAGATCGCGCCACCCTTGGCGATGGATTTGGTCACGAAGATTGCCAGGTGCGCGTTGCGCGCAAAGTCCCCGGAACCGCCGATGCCATTCATCATGCGTGTGCCGCAGACATGGGTAGAGTTGACGTTGCCGTACAGGTCGAACTCCAGAGCGGTGTTGATGCCGATGATGCCCAGGCGCCGCACGACTTCCGGGTGGTTCGAGATTTCCTGTGGCCGCAGGACCAGTTTGTCCTTATAGCGTTCGAGGTTGCCAAAGACGTCGGCGTTGCGCCGGCTTGACAGGGTGATCGAACTGCCTGACGCAAAACTCAGCTTGCCGGCGTCGATCAGGTCGAAGGTCGAGTCCTGCAGCACCTCGGAATACATGGTCAGGTCTTCGAATGGCGAGTCGATCAGGCCGCACATTACCGAGTTGGCGATGGTGCCGATCCCGGCCTGCAACGGACCGAGCTTGTTGGTCATGCGCCCGGCAGCCACTTCTTGCTTGAAGAAGTCGATCAGGTGATCGGCAATGGCTTGGGTGTCGACGTCCGGCGGCAGGACAGTGGAGGGCGAGTCGGACTGGTTGGTGATCACGATCGCGACAATCTTTTCCGGCGGGATGGGGATGGCGGTGCTGCCAATGCGATCGTCAACCTTTACCAGCGGAATCGGCGTGCGAGTCGGGCGATAGGTCGGGATATAGATGTCGTGTAGACCTTCGAGATTCGGGTTGTGCGCGAGGTTGATCTCGACGATCACCTGTTTGGCGAAAATCGCGAAGCTGGCCGAGTTGCCAACCGAGGTGGTCGGCACGATATGGCCCTGCTCGGTGATCGCCACGGCCTCAATCACGGCGATGTCCGGCAGCGTGAGTTGCTGGTTGCGCAATTGCTCCACGGTTTCCGAGAGATGCTGGTCAATGAACATCACTTCGCCGGCGTTAATCGCCTTGCGCAAAGTGCTATCAACCTGGAATGGCATGCGTCGCGACAGGACGCCGGCTTCGGTGAGCTGTTTATCGAGGTCATTGCCCAGACTGGCGCCGGTCATCAACGTGATTTTCAGCGGGGTGATTTTGGCGCGCTCGGCCAATGCGTGGGGGACGGCTTTGGCTTCGCCAGCGCGAGTGAAACCACTCATGCCGACGGTCATGCCGTCCTGAATCAGAGCGGCAGCGTCAGCGGCGCTCATCACCTTTTCCAACAACGAAGGCAAGCGAATACGATCACGGTACATGGATGGTTATCTCGGGCAACGGAAGCAAGGTGTGCAGTCTAGTGATTTGAAAAAAATCCGTCCCGCTACCATGGTCGAATGCAGAGGCCTGATTTAGAGCCTTTGGTCGGGTTTCACGGGGAATAAAAAAACCCCAGCCTACTAAAGGCTGAGGTTTTGGGTATTGTGTTGGAGCAGGTTTTACTCGACAGCTTTGACCATGTCTTCGATGACTTTCTTGGCGTCGCCGAAGACCATCATGGTTTTGTCGAGGTAGAACAGTTCGTTGTCCAGGCCGGCATAACCGCTGGCCATCGAGCGTTTGTTGACGATGATGGTCTTGGCCTTGAACGCCTCGAGAATCGGCATACCGGCAATCGGCGATTTCGGGTCGTTCTTCGCGGCCGGGTTGACCACGTCGTTGGCGCCGAGCACCAGCACCACGTCGGCCTGACCGAACTCGGAGTTGATGTCTTCCATCTCGAACACCTGGTCGTAAGGCACTTCGGCCTCGGCCAGCAGCACGTTCATGTGGCCAGGCATGCGACCGGCAACCGGGTGGATCGCGTACTTCACGGTCACACCGCGATGGGTCAGCTTCTCGGTCAACTCTTTAAGCGCATGTTGCGCCCGAGCGACCGCCAGGCCGTAACCCGGAACGATGATCACGGTGTCGGCGTTGGTCAGCAGGAAGGTCGCGTCGTCAGCCGAACCGGATTTAACCGGGCGGGCTTCTTTCGAACCGGCCGGGCCAGCCGCGTCTGCCGTATTGCCGAAACCACCGAGCAGTACATTAAAGAAGGAGCGGTTCATCGCCTTGCACATGATGTACGAGAGGATCGCACCGGACGAACCCACCAGCGAACCGGCGATGATCAGCATCGAGTTGTTCAGCGAGAAGCCGATCCCCGCGGCTGCCCAGCCGGAGTAGCTGTTAAGCATCGACACCACTACCGGCATGTCGGCCCCGCCGATCGGGATGATGATCAGCACACCCAGGACGAAGGCCAGGGCCAGCATCAACGCGAAGGCACTGAGGTTGCCGGTCAGCATGAAGGTGATGCCCAGCGCCAGAGTGGCCAGGCCCAGCAACAGGTTCAGCTTGTGCTGGCCACCGAACTGTACCGGTGCGCCCTGAAACAGGCGAAACTTGTACTTGCCCGACAGCTTTCCGAAAGCGATCACAGAGCCGGAGAAGGTGATTGCACCGATGGCGGCGCCCAGGAACAGTTCCAGACGGTTGCCCGCCGGAATCGCATCACCGAGCTGTTTGACGATGCCCAACGATTGCGGCTCAACGACCGCCGCGATCGCAATAAACACCGCAGCCATACCGATCATGCTGTGCATGAAAGCGACCAGTTCCGGCATCTTGGTCATTTCAACGCGCTTGGCCATGATCGAGCCGGCAGTGCCGCCGACCAGCAATCCGACGATGACGTAACCGATACCGGCGGTGGCCAGCTCAGCGCCCAGCTTATAGATGAGGCCTACGGTAGTGAGAATCGCCAGGCCCATGCCGAGCATGCCGAACAGGTTGCCACGGCGCGACGTGGTCGGGTGCGACAGGCCTTTGAGCGCCTGGATGAAGCAGATGGACGCAATCAAGTACAGCGTCGTTACGAGGTTCATGCTCATTACTTGGGCGCCTCTTCTTTTACTTTCGGGGCTTTTTTCTTGAACATCTCAAGCATTCTGCGGGTGACCAGGAAACCACCGAACACGTTTACCGCGGCCAGCGCCACGGCGAGGGTGCCCATGGTTTTGCCCAGTGGCGTCACGGTCAACGCGGCGGCCAGCATGGCGCCGACGATGACAATCGCCGAGATCGCGTTGGTCACCGCCATCAATGGCGTGTGCAGTGCAGGTGTAACGTTCCAGACCACGTGATAACCGACATAAATCGCCAGCACGAAGATGATCAGGTTGTAGATACCGGGGGAGATAAGCTCTTCCATCGTCTGAATCCCTGCTTAGGCGTTTTTGCGGATGACTTGGCCGTCGCGGCACATCAGGCACGCGGCGACGATGTCGTCTTCGAGGTTGATCTCGAACTGGCCTTCTTTGTTGAAGACCAGCTTCAGGAAGTCCAGCAGGTTGCGTGCGTACAGGGCCGAAGCGTCTGCCGCGACCGCGCCCGCCAGATTGGTCGGGCCGCAAATGGTCACGCCATTCTCGACCACGACCTGGTCGGCCACGGTGAGCGGGCAGTTGCCGCCCTGGGCTGCGGCGAGGTCGATGACCACCGAGCCTGGCTTCATCTGCGCCACGGTTTCCGCGCTCAACAGCGTCGGCGCCTTGCGGCCCGGGATCAGTGCGGTGGTAATGACGATGTCAGCCTGTTTGGCGCGTTCGTGCACGGCCAGGGCCTGACGCTGCATCCAGCTGGCGGGCATTGGCCGGGCGTAACCGCCGACACCGACAGCGCATTCGCGCTCTTCATCGGTTTCATACGGTACGTCGACGAACTTGGCGCCGAGGGATTCGATCTGCTCTTTAACTGCAGGGCGCACGTCGGACGCTTCGATCACTGCCCCCAGGCGTTTCGCCGTGGCGATCGCCTGCAAACCTGCAACGCCGGCGCCCAGAATCAGCACGCGCGCCGCTTTCACGGTGCCCGCAGCCGTCATCAGCATCGGCATGAAGCGCGGGTAGTGGTGAGCGGCCAGCAACACGGCTTTATAGCCGGCGATGTTCGCTTGGGAGGACAACACATCCAGGCTTTGAGCGCGGGAGGTGCGCGGAGCCGCTTCCAGCGCGAACGCGGTAATGCCGCACTCGGCCAGCTTGGCAATGGTTTCATTGCTGAACGGGTTGAGCATGCCGACCACAACGGTGCCGCTTTTAATCAGCGTCAGCTCGCTGTCGCTGGGGGCGACCACCTTGAGAATCAGCTCGGCACCAAACGCGTCGTTGGCGCTGCCAATTGTTGCGCCTGCCGCTTCATAAGCACTGTCGACAACGCTGGCGTTAATGCCGGCGCCGCTTTGCACAGTGACCTTATGACCCTGGCCGATCAGCTTCTTGATGGTTTCCGGGGTTGCAGCAACCCGCGTTTCACCCGTCTGGGTTTCGAGAGGAACACCAATGTGCACGTCAAATCTCCTGCGTGATCTTATTGAGTAAACCCAGGCACTTCGGATGGTGCGGCTGGGGCGGCCGATCAGCACGATCCCGCCAAATCTGGGCGGGGCGCGGCATTTTGCAGGCGAACTTTGTGCCCTTCAAGGGATTATGACGGGTGACGGAAAATTAACTACAAGTCACCCCGTGACCGAATGTCGCAACCGACCGCCTCAATCCCTTGCAGGCCGTGCCTTGTAAGGATTTTGGCCGAATTTCAAGAATTTACACATCGGCACGGTGAATGAGGCGTCATTGCTGGTGAATGGAGGCTCAAAGCCACGTCGGCAGGCACTTGTGGGACGTTTGTACTGCTTGTCGGTACAGTCTGCGAATATGCGACAAAAACGTATATCTGTAGGGCTTTGGTTTTGCTGACTACGGGGTCAGCTAAAACCGGTAAGCCTTTACCCTTCTAGGCTGTAGCTCTGTGCTTGGGTGACCAGCCAATCGCGAAATGCCCGTAGAGACGCCGATTCGACCTTTCGCTCCGGAATCATCAGGTAATAGGCCTTGATGCTCGACAGCGCCTGAGTGTTGGCTATCACCAGGCGCTTCTCCGTCAGTTCGCGTTGAATCAGGAATGGCGGAATCAGCGCGATCCCCATGTCGTGCATCGCCGCTTGGGCAAGCATGGAGAATAGCTCGTAGCGCGGTCCTGTCATGTCCCGTGGCACATTCAGGTGCTGAGAGTTGAACCACTGACGCCAGGCATAAGGGCGCGTGGTCTGTTGCAGCAGGGGCATTTCGGCGATTTCATCGGGTGTCAGATTGGCTTTTTTGCCCAGTAGCGTAGGGCTGCACACCGGCATCGGATTTTCGCCCATTAGCCTGTGGGATTCGGTACCCGACCAATCCGCATCACCAAAGTAAATTGCGGCATCGAAGTCGGTATCGGCGAACAGGAAGGGGCGTGTGCGGTTGGTGAGGTTGACCGTCACTTCCGGGTGTTTGTGCTGGAAGTCTTTGAGCCGTGGCAGCAGCCATTGGGTGCCAAAAGTCGGTACGACGGCCAGCTCGATCACATTGGCGCCCTGTTGCCCCATCACGGACAAGGTGTCCCGCTCGACCGCGTCAAGCTGGGTTGCTACGCGGCGGCTGTAGGAAAGTCCGGCTTCCGTCAGCTTCACTCCGCGCCGCGAGCGTCGGAAAAGTTCTACGCTGAGGAACTCCTCGAGGCTGGCGATCTGTCGGCAAATGGCGCCTTGAGTGAGCGAAAGCTCCTGCGCCGCTTTGGTAAAGCTCTCGTGGCGCGCTGCCGCTTCAAAGCTGATCAGGGCGGTGGTGCTAGGGATTTTCCGGCGCATGTACTCCAACCTCACTAATACATCGCATAAAGGCTATTTCGCGACGTTACGGAGTGAGAAATTAGCACAACAGTATGCAAAATCCTCGTTTGCCGTAATGCCGGACCAGGCCTAGGATCAGTCCACGTTATTTGACCCGATTCGAGAGGACACACTCATGGGCGGTAAAGCTAGCTTCAACTGGATCGATCCCCTGCTGCTGGATCAACAGCTCACCGAAGAAGAGCGCATGATCCGCGACACTGCCGAGCAATTCGCTCAGCAGAAGCTCGCACCGCGCGTGCTTGAAGCTTTCCGTCATGAAAAGACCGATCCGGCGATCTTCCGCGAGATGGGCGAAGTGGGCCTGTTGGGTGCGACCATTCCCGAGCAGTACGGTGGCAGCGGTCTGAACTACGTCAGCTACGGGCTGATTGCTCGTGAGGTTGAGCGTGTCGACTCCGGCTACCGCTCGATGATGAGTGTGCAGTCCTCGTTGGTCATGGTGCCGATCAATGAATTCGGCACTGAAGCCCAAAAGCAGAAGTACCTGCCGAAACTGGCCTCGGGCGAGTGGATTGGCTGCTTCGGTCTGACAGAGCCTAACCATGGTTCCGATCCAGGCGCGATGATTACTCGTGCACGCAAAGTGGAAGGCGGCTACAGCCTGACTGGCAGCAAGATGTGGATCACCAACAGTCCGATTGCCGATGTGTTCGTGGTTTGGGGTAAGGATGATGCGGGCGACATCCGTGGCTTTGTTCTGGAAAAAGGCTGGAAAGGCCTGAGTGCTCCAGCGATCCATGGCAAGGTTGGCCTGCGTGCATCAATCACCGGCGAGATCGTCATGGACAACGTGTTTGTTCCTGAAGAGAACATTTTTCCTGACGTCCGCGGTTTGAAAGGCCCTTTTACTTGCCTCAACTCCGCGCGCTACGGCATTTCCTGGGGCGCTTTGGGCGCTGCGGAGTTCTGCTGGCACACCGCTCGCCAGTACACCCTGGATCGTCAGCAGTTCGGTCGCCCGTTGGCCGCCACTCAGCTGATCCAGAAGAAGCTTGCCGACATGCAGACCGAGATCACCCTGGCACTGCAAGGCTGCCTGCGTCTGGGTCGTATGAAGGATGAAGGCACGGCGGCAGTCGAGATCACCTCGATGATGAAGCGCAACTCCTGCGGCAAGTCCCTGGACATCGCGCGTATGGCGCGTGACATGTTGGGCGGTAACGGCATTTCCGATGAATTCGGTGTTGCTCGCCACCTGGTCAACCTGGAAGTGGTGAATACCTATGAAGGTACGCACGACGTCCACGCACTGATCCTTGGTCGCGCGCAAACCGGCATCCAGGCGTTCTATTAATAGGAGAACGTCCATGGGCGCGCTTTCGCATCTACGGGTACTGGATTTATCGCGGGTGCTGGCCGGGCCTTGGGCCGGGCAGATCCTTGCCGACCTTGGCGCCGAAGTGATTAAGGTTGAGCGTCCGGGCAATGGCGACGATACGCGTGCCTGGGGACCGCCCTTCCTGAAAGACGCCTATGGCGAGAACACCAGCGAGGCCGCCTATTACTTGTCGGCCAATCGCAACAAGCAATCGGTGACCATCGATTTCACGCGTCCAGAAGGGCAAAAGCTGGTGCGTGAGCTGGCGGCCAAGTCGGACATCCTGATCGAGAACTTCAAGGTCGGTGGCCTGGCGGCTTATGGGTTGGACTATGAGTCGCTTAAAGCCATCAATCCGAATCTGATTTATTGCTCGATTACCGGGTTTGGCCAAACCGGGCCTTACGCCAAGCGTGCGGGTTATGACTTCATGATCCAGGGGCTGGGCGGGCTGATGAGCCTGACCGGTCGACCTGAGGGAGATGAGGGTGCAGGGCCGGTGAAAGTCGGTGTGGCGCTGACAGACATCCTGACGGGGCTCTATTCGACGGTAGCGATCCTTGCCGCGTTGGCCCATAGGGAACATGACGGTGGTGGTCAGCATATCGATATGGCGTTGCTGGATGTTCAGGTTGCGTGCCTGGCGAACCAGGCGATGAACTATCTGACTACGGGTAATGCGCCCAAGCGCCTGGGTAATGCACATCCGAACATCGTGCCCTATCAGGATTTTCCTACGGCGGATGGAGACTTCATTCTCACCGTGGGTAATGACGGGCAGTTCCGCAAGTTTGCGGAGGTGGCTGGGCAGCCTCAGTGGGCGGATGACCCACGCTTCGCGACCAACAAGCTGCGGGTGGCGAATCGCGCGGTGTTGATCCCGCTGATCCGTCAGGCGACTGTCTTCAAGACCACCGCTGAGTGGGTGTTACAGCTGGAGCAGGCGGGTGTGCCATGCGGACCTATTAATGACTTGGCTCAGATGTTTGCTGATCCTCAGGTCAAGGCGCGTGGTTTGGCGATCGAGCTACCCCATGTGCTAGCAGGCATGGTGCCGCAGGTAGCTAGCCCCATTCGCCTGTCGGAAACGCCGGTGGAGTATCGTAATGCGCCTCCGTTATTGGGCGAGCACACGCTGGAGGTTCTGCAGCGGGTGTTGGGTCTGGATGCAGAAACGGTCGCCGCTTTCAAAGTGGCGGGGGTCCTCTGAAGATTCCTTCTATATAGAGGGGGTGGTTTTGCTCTCCTATATAGAAAGAAGCGGTCTGTTTTCCGGCTTTCTGCAAGTTATTGATAGAAAAGCCAAATCAGGGGTTGACGGCAGATTCTGGAAGTCTATAATTCGCCCCACTTCCGGCGCAGTCGAAACGGAAAACTCCTTGGTAAACAAAGAGTTACGCAGTTTTCGACAGCGAGTTGCTTCAGGTCATCGAAGCCCAGAAGGAGTTGATCAGGCGGGGTTGTTTGGCTTGATTGACGGTTCGATCTTCTCGGTCGAAAGCGGAGAAAAAGAGGTGTTGACAGCAGCGAGTAACGCTGTAGAATTCGCCTCCCGCTAACGAGAGATCGGAAGCGCAAGTGGTTGAAGTTGCAAAGGAAACTTTGAAAACTTCTGAAAATAACCGCTTGACAGCAACAGAGGCTGCTGTAGAATGCGCGCCTCGGTTGAGACGAAAGATCTTAACCAACCGCTCTTTAACAACTGAATCAAGCAATTCGTGTGGGTGCTTGTGGAGTCAGACTGATAGTCAACAAGAT